>NZ_LMMY01000001.1:0-1454 GCF_001422865.1 Aeromicrobium sp. Leaf272
CTGCATTTCCCGTGTAGACGCGCGTTGGCGCCGTCGACGTCGGGTGCACGCCGGCGCTCAGTCGACGGTGGGTGCGCCTGACGATGCCCGCTCACGGAGCACGGCGCGCAGGCGTGGTGCCGAGCGCCGGATTCCGCAGGCCACCACGGTCGACCGGCCCCACGCGAGCAGTCCGTGCCCGGAACCGGCGTCTTCGAGCACCTCGGGCTCGCCCTCGACGGGCAGGCAGCCGACGACCTTGAGGGAGACGCCCGCGATCTCGCTCCAGAAGTAGTCGTCCACGATCGGGGTGTCGACGGGCTGTCCCAGGACGGTGGCGGCGGCGACGCGACCGTGGGCCACCGCGTTCGCCCAGAAGGGACGGCGCACGACCCCCTCCGGCGTACGGACCGCTGCGACGTCGCCGGCGGCGTAGACGTCGGCGAGGCTCGTGCGGGCGTGGTCGTCGATCACGATCCCGTGGTCGATCTCCACTCCCGAGCCGTGCAACCAGTCCGTCACCGGCTCGTCGCCGACGCAGCTCACGACGACATCGGCCGCCAGCTCCTCGCCGTCGTCCAGCCTGACGGCGTACACGGGGTCGCCCACGAGGGCGGCGCCCGAGCGGCGGAAGTCGATGCCGAGCGTCGTGGCGCGCTCGCAGATGGCGGTGGCCAGGTGATCCCCGAGCAGGCGCTGCAGGGGAGGGTCGACGTCGACGACCGTCACCCGCAGGCCCGCCGTCGCGGCGGCCGTGGCCACCTCAAGGCCGAGGAATCCTGCGCCGACGACCACGGCGGTCGAGGCGTCGGCGAACCGCTCACGGACGCGGCGGGCGTCGTCGACGGTCCTGAGGACGAGCTCACCGGTCTGCCCGGGAGCGGCGATGCGCCGGGCGCGTGAGCCGGTGGCGACGACCAGGGCGTCGAAGCGGTGGGTGCTCCCGTCGTGGGTCGAGACCGTGCGGCCGGCGTGGTCGAGGCTCGTGGCCGTGGCCTGCACGAGCTCGACGTCGAGCGAGGAGTGGTCCATGAGCACCGAGTCCTCCGCGGCCGCACCGGCGAGCACGGCCTTCGACAGCGGTGGCCGGTTCGTGCCCGGCTCGGGGTCGACGAGCGTCAACCGCCCCTCGTACCCCCGGGAACGGAGCTCCCTGAGCACGGTCGCACCGGCGGTGGACCCGCCCACGACCACCACGTCGCTGGGGCTCATGCCAGCCGCAGCGCTGCCACGGGGCAGGAGTCGACCGCGCGTCGTCCGGCGGCCTCCTGCTCGCTCGGCAGGTCCGTCCCGTCGAAGTGGTGGACGAGGTCGCCCTCGTCGTCGAGGTCGAAGACGTCAGGTGCCTGGTCGACGCAGAGCCCGTGGCTCTCGCACCGGTCGTAGTCGGCGATGATCCGCATGGTCACTGGCCCTTCCCGTCGGCCACCAGCCGCAGCGGTAGGTGATCGAGCTTGTGGATGATGTTGTTGAGG
>NZ_LMMY01000001.1:1462-6095 GCF_001422865.1 Aeromicrobium sp. Leaf272
ACTGCGTCTCGAGACGAGCCAGGCCCTGGCCCGCGCACCCGTGCGCACCCTGGCCGAAGCCCAGCTGCGGGGTGGCGTTCCTGGTGATGTCGAAGCGGTCGGGCGCGTCCCAGAAGCGCTCGTCGCGGTTGGCCGAGGCGTAGAACACGGCCACCCGCGACCCGGCCTCCACGGTGACTCCACCGATCTCGGCGCCGCGCTCGACGTGTCGCGAGAAGGCCCGCAGCGGCGACTCCAGACGGACGACCTCGTTGACCGTGTTCGGGATCAGGGAGGGGTCCGCCTTGAGCGCTGCCCACTGGTCGGGGTGCTCGGCCAGCAGCATCAGGGCGCTCGCGATCGCACTGATCGTCGTGTCCAACGAGGGCGCGAGGTAGTCGATCATGAGCGCGGGGCACTCACCGCGCTGCACCTCACCGCTCCCGACCTTCTCGAGGAGGTCGGCTCCCATCGAGCCCGGCAGCACCGCTCCGCGGCGGACGACCGAGCGCGCGAAACGCATCATCCCGATCGTCGACGATGCCGTGCGGACGGTCTGCCCGTTGACGGGACCGAGCGAGTCGAAGGTGGCCCCCGCCCATCGCAGCAGGTTCTCGCGCCCCTCCTCGGGCCAGCCGATCAGGTCCGGCACGAACGACGTGGGCAGCGCCTCGGCGATGTCGACGACGCCGTCGACGTGCTTCCTCTGCACGGCAGCCGCCACGACGGCGTCCGCTCGCTGCTCGACCTCGTCGCGCATCGATCGCAGGGCCTTCGGGGTCAGACGGGAGGCCAGGAGCCTGCGGCGGCGGTCGTGCTCCTCGCCGTCGCTGTTGAGCGTCGTGCCGCGGCCGAGCCGGTTGGCCACGGGGTTGAGGGCCACGCCGCGGCCGGAGACGAACGTCGCGTCGTCCAGCAGCACCTGCTTGCAGTCGTCGTGGCGCGTCACCGCGAGCACGCCCTGCTTGGCGAGCCGCACGACGGGACCCAGGGCCCGCATGCGCTCGTAGTGGGGGTACGGATCGAGGATCGCGTCGGGTGCGTAGACGTCCGGCCGGTAGGTCGGGACGGTCGTGGTCATGCGGACACCTCGGTCCTCGCGGGAGTGATGAGCGACGCGGCCAGGGCGACGAGCGCCGAGACGTCGTGGCCGGACGCCATGGTGGTGCGGTCGGGGCGCACCAGCGCCGCCGTCGCGCGTCCCTCGTGCAGCCACGAGGAGAGCTCGGGACGATCGGTCGTCCCGACGACGGTGCAGTCTCGGGCCTCGAGCTCGCGCCGGTCGGTCGGGGAGGGCGCTTCGGAGGTCACGAGTGCCCAACCGGGACCGATGAGGTCGTCGACCACGCGGCGGCCCTGCGCGGTGTTCGGGCAGAGCTGCCCGGCCAGGCGGTCCCCGCTGCGCGCCGAGACGAACGAGGACCGTGCCAGGGGCGGCGTGGCGCTGTCGATGAAGCGTCGACGCACGACCGGTGCCCGGTTCAGCGCCGGCAGCGCGGCGCCGCGCACCGCGTCGCCCGCGCGGCCGCCGCGCGTCATGATCGTGCCCAGCAGGCGTGCCGTGTCGATCATCGACCTCGCGTGGCGTGACCGTTCGGGCTCGTAGGTGTCGAGCACGTCGGCCGGCAGGGAACCGTCGAGGAATCCGGCCACCTTCCACCCGAGGTTGCTCGCGTCCCGGATGCCCGCACCCATGCCTTGGCCGATGAACGGCGGCGTCAGGTGGGCGGCGTCGCCGAGCAGGAAGATGCGCCCTGACCGCCACCGGTCGGCGACAGCGGCACGGAACGTGTACTCGGCGGACCGGATGACCTCGAGGGCCGCCAGGTCGGTGCCGGCGGTCCAGGGTGCGACGAGCGGGGCGATCGACGCGAGCGAGGCGAAGTCCGCCGCGGTCTCGTGGTCGAGCAGCTGGAACTCCCAGCGGTACCGCTCCGGCCCGATGCGCATGTACGTGGCCGCCCGGGTGCTGTCGCACACCTGGTGCACGCCCTCCCACTGCCGCAGGTCCTCGCCGGTCCGGATGTCGACGACGAGCCACCGCTGCTCGAACCCGAGGTCGGTCATGGTCGAGCCGATCGACCGGCGCACGAGGCTGTTGGCGCCGTCGCAGCCCAGCAGGACCTCGGCGTCGAGGAGCTGCTCCTCCCCGGTGTTGATCGCGCGCGCACGCACGCGGACCCGGCCGGGGGAGGGCTGCTCGACGGTGGTCACCTCGTGCCCCCCGAGGAGCGTGACCTCGGGCGTCTCGGCCAACCGGGCGCGCAGCAGGCCCTCGAGGTCGGGCTGGTCGAACATGCTGGCGCGGGTGAAGCCCGAGGTCGGCGAGACCCCTTCGCGGGGGAACTCGCCCAGCACCCGCAGTGCAGCGTCGACCAGGCGCAGCCCTCCGCCCGGGCGTGAGATCGCGGCGAAGCGCTCGGCGACGCCGAGCCGGTCGAGGATGCGCAGCACCTCGTCGTCGAGGTGGACGGCTCGCGGTTGCGGGTACACCCCTTCCCAGCGGTCGATCACGACGCTCGGGGTGCCGTGCCGGGCGAGCTCGAGCGCGGCGCACGCGCCCGTGGGTCCCGCCCCGACGATGATGACCGGGATCGGAGCCTTCGTCACGGCGGTCACGGCGCTCACGCCGTCCATCGCACCCGGGTCCGCTGGGACCCGAGGTCGATCGCGCCGTCGTCGGTCGCGATCGAGACCTCCACGAGGTCGCCGTCCTGCAGGTATCGCGGGTTCTTGGCCTGCTTGGCGAAGAAGATGCGCCACTTGGTCGCCGGCGGCAGCAGGGAGCCGATGACCTCGATCGGCTTGGGCGGCGCGCTTAGGGCCGTGCCCACCGGGGTGCCGGTGAGCAGCAGGTCGCCGGGGGCGAGCTGCTGGAACCGCGCAAGCGCCCGGAACGCAGCGAGCGGACCGTAGATCATGTCGGAGGCCGGCTGGTCCTGGCGGAGCTCCCCGTTGACCCAGAGGCGCAGCCGCAGCTCCGGGAACCGGGCCAGCTCACCGTCCTCGAGGATCAGCAGGACGGGCCCCGTCGGTGTGAACGTGGGATAGGACTTGGACTCGTAGAACTGGGTCTTGGGCAGCTGCTGGTCGCGCGCCGACACGTCGTTGGTGACGACGAGTGCCGCGACCATGCCCGGGAGGTCGGACTCCGCGACCTCGGTGCCGACCGGGACCTCGCGCCCGAGGACGAGGCCGATCTCCACCTCGTAGTCGAGCAGGGCGACGTGGGCCGGACGCACGATGTCGTCGGTCGGGCCGCTGATCGACCCGGAGGCCTTGCGGAAGAACGCCAGCGGGACCGCGTCCGGGTCCATGCCTGCGTCCTTGGCGTGGCTCGCGTAGTTCGCCATCTGGGCCACGACGCGGCACGGGGCCGTGACGGGCGAGACGAGCGCCAGGTCGTCGACCGGGACTGGATCGCCGGCGTCGCGGGCCGCGACCACGGCGTCGCGGGCCGCGACCACGGCGTCGCGGTCGGCGAGCAGCTCGGCGGTCGTGGTGGCGTCGGTCGCGATGCGGACGGCGCCGTCGGGACGCTGCAGCCACCAGGCGTCGGCGGTGCGCAGGACGGGAAGGGTCATGAGCGGGCAACTTTCATCAGGCCGAGCAGGCGGGTCAGGTCGAACTCGTTGTCGTCGCGCAGGGCGGTGGTCATCGAGAGCGCCTCGAGCAACGACTCCCGGCCGGGCGCGATGCCGAGGAAGTCGGCAGTGGCGGGCGGGCCCCACTGGGCGAGTCCGCTTGCGGTCATCTCGGCCCACCCGGGCTCGAGCGAGGCGTCGAACATGTCGCCGTCGCTGAAGTGCTCGACGAGGAAGCCGTCGGGGTCGCGCCAGTAGTCGAAGATCTGGCTGCCCTGGATGTGACGGCCGATGCCCCAGGAGTGGTGGTACCCGAGGTCCTTCAGGTGCTCGCCGCCGGCGGCGAGCGCGTCGAGGTCGGCGACCTGGTACGCCGAGTGCACGTAGCGGTTGCGGGGTCCGAGCGTCATCGCCAGCGTGTGGTGGTCGGCCGGGGTGTCGCCGCGGTCGCAGCGGATGAAGCTCATCGTCGGCCCGCGGTGGCGCTGGCCCGGGAAGTACAGGAAGTCCGAGACGATCAGGCCCAGGTGGTCGAGGTACCAGTCCAGCGACGCCAGGTACTGCGTGGTCTGCAGCACGACGTGCCCGAGGCGCTCCACGACGGCAGGCGCACGTGGTGGGCGCTGGGTCTGGTTCGCGCGGTCCTGCGTCCCGCCGAAGTTGAACGTGTGGACCGGCTGGGTCTCGAGGGCAGGGTGCTCGATGGTGTCGGCCACGACGCGCACCAGAGCGCCGGCCGGCTCACGGACGTCGACGCTGAGACCGCCCAGGTGCTCCGGCAGGCGGCGGGCCTTGGTGCCGGTGGCCTCGGCAAGGCGGAGCAGGTCCGTCGTGGCCGCGGCGCGGAAGGCGGGGCCCACGAACCGTGAGCCTTCCCCCTTGCGGATGATGACGCACGGGCTGCCGGGCAGCGCGCCTCGCAGGTTCAGCTCGTGGGCCGAGCGGTGCGTCACGGAGAACCCGAAGGCCCGGGCGAACACCTCGGCCGCCGCGAGGTCCGGCTTCTCGAACTCCAGCCATGCGATGTCGTGCACCTTGATGACGGGCTGCGCCGACCGGTGGCGGTGCTC
>NZ_LMMY01000001.1:6117-7493 GCF_001422865.1 Aeromicrobium sp. Leaf272
GATTCCTCCGAAACTGAAGATTTCTTCAGAGTAGGGATGCGACGGTCCGTGGTCAAGCGTTCTCGCGGGCTAGGATCGTCGCCATGGCCGCCCCTGTGAGCACGTCACGCTTCGACAAGCGCCGTGCCCGCACGCGCGCCGCCCTCATCGAGGCAGCGCAGGGGTTGCTGGTGGAGGGCCGGCTGGGCGTCCCGATCCAGGAGGTCACCGAGCGCGCCGACGTGGGCATCGGGACCTTCTACAACCACTTCGCCTCGAAGGACGAGCTGTTCGCCGCCGCGATCGAGTCCGCACTGTCGCAGTGGGCGGAGTCCCTGGACGCCGTCGACGACGGCACGACCGATCCGGCGGCCCTCTTCGCGCGCAGCTTCCGGCTCACGGGACGCCTGCACCGGCTCGAGCCCCAGATCAGTCGCGTGCTGCTGACTCAGGGCCATGCGCTCTCCCAGTCGCCGGACGGGATGGGGCCGCGCGCCCGCCGCGATATCCGCGCGGCGCAGGAGGCGGGGCGCTTCCTCGACATGGACCTGGACCGCGCGATGGTGGTGGTCACCGGCGCCATGATCGAGCTGGGTCACCTCCTGCACGAGCGCCCAGGGCTCGACGAGGCCGAGACGGTCGACGGCGTCACGTCCGACGTCCTCGTGGCCCTCGGGCTCGAGCGAGCCGAGGCCGAGCGCCTCTGCGCGGAGCCCCTGCCCTCGATCGACGCGACGGCCGGGCTCGGCTGACCGGTCAGAACCAGGTCCTGAGTCCGGCGGGCGACGGCGGAGTCGTAGGCCCCGTGGGACTCGAACCCACAACCCGCGGATTAAAAGTCCGCTGCTCTGCCAGTTGAGCTAGAGGCCCGGGACATGGGGACTTTAATCCGGAGAACCTTCCGGAGAAATGCCCATGTTCCTGCGGACCATCGTAGTCAGTGACCCTGTCGCTGCTGTCACTCCACGGGAGAACCCTCGGGAGAACGCGCGTGTGATTCACGGTCCGACCTGACAAGGTCGGACCGTGCTCGGTCGAGCCTCGATCCGCAACCGTGCACGGCGGAGCTCGGCCGGTGAGTCAGCCGGTCGACGCCGGTGGGCTGACGGCCGCCTTCACCTCTGGCATCTCCGCGATCCGCAGGCTGCGGACGAAACGATCCACGAGCCGGCCGGTGACTTCCCAGGGAGCCGAAAGAACCTCAGCCGTCGAAGCCTGGGTCGTCCGAAGGTACTCGTGAGAGTCAGCACCTACGACGACCTCGCCCATCCCCCAGCCGCGACCGTGAAGGTAAGCGGGGAGTCCAGCGATCCCCTCGGCGAGAACGGCGAACCGCCACAGTCCGCCGTAGGAAGCGTGCTCGGAGACCTTGCCGGCGATGTCGACGGTCTGCCGGG
>NZ_LMMY01000001.1:7516-9048 GCF_001422865.1 Aeromicrobium sp. Leaf272
ACGACCCATGGCGATGCGCACGGTTCCTTCGTCTGACATCTCGACCTCGAGGAACTGCTCGTAGTGGCGACGTTCCGGGACGACCGTGCGATCGGACCGGAGGTTGGTGGTCATCGCCGCGCCGTCTTGGCGACGTTGGAACTCGGCAGCACCGCTGACTGATGGCGGGAACTCGCCCGGAAGCTGCGCGGCAGTCGCGCCGGCGCGGACGAGGCCGCTCAAGCGCGCGTAAGCGTCGGGTCCGTCCGTGACGTCAAGCAGCATCTCTCGGCGGGGGGTGACCGGCATCGCAAGGACGTAGAGGTGGGCGTTGCGACGGATGTCGGCGGGGACCGGGTCGCGACGCACGTACGCTCTGATCGCGTCACGCACCTCGTCCTCACCGGCGGCGAGTTGGGCGTGCAAGCGTCGCACCTCGGCATCGGAGAGACGGACTCGCTTCTTGTCGCCGCGACCGAAGTAGACGCCGTCGACCATGTGCGGTGCCGACGCGGATGCTGGGACGTGCACGAGCAGGTAGCCTCGCGTGGGATCGCAGGACGACTGGATGACGGTGGTCGTCACGAAGAGCGGCGCGTCCACGGTCGAGCCGGCGACCTGTTCGATCCGCTCGGGCAGCCCCTCAAGGACGACCGGCGCCAGGACCGGCGGTCCATCGGGGACCTCTTCCACACCGATGACGAGGGTGCCGGAGTCGACGGCGAACTGAGCGAGGTCGCGAGCCAGTTCCTTGTTCGCGGCACGGCCGGCTTCGACTTCGCGCTTGAGGTCGAGGTAATGAGTCTCTTCAAGACGACCATCAGAGATCGCGGTCGAGAGCTCCTCCTCGGACGCGGGCATCCAGCGAAGACGGCCTGACAGGTCGGTCATGGCGTCATCGTCCCGCAGATGGGCGCCAGTTCTGCGGAACTGATCCGCGCCGCCAATGACGAAGCCGCCGCACCCCGAGGGCGACGACGTGTCGGCGCCCGCAAGGGTGCGGCGGCTTGGTTGGTCGAGATTCAGAAGTCGAGGTTCCGCGGCTTCCTCTTCGCGTTCCGCTCGCGCTGGCGGATGGGGTTGATGCGCTGACGCGTGATCCCGTGGTGGTTCGCCACGGAGGAGCGGCCGGAGACCTGGAGCGCTTCCGTCATTCCGAAGTGCATCTCGGTGTAGGTGGCCCTCCAGGTGCTCACGGAGGAGGCGGTGGTGTCCGGCTGCTTGAGGCCCAGGACTGCTCGCTGGCGGTCGAGGATGCCGCTCGCGCTGGCCGCCTGCGCCGCGTAGGTCACTGGCTTCCGCGCGTTGTAGGTGAAGGGGCTGGCCGGCCCGCCGTCAGCGAGGTCGGCGACGAACCGGCGAAGGACATGGGTCTGGAAGCTGTCCAAGCGCAGGACGCGCTCTGCCACCCCACCTCCAAGCCGGGGGCCCAGAGCATCGGCTCGTCACCGAGCACTGCGTCGGAACGACGCATCAAGGTGGTCTCCCCGGGGACCATGCCGGCGTCGCACTGGCAGTAGACGGCGGAGGCTCGGCGTCCGTGCTTACCGCCG
>NZ_LMMY01000001.1:9092-9244 GCF_001422865.1 Aeromicrobium sp. Leaf272
TGAGGCCAGCGCTTCGAGGCTTGAGGGCCGGCACCTCTGCGCACACCGACTCAGCGATCGCCTTGGTGAAGTCGCCGCGTGAGCCGACCAGCACGCTCGCCAGCAGCAGGTTGCGGGCGCGGTGAGCGACATCAGCGTACTCGCGGGCGAGG
>NZ_LMMY01000001.1:9258-9524 GCF_001422865.1 Aeromicrobium sp. Leaf272
CGATCTGACGGTTCGTGATCCAGCCGATCTCGTCGGCGCGGCGCCTGAGCTCATCGAGGGTCTCGAGCATGGTGTCGCGGGAGTGTTCCGGGATGATGCCGAGCTTCTGGTCGAGGTCGAGCAGGTCGGTGATCGAGCTCTCGAAGTCGTAGGCGTTCAGGTCAGCCTTGGCGGGGGTCTTCTTCATGGTTCTCTTCCGTCCGGTTGTCGGCACCGGTGTTGATGCCGTACGGGACGGTGAGGCGCGCGATGGATTAAGCAATCGC
>NZ_LMMY01000001.1:9550-15027 GCF_001422865.1 Aeromicrobium sp. Leaf272
TTTCGGACGCAGGCGGCGCCGATGTAGTCGAACTCCTGTGAGTCCTTGCTCAGCGTGGCGGCGCGACCGTACTTCGGGAGTCGGCGCTTGAACCAGGCGTTGTAGCTCTCGGCGTTGTTGCGAGCGTTGGCGACGTCGGCGAACTCGTTGGCCTGGGAGCGGCTGATGGGTCGCAGGTCGGAGAGCACCGCCGCGATCGAGTCGCGGGGCCGTTCGTGCTTCTGGGAGGGGTGGGTCGGTTCCGGACTCCACTCGGTGGAGTAGGTGAGGTCGCCGTTCGGGCACGGCAGGACCCAGGTGTCCTCCGAGGCGTAGATCGTGCCTTCGCGGTCAGAACCGAGCTTCTTCCGCCGCGACGACAGACAGGTCGCGGTTGCGACCTTGACCAGGTGCTGGCCATCGGCCTCGACCGAGTGAAGTGCGCCGTCGTCCGTGTAGAGGAGGTGGTTGCATCCGTCGGCGTGTGTCACCGAGCCGACGAAGCGCGGCGCGGACCGGATGATCTCGAAGTGAGGCCGATGTCCGGCTGCGCGCGAACCGGTCACGTGCTTGGCCGAGGTGCTGCGGTAGAGGCTGACGCCGAGTGGGAGTGCCTGGCGCTTGTCGTAGAGCTCCTTGAGCTCGCTCTGACGGGTGTGCCGTCCGTAGGCCTTCTCGGCGTTGCCGAGGGCAGTTCGCTGGTCTGTGGTCAGGTCGGCGATGCGGACCTGAGTGCGGTCCTCGCTCTCGAGGTTCGCGACGAAGACGTCGGCGGCACGTCGAAGCTCCGTGTCGGTTTCGCTCGAGACGGTCAGGATCTCGTCGAGCCCTGGCCCGGCGCTGGAATCGCCGCGGTTGGTGGCGACGGACTTGTTGATCACGCGGATCCCGTGTCGTCCGAGCATGTGGTCGAGGAGGCGCCCGGTGAAGACGCGGTCGTACAGGAGCGTGTGCACGCCGGTGCCGGCGCGCTTCGCGACGGAGCCGATGAGGTCGAGCGCGGCCCACTGCTCGGCGCCGTCGGCGCACCCGGTGCCGAGCACGATCCAGCCGTGCTCGGTGGCGGTGTGCAGGGAGACCATGTTGTAGCCGTGCCGGTGGCTCTTCTTGTCATGGGTGAGGGCGGTTCCGTCGGAGATCCGAGGACGCGAGATGGCGCGGCTACCTCGCGTGATGATCTCTCCCGTTGCGGGTTCGGTCCACTGCTCGACGTCGCTCCAGCGGGTGACGACGGTGCCGTCCCCGATGACCGTGTTCTCAGGCCGGGGATGTGTCCAGTCGACCTCGCTGTCGTCGAGCAGGTGGCCCTGCGTCTTAGCCTGCGCGATCGCGATCTCCTGGAGCTTCGGCTGGAGAAACTCCTCCCAGCGCTGGACGGTCTCGAAGCCGGGGCGGCCGTAGTTGGGGTTCGCGATGATGGACCTCGTGAAGTGCCGGACCTGCTCCCGGTCGGGGCACTTCGGGGGGAACCGGAGCCCCTTTGTCTCTGCGTTGGTCAGGTCAGACCAGGTGTCCTCCAGGCGGCGCCACACGATGTCGTCGTCGAGGGTGGCGATCGCGCTTGCCAGGCTGCCCGTGATGCGAGCGGCCCAGGCCGTGAACAGCAGGATCGAGGTGGGGTACTTCTGGCGGACGCCGGCGCCGCTCTTGCGCAGCTTGTCGCGGTACTCGTCGACGGCGTCGGCGAGTCGGTAGAGACCGGGCCACTCGAGCAGGTCCTGGAGCTCGTTGAGCTCGGACTGCTTGCTGGTGCCGGTGATGGGGTTGGTGGACTGAGTGGTCATGACAGGTTCCTTTGGGTCTCGTGCCAGCCGGTCGGCTCGCATGCCTGTCCGTCCTGCTCGTCCCGCGGAACGCAATTGGTGCACAACTCGTTCGACCTCGACGCGCGTTCTCCGGTCATCTCCCGGGCGTTCCCACGTGGTTGGAATCGTTGATCTGAACGGTGCAGCGGGTCTACGGTCCTGACCCACAGGAGGCTCCATGTGTTCTTGCCGGACCGACCACACCCTCGACACCATGGCTGAGTCGTTGTGCACTTCGGTCACAGAGGCGTGGCGATCCTCGGGCGACTTCGGGGAGCAGACCGTGGCTCGCTGCGGGGAGAGCTGGCGTCGGTTCATCACACGCCAGGTCCGTCTCGGCCGGAGCGACCCGGCGTCGTTCACGGTCGAGGAGTGCAGAGAGTTCGTCTACGCCTTCACCGCTGCCGGCAGACCGCCGGAGGTCCACACCATGCACGCCCGTCGGACCGCTGTCCGGATGGGATTCCGCGCGCTACGCCAGCTCGGGCACGACGTGTCAGACCCGACGCTGGACCTCACGCTGCCACCGCGCAGCGCCACGGCGGCCCGGCCCTTGACCGACCTTGAGGTCGAGCTGTGCCGCAGCGCCGCTCGTCTCGGCGAGGCCGGCGGATCCTCGTTGCAGAGGGCCACCGTCTGGGCGCTCGGAGAGACGACAGCAATCTCGAGTGAGATCTCCGCAGTTCGCATCCGCGACGTCGACGACCCGCAAGACCCTCGATGGGTCCACCTGTCCGGCACGCGGCGCCACGACGCGCGACAGGGCGAGCTGACTGACTGGGGTGTCACGATCATCCGGCGACAGCTGGAGCAGCACCTCCAGACAGGAGCGCCGCCATCTACCCCGCTCGCCTACCGAGGCTCGGCGCAAGGAGGGACCCCGAAGGCGCAAGCCTCCATGGTGAACGCCATCGGTGCCGTCCTGAAGTTCGCCGGTCTGGCCGACGAGGCTGATGTCCGACCCGCCTCCCTGCGCAACTGGGCAGGCCGACGCCTGTTCGACGACGGCATGCCCATCCAGGACGTCGCGCGACGCATGGGCAGCCGCAGCCTCGACGGAGCCGCGGAGGACATCGGACTGAACTGGCGACCGACGTGAGTCCGCGGGGCAGTGACATCAACACCATCGCGAGGGTGCGTGCCATCTGCGGCTCCCGCAGCCTCGTTCAGCTGGGTGCGCGGCTGGCCTGGACGAGCGAGGTCGGTCGACCGCCCGTGCACCCGCCCTACGTCGTCCTCGCCTTCGGGGTGATGGCACGGTTGGCGCGCTCAGCCGTCCGGGTCGAGCGCGACCTCGCAGAGCCCGCCATCTGGGACTTCGCGCGTCACCTCCTCGCCGAGACAGCAGCTGGCTCCGGCCTCGACATGCCGCCGCCGGCAATCGCGCCGCCTCGTTGGGATCACTGGCGGTGGGCACGTGACAAGCACTTCGCGACCGACGAAGGTCTCGGTCAGCTCGGGCGCGAGTTCCCGGCAGTGGCAGCGGGCCTGGCCAGAGAGATCGGTCTGTTCCGCCCTGGAGCGCCGGGCTCCTTCACTCACCCCGACACCACGCAGTGCATCTACGGCGACGGCACTCTGGTGCGACCCCTGTACGCACCCCCAGTCAGCCACACCGTCACCGACGACGACGGCACCTCGCGCGTGCTCTACCCCGACCCCCGCACCGGCGAACTTCGCCCCGAGCCCGCACGCCGTTTCGATCCCGACCTCCAACCCCACCACGGCCGACTAGGGCCGGTTCTTACCCACGGCTACGTCGCCTGGCACGCGCGCGGCCCCGCGCCCTACCAGCGGGTTGTCCTCGCCGCCGACCACATCGCGGCCCCAGGACAGGAGGCCGCCACCTCGGTGAGGCTCGCCGGCGACGTCCACCGCCACCTCGGCAACGGCATCAAGGCCGCCGTCTACGACGGCGCCATGCACGGCGTCCACATCGAACAGATGATGCGCCGCTACGGGTGGCTGGTCCTTGCCAAGACGCCCAACGCCATCACGCAAGGACCGACCACGCTCGTCAACGTCGGCGGCAAACGTACGCGGTCCTACCCGCTCGGCGTCGTCAGCCACGACACCCGGGCCGGCGCCTGCCACCACCAGCTCGCAGCGGTCGACGGCGCCGTCGTAGAACTCGGCTTCGACGAGACCGGCGACCCCGTCGTCACCGCCGCCCTCGAACGAGGACCCGTCAAGCGGTCGCGACGCGCCGGCGGTCAGTACTACTTCAACGTCGCCTACAAAGTCCCGTGTCCGCGCGGCTCGTTCGTCACCTGGCAGTCGCCGCACGCCACCCGCTCCTCGGACACCACTCGTCCGCACAACCTGCGCATCATCCACGAGGCAGACCCGGACTTCGCGCGGCTGTACGGGCTGCGCAACGACGCCGAGAGCTTCCATTCCAACCTCAAAAGGACCCTCATCGTCGACCGCCAGATGAGCCTCGGCTGGCGAAGGGGGCTCTTGGACATCTACTGCTTCGCGCTGCTCAACAACGCCCTGACCGAACAGAGATCCCGCCAGGCGCGCACCGCACCAGCGGCTCGGCCAGCGCGCCGGTCCCGACTGGGAGCGGGCGGATGACCGCCGCCGGGCGGGGCGGCACGGAGTCGGGCGCGCAGGGCGCAGGCAGCCCTAGCCCAGGACCGGATGAGGGCGACGGGAACGCTCTTCTCGACCACGTCCGTCCCGTTTGGTCAGAACCACGGACCGCCGAGGCGCTCGGCTTGCAGAACCCCGCCGAGCTCCGCTTCGCCGCCGATGACAGGACGGTTCTGGGCCTGCCACTGTCCGGTTCTGACGACCTGATCTTCCCCGTCTGGCAGTTCCGCCGACAGGCCGAGAAGGTCACGGTCCTGCCAGGGCTGCTGCCCGTGCTCGACGAGCTCGGAGAGGCGGACCAGTGGGCGGTTGCAGTGTGGCTCCGGATCGAGTCGCCGGAGATCGGATGCACCGCGCTCGAGCTGGCGAAGTCAGACCCTCACAGCGAGGCGCTGTTGGCTCTGGCGCGGAGGGTGGCTCACGAGTGGTCCGACGGTCGACCAAGCCAGACCCGGACCGTCCGACGGGTCCTCGCTGGCCACCTGTCCTACGACGACATCGACCCCGATGCGCAGGGATGGGTGCGCCGTGAGTGGACGCGACGCATGGTCGTGCGTCGGAGCGGCCTCGACCTCGAGGCCGAGTTCGAAGCACAGGGTCGGGCGTGGACAGAGCTCGACGAGACCGGGCAACTCGTGCGGCGGGAACCTGCACCAGACGCTTCGGACTGACGGTCCGAGCGGATCCTGGGTCCGATGTCGACTCCAGCGTCCCGGCGCCGGCCGGTGAACCGTGCTCCGGTGCGGACGACGGTCGCAGGTCACAACCGGACGTAGGGCCGATGCATCGGCACGAGCCGGAGGTTGCGCTCGATGACCTTCTTCGGAGTGCCCAGGCGCAGAGCGACCCAGACGCGGAACAGGAGACGGGTCTCGCGGAGGAGGTTCAGCAGGTCCAACGAGTCCACGTCCGGGTGCTCGGGGTGCTTGACCATCCGGTACTTGTCGGCGACGTCGAGGCGCCAGGTGTTGAGGTCGAAGCCGAGGTCCACCTCGATCTCGTCAACGATGCGGCGCAGGTGTTCGCGGATCTGTTGCCCAGGTCGCACATCTCGCTCGACGGCGATGTTGTAGCCGATGTCCTCCATGGCAGCGG
>NZ_LMMY01000001.1:15044-22243 GCF_001422865.1 Aeromicrobium sp. Leaf272
GACGGACGCCGGTCTCGCCGATGTCGTCGAACTCGAACAAGTAGCGACTCCTCGCGACGTCTCCGGGTGCTTGTAGGTCGTGCGTGTACACAGGTGCCCATCGATCCCACACGGGGTGGTCGTCGAGGGCCCGTTCCGGGTCGCGTCGACTTTGGACCTCGACGTGTTCGAAGCCGTACGCCTGCCAACCGGCGACGGTGAGGAGCTGGCGGATCGCGTCGTGCACGTCCAGGTGCTCGGCCCAGCGTCGAGGTCGGAGGACGTCGGTGGAGACTCGAACTCCATCAGCGATGGTGCTGACGCCGGCCTGAGTTCGGCAGCAAGGTGTGGTGGATGGGTAAAAGTCCCCGCGAGCTTCGCGCGGTTCACCCAACTCTTCGCGCGGTCCATCCAACTGCGATCACCCGCCGCGCTCTTGACCTTGGTCAGGGCGCGGCGTTGTCGACTCAGCGTGGCGGGTGTTGCTGGTGGGACCAAGCATCTGGGGATGCCGGCGTGTCGAACAACCGGGGCTCGAAGCTGCGGGCCCTCGGTGCGTGCGTTGCCTCGGGTGGCACAGTGGAAGCAGACGCGACCCGTTCAGGAGGAACCGACCCGTGCGTGTTGAACTGCTCTACTTCGATGGCTGCCCAAACTGGACCGTCGCTGAGGAACGGCTCCACGAGGCGCTGCGGTCAGTGGGCCGCGATGACGTCCACGTGGCCAAGGTGCGCGTCGGTAGCCCGGAGGAGGCGGAGGAGCTCGGGTTCATCGGCTCGCCGACCATCCGTGTCGCCGGCGTGGACCCGTTCGCGTCCGGTGGCGAGCAGGTGGGGCTGGCGTGCCGGGTCTACGCGACCCCGGACGGGCTCAGGGGCTCCCCGACCACGGCCCAGCTGGTGGAGGTGCTGGCGTGAAGCGGCTGCTGCTCGTTCTCGGCGGCGCCTACCTGCTGGCCGCCGTCGGGAGCCGGGTGGCCGAGCAGCTCGGGGCGACCGCCTGCGGCTGCGACGATGACTGCTGGTGCCGACGACCTGGCCTCAGCGTCTTCCGCTGGGTCTTCCCGCGTGGCCACCGCAGCGCACACACCGCGGAGCAGAAGGCCGTCCTGGTGCGCGACCGGCCCTGACTTGGCCTGACCTGGCCCTGGCCTACCCGGGGGGGCCGAACCGGCGGCCGCGGACCCGTCGCGGGTCCGCGGGGTGGTGGCGGCGCACCGGGATGGGGTTTCCGTCCTCGTCGAGCTCGCTGGACAGTCGTCCGCGCAGCCGGGTGAGGCGGCCGGCGAGCTGGCCGCGCTTGGCGCGCAGCTCGGGCCACCCGTCCGCGGTGTTCTGCGCCCACCGGCCCAGTGCCTCGTCGCAGACCTTGATGGCTCGTTCGAGTGTTTCCTCGCCGCCGGTGCGGGCCAGGATGGTGGCGTAGGCGGCCACGAGCCGGGGCTGGCGGCCGTCGGCGACGTGGACGTACCGGGCGAGGTTCTGAGCGGACGTGTCCTGGCCGGCGTCGCGGTACTCCTCGTACACGCGCCATGCGGTGGCTTCCGCGAGCCGCATCCGACCCTCGCGGGCCCAGGTGGTGAACACGCCACGGCCGATGTCCTCGCCGATGATGCGCAGGAACGTCCTCCGGCTGCCGGCGGTGGCCTTCCCGCGGGCGGCGACCGCGAGGTGGTCGTACCAGGCGTCGAGGGGGCAGGGTCGGTAGGCGCGGCAGTCGGGGCACGCCACCACGCCCGGTCACGATCGGGGGTCCTGTCCGTCGAGCCTCGGCTCGTGTCCATCGCAGGGGATAAGAGTGGGCCACGACAAGGCTAGGCGCCGCCCCCTGGTTCCACACGACGACTGTCCGGCGCACGAGAGCGTGGACCGTGCACGCGGCGCAGGCGGAGATCAAGGCCAGGGGTTCGGCTCGCACCCCTGGAGACCGAGCGTCTGCTGCAGCATGACGGGCGCGGGACGACCGGGTGCCGGACAGGACTCGTGTCCGAATCCCAAGGCGTGTCCGACCTCGTGGTTGATGACGTAGTCGCGGTACTCGGCGAGGTCGTCGTAGTGGGGAACACCACTGGTCCATCGAAGGGCGTTGATGACGACGTCGTTGCCGTTGCGGCACGACACCTCCCCCCGGGTCTGCAGAGGCGCGCAGAGGAGATCCGTGGTCGCCGGACTCGCCAAGACCACCCGCAATGGCGCATCGCCGGTGCGCCGGAACGAGAAGGCCCCTCCCGCGGTCCACCCTCGTGGCTCCGAGAGCGTCGCGTCGACAGCGCTGGCGAAGACGTTCTCGTCGATGCCGAGCCCTCCCTCGACCTCGACGCGATAGTCCACCAGACGACCGCCCTGCCCCACGCGCTCCGTCTCCCCCGAAGCCGAGGCGAAGGTCCCCGTCCCAGCCGTGGGAACTGCGGTGGGCTCCGCGGCCTGCGGGCGGGCGGAGGTCGCAACACGAGGGCGTCGGTCGTCGGCGCCGCTGGCCTCTGGCGGGTCTGTGCTCACGGCCGTGGCGTCGGGCCTGGGTGCGTCATCGGCCGGCCACACCGATGCCAGGGCGAGGGCACAGGCGAAGGTCAGGAGGGCCGTTGCAGCCCACCGCGCACCTCGGCCGCGGGCAGGGTCACGATGACGCCCTCGGCGACTCACGAGATCCTCTCCCACGACACCCCCTGGTCGTCGCTGGCGTGGATGCCGGTGGAGGTCGCCGCGTACCAGCGGTCCTCGCCAGTCTCCAGCGCTGCTGGCATGCCGTCGAGGCGGCCACGCGTCGTCCAGGTTCGAGCGTCACCATCGGTCGAGGTCCACACCTGTCCGTCGGGTCCGACACCGACGTAGCCGAGCGCGGCTCGGTCGACGTTCACCAGTCCCGGCGCCTCGGAGAGGCTTTGGCTGCCATCCGCGTCCAGGCGCGTGAGAACCCCGTCGACGCCGGCAACCAGGATCGTCTCGCTGTCGAGGAGCAGCACGTCGAGGGCATCCATCTCCGCCAGCGTGTCGAAGGTCTGCCCGCCGTCGGCGGAGATCAGGATCCTGCCGCCGACGGAGTCGTGGGCGGCGATGGTGTCACCGTCGACGTCAAGGCTGTGCAGGTCAGCCTCTCCGCCCAGGCTGACCTGTTCCCACGTCGCACCGGCATCGGTGCTCTGGACCAGGCCCATCGGTTCGGGTAGCGATCCGCCTACGGGGTGCCCGCTGGCGACGAAGCGGTCCTCCCCGACCACGCCGAAGCCCATCAGGTCATGGGTGTTCTCGCCGACACGGCGGAGCTCACGACCTTCGAGGACGAACAGTCCGTTGTGCGTAGCGACGTGAAGGCGGTCGTCGCCGGGATTGAGGCCGAGGCCATGGACGTGGCCGAGCACCGCCGCTGGGGCGTCGTCGGCTTGGGGCTCGGCGCAGGCGCCGAGCAGCAGGATGAGGAGCGCAGCGGTCAGGATGCTGCGTCCGGAGGGAGTCGAGGTGCGCATGACGGTCGCCCGATCCACCCCCGGCCGCTCCCGCAGCCGGGGGCGGTGGTCGGTCAGGATCCGAGCAGCTCGCGCATGGTCGCGATCTCGGCCGTCTGGTCTGCCTCGATCGTCTCGGCGAGGGCGACGGCGTCTGGGTTCTCGCCGTTCTCCTGCTCTGCTGCGGCCATGTCGATGGCACCTTCGTGGTGCTCGATCATCATGGTCAGGAACAGCCGGTCGAAGTCGGGACCCTGGGCATTCTCGAGCTCTGCCATCTCGTCCTCGGACATCATGCCCGGCATCGAGTCCATGTCGGACATGGAGCCCATGCCTTCGGGCGCCTCCTCACCCCACGACTCCAGCCAGCTCGTCATGGTCGCGATCTCGGGCTCCTGCGCTGCCGAGATCTGCTCAGCCAGGTCGAGGACCTCGGAGCTCTCCGCCCGAGAGGGCGCCAGAGCCGCCATCTCGGTGGCCTGTTGGTGGTGAGGGATCATCTCCTGGGCGAAGGTGACGTCAGCGTCGTTGTGGTCAGCCGACGAGCTATCGCCGTCGTCGTTCGAGCAAGCGGCCAGGACGGCCGCGGCAGCAATGAGGGTCACTGCAAGCATGCGTGTGCGCATAGGGGTTCTCCTGAGGATGTGTGCTGATGGATGGAGGCGTGCCCGCGTCGCGGGGTAGCCCTCCTCAGCAGCGGAGAACAGCAGTGCGTTGCAGTGGTGTCAGCAGGTCATGTGGTGGCCGCGCTGATCCGATCCGGAGGCGTGTGGCGCGGGCGCGTTGCCAGAGGACGCGCCACGAACGTCCCCGCCTGCCGCGCAGGAGTCCGGCGACGGAGAGCAGCAGCGCCAAGCAGGCCGCGAGCAGCGGGCCACAGTCCTGGGCCATCGACGCAAGCCCATTGCCCTCCGAGTCGTGGACGGCGCCCGGGTCGTGGTGACCCGCACCGACGTCGGAGTCGCCGACGATCGGCGCGCTGGCGGTGGCAGCGTGAGCAGCCGCCGACGTCGGTGCAGTGTGGGAAGTGACCATCAGGCTGTGCATGGCGACGATGCCCACGATGAAAGCAGACGCCAGCGTCGCCAGCATCAGTCGGGACCCCACTGACGACGGCCGGTGTGGACGGCGCGCACTCATGCTCAAGAGCCTACCGGGGTCACCCGGCAGCAGCGGCCGACGACTCTAGTTCTGCCCCCCGGTCGTGACGCTCTCGAAGGTGTTCGCGATGCACTTCCCTCATGCGAGCTGGTAGCCGGCCTCATGCACGGCCGCCTCCAGGGCACCCGCAGGCACGGGCTCATCGGAGTGGACGGTGACGGCGCCGGTCGCCAGATCGACGTCGACCTCCCGCACCCCGTCGAGCTTCTGGAGCTCCTCGCTCACCGAGCTCACGCAGTGGCCACAGGTCATGCCGCTCACGATGAGCCCACGGCGATGGCCCGCGCGGGTGGTCCCGGCGCTGGCCTCGGTGGCGTTGGTGGTGGTGTCGGTGGTGGAGCAGCTGCAGGCAGTGCACATGGGGTGTTCCTTTCGATGGCGCGCGACGGGTGCCGCGACGGGTCGGGGGCCGGGTCGGGTGGTGGTCAGGACTTCACCAGGCGGGCGATCGCGTCGGAGGCCTCGCGGATGCGGACATCTGCCTCGGGTCCTCCGCGCCGGGCGGCGTCGACCACGCAGTGGCTCAGGTGCTCCTCGAGCAGCCCCAGCGCGACGGCGTGGAGTGCCTTGGTCGCCGCGGAGACCTGCGTCAGGATGTCGATGCAGTAGGTCTCCTCCTCCACCATTCGAGAGATGCCTTGGACCTGGCCCTCGATGCGGCGCAGTCGCCGCCGGTAGCCGTCCTTGCTGGAGAGGTAGCCGGGATCCGGATACTCGGGAGGTGCGCTGACGGCGTCGGTGGTCGGGCCGGTCGGGTCGGCGGTGTTCATGAGTTCTCCCTGGAGGGCTCTGGTGCGGTGGAGGCGTCCGGGGTGCCGTCGAGTGGGGCGGCGGCGTCCGGGGAGAGGTCGAGGCGCCGCAGCAGCTGGGCGTTGAGGGCGACGACGATCGTGGAGACCGACATCAGCACCGCGCCCACGGACATCGGCAGCACGAACCCGATCGGGGCGAGCACGCCGGCGGCGAGCGGCACGGCGGCGAGGTTGTAGCCCGCGCCCCAGGCAAGGTTCTGCACGCTCTTGCGGAAGGTCGCCCGCGAGAGGTCGATCACCGAGAGCACCGAGCGGGGGTCGTCGGAGGCCAGGATGATGCCGGCCGAGGCGATGGCGACGTCGGTGCCGGCGCCGATGGCGATGCCGACGTCGGCCTGCGCGAGAGCGGGGGCGTCGTTGACGCCGTCGCCGACCATGGCGACCTTGCGTCCCTCGGCCTGCAGCTCGGCGACCTTGGCGGACTTGTCCTCGGGACGGACCCCGGCGTAGACGCGGTCGATGCCGAGCTCGGCACCTACGGCATTGGCCACCGCCTCGGCGTCGCCGGTGATCATGACGACCTCGACGCCACGCTCGTGCAGCGCGCGCACCGCGGCGCGAGACTCCTCGCGCACCGCGTCGGCCAGCCGCAGCGCACCGACGACGGCCCCGTCGCGGACGACGTGCAAGATGATCGCGCCCTCGTCACGCCACGCGTCTGCAACCTCGAGCTCGGCGCCAGCGACGTCCTCGAGCAGAGCGGGACCACCGACGCGGACCGTGTGCCCGTCGACCGTGGCCGAGACGCCGACCGCAGGAGCGGAGACGAAGTCGCGCACTGCCGGCACGCGGAGGCCCCGATCGGATGCGGCGCGGACGATCGCTCTGGCGAGCGGGTGCTCGGAGTCGGCCTCGGCAGCGGCGGCCAACGTCAGCAGCCCGTCCTCGTCCAGAGAGGCGTGGTCAGCGGGTGCGACGGCGGTGACGGTCGGCTCTCCCTTGGTCAGGGTGCCGGTCTTGTCGAAGAGGACCGTGTCCACGGTGCGCATCGACTCCATCGCGAGCCGGTCCTTGACCAGCACCCCGCCACGCGCGGCACGCTCGGTGGAGATGGAGATCACTAGCGGGATCGCCAGACCGAGGGCGTGAGGGCAGGCGATGACCAGCACCGTGATGGTGCGCACGACACCGTTGTCGGGCTGACCCAGCAGGGCCCACACGGCGAAGGTGAGGGCGGCGGAGCCGAGGGCGTACCAGAACAGCCACCCGGCAGCGGTGTCCGCGAGCCGCTGCGCTCGAGAGCCCGAGGCTTGCGCGGCGGCGACCAGCTTCCCGATACCGGCCAGTGTCGTCTCATCGCCCGTAGCGGTGACCTCGACCCGCAATCCGGAGTCGGTGGCGACGGTGCCGGCGACCACGGCGTCACCTAGGCCGCGTCGGACGGCGACGGACTCGCCGGTGATCATCGCTTCGTCCATCGAGGCCGACCCCTCGACCACGCGACCGTCTGCCGGGACGCTGCCACCGGGCCGGACCACGACGACGTCCCCCACCTGCAGGCTGGAGGGGGCAACGACCACCACCTGGTCGCCCTCGACCCGCTCGGCTTCGTCCGGCAGCAGCGCGGCCAGTGAGTCCAGGGCCGATGTGGTGCGGGCCAGAGACCGCATCTCGATCCAGTGACCCAGCAGCATGATCACGACCAGAAGCGCCAGCTCCCACCAGAAGTCCAGGCCGTGAGCGAGCAGGCCGAGGGTGGAGCCCCACGACGCCACGAAGGCGACCGTCAGTGCCAACGCGATCAGCAGCATCATCCCCGGCTGCCGGGAGCGGACCTCTGAAGAGGCACCGGTCAGGAATGGCCG
>NZ_LMMY01000001.1:22258-22492 GCF_001422865.1 Aeromicrobium sp. Leaf272
GGCAACTCGTAGCCCATGAGGTCGGCGAACATGCCGGAGAGCAGCACCGTCGGCACCGCCAGGACGAGCGAGCCCCAGAACAGTCGCCGGAACTGCCCCACGTGGTCCCCGTGGCCCCCGTGCTCGTGATCAGAGTGCTCATGACCAGACCCTTGGTCGTCGCGTCCCGCCTCGCTCTCCTGCACAGGATGCTCGTTGCTGTTCACGTCGCTGCCCCTTCTGTCTCGCCTCGAT
>NZ_LMMY01000001.1:22519-44695 GCF_001422865.1 Aeromicrobium sp. Leaf272
AGCAGGTGTGGTTCAGCTGCGCGGCGGTGTGGCGAAGGCGGGTAGGCAGGCTCGCGAGAGGCGCCCTCCTGGGCTGCCGCCACCAGACACGTCGCCTGCGCCATGCTCAGCGCGTGGCACCTCGCAATCATGTGCGCAACTCATCGCGACACCAGGTCGCGTGTCCGCCAAGTAAGCCCGATGCGGTCCGCGCCTGGGAGCCCGTGACCGTGTGGTGCCCATGCGCCCGGGATCCGCATGAGGGGCGGGGTTGCACGCCTCAGACCGTTCAGCACGGTGCGTCGTGAAGCGGCTGAGGAAGGCGGCTTGCACGACGGACCTCCACCCAGCGGGTGGCCGATCGCATGAACTGCATAGAGGAAACAGAACTGCCGCTGGCACCGAACAGGGGCCGGAGATGGCCACGACGTTCCCGATGGGACGCGCTGCGTTCTCGCTCTTGGAAGGTTCACGCGTTCCGAGTAGGTGAGCCGCAGCGTTCCCGCCGGGGCCTGGGATTCCAGATCACATCCGTGTGTTTCCGCAGCGTTGAGTTAATGTCCCCACGTCCCAGAGGCCCTGGCGAGGCCAGTCTGCCAGCGTTCGGTGGACGCGGCCGCCGGGCCGTCGCCATCGGCGCGAACTGCTGCCGAGAGGTGGCCGGTGGGGTTACCCTGGGCGCACCGCCTCCCCCCGGGCGGTGGACATCCCCCTTGCATCATCGGAGCACCCCATGCTCGAGCCCCTCGACGATCGTCTTCGCGACGACGACGTGCTCGACGAGATCGAGCTCACGAGCCGGTTGATCATCGCCGCGTCGAACCGCGAGACCCCCATGACGCAGGCCGAGGTCGACGCCTTCCTCGGCCTCGACATCCGCTGAACGGACCCTCGAGGTCCGGCCGATTGACACTTGGTGAACGTCAGCACCTACAGTTGTCTCGGCCTGAACCGAATCGACAGGAGCTTGGCGTGCGATTTCGCATCCGTCCGGTGGAGACGTCCTTCTACGACCTCTTCGCAGAAGCCGCATCCCACCTCGTGCACGGTGCCAACCTCCTGGCACAAGTCCTCGACCCCGACGTCGACCGCGTCGCCCTCGGCGAGCAGATGCGCGACGCCGAGCACCAGGCCGACGAGACGACCCACAAGATCGTCAAGCGGGTCAACTCGACGTTCGTGACGCCGTTCGACCGCGAGGACATCTACCGCCTCGCCAGCAGCCTCGACGACGTCATGGACTTCATGGAGGAGACGGTCGACCTGATCGGCCTCTACGAGATCGGCGAGCTGCCCAGCCAGTTCGCCGCCCAGGTCGAGGTCCTGCAGCGCGCCTGCCAGCTGACCGCCGAGGCCATGCCCCGACTGCGCACCATGAAGGACCTCGAGGAGTACTGGATCGAGATCAACCGCCTCGAGAACCAGGGCGACCGGTCCTACCGGCGCATCCTCGCCGACCTGTTCAGCGGCAGCTACAAGTCGCTGGAGGTCCTGAAGCTCAAGGACGTCGTCGACTCCCTCGAGCACGCGATCGACGCCCTGGAGTCCGTGGCCAACACGGTGGAGCAGATCGCCGTCAAGGAGTCCTGAGCCATGGACCTCGTCCTGACGATGGTGATTGCCGTCGTCGTGATCGCGCTCGTCTTCGACTACACGAACGGGTTCCACGACGCGGCCAACGCGATCGCGACCTCGATCTCGACGCGTGCCCTCACGCCGCGCATCGCCCTGGCGATGGCGGCGGTCCTCAACTTCGTGGGAGCCCTGCTCGGTGTGGGGGTCGCCCAGACCATCCAGGGCATCATCGACATCGACTCACGGGTGTCGTCCGGCGTCGACATGGATCGCGCCCACGGCCTGACGATCGTGCTGGCGGCGCTCATCGGCGCGATCACCTGGAACCTCATCACCTGGTACTTCGGCATCCCCTCGTCGTCGTCGCACGCCCTCATCGGCGGCATCGTCGGCGCCGGCGCTGCCTCGGCCACGGCCGTCGACTGGGCGACCCTCGTCGAGAAGGTCGCCATCCCGATGGTGCTCTCGCCGCTGCTGGGCTTCGCGGGTGCCTTCGCCCTGATGACGGCCATCATGTGGATATTCCGCAAGGCCAATCCAGGGAAGGTCGCCCGCGGCTTCCGTCACGCGCAGACCGTCTCGGCGGCCGGCATGTCGCTCGGCCACGGCCTGCAGGACGCGCAGAAGACGATGGGCGTCATCGTCCTCGCGCTCGTCGCCGGTGGCTTCGAGGACGGATCCGACGTCCCGCTCTGGGTCATCATCGCCGCCGCCTCCGCCATCGCCGCCGGCACCTACTCGGGCGGGTGGCGCATCATGCGCACCCTCGGGCGTCGCATCATCGACCTCGACCCGCCCCGCGGCTTCGCGGCCGAGGGCGTGGCCGCCACGGTGCTCTACGTGATGGCCATCGGCCTGCACGCCCCCGTCTCGACCACGCACACGATCACCTCGGCCATCATGGGCTCGGGCGCCACCAAGCGCTTCAGCGCGGTGCGCTGGGGCGTGGCGAAGGGCATCGTCACCGCCTGGATCGTCACCATCCCCGCGGCTGCCGCGGTCGCGGCGGGGTTCTACGGCGTCGCCCAGTTCTTCCTGCCCTGACCCGGCCGGGGCTGAACCCCGGGATGCACGGGTTGCTTCCCGTGCCGCCTTGGGAGAACCATGCAGCCCGGGAGATTCCCAGGTCGACCTGGGAATCGGCGAGACCGGGGCGGAACGCAGCGACGCCCGCCCCGGAGAGGGACGGGCGTCGAGGACGCGTTGCTCGGTCGGCTCAGCCGAACCGGCCCTGGATGTAGGCCTCGGTGGCCGACTCCTCGGGGTTGGAGAAGATCTTCTCCGTGCGGCCGAACTCGACGAGCTTGCCCGGCTTGCCCACGCCCGCCAGGTTGAAGAACGCGGTGTCGTCGGAGACACGCGCCGCCTGCTGCATGTTGTGGGTGACGATGACGATCGTGTACTTCTCCTTGAGCTCGTGGATCAGGTCCTCGATGACGCTCGTGGAGATCGGGTCGAGGGCCGAGCACGGCTCGTCCATGAGCAGCACCTCGGGCTCCACCGAGATGGCGCGGGCGATGCACAGGCGCTGCTGCTGACCACCCGACAGCCCGGAGCCCGGGCGGGCGAGGCGGTCCTTGACCTCGGCCCACAGACCGGCGCTGCGCAGCGAGCGCTCGACGATGTCGTCGGACTCGGACTTCTTCATCCGCTTGCTGTTGAGCTTCTGGCCCGCCAGCACGTTGTCGTAGATCGACATCGTCGGGAACGGGTTGGGGCGCTGGAAGACCATGCCCACCATGCGGCGCACGTTGACCGGGTCCATCTCGTCGGCGTAGAGGTCCTCGCCGTCGATGAGCACCTTGCCCTGCACGTAGGCACCCGGGATGACCTCGTGCATGCGGTTCAGCGACCGCAGGAAGGTCGACTTGCCGCAGCCCGAGGGGCCGATGAAGGCGGTCACCGCGCGGGCGGGGATCGCGATGTTGACGCCCTCCACGGCGAGGAAGTCGCCGTAGTAGATGTTCAGGTCGGAGACGTCGATGCTCTTGGCCATCGGGGTTTACCTTTCGCCCTTGGGTGAGAAGAAGTACGACACGAGACGTGCGACGAGGTTGAGCAGCATCACGAGGGCGAGCAGCACGAGCGCCGCTCCCCATGCGCGGTCGATGCTGAACTCCGGCGGGACGCCCGGGTAGCGGATCGAGGAGTAGGCGAACACCGGCAGCGTGGCCATGCGTCCGTCGAAGAGGTTGAAGTTGGTGGAGTCCGTGGCGCCGGCGATGATCAGCAGCGGGGCCGTCTCGCCGATCACACGGGCGATGGAGAGCGTGATGCCCGTGACGATGCCGGCCAGGGCCGTGGGCACCACGACCTTCGCGATGGTGCGCCACTTCGGCACGCCCAGGGCGAACGCGGCCTCGCGCAGCTCGTTCGGCACGAGCTTGAGCATCTCCTCGCTCGAGCGCACCACCACGGGGATCATCAGCACCGAGAGGGCCACCGAGCCGCCGATGCCCATGCGCACGCCCTCGCCGAAGATGATGACGAAGAGTGCGTAGGCGAAGAGCCCGGCGACGATCGACGGGATGCCGGTCATGACGTCGACGAGGAAGCGGATCCAGCTCGAGATCTTCTTGCCGTCGCCGTACTCCACCACGTAGATGGCGGTGAACAGGCCGATCGGCACGCTGATGAGCGTCGCGGCGCCGGTGATGAGCAGGGTGCCCATGATGGCGTGGTAGATGCCGCCGCCCTCGCCCACGACGTTGCGCATCGAGGCGTTGAGGAACTCGCCGGACAGCACCGGCACGCCGCGCGAGAGCACGGTCCAGATGATGCTGGCGAGCGGGACGAGGGCCAGGCCGAAGGCCGAGTAGACCAACAAGGTGATCAGTCGGTCGACGGCCTTGCGGCTGCCCTCGACGAGGCGCGACCAGATCGGCAGCGCGAACGTGAGGAGCCAGCCGAGCAGGACGCCCCGGACCGGTCCGATGCCGGAGAAGGAGGCCAGGACCGCGACCGTGGCGGCGACGCCGACGACGATGCGCGGCGCCCAGAGCGGCAGCGTCGCACCGCGCAGGGAGTCGAGGAGCTCCTCGGTCTCGCGGGAGCGCTGGGGGCGGGGTTCGGTCGTGGTCATCAGTTGGCTCCCGAGAAGTCCTTGCGCCGGTCCACGATCGCCCGAGCGGCGAAGTTGACGACGAAGGTGATGACGAACAGGACGAGGCCGGAGGCGATGAGCGCGTTGACGGTCAGTCCGCTGGCCTCGGGGAAGCTGAGGGCGATGTTGGCGGCGATCGTGCTCGGGTTGGACGAGCTGATCAGGTTGGCCGTGACGATCGACGCGGGCGAGAGGACCATGGCCACCGCCATCGTCTCGCCGAGCGCGCGGCCCAGGCCGAGCATCGCACCCGAGACGATCCCGGAACGCGCGTACGGGAAGACGGCCATGCGGACCATCTCCCAGCGGGTGGCGCCGAGTGCGAGTGCGGCCTCCTGGTGCAGACGCGGCGTCTGCAGGAAGATCTCGCGGCAGATGGCGGTCATGATCGGCAGGATCATGATCGAGAGCACGATGGCGGCCGTGAGGATGGTGCTGCCGGTCGGCGACGGCGGTCCTGCGAACAGCGGGATGAACCCGAGCGTGTCGTTCAGCCACCGGTAGAAGGGCACGATGGCGGGCGCGAGGAAGATGATGCCCCAGGCGCCGTAGACGACGCTCGGGACCGCGGCCAGCAGGTCGATGACGTACCCGAAGACCGAGCCGAGCCGCTTCGGCGAGTAGTGCGAGATGAACAGCGCGACGCCGATGGCGACCGGCACGGCGATCAGCAGGGCGAGGACCGCCGCGAGGAGCGTGCCGTAGACGAGCGGCCACACGTAGGGCACGAAGCTCTGACCGCTCTTCACCTCGTCGGGCGAGGCGGTGATGCCGGGGATGCCCTCGACGGTCAGGAAGAGGGCGACGCCGGCCAGCGTCAGCAGGATGACGAGCGCGGCGCCGAAGGAGAGGCCGAAGAACACTCGGTCGCCTGGGCGCGTCGGGGCGCGGCGGGCCTGGGGAGGCTCGGGGGCGAGCTTCGAGGTCACGACGTTCCTTCCGGGTGGTGGGGGAGTGGAGCGGGTCCGGTCCCCGCCTCGCCCGGTGAGGGGTCGAGGCGGGGACCGGGTCCGATCAGCTGGCGGCCTTGATGGCGCCGACGGCCTCGGCGACCTTGCTGGCGAAGTCCGCCGTGAGCGGCGCGGAGCCGGCCTGCTCGGCGGCCGTCTTCTGGCCCTCGTCGCTGGTCACGTACTCGAGCCAGCCCTTGACGAGGTCCGCCTTGGCGGCGTCGTCGTAGCTCTCGCACGCCATCATGTAGGACACGAGGACGATCGGGTAGACGCCCGACTCCGTGGTGTCGCGCTCGATGTCGACGGCGATGTCGGTGGCGTCGCGGCCCTCGACCTGCGTGGCGGTGTCCAGCACCTTGGCGGCGGCCTCGGGGGTCACCTCGACGAACTCGTCGCCGACCTTGACCTTGGTCTGGCCGAGGTCACCGGCCTGCGACTCGTCGGCGTAGCCGATCGTGCCGTTGCCGTTGGTGACGGCCTGGACGACGCCGGACGTGCCCTGGGCGGCCTCGCCGCTCTTGATCGGCCAGGTCTCGACCTCGCCACCGGACCACGCGCCGCCGGAGGCGGCGTCGAGGTAGGCGGTGAAGTTCTTGGTGGTACCCGAGTCGTCGGAGCGGTGGACCGGCGTGATGTCGGTGTCCGGCAGGTCGGCGTCGGGGTTGTCGGCGGCGATGGCCGAGTCGTTCCACTTCGTGATCTTGCCCTCGAAGATCCCGCCGATGACCTCGGGGGAGAGGTTCAGCTCGTCGACGCCCTCGAGGTTGTAGATGACCGCGATGGGGCTGACGTAGGTGGGGACCTCGACGACGTTGCTGCCGCAGGTCTCCTTGGCCTTCGCGAGCTCCTCGTCGTCGAGGTAGGCGTCGGATCCGGCGAAGTCGACGCCGCCGGCGATGAACTGCTCGCGTCCCGCGCCGGAGCCGGCCGGGTCGTAGTTCACGGTCACGTCGCTGTTGGCGGACTGGAAGCCGGCCTTCCAGGCGCCGACGGCGGCCTCCTGGGCGCTCGACCCGGCACCGTTGAGGGTGCCGGAGAGCGACGAGTCGCCCGAGCCCGAGCCGGAGTCGCCCTCGTTGGAGGCGCCACAGGCGGAGAGTCCGAGAGCGAGGGTGAGAGCGAG
This sequence comes from Aeromicrobium sp. Leaf272, assembly GCF_001422865.1. Lineage (NCBI taxonomy): Bacteria > Bacillati > Actinomycetota > Actinomycetes > Propionibacteriales > Nocardioidaceae > Aeromicrobium > Aeromicrobium sp. Leaf272. The sequence continues at coordinate 29,253 of NZ_LMMY01000001.1, forward strand.
GGCCGCGGGGGCGGCTGCACGCAGCGTGGTGCGGTTCACGGGGGGTGTCCCTTCGATGATCACATGCTTCTGTCGTCGTGGACGCTAGGGATGCCAGGTGTATCGGGACCCGTAGGACGGTGAACGGCCGGTGAACGATGGGCGAAGGAAGCGGACTCGTCGCTGGTCAGCGGGGTGACGCAGGTCTCCCCAGCGGCTCGGAGGCGAGCACCTTCCCGCGGCGGTGGTGCAGCACGACCCCATCGCCGGGGGCGAGGTCGGGGGCCTCGACCCCCAGCGCCTCGAACACCCACGGCAGCGTCGGGCGGTGCCCACAGATCACCGCGGGGGGCTTGGCGTCGAGGACGGCGTCGACGCAGCGGCGCACGTCGGAGCGGCGCGTGTCCTCGGTGAGCCGGTCGTCGAGGCGCAGGAACGCGCCGATGGACCGGGCGAAGGGCTCCACGGTGGCCGCGCAGCGCTCGGCCGGGCTGGTGACGACGCGCCGCACCCCGTACGCCTGCAGGATCGGCACGAGGGCCTCGGCGCGGCGCTCGCCGACGAGGGTCAGCGGCCGGAGCGTGTCCTCCCCGGACCAGCTCTCGCGTGCCCTCGCCTTGCCGTGGCGGACCACGACGAGCGTGCGGGTGCGGTGGGCCTTGTCGTCGCGCAGGTCCAGGAAGGCCTCGAGCAGGTCGTGGTCGTGGTCGTAGCTGAGGAGCTTGCGGGCGTGCCCCGGCCGCACCCACCGCACCTCGTCGACCTCGCGGTTCGGCACGAAGGGCGTCTCGGTGCGGCCGACCACACGGGCCGCCCAGTAGCTGACCCGCTTGGGGCCGCCGGCCACGCGGTACTGCGTGTCGGGCAGCGGGTGGCCGAGCCGGATCCGCTGCCCGGTCTCCTCGGCGACCTCGCGGACCGCGGTCGTCACCAGGTCTTCCCCGGGGTCGGGCTTGCCCTTCGGGAACGTCCAGTCGTCGTAGCGCGGACGGTGCACGAGGAGGAGCTCGACGGGGCGTCGACTCGTGTCGTCGGGACGAGGGGTGGCGCGCCTCCAGGTGACGGCGCCGGCGGCGGTCAGCGGACGTTCACGTGACATGCCTCGTATTGTTCACGTCCAAGGTGTCCAGACGGTGACGAACCGACCTGGCGAGACGACGAGGAGGTGGTCCGGTGGTGCGCAGGAGCCCGTCGGTCGTGGTGCTCGCCGTCGTCCCGCTCGTGGTGCTCGCGCTCGCCGCCGGGGTCGCCTGGGCCGTCACGGGACCGGGGCAGCAGGTCCTCGGGCGGGCCGACGTCCGCGGGCCGCTGGCGTCGGCGCTGGCGGTCGCCCCGGCCGACACGACGGTGCTGGGCTTCACCGACTGGGACCGCATCCGCGACTCCGGGGTGGCCGATCCCGCCACGCGCGACCTGGCCACGCGGTCGGCGCTCTCCGACATCGGCGAGGCCGTGCCCCAGGCGCTCGGCTGGTCGACCGACGACGTCCGCTGGGAGGCGTTCGTGCAGGACCTCGGTGCCGGGGTCCTGGTGGTCGCACCCGGTGACGCGTTGTCCTGGAGCGAGGTCGAGGACGGTCTTCGCGAGGCCGGGTTCGACCAGGACGGCGACGGGTGGAGCGCCACGCCGCAGGTCCTCACCGAGAACGGTCTCGGTGACCAGTTCACCGCGGTGCGGCTCGTGCGCTCGGCCGGCGTGCTGGTGGCCGCCACCGCGCCCGAGGCCGCCGACCAGGTCGTGCGGACGGCCACGGGCCGCGACGCGTCGCTCGCCACGGTGCGCCAGGCGGCCGACACCGCCCAGGCCCTGACCGGCACCGACACCGTGCTGCTGCAGGCGGGCTCGCTGGGGTGCGACGCCGCCGCGGTGCCCGACACCGACCGCGCCGCCGCCGACGCCGCGCAGGCGCGCGAGGGTCGTCTGCAGGCCTACTCGTTCGCGGGGCGGTCCCTCACCGACCGTGGCGGCTCCGGCGCCAGTGCACAGACCGCGACCTTCGCGATGACGTTCGACGACGTCTCGACCGCCCGGGAGCAGGCGCCGATCCGCGAGCGGCTCGCGACCGGCCCCTTCATCGGGCGCACCGGCCAGGTGGAGGACGAGCTGCGCGACCCCTCCGCCACGGTGGACCAGGCCACGGTGGCGCTGTCGTTCGACCGGTCCGCCGACGGCACCGTGCTCATGCTCGGCACGGGTGCCCTGCTCTTCGCCGCCTGCTGAACGGCCTCAGGAGGTCGCGCGGCTGCGGCGGCGCTTGGCGCGGGCGATCAGCTCGGTCTGCACGTCGCGCTCGGTCGCGTGGCGGGTCCACGTGCCGTCGGCGCCGAGGTGCCAGGAGCTGGTGGCGTCGTCGGCCATCCTGGCGAGCAGGTCACCGAGCGTCTGCACGTGCTCGGCACTGGGCACCCGCACCAGCACCTCGACACGGCGGTCGAGGTTGCGGTGCATGAGGTCGGCCGACCCGATCCAGGCCTCGGGGCTTCCGCCACCGGCGAACCAGTAGACCCGGCTGTGCTCCAGGTAGCGCCCGAGCACGCTGCGCACCTCGATGTTGTCGCTCAGCCCCGGTACGCCCGGTCGGAGCGTGCAGATGCCGCGCACGACGAGTCGCACGGGGACGCCGGCGCTCGACGCCTGGTACAGACCGTCGATGACGCCCTCGTCGACGAGGGAGTTCACCTTGAACGAGATCCCGGCGGGCCGTCCGGCCCGGTGGTGCTCGATCTCGCGACCGATGTGCTCCAGCAGGCCCTCGCGCAGGCCGGACGGGGCCACCATGAGGCTGCGGTACTCGCTCTGGTGGGCGAACCCCGAGAGGGCGTTGAACAGCTCGAGCAGGTCGTTGGTGATGTCGGGGTCGCTCGTCAGCAGCCCGAAGTCCTCGTAGAGGCGGGCGGTCTTGGGGTTGTAGTTGCCCGTGCCGAGGTGGGCGTAGCGGCGCAGCCCGTCGGGCTCGTCGCGCACCACGAGCGCCAGCTTGCAGTGCGTCTTCAGCCCCACCAGGCCGTAGACGACGTGGCAGCCGGCGCGCTCCAGCTTGCGGGCCCAGCGGATGTTGGCCTGCTCGTCGAAGCGGGCCTTGATCTCCACGAGCACGAGCACCTGCTTGCCCGCACGGGCCGCGTCGACGAGGGAGTCGATGATGGGGGAGTCGCCCGACGTGCGGTAGAGGGTCTGCTTGATGGCGAGCACGTGCGGGTCGGCGGCGGCCTGCTCGATGAAGCGCTGCACGCTCGTGGCGAAGGAGTCGTACGGGTGGTGCACGAGCACGTCGCGGCGACGCAGCGTGCCGAAGAGGTCGGCGGGGCTCGCGGTCTCGACCTCCGCCAGGTGCTCGTGGGTGCCCGGGACGAACGGGTCGAACTTCAGCTCGGGACGGTCGAGGTCGGCGATCTCGCCCAGGCTGCGCAGGTCGAGCGGACCCTGGAGACGGAACACCTCGTCCTGCCTGATGCCCAGCTCGGAGACGAGCAGGTCGAGCACCTCGGCGTCGATCGTCTCCTCGACCTCCAGCCGCACGGGCGGGCCGAAGCGGCGCCGCAGCAGCTCCTTCTCGAGCGCCTTGAGCAGGTTCTCGGCGTCGTCCTCCTCGACCTCGAGGTCCTCGTTGCGGGTCACGCGGAACGCGTGGTGGGCCACGATCTCCATGCCGGGGAACAGCAGGTCCAGGTGGGCGGCGATGACGTCCTCGAGGGGGACGTGGCGACCGTCGCTCGTCGGCATCCAGCGGTCGATGATCGGCGGGACCTTGACGCGCGCGAAGTGCTGCTTGCCGGTCTCGGGGTTGCGCAGCACCAGGGCGAGGTTCAGCGAGAGGCCGGAGATGTAGGGGAAGGGGTGGGCCGGGTCGACCGCCAGCGGCGTGAGCACCGGGAAGACCCGGTCGCGGTAGGTGGCGCTGACGTCGGCGCGCTCGCTCGGCGTCAGGTCGTCCCAGCGGACGAGGGCGATGCCCGCCTCGGCGAGCGCCGGCACGACGTCGGACGCGAAGGCACGTGCCTGCTCGATCATGAGGCCGTGGCTGGCCTCGAGGCTGCTGGCGAGCACGTCCTTGGGGTGGAAGCCGCTGGCCGAGGGCACGGCCACGCCGGCGGCGATGCGGCGCTTGAGGCCGGCGATGCGCACCATGAAGAACTCGTCGAGGTTGCTGGCGAAGATCGACAGGAAGCGCACGCGCTCGAGCAGGGGCAGCGAGGCGTCGTCGGCGAGCTCGAGCACCCGGGCGTTGAACGCGATCCACGACAGCTCTCGGTCGAGGAAGCGGTCCGCGGGCAGCTCGCCGTCGGCGGGGTCGAACGGCGGGTCCACGTCGAACTCGTCGGGTGATGCGGGTGTCTCGACCGCGGGGAGGTCCAGATCGGTGGTGTCCACACGTCGAGTGTCGCAAGCCCAGGTGAACAGTGCTTGAACGACGACGTGTGCCGGGCTCGACGGACGCCGACGTCGCGGCGGACACGGGGGTCATGGACCGACGTGGGGCGCTATGGTGCGCGCATGGTGTCGACGACGAAGCTGCTGGCGCTGGTGCAGGCCAAGGGCGCCCAAGGCCTCTTCTCCCTCCCCACGCCGGTGATCAGGCGGCTCGCTGGTCGGCCCCGCACCGTCGAGGGCCGCACGCTCGATCCGGAGATGCAGCTCCTCCTGCGGATCATGGGCCTGCAGGGCCCCGCCGTGGAGACCCTGTCGATCACCCGCGGCCGTCGCATGTACACCGAGGCCTTCCAGATGCTCGGCGGCGCCCAGCCGATCGGTGCGGTCACCGACCGCACCATCGACGGCCCCGGCGGACCGCTCGCCCTGCGCTTCTACACGCCCCGAGGACTCAGCGGCCGGTCCCCGGCGCTCGTGTACCTGCACGGCGGCGGCTGGGTCTACGGCGACCTCGACGCCTACGACGCCGTCTGCCGGTTCCTGGCCGAGGAGGCGCAGGTGCGGGTCGTCTCCGTCGACTACCGCCTGGCGCCGGAGGCGCAGTTCCCGGCCGGCTTCGAGGACGCGTGGGCCGCCTGGCGCTGGGTCACCGAGCACGCCACCGGCCTCGGCATCGAGCCGTCCGCCATCGCCGTGGGCGGCGACAGTGCCGGCGGCAACCTCTCGGCCCTCGTGGCGCAGCACGCCGCCCACGCCGACGACGTGGTCGCGCCGGCCTTCCAGCTGCTGATCTACCCGGCCACCGACTTCGTGGAGGAGCTCCCCAGCCGGACGCTCCTCGGCGAGGGGTACCTGCTCACGAAGGCCTTCATGGACCTGTGCTCCGACAGCTACCTGGCCGGTGACGAGGACCGGGCCGACGCGCGACTGTCCCCGCTGCGCCAGGACGCCACCGGAGCGGCACCCGCCTACGTCGTGACGGCGGGCTTCGACCCGCTGCGCGACGAGGGCACCGCGTACGTGGAGCACCTGCGGGCCGCCGGCGTCACGGTGGAGCACGTGGAGGAGCGCGGGCTCATCCACGGCTTCGCGAACATGGTGGGCATCGGTCGTTCCGCGCCGCGGGCCATGCGCCGGGCCGCCGCCGCGCTGCAGCGCGGTCTCAGCTGACGTCGGCGCCGCTCACGCGCGGGCGTAGAGCGTGTCGCGTGCGTGCTCGGCGAAGCCGAGCCGACGGTAGACGGTGAGGGCGGCGTCGTTGTCGCCCTCGACGTAGAGGTCGACGGTCCGCAGGCCCCGTTCGTGCAGGTGGCGCAGACCGCGCGCGGTGAGGGCGGTGCCGAGCCCCCGGCCGTGCGCGGCCGGGTCGACCCCCACGACGTAGACCTCGCCGATGTCCCCCTCGACCTTGGTCCAGTGGAAGCCGACGACCTCGCCCCGCTCGTCCTCCGCGACGAACAGGCCTGCGGGGTCGAACCACGGCTCGGCAGCGCGCCGCTCGAAGTCGGCGCGGTCCATGGCGCCCTGCTCGGGGTGGTGGGCGAACGCGCGCCCGTTCACCGCGACGACCGCGTCGGTGTCGTCGGGACGGAAGCCGCGCAGCGTGACGCCCTCGATCGCCCGCTCCTGGGGGGCCTGCTCGCCGAGCACGAGACGCAGGACCAGCAGGGTGCGCTCGGGCGTGAACCCGGCCGAGGCGGCCAGCGCCTGTGCGGCGGGCAGGTCGCCGTGCGCCCAGAGCCGACGTTCCCCGCGGTCGACCAGCTGGTCCAGGAGCGCCCGGCCGATGCCCTGGCGGCGGTGGTCGGGATGCACCACCAGCTCGGCGGGTGCGTCGGAGAAGGCGACCGCGGCCGCCACCTCGTCGCGCTCCAGCAGCACGCGGGGCTCGTCGCCCTCCCGCAGCGCGATGCGGGTCGCCTCGTTGAGGGGCTCCACGCCGTCGACGTCGGTGGCGGCACGGGCGAGGTCGGACAGGCTCATGCCTCCATGATGACGCGGGGTGCGAGACCCCGCGGCGCACCGGGTCCGTGGTCGGCGCGCCGCGGGGGTCAGCCGCGGTGCAGGTCGGCGAGCCGACGCAGCTGGTGGCCGACCTCGGCCGCCACCGCGCTCGCGAGCGCCTCCGGCGTGTCGTCCGCCGGCTCCGGCACCACGTGGTGCACGGTGCCGAGCTCGTGCAGGTCGAGCGCCGAGACGCGCTGCTGCTCGGCCATCTCGGGCGCGTGGTCGACGTCGCCGTGCACGATCGCGCTCGCACCCTCGGGCGGCAGGGGCGACAGCCACGCGTTCTCGGTGGCCACCACGACGTCGGCCGGCAGCAGCGCGAGCGCGCCGCCACCGCAGCCCTGGCCCAGCAACACCGACACCGACGGGACGGTGAGGGTCGACATCGAGGCGATGCAGCGGGCGATCTCGCCGGCGATCGATCCTTCCTCGGCCTCGGGGGAGAGCTCGGCGCCCGGCGTGTCGATGACGGAGACGAGCGGCAGGCCCAGCTCCTGGGCCAGACGCATCCCGCGCCGTGCCTCGCGCAGCGCCGCCGGCCCCATGGGGTTGGCGGGCGTCTGGGTGGTGCGGTCCTGGCCGACCACGACGCACGGGACGCCGTCCAGGCGCGCCAGGGACACGAGCATCGCGCTGTCACGCTCGCCCTCGTCGGTTCCCTGCAGCCGCACGGTGGCGTCGCTGCCGTGCCGGAGCAGGTGGCGCACCCCGGCGCGTCCCTCGCCGCGGGTGAGCTCGATGGACTCCCACGTGCTCAGGCGACGTTCGGCGTCGGGCTCGCGACCCGGGCGGCGGTCCCGCGTGGACTCCGTTGCGGCGTCCACCAGGATGCCGAGGGCGCGGTCGACGACCATCGGCAGCTCGTCGTGCAGCACGACCTCGTCGATGATGCCCCGCTCGGCCAGGTTCTCGCTGACCTGGACGCCGGCCGGGAACGGCCGACCCTCCAGCAGCTCGTAGACCTTGGGCCCGAGGAAGCCGACGAGGGCGCCGGGCTCGGCCACCGTGACGTGCCCGAGCGAGCCCCACGAGGCGAACACGCCGCCGGTGGTGGGGTGCCGCAGGTGCACGAGGTAGGGCAGACCGGCCGCGCGGTGGTCCATGATCGCTCGGGAGATGTCGACCATGTGCACGAACGCGGGCGTGCCCTCCTGCATGCGGGTGCCGCCCGAGGCCGTGGAGGCGAGCAGGGGCAGGCCCTCGGCCGTGGCCCGGCGGACGGCGCTCGTGATGCGCTGGGCGGCGGCTCGACCGATGGATCCGGCGAGGAAGCCGAACTCGTTGAGCACGAAGGCCACGGGCCGGCCCTTCACGAGGCCCCGCCCGGTGATCACGGACTCGTCGGTGCCGGCCCGTGCCGCGGCCTTCTCGACCGCGGCGCGGTACTCGGGGGAGTAGCCCGAGACGTCGATCGGCTCGTCCCAGGACTCGTGGGACCCGGGGTCGAGCACGAGCTCCACCAGGTCGTGGGCGCCGATCCGCCCACCGCTCTGACGCTCGGTCATCGTTCTCCTTCGTCGATCCAGCGACGGACGGAGCCGCCGTGCTGGTCCAGCGTGGGGGGTGCCTGGTGGTCGGTGCGGGTCGTCTCGACCCCGCCGCCGTCGAAGAACCGCAACGGCGGACCCGGCAGCGTCACGCTACCCAGGGTCGCGTGCTCGACGTCGACGAGGAGCCCTTGGCTGTGGGTCTGGTCCCAGGCGTAGACCTCGTCGAGGGTGCGCACCTTGCCGGCGGGGATGCCGACCTCGGCCAGCCGCGCGAGCAGGTCCTCGGCCTTCCAGTCGGCGAAGACCTGCTCGACCAGCTCGACGACCTCCTCGCGACGGGCGACCCGCTCGGGGTTCGTCGCGAAGCCCTCGAGGTCGGGGTCGACGTCGAAGCCGGCGCAGAAGTCGTGCCAGAGGCCCTCGCTCCCGACGGCGATCTGCACGGCTCCGTCGGCGCAGCGGAACAGGCCGTACGGCGAGATGGACGCGTGGTGGTTGCCCTGCGCCCGGCCGACGGTGCCCGCGACGGTCCAGCGGGTCCCCTGGAAGCCGTGGACGCCGACCGTGGCGGCGAGCAGCGACGTGCGCACCACCTGGCCGCGGCCGGTCCGCTCCCGCTCGTGCAGCGCGGTCATGACGCCGTAGGCGCCGTACATGCCGGCCAGGATGTCCGAGATCGGGGTGCCGACCTTCTGGGGATCGTCCGGCGAGGAGCCCGTGATGGACATCAGCCCGGCCTCGCCCTGGGCGATCTGGTCGTAGCCGGAGCGGCCCCCCTCGGGCCCGTCGTGCCCGAAGCCGGTGATCGAGAGCACCACGAGGCGGGGGTTGCGCTCGCACAGGCCGTCGAGGCCGAGCCCGAGACGCTCGAGCACGCCCGTGCGGAAGTTCTCGACCAGCACGTCCGCGCGGTCGACCAGGGCGAGGAGGACGTCGCGGTCGGCCTCGTCCTTGAGGTTGAGCGCCACCGACTCCTTGTTGCGGTTGGCCGACAGGAAGTAGGTCGACTCGCGCTGCCCGTCGGGGTCGGCCTCGTCGGCCGTGCCGACGTGCCCGTCGGCGTGGGGCCAGCGGAAGGGCGGACCCCATCCGCGGGTGTCGTCGCCGTGGCCGGGGGCCTCGATCTTGACCACGCGGGCGCCGAGGTCGCCCAGCATCATCGTGGCGTGCGGCCCGGCGAGAGCGCGGGAGAGGTCGACGACCAGCAGGTCCGAGAGCGGTCCGGAGCTCGTCATGTCAGGCCCCCCATCCCGGCAGCACGAGCGCGGCCCAGACGAGCAGCGGACCGACCAGCACCACGATCACGCTGTAGGTCAGGATCTGCTTGTAGTAGACCTGCTCGGTCACGGTGTCCGGCCGGTTCGCGAGCATGAGCGCGCCGTTCGTGGAGAACGGGCTCACGTCGACGATGGTCGAGCTGATGGCCAGGGCCGCGATGAACATGGCCGGGTGGATGCCGCCGTCGACGATGAGCGGGATGGCGATCGGCACGATCACGGGCAGCAGCGCGGTGGAGGACGCGAACGCCGAGACCACGCCGCCGACGTAGCAGAGGATCAGGGCGCCGATGGCCACGGCGCCGAGGCCGGCGGCCCAGCCACCGACGTACTCCGGCGAGCCGGCCTGCGTGAGGATCGCGGCGTACGTGCTGACACCGGCCACGAGCAGGACGGTCGGCCAGGCGATCTGGCTGACGGCGCCCTTGTGCTCCTGTGCCGACAGCATGGCGAGGATGACGGCGGCGGTGATGGCCACGAAGCCGATGTTCTTGTCGAAGGCGAGGGCCACGACGGCCACGCCCACGAAGGCGACGAGCGTGAGCACCTGGTCGGTGCGGACGCCCGTCGCGGCGGTGCCGGTGGGGGCGTCGACGCCGTAGCCGCGGGCGGTCACCTTCGCGCCACCGGTGTGCAGGTCGGCGGTCAGGGTGTCGTCGTCGCCGGGCTCGATGCGCTGCGACATGAGGCGGCGACCACCGAGGGCGAAGAACAGGATGGCGGCCATGACCAGGTTGACCACGAGGCTGGCGAGGAACACCGTCATCTCGCTGACGGGCAGGCCGTTCTCGCGCATGACCGAGTTGGTGATGGTGCCGTAGATGCTGATGGGGGAGAAGCCGCCGCCCTGGGCGCCGTGCACGACGAACATGCCCATCATGAGCGGGCTGATCTTGTACTTGCCGGCGAAGCCGAGCGCGATGGGGCCGATGATGGCGCAGGCCGCGGGGCTCGCTGCGCCGATGGACGTCAGGAGCGCGGTGACCGCGAACATGACCCACGGGATCAGCGCGACGCGCCCGCCGACCGCCTTCACGGCGGTGGTGACGATGAGGTCGACGGTGCCGTTGTTCTTCGCGATCGCGAAGAGGTAGGTGACGCCGATCAGGGTGAGGATCAGGTCGCCGCTCACTCCGGCGAGGATCTCCTTCTCGTCGAGGTCGAGCGCGTACATGCCGACGAGCCACGCGGCCACGTAGGCCAGGGCTCCCATGTTGATCGGCAGCAGCGTGCCGATGACGAACAGCGCGACGAGCGCGATGATCGCGATGAGTTCCGGTCCCATGGCGGGAGCCTCCTGTGCAGTCGTGACGAGGGTCGTGTGACGGGAGTCACCCCCGATGGATCAGTGGCCTAGCCAATAGTCATCTGAGCCGATTGTCAATACCCTGGCTCCATGGCTTCCCCGAACGACGGCCTCCGACCGGTCGCGCGCCCCCGCCTCTACGAGCAGGTGGCCGAGCAGATCGCCACGTGGGTCGCCGACAACGGGCTCGGCGCCGGCGACCGTCTCCCGCCCGAGCGCGACCTCGCCACGCGCCTCGGCGTCAGCCGCGCCACGGTCAGCCAGGCGCTCGTCGCGCTCGAGGTCGTCGGCGCCGTCACGGTGCGCCACGGCGACGGCGCGATCCTCACGGGGGGCTCCGGGGTCCGGCGCATCACCGAGGCGATCCGCGAGCACGCCCAGCGGCTGCCCGACGTCATCGACGCCCGCGACGCGCTCGAGACCAAGATCGCCGCGCTCGCCGCGCAGCGCCGCAGCGACGCCGACGCCGACGCCATCGACGCCGCGCTCGACGACATGGAGGCCGACATCGACGCCGGCGGTCGCGGCGTCGCCGGCGACGAGCAGTTCCACGCCGCCGTCACCGCCGCCGCGCACTCGACGTTGCTGGCCCGCATGATGGCCGAGATCAGCGAGCTCGTGCTCGAGACCCGCATCGAGTCCCTCGGCCAGCCCGGCCGGCCCCGCGACTCGCTCGCCGCCCACCGACGGATCGCGGCCGCCATCCGCGCCGGCGACGCCGACGAGGCGGCGCGAGCCATGCACGACCACGTCGAGCAGGTCAGCGACGTCGCGATCCTGCGCGAACCACCCGCGTGAGCGCGGGGGAGGTCGCCGCGATCGTCGCGGCGGGCTTCGGTGCGGGCATCGCCACCGCGTCGATCGGCGTGGCGTCCCTGGTGAGCTTCCCGGTCCTCGTGGCGCTCGGCGTCCCGCCCGTCACGGCCAACGCCTCCAACACCGTGGGACTGGTGCCGGCCGGGCTCAGCGGGTCCTTCGGCTACCGCCGCGAGCTCTCCCTGCACCCTCGCGTGACCGCGACCGTGCTCGGGCTCAGCGGCCTGTTCGCCGTGGTCGGCGCGCTCCTGCTCCTGCGGCTCCCCTCCTCGGTGTTCGAGTCGGCCGTGCCCTGGCTCATCCTCTTCGCCTGCTCGCTGGTGGCCACGCAGCCGCTCATCTCGCGACGGGTCCGGTCCCGGCGGGGCCCCGACCACGTGACCGGCCCGCCGCGGGTGGGCGCCGGCGTGGGGCTCGGCACCGCGGCGTGCGGGGTCTACGGCGGCTACTTCGGCGCCGGGCAGGGCGTCATGATGATCGCCGTGCTGGCCTTCGGGCTGGAGCTGCCGATGGCCGTGATCAGCGCACTGCGCACGGCCGCGATCCTCGCGTCCAACCTCGTCGCGACCGCGATCTTCGTCTTCGTCGCACCCCTGGACTGGACCGTCGTGCTCCTGCTCGGGGCCGGGTCCGTCGGCGGCGGCTACGTCGGGTCGATCATCGGTCGACGCCTGCCCGACCTGGTCCTGCGTGCGCTCGTCGTGGCCTCCGGCGTCACCGTGGCCGCCCTGATGCTGCGGGGCTGACCTGCCGCGCGTCGTGGTCCGTCAGGCGCGGGCACCCGGACCCGGGACCCTGGAGGCGGGCTGCGAGGGACGCTCCTCGGTGTCGGGGGTGGTGGCGACGAAGCGGTAGCCGACGTTGCGCACGGTACCGATGAGCGTCTCGTGCTCGGTGCCCAGCTTGGCGCGGAGTCGACGCACGTGGACGTCGACCGTGCGCGTGCCGCCGAAGTAGTCGTAGCCCCACACCTCCTGCAGCAGCTGCTGGCGGGTGAACACCCTTCCGGGGTGCTGGGCGAGGAACTTGAGCAGCTCGAACTCCTTGAAGGTGAGGTCGAGCGTGCGGTTCTCGAGCTTGGCGGTGTAGGTGGCCTCGTCGACGACCAGGCCGCTGGAGGCGATGAGGTGGGAGTCGTCGTCGCCGTCCTGGCCGGCGGCCACGCGTCCCATGGCGAGCCGGAGGCGTGCCTCCAGCTCGGCGGGTCCTGCCGTGGTGAGGATGACGTCGTCCATGCCCCAGTCCGAGGCGGCGACCGCCAGGCCACCCTCGGTGAGGATCAGCACGAGCGGGCACTCGATGCCGGTCGTGCGGATGACCCGGGTGAGGCTGCGCACCTGGGCGAGGTCGTGGCGACCGTCGACGAGGACCGCGTCGGACGGTGGCGCGTCGATCAGCGCACTCGCCTCGGCGGGGAGGATCTTGACGTGGTGGGGCAGCAGCGCGAGCGCAGGCAGCACCTCCACCGAGGACTGGGTGCTCTTGGTCAGGAGCAAGAGGTGCGACACGAGGTCCCTCCGTCGTTCCGCCGCGGGCGCGGTGCCCGCCGCTCGCAGGTGGTACCGGTCCGGAGCGTCACCCCGAGGGGACCGCCTGCGTCAGTGCTTCCGTGGTGTTGCTGGGCTTCTGCGGTGTTGCTGGTGCTGCGTGCGTGCGTGCTGGTGGTGCTGGTTATGACAAGAGGCCAGGTGATGTCACCGTGGCCTCGTCGCATGGTCGAGAATAGTGCATGTGTCGGACGAATCACCAGAAGGTGTCGCGGAAGAGAACGACGTCACACTCGCCGCTGCGAGCGGTCGTGACGGCGTCACGGTGCGCTACTGGGCTGCCGCGCGTGCCGCCGCGGGCGTCGAGACGGAGACCGTCGTCGGCGCCACGCTGGCCGAGGTCGAGGCCGCCGTGGTGCGACGACGACCGGGGGACCGGCGCTTCTCCGACGTCCTGGGCATCTGCTCCGTGCTCGTCGGCGAGGTACCGGTCGGGGGTCGCGACCACGCCGACGTCGCGCTCGAGCCGGGGTCGCTGGTCGAGTTCCTGCCCCCCTTCGCCGGTGGCTGAACCGGCCGCGGGGCACCGGCCGGTTTGGCATCATGCTGTGGTGCCCCGCCTCGTGTCGTCGCTGCTGTCGACCGCGCTCGCGGGGCTGCTCGCTCTCGCCGTGACCACGGGCGAGCTGTGGCTGGTCGCCGCCGGCGTCCTGCTCGTCCAGGTCCTGGTGGCCGCGGCCCCACCCTCGGCGGGCCTCGAGCAGGTCCGTTCGGGCTCGTTCGTGCCGGTCGCGGCCGGCAGCCTGGTGGCCACCGGTCTGACCCTCGACCCGAGTCTGCTCGCCGGGACCTCCGGCACGCGGGCGGCCCGCGACGCGCTCCTGTCGTCCGGCGTCCTCGCGGGCGTCCTCGCCGGGGTGGCGGTCGTGGTGGCCCTCGCCTGGTTCACCCAGATGCTGCGCCGCGACGGCCGGGAGCACCTCGTCCGCTCCGCCGCCGCGACGGTGACGCTCGGCGTCCTGGCCACGCTGGCTGCCGGCTGGGTGGCCGCAGCGCGGGCGTCCCTGTCGACCGACGTGGTCCTCATGGCCGGCGTCGGGCTGTCGGTCGCCGTGCTCGTCTGGGCCGCGCCGGGCGACCGCGTGGTGCTCGCGTCGGTGGCCGTCCTGGCCGGGGCAGGTGCGGGAGCGGCCGTCCCGCTCGTCGTCGACGGGTCCGGCACGTGGGTCCTCGGCACGGCCGTCGGCGCGGGTGCGGCGCTGTGCGCCCTGCTGGGCCAGGTGGTCGGCCGTGCCTGGACCGCCGGAGGGACGACCTCGGGGCCGGAGCTGTGGGTGTTCCCGGCGGCGCTCTCGGTGGCCCTGGCGGCTCCGGTGGCGCACCTGGGCGCCCAGCTCGCGGTCCTCGTGGTCTGATCCGGACGTGGTCCGTCCACGTAGCCTGGGCGGGTGACCGGTGCCCTCGTCCTCGTCGCCGCCCTCGTGGCCACGGCCCTGCTCGCCCTCGTGATGCAGCGGCGCAACGGCCGGTTCACGAGCCGTCCCGGGGCCGCCACGGAGGGCACCGCCGACCCGGTCGAGCCCGGTGGGTCGGGCGAGCTCGCGGATCTCCCGCGCGTCACGGCCGACGAGATCGGTGCGGCGCTGGGCGACCGGCTCACGCTCGTCCAGTTCTCCAGCGCCTTCTGCAGCCCGTGCCGTGCCACCCGGGCCCTGCTCACCGACGTCGTCTCGACCCGGGCCGACGTCGCGCACGTGGAGGTCGACGCGGAGTCCCACCTCGACCTGGTCCGACGGCTGAACATCCTGCGCACGCCCACCGTGCTCGTCGTCGATGCCGACGGCGTGGTGCTGAGCCGCGCGTCCGGTCTCCCGCGTCGGGACCAGGTGGTGGCGGTCCTCGACGCCTGAGGCGCCTCGCGCCGGCGGGACCCACGTCCCTCGGCAGGCTCGTCCATTCTGTGAGACGACTGTCCGTCATGCGAGACAGAAAGCAGGGTCGCAGCCGCTCGCGGCCTACGCTGGTCCCATGACCGGCTCGACGAACCTGACGCGGCGCCTCGCGGTGGACCACTGCCGCACGCGCTCCGCGCTCTGTCGTCCTCGCTGATCGACCGCGCGAGCACCCACCCGCGGTCACGAGCCGACCTGTCCCGGCCGACGTCGACCCTGCGGTCGCGCGCGCCTCCCTCCTCCAGGAGTTCCTCATGTCACGTCCCACGCACGTGGACCCGCGCGGCCAGCGCTTCGCCGCGGCGATCACGTCGGTCGTGCTGGCGCTGGCCCTGGTCCTGCCGACCTCGGCCGCCGTCGTCCTGCTCGCCGGGCAGGGCATCGTGTTCGCGATCGGCGCGAGCGGTCACCTGCACCGTTCGCCGTACGCGGTCGCCTTCGCGCGGCTCGTCCGACCGCGCATCGGCCCGCCGGCCGAGCCCGAGGACGCCCGCCCTCCGCGGTTCGCGCAGACGGTCGGCCTCGCGTTCGTGGCCGTCGCCCTCGTGGGCTTCGTCTCCGGAGCGGACGCCGTGGGCTACGCCGCCACGGCTCTCGCCCTCGTGGCCGCGCTCCTCAACGCGGCCGTCGGCTTCTGCCTCGGCTGCGAGCTCTACCTGCTCGCGCGTCGCGCCACCGCGTCGCGCCAGCCCGCCTGACCACCACCCACCCCGACCACACAGCCCCATCCCCACGCCCAGTGGGTCAACACACGGAGG
>NZ_LMMY01000001.1:44723-50027 GCF_001422865.1 Aeromicrobium sp. Leaf272
CCCAAGGTCGTCCTCATCGAGGTCGACGAGGACGCCGAGGCCTACGACAAGGGCCACATCCCCGGCGCCATCAAGCTGGACTGGAAGAAGGACCTCCAGGACGGCGTGCGCCACGACTTCATCTCCAAGGAGAAGCTCGAGGAGCTGCTCTCGAGGAAGGGCGTCGCCAACGACGACACCGTCGTCTTCTACGGCGGCAACAACAACTGGTTCGCCGCGTACGCCTACTGGTACCTGACCTACTACGGCCACGAGAACCTCCGTCTGCTCGACGGTGGCCGCAAGAAGTGGGAGCTCGACAGCCGCGAGCTGAGCGCCGACGTCCCGGACCGCCCGGCCACCACGTACACCGCACAGGAGCCGGACGAGTCCGTGCGCGCCTACCGCGACGAGGTCATCGAGGCGATCGGCACGAAGAACCTCATCGACGTCCGCAGCCCCGACGAGTTCGCCGGACGCCTGCTCGCCCCGGCGCACCTGCCGCAGGAGGCCGCGCAGATCGCCGGTCACATCCCCACGGCCGGCAACGTCCCGTGGAGCAAGGCCGCCAACGACGACGGCACCTTCAAGAAGGACGAGGAGCTCAAGGAGCTCTACGCCCAGGCCGGCCTCGACGAGGGCAAGGACACCATCGCGTACTGCCGCATCGGTGAGCGCAGCTCGCACACGTGGTTCGTGCTCAACGAGATCCTCGGCTACCCGAACGTCAAGAACTACGACGGCTCGTGGAGCGAGTACGGCTCGTTGCGGGGCGTCCCGGTGGCGATCGGCGACGAGCGCGGGGAGGCCTGACATGTGCGGAGCGATCAAGGGCGGACCCAGCCTCGAGGGTGTCGACGTCGCGAACCAGGCCGTCATCCAGGGCGTCGTCGTCCGCGGTGACGAGCCGGTCGGCAACGCCTACGTGCGTCTTCTCGACCGCACCGGCGAGTTCACCGCCGAGGTCCCGACCTCGGCGACCGGCCAGTTCCGGTTCTTCGCCGGCCCCGGCGAGTGGACGCTGCGCACGCTCGCGCCGCGCTCGGAGGCCGTCGATCTCGCGGTCGCGGCCGCGGTCGGCGTGGTCGCCGACGTGGTCGTCGACATCGACCGGGTGCCCGTGCACGTCTGAGTCACGCACCACGGCTCGACCCGAGAGACCCCGGACCTGCCGGTCCGGGGTTTTTCGCGTCCTCGGGCGTGACCTTCCGGCACCGAGCGTCGTTCTACCGTCGAGCACGCTCCTCCACGGGGCCGCGTGCGCGTGGGATCCGTCACCGCCTGGGAGTGTCATGAAGAAGATCGTCGCGACTCTGGTCGCCTCCGCGCTGGCCGCGTTCGCCCTCGTGGCAGCGGTCCCTCCCGCCTCGGCGGCCGGCCTCGCCTCGGCCGACGCGCCCTACCCGCCCACCGTCTGCGACCTGCAGCTGTCGAAGACGCGGGTCGCCCCCGGCGAGACGTTCACCGCGACGGTCACGGCGGACCAGCCCACGATCATCACGGTCAGCTACGAGGACCAGTCGTTCAGCGAGGACGACACGACGAAGCTCGTGGCGACCTTCACGGCACCGGCCGCCTCCAGCACCCGCAGCACCCAGGTCGTCGCGACGTGCGGCGACCTCGGCGCCGTGAGCGCCGAGGTGCTCGTCGTGGTCGGTGGTGGCGACGACGGCGACGCCGCGGCCGACGCGGACGCCGACGCCGGCGACGCGGCCGGCATCCTGCCCGGCACCGGTGGCACCGACCTCTGGCTGCTGGTGCTCGGTGCACTGCTCGTGCTCGCCGGCATCGGCGCCGTGGTCCAACGCCGCCGCAGCAGCTGACCCGTCGTGGCGTCGCCACGCTTCCTGCCCGAGCGGTACGACCGGGCAGGGTGGGTCCGGCTGGGTCTGGCCGTGACGGGAGCGGTGCTCACGGTCTGCGTCGTGGTCCTGGCCTGGCAGGGGGTGCGCGCAGCGATCCTGCTGTCGCGGGCGAGCGACCAGTCCCAGCTGCTCTTGGCCCAGGTGGCGCAGGGCGACGCGGACGGTGCGCGGCAGACGTCGGCGGTCCTGACCGACGCCGCAGGCCGCGCGCACGCCTCGACGGATGGTCCGTTGTGGGCGGTGTTCTCCCACGTCCCGATCGTCGGTGACGACGTCGACGCCGTGCGCGTGGTCGCGCGCGAGGTCGACCGGGTCGCCACCCAGGCCGTGCCCACGATCGTCGACGTCACCGCCCAGGTGGGGCTCGACGCGTTCTCGCCGCGCGACGGACGGGTCGACATCGCGAACCTCGAGGCCGTGGCACCACGCCTGGCCGGCCCGCGCGAGGCCCTCGAGCGCGCTGCACGCGGCGTGGGCGAGATCGAGCCGCAGAAGGTCGCGGGCCGGCTCCAGGCGCCGGTCCGCCGCCTGCAGGGCTCCCTGACCAGCGCCGCGTCGGCCGCACGCGTCGCGGACACCGCGGCCGCGCTGCTGCCGGAGATGCTGGGCGGGAGCGAGCGCCGCCGCTACCTCCTGCTCATCCAGAACAACGCCGAGATCCGCTCGCTCGGCGGCATCCCGGGATCGTTCGCCGTCATCGAGGCCGATCGCGGCAAGGTGCGCATGCGCACGCAGGGCTCGGCCATCGACGTGCCGCCGAACGACAGGCCGCGTCTGACGGTGCCGGAGGACCAGCTCGGTGCCGTGCCGGTGACCGCCGCGACGGACCTGCGCAACACGACCGCCGTGCCCGACTTCCCCGAGGCCGCGGCCTTCGCGAGCTCCCTCGTGGGCGAGGAGCTCGACACGCGCTTCGACGGCGTCGTGTCCGTCGACCCGGTGACGCTGGGCTACCTCCTGCAGGGGCTCGGGCCGGTGACGCTCGAGGACGGCACGCGGCTCACGGCCGAGAACGCCGTCGACGAGCTGCTCAACGGCGTCTACCGCCGCTACGCCACCGACCTGCTCGGGCAGGACGCCGTGTTCGAGGACGCCGCCCGCCGCATCTTCGACGCGTTCGTGGACGGGCAGGGCGCCACCCAGCCCGTGCTCGAGGCCCTCGTGCAGGCCAGCGTCGACAACCGGGTCCTCGTGTGGTCGGCTGACGAGTCCGAGCAGCGCCGCATCCGTTCCACGGGCGTCGCGGGTGCGCTCCCGCAGACGCGGGACCGGGCCCACGTGGGCGTGTACGTCGACGACAGCAAGGGCGCGAAGCTGCAGTACTACCTCGACGCGTCGTCCACGCTGCGCTCCGTGCGGTGCGTCGACGACCGGGCGCAGGTGCTCACGCTGCGCACCACGCTCACCTCCACGGTCCCCGACACCGCGCTCCCGATCTCCATCACGGGGCTCGAGCTCCCGGGACTGCGCCCGGGGGACCAGAGGCTCTCCGTGCGGGTCGTGGCACCGGCCGGCGGCGTGTTCGAGCGCGTGCGGCTGGCCGACGTCGAGCGGACACCGTCGGGCGGGCGGATCGGCGACCGTCGGGTGACGGTCGTCCCCGTGACCCTGCGACCCGGGGAGTCGGTCGACCTGGAGGTCCAGGTGCGCACGGGCGAGGGGCAGACGAGCGACGCGGTGCTCACGACCACGCCCGGCATCGAGGCCGGCGCGAACGACGTCCGGGTCCGCTCGGCCTGCGGCTGAGCCGGCGCGTCAGCCGATCTGGTCCTCGTCGGCGAGCTGGTCGTCGGGGTACTTCTCCAGGTACTCGTCCATGCGGTCCTCGCGCAGCGCGGAGAACAGCTCGGCGTTCTTGGCCTCGTCGAGCCTGACGATGCTGCCGACGACCGGGATGGTCTCGGTGGTGGCCACCGGAGCCGTGAGGAACGTGACGTCGTCGGACCCGGTGCCGCGCAGCGAGAGCGCGAGCGCACGCATGTCGCCCGGGTCCCAGCCGGCGTCGACGGTGAGGTTCTTGGTGACCGCGGTGAGGGTGCGGGTCAGCTTGATGGGGTTGCTCATGGTGTCGCGCGCGAGCATCTTCTTCATGAGCGACCGCAGGAAGTTCTGCTGGCGGGCGATGCGGTCGAAGTCGCCGCGGAGCAGGCCGTAGCGCGTGCGCACGTAGGCGAGGGCCTTCTTGCCCTCGAGGGTCTGCTCGCCGGCCTCCCACTGGACCTTCTGCTTGGGGTCGTAGAACGGCCGGGGGATGTAGACGGGCACGCCGCCGACGGCCTTGGAGAGGCTCTTGAAGCCGTCCCAGTCGATGATCGCGAGGTGCCGCATGCGCAGGTCGGTGAGGTTCTCGACGGTCGAGATCGCACCGTTCGGGCCGAACTCCGCGAAGGCGTCGTTGATCTTCTGCGTCGACTGCTTGGTGCCGGTCTCGTCGTAGATGTCGGTGTAGGTGTCACGCGGGATCGAGACGAGGTAGACCTTCTTCCGGTCCGACGTGATGTGCGCGATCATCAACGTGTCGCTGCGGTACTTGCCGGCCGGCCACGACCCGGAGGCGGCGTCCTCGGCCAGCGTCGTGTCCTCGGCGCCCTCGACCTTCTTGCCCTTGTCGGAGCCCAGCAGCAGGATGTTGAGCGCCTTGCCCTTGTCGGGATCGGGGCGGTCGGCTTCCTTCAGCTTGTTCTCGACCCGCCCGACGTTGCCCAGCTGGGCGTTGAGGTAGTAGGCGTACGCGGTGCCCGTGCCGAGGACGAGGACGAGGGCGCCGACGACACCCACGACCAGCTTGCGGTGCCGGCGGTGGAAGGGGACGCCGCCGGCGCGACGCTTGCCCTTGACTTCGCGGCGCGCTCGCTTCTCGCGACGCGACATGGCACTCCCGTTCGATGTTCTGGTGGGGTCAGGACGACGGCGCCGGGGCACGTTCGCCGACGCCGATTCGAGAATCCTACGTCCTTCACCTGAAAGGACGGTCAGAATGCGAAGGCGCTACAGCTGGAGCAGGACGGTGAACGGCCCGTCGTTGACCGAGCGGACCTGCATGTCGGCACCGAAGCGGCCGGTGGGGACCGTCGTGCCCAGGGCCCGCAGGGCGGCACAGAACTCGTCGTACAGCGGCTCGGCCACGGCGCCCGGTGCGGCGGCCGTCCACGTGGGACGCCGCCCCTTGCGCGCGTCGCCGTAGAGCGTGAACTGGCTGACGACGAGGACCGCGCCGCCGGTGTCGGCGACCGAGACCTCGTCGTGCAGGATGCGCAGGCCGTGCACCTTCCGCGCGAGCGCGTCGGCTTTCTGCACGGTGTCGTCGTGGGTGACGCCGAGCAGCACGAGGAGATGGTCGGCGTCCGCGTCGGTGCCGCCCACGGAGCCGACGACCTCGCCGTCGACGACGACCGAGGCCTCGCTCACCCGCTGGACGACCGCACGCACGTCGGCAGGTTAGCGCGCGTCGATACGATGG
>NZ_LMMY01000001.1:50045-53589 GCF_001422865.1 Aeromicrobium sp. Leaf272
CGGTACCTGGCACGGCAACGGGCGTGGCGACTACCCGACGATCGAGCCCTACTCCTTCGAGCAGGACGTCGTGCTCGCCCACGACACCCGGCCCTTCCTTCACTACTTCAGCCGGTCGTGGGTCACCGACGAGTCCGGCGAGCGGATCGGCCCCGGCGACCTCGAGACCGGCTTCCTGAGGCCTGCCGGTCTCGTGGAGGGCGGCAAGGGCATCAACGTCGAGCTGGTCCTCGCGCACCCCACCGGGTACGCCGAGGTCTGGTACGGCGTCGCCGAGGGACCCCGCATCACGCTCGCGACCGACATCGTCGCCCGCACCCAGTCGGCGGCGGAGTACACCGCCGGCCAGCGCATGTACGGCCTGGTCGACGGTTCGCTCATGTACGCGATCGACAAGGCCGCCGAGGGCCAGACCATGCAGTCGCACCTGTGGGGGAAGCTCGCCCGTGTCTGAGCCGCAGCCCGACCCCGCCGCCGCGGACGACCTCGCCCCGGCGCGGCGCCGCAGCCCCCTGCTCGACCTCGAGGGTGCCGTCGAGGCCGACCGCCCCGACCACGGGGTCGCGGCCCACTACGGCGAGCTCACCGTCGAGCAACGTCGTCTCGAGAAGGGCGACGGCTTCGTCGACCTCTCGCACCGGGACGTGCTGACGGTCACCGGCCCCGACCGGCTCACCTGGCTGCACTCGCTCACGACCCAGCACCTCGAGCGGCTCGAGCCCGGGCTGGCCACCGAGGGGCTCGTGCTCACCCCTCAGGGCCGCATCGAGCACGCGTTCGAGGGCGTCGACGACGGCACCACCTTCTGGGCGCACACCGAGCCCGGCGCCGGCGCGGCGCTCGTCACGTTCCTGGACCGCATGCGGTTCATGACGCGGGTCGAGGTCGCCGACGTCACCGCCACCCACGCCGTCGTGGGGCTGCACGCCGCCGAGCAGGACGGCGGGGGCGCGCGATGGGCCATCGAGCCGCGCGACACGGTGGCCTCGTGGCCCCAGCGGTACGGCCGCCCGGCAGGCACGTGGGCCTGGGAGGCCCTGCGCATCGCGTCCGGGACGCCACGCTTCGGCGTCGACACCGACGACCGCACGATCCCCAACGAGGTCGGGCTGCTCGAGCGGGCCGTCCACCTCGACAAGGGTTGCTACCGGGGCCAGGAGACCGTCGCCCGCGTGCACAACCTGGGCCGGCCGCCGCGTCGGCTGGTCCTGCTGCACCTCGACGGCTCGCCCGACCGGCTGCCCGCACCCGGCAGCGCCGTGGAGCGCTCCGACGAGCCGGGCAAGGCGGTCGGCGTGCTCGGGTCGCGCGCCCTGCACCACGAGCTCGGTCCCATCGGTCTGGCCCTCGTCAAGCGCTCGGTCCCGGTCGACGCCGCGCTGGTCGTCGACGGTGTGGCCGCAGGACAGGAGCCCGTGGTCGACCCCGAGGTGGGGCTGCACGTCCGACCGCGGTCGGGCCCCTGAGGTGGGCGCCCGTCCCGAGCGCAGTCGGTGGAGCATCCTCGCGGTGTGCACGGCCAACGTGTGTCGTTCGCCCCTCATGGAGCTGCTCCTGAAGGAACGACTCGACCCGTCCACCTTCGAGGTCGCCAGCGCCGGGGTGATGGGCTGGCGCGACGCGCCCGTCGACAGCATGGTGCGCCTCGAGCTCGCCCGGCTCGAGATCGACGGCTCCGACTTCCGTTCGCAGCCGCTGGAGGTGCGCCACGTCCGGGGCGCCGACCTCGTGCTGACCGCCACCAAGGAGCACCGGTCCGCCGTGCTGGAGCTCGACCCCGGTGCCCTGCGCAAGACCTTCACGCTGCTCGAGTTCGCGGCGCTCGTCGAGGGGCACGAGGCGACGCAGCTGCCCGAGCTCGTCGCCGACGCGGCCCGCCGCCGCAGCACGGGACCGGCGCGCGCCGACGTGCCGGACCCCTTCCGGCGCTCACCGGCGGTGCACCGCAGCACGGCCGACCTGATCGACGACGCGACGGCGTCGATCGCGCGCACGCTGTCGCTGCTGCAGCCGGCCTGACGCCGGCGACGTAGTCAGCGCCGACGTCGGCGCGAGGACTTCCCCTGGGCGTACTCGTACCCGTAGCCGTAGCGGCCGGCGGCCCGGCGGGGCGTCATGGAGAGCACGCTGCCGAACAGCTTCGCGCCGACCGTGTCGAGCCGGTCGACCGCGGCGCGCACCTGGTCGTGCCCGGTGCGTCCGTGGCGCACCACGAGCAGCGCGCCGTCGGCGAGCAGCGACAGGATCGCGGCGTCGGCGACCGGCAGGAGGGGCGGTGCGTCGATCAGCACGACGTCGTAGCGCTGGCGCAGGTCGGCGACGAGGCGCTCCATGGCACCGGTCTGCACGATCTCGGCCGGGTTCGGCGGACGGGCGCCGCTCGCGAGGACGTCGAGCCCGGGTACCTCGGTCTCCTGCAAGGCCTCGTCGAGGTCGACACGGCCCACCAGCACCGTCGTCAGGCCGACGGTGCTCTCCAGGCCGAACGACTCCGCGAGCTGGGGCCGGCGCAGGTCGCCCTCGACCAGCGCGACCCGCAGGCCCGACTGCGCGAGGGCGATGGCGAGGTTGCAGGCGGTGGTCGTCTTGCCCTCGGCCTCGACGGCACTGGTGACGGCCACGACGGTGCGGTCGTGGTCGACGTCGACGAACTGCAGGTTGGTGCGCAGGATGCGCACCGCCTCGGCGCGGGGGTGCTGAGGGGACAGCGAGGTGAGCAGGGGGGAGTCGTGCGCGGCCCGGTCGTGCGCGATCGCGCCCAGCACGGGTGAGCCGGTGGCCACCTCGAGGTCGTCGGTGGTGGCGATGCCCCGGTCGGTCGACTGGCGCCACCGAGCCAGGGCCAGGCCGATCAGCAGGCCCGCGAGCAGCCCGCCGAGCAGGTAGGGCCACCGCGTCGGCTCCACGGGCGAGGCGGAGCCCGATCCCGGGTCGATCACGAGCGTGGTCTCGCGCTGTGCGGCGTCGAGGTCCTCCTGCTTCGTGGCGAGCCAGGTGGTGAACTCCTCGGCGACCTGTCCGGCGGCCTCGCGCGCGTCGGCCAGGCTGTCGTCGCGCACGGTGACCTTCAGGATCGTGCTGTCGCCGACCACGCCGGAGGTGACGTCGTCGCGGGGGATCGGCGTGGTGCCGAGCGCCTCGCCGGCGCGGCCCACGAGCGCGGGTCCGCCCAGGATCCGGCCGTACGACTCGAGCGTCCGGGCCGAGAGCGTGCGGGCGGGCACCTCCTCGGTGCCGACGGGCGGCTCGACGAGGACCTCGGCCGAGGCCTCGTAGCGCGGTGTGATGCCGGACACGAGCAGCTGCCCCGCCACGGCACCGAGCACGCCGAGGACCACGACCAGGATCCACCGCGAGCCGAGGGAACGGCGGGTGGTCGGCGTCGGCATCGCGCACCGTCTCCTTGCTGGCTGGGGGATGGGCGGGCCTGCTGAGGGTCCTTCTCGGGTCGCCGGGATTGGTCTCGGGGGCACCGGTACGGAACACTATCGCTTGCACCCTGCGTCACGACGGGGTTCCCCCGTCTCGCAGTCAGCACCAGGAG
>NZ_LMMY01000001.1:53655-61720 GCF_001422865.1 Aeromicrobium sp. Leaf272
GTCGAGGCCGGCCCTGTCGAGGCGAGCCCTGTCGAGACCAGCCCTGCGGACACCGTGGTCGAGCCGGCCCCCGACCAGCCGGTCGCGCCGACTCGGCCGTTCTCCGACCTCGGTCTCGACGACGAGCTCGTGCAGGTCCTCGAGCGCCTCGGCTACGAGACCCCCACGCCGATCCAGGAGGCGGCCGTGCCGGCCCTCCTGGCCGGTCGTGACGTCGTCGGTCTCGCCCAGACCGGTACCGGCAAGACGGCCGCGTTCGCCCTGCCGATCCTGCAGAAGATCGACCCCGACCGTGCCTCCACCCAGGCGCTGGTGCTCGCCCCCACCCGCGAGCTCGCGCTCCAGGTGTGCGAGGCCATGACGTCCTACACGCCCAAGGGGCGTCGGATCCGGGTGCTGCCCGTGTACGGCGGCCAGGGCTACGGTGCCCAGCTGGCGGGCCTCGAGCGTGGCGCCCACGTCGTCGTCGGCACGCCCGGCCGCGTGATGGACCACCTCGACCGCGGCAGCCTCGACCTCACCGGTCTCGACCACCTCGTCCTCGACGAGGCCGACGAGATGCTGGCGATGGGGTTCGCCGAGGACGTGGAGCGGATCCTCGCCGACACCCCCGAGTACAAGCAGGTGGCGCTGTTCTCGGCCACGATGCCGCCGGCGATCCGTCGTCTGGCCAAGCGCTACCTCCACGACCCGGCCGACATCGCGACGCCGCAGGCGCGCTCCTCCACGAGCACCGTGCGCCAGCGCTGGATCCCGGTCTCGCACCACGCGAAGCTCGACGCGCTCACGCGCCTGCTGGAGGTCGAGAGCGGCGACGGGATGATCATCTTCGTCCGCACCAAGTCGGCCACCGAGGAGCTCGCCGAGCGTCTGCGGACGCGCGGCTTCTCGGCCGCCGCCATCAACGGCGACCTCGCCCAGGCCCAGCGCGAGCGCACGGTCAACGCCCTCAAGTCGGGTGCGCTCGACATCCTGGTGGCCACCGACGTCGCGGCCCGCGGACTCGACGTCGACCGCATCACCCACGTGGTCAACTACGACATCCCGCACGACCCCGAGGCCTACGTGCACCGGGTCGGCCGCACCGGGCGCGCCGGACGCAGCGGCGAGGCGATCCTGTTCGTCACCCCCCGCGAGCGCCGTCTGCTGTCGGCCATCGAGAAGGTCTCGGGTCGCGCCGTCGAGGAGACGGGCGTGCCGAGCGTCGACGAGGTGAACGCCCGCCGGACGGCCAAGTTCGCCCAGGCGATCACCGACAGCATGGGCTCGCCCCAGTTCCACGCGTTCCGCGGCCTGGTCGAGGACTACGTGCGCGAGCACGACGTCGAGATGCTCGACGTCGCCGCCGCCCTGGCCGTCATGAGCACCGACGACAAGGAGTTCTTCCTGCGCCCCGACCCGCCCAAGGCGGCGCGGCGCGAGCGCCCCGAGCGTCCGGCGCGCGACACGAGCGACCGCGGACCGCGTCCGTCGAAGGACGGGTGGACGCCGTACCGGATCGCGGTGGGCAAGCGCCACAAGGTCTCGCCCTCGATGATCGTGGGCGCCCTGGCCAACGAGGGAGGGCTGCGGCGCGCCGACTTCGGGAAGATCACGATCGGCGTCGACCACGCCGTCGTCGAGCTCCCGCAGGACCTGCCGGACGCGGTCTTCGAGGCGCTCTCGGACACCCGGATCTCCGGCCGACGGATCGACCTGAAGCGCGACGGCGGCCCGCAGGGCCGCAGCCACGGCGGCGGGCGCGACGACCGTGCGGGCGGCTACCGCTCGAAGGGCGGACCGCCCGGCAAGGGCGCGAAGGACAAGTACCGCAAGCCTCGCCACCCCAAGGGCTGACGACGGCCACGGCCTTCCGAGAGGACGAGATGCGACGACTCGAGAACCCTGATCGCGACTACGACTGGGGCTCGCCGGAGGCGATCCCTCGCTTCCTCGGTCGGCCGCCGGCCGGGGGACCGGTGGCCGAGATCTGGATGGGCACCCACCCGCTCAACCCCTCGCGCGTGCAGGGCGCGAAGGGTCCGGTCTCGTTGCGCGAGGTCGCGGGCGAGCTGCCCTTCATGCTGAAGATCCTCGCCGCGGACCGGCCGCTCTCCATCCAGGTGCACCCCAACGCCGTGATGGCCCAGGAGGGCTACCGGGCCGAGGAGGCGGCAGGCGTCCCGCTCGACGCGCCCCACCGCGTCTACAAGGACCCCCATCCCAAGCCGGAGATGGTCTACGCGCTGACGGCGTTCGACACGCTCGTCGGCTTCCGGCCCACGGCCGAGATCCTGCGCGTGCTGGCTGCCATCGACGTCCCGCGGGTCCAGGACCTCGTCGAGAGCCTGCGTCGTCAGCCCGGGTTCCTCGGCATCGTGCGCGTCGTGGAGGACCTGCTGACCGATCCGCCGTCGCCCGAGGAGGTCGCCGAGGTCGTGGCGGCGTGCCGCGACGCGGAGCAGCGCGGCATCGACATCAAGCGTGCCTACGCCACGGCGGTCCTGGTCGGCGAGCACCACCCGGGCGACGTCGGTGTCGTGATGTCGTTGCTGCTCAACCGGCTCACCCTCCAGCCCGGCGAGGCGGCCTACCTCGGTGCGGGCATCATCCACGCCCACCTCAGCGGGCTGTGCGTGGAGGTCATGGTGTCCTCCGACAACGTGCTGCGCGGCGGACTCACCGGCAAGCACCTCGACCCGCAGGGCCTGGTGCGGTGCCTCGACCGCGGCATGTCGCGCCTGGCGCGCGTCGAGGCCGACCAGTTCGGCTTCTCCACCGACGTCTACAGCCCCGGCCTGCGTGAGTTCGCGCTGTCGATCACGCAGTGCTCGTCGGCCGAGCCCGACGGTGCACGCCTGCCCGACGACGGTCGGCGGATCGTGGTCTGCCTCGGGGGTGACGTGGAGGTCGTCAACGAGATCGGGGAGCGGGAGAAGCTCGCCCGCGGCGAGGCCCTCTTCGCCGACGAGTCCGACGGCGTGCTGCACGCGGTGGGCACGGGCGAGGTGGCGCAGGCCTACACGCCGGCTCCCGACCTCCCGCCCGCCGAGCTGACCGACCTCGTCTGAGTCTTCGCTCGCTGCTGCGTTGCTGTGGGTGGGTCGTCGTCGTCCTGCTGCTGCGTTGCTCCGGCTGGGTCGTGCCTTGCGGCTGCGTTGCTGTGGGTGCGAGTGGACCTGCGCTCCGAAAGGGCCTCGACCGGCGGATGGGTTGGGGCTCGGGTGGGCTTTCGGAGCGTGGCTGGGGGTGACGCAAGGTTCTGCGTTCGTGTGTGAGGGGGCGAAGGATGCTGCGTTTGCTACGGGATCCCGTCGTGAATGCAGCATCGTTCGGGGTTCTGCGCGCGAAGGCAGAATCCTGCGTCCGCCGGGGGCGCCGGTGCGCGGCGGGTGGGCAGGGATTCTCCTTTTGCGTGGACCGTGCCTCACGAAGGGAGAATCCCTGCCCGTACGGGGCCCTTTTCGTCGCCACGATTCCTCCTTCGCGTGGCACGGTCCACACAAGGGAAGAATCGTGCGTGGATCCCGCGCAGATGGAGAATCGTGGCCGCGCCCCGCAGGCCCAACCGACCCGGACCCGCTGCTCCGGTCGAGGCCCTTTCGGAGACCGCCCCGCCTCGGAGCCACAGCGACGCACCCGCAGGACGAAGGCCAGCCGCCGCAGTCGCGGCCGACCACTCACCCGCCGCCACACGGATGCAGAGGAAGTCAGACCAGGTCGTCGCGTCCGGCCGCCGACAGCGCGGCCGGGACCTCCTTGACGCGCTGGGCGTGCTCGAGCGTGGTCACGAGCAGTGCGTCGTCGGTCTGCACCACCACGGCGCCGGGGATGCCGACGACCGCGACCGTGACGCCCGGCCGGGCGCGCACCAGCCCGTCGGAGTCGATCCAGACGGTGTGGTCGTCGCGCGAGGTGCCGTCGCTCGAGGGCGCCTGGTCGTGCCCGAGGTCGTGGAGCGCGGCGAAGTCGCCGATGTCGTCCCAGCCGAACCGTCCGGGGACGGTCGCGATGCCGCCGGTGAGGGAGACCGGCTCGGCGACTGCGTGGTCGATCGCGATCTTGGTGAGGGTCGGCCAGACCTCCTCGAGCACGGTCTGACGGTCGGGGCCCGACCACGACGCGGCGATGCGCCGCAGCCCGTCGTGCAGGGTGGGCTGGAGGCGAGCCAGGTGGTCGAGGAGCACGTCGGCGCGGGTGACGAACATGCCCGCGTTCCAGCTGAAGGTCCCGGCGCGCAGGTAGGCCTTGGCCGTCTCCTCGTCCGGCTTCTCGACGAAGCGCACGACGGTCCGTGCGGTCGGGGCGCCCTCGACGCTCAGGGGCGCTCCGGACTCCACGTAGCCGAACGCCGTGGACGGTGACCGTGGGGCGATGCCGATGGTGGTGACGTGACCGTCGCGAGCGGTGCGCACCGCCTGGACGACGGCGTCGGCGAAGCGGTCGGCCCCGGAGACCACGTGGTCGGCGGCGAAGGACGCGACCACGGCGTCGGGGTGGTCCTGGTGGACGACGGCCGTGGCCAGGCCGATGGCCGGCATCGAGTCACGCGGGGACGGCTCCACGAAGATGCTCGTCAGCGCGGGCAGCTGCTCGCGGACCGCGTCGGCGTGACGGGGCCCGGTGACCACGTGCACGCGCTCCGGCGGCACGAGCTGCGTCACGCGGTCCCACGTCTGCTGCAGCAGCGTGCGGCCGGAGCCCGTGAGGTCGAGCAGGAACTTGGGCCGGCCGGCGCGCGAGAGGGGCCACAGCCGGGTGCCGGCGCCCCCGGCGGGGATGATGACGTGCAGGTCGGCCAGGTCGGCCGGTCCCAGAGGATCGGGGCTCATGCGGTTCGGGTCTCCTGCCGTGGCGGTGGACTCAGCCCGGCGACGGGACGTCGTCGACCGGTGGGACGTCGACGACCGGCGTCGGCTCGCCGACGTCGACCTTCTTGCCCTCGAGCGACAACGTGGCACGCAGGGCGTTGTGGTCCGTCAGCACCGGTGACGCGTAGCTGCTGCCCGACATCCGCACGAGCTGCTTCCAGGCGAGCACCTGGAACTCCTCGGAGGCGAAGATGTGGTCGACGTGGGCGCCGGAGCGCAGAGGACGCGTGGAGAACGTGTGGCCCGTGTTGAACTCGCGGTTCTCGACCTTCTTCGCGACGTCGACGGTGTCGCGCTGTCCGATGCCTCGCATCATGGAGCCGGGGGAGTCGGCGCCGCGGTGGCGACCGGAGTTGAAGTCTCCGGCGTAGACGATCGGCAGGCCGCCGTCGTTGATGGACCGCATGCGCGAGATCAGCGTGTTCATCTCGCTGCGCCGCTTGCCGTCGTTGCCGTGACCGTTCTCCAGGTGCACGTCGACGACGAAGAACTGGCGGCCGGTCTCCTTGACCGTGAACCGGGCCCACGTGGCGTGTCGACCGTGGCCGACGGGGAAGAAGCCACCGCTCTCCTGGGTGAACAGGGCCGGTCGGTAGAAGATGTAGCGAGCCTTGGCGCCGCCCGTCGCGCGCTGGAAGCCGCGCTCGCCGCCGGTGAAGATCGCGTTGGTGGTGCCGCCGACCCGCTTGCCGCCGGCTTCCTGCAGGACGAACAGGTCGAGCTTCTCGGCGTTGAGGAAGGCCGCCATCTGCCGGGCCCGTCCGGCGTAGCCCTTGCACTTCTCCGAGCACACGTTCCAGGTGCCGACGTTGAACCGCACGTCCTCGGGGAGCGTCTCGGTGGCGACCGCAGCCCCGAACTCGCCGACCACGTCGCCGTTGACCGGCCGCGCGCGGAACCAGTACGGGCGACCCGGCTCGAGGGCGTCCGTGACCAGCTCGGGCTCGCTGCCCACGGTGCGCACGGACTGGACCAGCTCACCGAAGTCCTTGTCGGTGGCGACCTGCACGTCGTACTGCCGGGCGTTGACGACCGGCTTCCACTCCAGCCGGGCGCCCGTGGTGCCGGTCTTGTCGACCGCCACCTTCGTCATCTCGCCGGGGGGCAGCACGAAGCGACCGGTGCGGGACCGCACGATCTCGCCGTCCTTGACCGCGTCGACGCGGAAGAAGCGGTCGCCGCCGGGCGTGGTGGGCTGCAGGTCCTCGACCAGGACCTGCTTCTTGGTGGAGGTGACCTTGAGGGCGTCCTTCGTCAGGGCGCGGTCGCTGCCGACGTGGACGACGTACTCGTCGACCTCGTCGGTGGACGCCCACGTGAGCTCGACGCTCGTGGGCGACAGGGTCTCCGCCGCGAGGCGGGTCGGCGGTGCGGTGTCGTCGAGCAGCGTGCGCGACGACCACAACCCGCCGGCCAGCACCGCGAGGCCCGCGACCAGGGCCACGAGCAGCCCGACGCGACCGAGGCGGGGCCGACGCCGTCCGCTGCGTCCGCCGCGCGCACCGGGACGTCGCCGGGCGCCGCCGCGTGAGGGCGGGCCCGCAGGACGCGTCGCGACACGACGGCCTGCAGGGATGCGGCGACGGGTGACCAACGGAGAGGCTCCAGCACGAGGATGGCGGCGGACTGACGGACTGCGCGAATTCTAACCGGCTCGGCCGCCTGGGGTGGGCCGGTCCGCAGGTTCGTGCTCAGGAACGCTCGCCGGGCCACCCTCTGCGCCGCTGCCCGCGGCCGACCTCAGGGCTTCTGGGTCTGCCCGGGGATGCCGAGGTAGGCCGTCAGCGGGTTGTGGTCGCTCGCGAACGGCGTGCGGTACCGGTTCGCCGACGCGAGGTCCACGACCACCTTCCAGGTGCGCGACGTGACGTCCGGGGTGGTGTAGATCGCGTCGACGTGGTCGCCGTTCTTGATCGGCACGACCTGGCCCTGGTTGGAGGAGTTGAACAGGACGTTGTAGGCGTGGCCGTCGGCCCGGTCGCCGTTGTCGGCGGCGCGGGCCCGGTCGAAGGAGTCGACGTGGTCGGCGGCGAGGAACGCCTTGCGCACGCCGTCGTAGCCGCCGGCGTACTTCGCGTTGTTCTTGTTGGAGTTCACGTCGCCGGCGTAGACGACGGGCAGGTCGCGGGTGTTGAGCGCCCCGACCAGCGACAGCATCCTGCGCGTCTGGGCGTACCGGCGGTCGTCGTTCGTCTTGCCCTTGTACGGCTCGAGGTGGGGGTCGACGACGATGAACGGGGTGCCGGAGCTCTTCTCGACGAGCTCGGCCCACACGGCGTAGCGCCTGCGGTCCGCGTCGAGGGTCAGCGTGCCCGAGCGGTTGAGGTTGTAGACCGACGTCTTGTAGAACAGCGACTTGGCCGAGATGTAGGCCGCGCGGCGGAACCCGGGGAGCACCGACCCGAAGTTGGTGTCCTTGTCGCCGGACTCCTGCGTCGAGATGACCGAGGCGCCGGTGCCGAGCACGGCGGCCGCCGCACGCGACTTGCGGCTCTTCCAGCTGCCGATCCCGCTCGAGGAGCGGCACTTGTCCTGGCCGCAGAGGTTGTAGGTGACCACGCGGACGTCGACGTCGGAGGTCGGCAGGATCCGGGTGGTGACGCCCCGGACGGCGCCCTTGACCGGTGCGTTGTCGCCACGGGTCCGCGCGTAGTAGCGGACGCCGGGGGCCAGGCCCGTGAACGTGGTCCGGGTGCCGGCGACCTGCTGCGTGCGGACGCCCGAGCTGAAGTCCTTCTTCGTCGACACGTCCACGACGTAGGTCTCGGCGTTGGTGGCGGCCTTCCAGATCAGCGTGAGGCTGGTGGGGGTGGAGGACTCGAAGGTGATCCAGGCGACGTCGCCGACGGGCAGGTCGAAGCGGGCGCGGGCGCTGTCGGCGCGGGCGTCGCCGCGGTAGGCGCGGACCATGTAGACGTAGTCGGTCCCGAGGTTGGGGGACAGCCCGGTGAGCGTCGCGGTGGTCCCGGTGGTGCGAGGCGTCACCTGCTCGCACGCCGTGGCCTTGACGAAGGTCATGACGCACACGTCGTAGGAGGTGGCGTTCTTGGCCGCCTTCCACGTGATGGTGGCCGAGGAGCTCTTGACCGCGTGCTTGAGGCCGGTGGGGGCCTCCGGCTTGAGGGTCAGCTCGATCGGGGTGCGCGGCGAGGCTGCGGACGCCTTGCCGACGTAGGCGCGCACGTGCACGTGGTAGTCGGTCCCGTCGACGGGGG
>NZ_LMMY01000001.1:61744-69387 GCF_001422865.1 Aeromicrobium sp. Leaf272
GAGGCTGCGGACGAGGCAGACGGCGTAGCGGTCCGCGTCGGGGATCGCCGTCCACGAGACGGCGGCGGTGTCGGTCCCGGTGGAGACCGACACCTTCGGCGCGGCCGGACGCAGGTCGATCGCGACGCGGGGGCTGGCGGCGGAAGCGCTGCCGTCGTAGGCGCGCACGTGCACGAGGTAGTCGGTCCCGGCGACGGGGGTGAGCTTCGTGAAGGTGTGCGAGGTCTTCGTGGTGAAGAAGCCCTCGGTGCACGNGCTGTCGCCGACGCTGCGGACGAGGCAGACGGCGTAGCGGTCGGCACCCTTCACGGCCGGCCAGCTGACCGTGGCAGCGTCCTGCGTGGTGCTCACGGTGGGACGGGGGGCCGGGACGGCCGCCGCTGCCGGGGTCGTCATGGCACCGGTGAGCAGGGCGATGACGGTGGCGACGACGAGAGCAGGTGCTCCGAAGGCGTGACGCAGGGAAGGCATGCAGTCCTCTTCTGGTGAGGGAAGCCGACGCCCGAGTGCGCCGTACCAGATCAGGGCACTGTAGTGGAAGAACGACACGGGTGGGAAGAAAGTGACCAATGGGACTGGTGGGATGAGCCGGTGGTCGGGAGGGCCGGGCGGGCTCGACCGCGCCGGTGGAGCCCTACGCTGGAGCGATGGACGTCGTCGCCGAGGTCACCCGGTCCGGGCTCGTGGAGAGCCGCCACCGCGGAGCAGCCGTGCGGGTCGGTCCCGACGGCGAGACGGTGTGGTCGCTGGGTGATCCCGGCGTCGTGGTGTTCCCGCGGTCGACGAACAAGCCCTTCCAGGCGACCGGCCTCGTGGAGGCGGGCCTGGACCTCGAGCCCCGCCTGCTGGCGCTCGCGGCCGCGAGCCACTCGGCGGAGCCGTTCCACCTCGAGGGGGTGCGCGAGATCCTCGCGCTGGGCGGCCTCGACGAGTCGGCCCTGCAGACGCCGGCGTCCTACCCGCTGGACCCGCACGAGCACGCAGCCGTCCTGCGTGCCGGCGAGGGACGTCTGCCGATCCGGATGGACTGCTCGGGCAAGCACGCCGCCATGCTGCTCACCTGCGTGGTCCGGGGGTGGTCGACCGAGGACTACCTGGATCCGGACCACCCGGTCCAGCGCGCCGTCACCGAGACCTTCACCGCCCTGGTGGGCCCGCCCGACACGGTCGGGGTCGACGGGTGCGGAGCCCCGCTGCTCGCGACGTCGCTCGAGCGTCTCGCCCGCGGCATCGGTCGGCTCGTCCAGGCGGAGACGGGGACGGCGGCACGACGGGTGGCCGAGGCGATGGTGGCCCACCCCGAGCAGGTCAGCGGGACCCGCCGACCCGACCTGGCGCTGGCCCGCGCCGTGCCGGGATCGCTGGTGAAGTCGGGTGCCGAGAGCGTGGTCGTGGCCGGCCTGGCGGACGGCTCCGCCCTCGCGGTCAAGATCGAGGACGGTGGCGAGCGTCCCCTGTTCGTGGTGCTGCACCGAGCGCTCGAGCTGGCCGGCGTCGAGGCCGACCTGCTGCGCGAACGTCCGGTGGTGCTCGGTGGCGGGCGTGCCGTCGGAGAGGTGCGGCCGGTCCTCTGACCGGTTGTGAGACGGGTCGCATGCAGATCTGCTTGCACTTGCTTGCAAATGCAAGCACACTGGAGACATGGCCAAGCTGGACGTAGGAGGAGCCGTCGAGAACCTCGGCGACTACTTGCGCGAGCAGCGACGCCAGGCGCAGATGTCCCTGCGACAGCTGGCTGAGAAGTCCGAGGTCTCCAACCCGTACCTCAGCCAGATCGAGCGGGGCGTGCGTCGTCCCTCGGCAGAGGTCCTGCAGCAGATCGCGAAGGCGCTGCGCATCTCGGCCGAGTCGCTCTACGTCCGTGCCGGTCTCATCGACATCGACGAGTCCGGCGCGCGGATGGTCGAGGACGCCATCGCCCTCGACGCCCGACTGACCGAGCGGCAGAAGACGGCACTGCTGGACATCTACCGCTCGTTCGTCGGCACCGACGTCGCACCGGACGAGGCACTTGCCGAAACGGTCACCCAGGCCAATCCCGACACCTCTCCCGAGGAGACACCCACATGAGCATCACCGATCAGATCAACGCCCAGATCAAGACCCTGGTCGACGAGGTCAAGAACCTCACCGACACCCTCAAGAAGGTCGAGATCGACGACCTCCGCTCGCAGGCCACCGGCCTCGTCGGCTCCGCCCAGGCCCAGGCGCAGTCCAGCTACGCCGAGCTGCTCCAGAAGGGTGAGGAGTTCGTCGCCCAGGCGCGCGCCCTCAAGCTCGACGACGTGCAGAAGCGCGGCGAGAAGCTGCTCGACGCCCTGCGCAAGGACGCCAAGAAGAACATCAAGGAGGCCCGCAAGGCTGCCGAGGACGTGGCCGACGACGTGCAGAAGCGCGCCGAGGACATCGTCGCCGAGGCCCAGGCCACCGTGTCGAAGGTGACGAAGAAGGCCCCCGCCTCGAAGTCGTCCGCGAAGAAGGCCCCGGCCAAGACGTCGGCCGCCGCCCGCTCGGCCGCCTCCTCGACGACCGCCGCCGCCAAGAAGGCCCCGGCCAAGACCGCCTCCGCCGCGAGCACCACCAAGAAGACCGCGGCGAAGAAGGCTCCGGCCACCACGTCGGCCGCCAAGAAGACGACGGCCAAGAAGAGCACCGCCAAGAAGGCCCCGGCCAAGAAGACGTCGTCCACCGGGACCGCGAAGAAGACGACGGCCAAGAAGGCTCCGGCCACGACGACGTCGTCCTCCGCGACCGCGAAGAAGACGACGGCCAAGAAGTCGCCCGCGAAGAAGACCTCCTCGAGCAGCAGCTCGACGGGCAGCACCACCAGCCAGTCCTGAGCCACGGCTCACCACACGAGCGGCGGGTCCCCGACGAGGGGGCCCNGTCGAGTCGGGTCTGATGCTGGTGCTGTCGCTCGCCCTGTTCGCGGTCAAGGCGTTCGCGCTCGTGGACTGCCTCACCCGTGCGCCCGCCCGGTTCGCCGTGGCCGACACGCTCCCGAAGAGCTCGTGGCTCGTGATCCTGGGCCTCACGCTCGCGGCGCACCTGGTGCTCTGGAGCCCGCTGTCGCTGCTCAACCTCGTCGGCACCGTGGCCGCGCTGGTCTACCTCGCGCAGCTGCGCGGCAGCCGCGTCTGACCCGTCCGCGATTCGCGCCTCGGCGCCAGCGTCGCTATGGTCGAAAGGTTGTCCCGTGCACCCATGGGTGCGCAGGACCTGACTGACGATGTCGAACGACTGTGCCGATGACGACTGAGCCGAAGGAAGAGGTGGTGCCCTCGTGAGTACCCTCACTGACCGAGAACATGCATCTGCAGGACGCTGGAAGCGACGGGTCGACCCCGTCGTCTTCGGGTTCACCGGCGTGGTGGCGATCGGGTTCGTCGTCTGGGGCCTGGTGAGCACGTCCGGCCTCAAGGCGGCCTCGGACACGTCGCGCTCGTGGGTCATCACGAACACCGGCTGGTTCTTCGTGCTCGTCGCGTCGTTCTTCGTGATCTACGTCCTGTGGCTCGCGGCCTCCAAGTACGGCCGGATCCCGCTCGGTCGCGACGACGAGGGTCCGGAGTTCCGGACCGTCTCCTGGATCGCGATGATGTTCAGCGCCGGCATGGGCATCGGGCTCATGTTCTGGGGCGTGGCCGAGCCGCTGTCGCACTTCGCGTCGCCGCCGCCCGGCACGGGCGAGGCGCAGAGCGACGAGGCCGTCCAGAGCGCCATGGCCTCCACGATGTTCCACTGGGGCCTGCACCCCTGGGCCATCTACGCGGTCGTCGGCATCGCGATCGCCTATGGCACCTTCCGCAAGGGACGCAAGCAGCTGATCTCGTCGGCCTTCGTCCCGCTCTTCGGCCGACGCGCCGAAGGACCGGCCGGCAAGGTGATCGACATCCTGGCGATCTTCGCCACCCTCTTCGGATCCGCCGCCTCGCTGGGCCTCGGCGCCCTGCAGATCGGCGCCGGACTGCAGTTCAACGGGTGGATCGACGAGCCGAGCAAGATCGTGCTCGTCTCCGTCATCACCGTGCTGACGATCCTGTTCATCCTCTCGGCCGTCTCCGGCATCGAGCGGGGCATCCAGTGGCTTTCCAACACCAACATGGTGCTGGCGCTCGTGCTGGCCGTGTTCGTGTTCGTGGCCGGGCCGACGCTGTTCATCCTGAACCTCGTGCCGACCGCGCTCGGCGACTACGCCTCGCAGATGACCGAGATGGCCTCGCGCACCGCGGCCAGCGGCGACGACGCCATGGAGGCCTGGCTCTCCGGCTGGACGATCTTCTACTGGGCCTGGTGGGTCTCGTGGACCCCCTTCGTCGGCATGTTCATCGCCCGCATCAGCCGCGGGCGCACGATCCGTGAGTTCGTCACGGGCGTCCTGCTCGTGCCCACGCTGGTCAGCCTCGTGTGGTTCGCGATCTTCGGTGGCGCCGGCATCTTCGAGCAGCGCGACGGCGCGGGCATCGTCGGTGCAGACGGCGCCGTCCAGTCCGACTTCGCCCTGTTCCAGCTGCTGGAGCAGTACCCGGCGGCGAGCATCACCTCGGTGCTGGTCATGGTGCTCGTCGGCATCTTCTTCGTGTCCGGTGCCGATGCGGCGTCGATCGTCATGGGGACGCTGAGCGAGCGCGGCTCCACCGAGCCGAGCAAGCCGTCGGTCATCTTCTGGGGCGCCCTCACCGGCGCCGTCGCGGCGATCATGCTCGTGATCGGGGGCTCCGACGCCCTGACCGGTCTGCAGAACATCACGATCGTCGCGTCCGTGCCGTTCGTGTTCGTCATGGTGGGCCTGTGTCTCGCGCTGTACAAGGACCTCCAGACGGACCCGGTCATCGTGCGCCACCGACTCGGTCTCGAGGCCGTCGAGGAGGCCGTGGCCGTGGGCGTCGAGGAGCACGACGGCGACTTCTCGCTCGTCGTGGAGCCCTCGGAGAGTGGCGACAGCGTGACGGTCAGCCGGCAGGGGCGCCCGGACGACCCCAGCTGACCCGACGAGGACGTCCGCCCCGGTCCGCACGGACCGGGGCGGACGTGCGTCGGGGCGCGGCTAGATCGTGAACCCGGCGAACAGCACCGAGGCCAGCGCCAGTGCGAGCCCGATGTTGACGAGCGTCGCGGCGGCGAAGACGCCGATCGGACGCCAGCCCGCCTCCTTCAGCGAGGACACCTTGAACTCCAGGCCGATCGAGACGAACGCCAGGATGAGCGCGTAGTCGCGCAGGCCCTTCACGACGGTGTCGAACGCCTCGGCCCGCGCGGCCGACGCCTGCTCCAGGTAGAGCGTCGCGATCACGGACGCGGCGATGAAGCCGAGCACGAACTTCGGGAACCGGTGCCACAGCTCGATGGCGCGGGGGCGCTCACCCTGGGGGTCGCGCTCGACCTTGAACGCGAACCAGGCCGTCAGGCCCACCGCGACGAAGCCGATGAGCGCGTTCTGCGTCAGCTTGACCACCGAGGCGATCTGGAGAGGCTCCTCGCCGGCGATCGCGCCGGCAGCGGTGACGGCCGCCGTCGTGTCGATGTTGCCACCGAGCCAGGCGCCGGTGACGGCGGGCGAGAGGCCGAGGAGGTCGGCGAGCCACGGCAGCACGAAGATCGAGGGCAGTGCGAACAGGATGACGAGGCTGGCCGTGTAGGCCAGCTGCTCCTTGCGGGCCCGCACCGCGCCGGCGGCCGCGATGGCCGCGCTCACCCCGCAGATGGCGACGGCCGACGCGAGGAGGGCACGCAGGCGATCGTCCAGCCCGAGGCGTCCGGCGAACCACCAGGTGAAGGCGAAGACGCCCGTGATGAGCAGCAGGCCCTGGAGGGTCGCTGGTCCTGCGGCCCGCGCGATGACCGAGAGCACCACCGTGGCCCCGAGCACGACCAGGCCGGTCTTGATGAAGAACTCGGTGCGGAAGCCGCCCGCGAGGCGGTCGCGCACCCCGAGCGAGGACAGCAGGGCGTTGACGAGCAGGCCCAGCGCGATCGCGTAGACGGGATACTCGATGGCGTCGCCGACGTCGGCGAGCGCGGTGTCGGCGAGCCACGTGGGCACGTTCTCGGTCAGGAGGCGGGCGGCCGCGCCCGTGGCGACGACCACGGCCAGACCCACCAGCACGGCGGGGGAGTGCAGTCGTTCGCCGTACTCCACGACCGACCGGTCGTCGGCGGAGGCGTCGGCGCTCACAGCGGCAACCAGCCCTCGGTGACGACGCCGGCGGCGGTCAGCACGACCAGCGTCAGGCCGACGATCGTCGCGAGCCAGTCCTCGGAGAGGTGGAAGCGGCGCGCGTCATCGACGGCGGGATCGCGGTCGGGGCGGGGCGGGGCAGGGTGGTCCTGGCGGTCGGTCATGCCGACAGCCTCCGTCTCGTCGGCGCCCGGACGCGTCCGGTTCCGGATGGCGGGACCGGGCCTTCGGCTGCCGGTCCTCTGCTAGGGACTCAGGTGCCGAACGTCGGGGGTGCCTGGTCGAGCCGGCCGGGGTGCAGCCAGCGCGTGATGATGACGCGGAGCATGCTGAGGGCGTCGTCGGAGCGCTCCTCGCCCTCGTCCTGGACCTCGGCGTGGGTGCGCAGGAGGGCGGCGAGCCACAGGCCCGCCTGGCCGGGGTCCAGCTCGCGGTCGGCGGTCCCGTCGCGCATGGCCCCCACCAGCAGCTCGGTCAGCTCGGCCTGCACGGCGTCGTCGACGTCGGCGCGCGCGTCGGCGATCACGTCGACCCGGTCGAGGAGGGCGTCCCAAGCGCTCATGGGGGCAGCGTAGTCGGCGCCCCGGCGAGCCTCGGAAGGCGTGGCGTCTAGAACATCTGTTCGAACTCGCCTACGATGCTCGGGTGTGGTTCCAGGGTTCGCTGCTCGACGTCGGCGACGAGGCCGTCGTCGGTCCGCTGGGCGCCTCGGTGCAGCGCAGGGAGCTTGCCCACGGCGCATGGGTCGATGTCCGCCCGGGCTGGGTGCAGGGCGCCGACCCGTTGTTCCTGAGCCTGCAGACCGAGGTCCGGTGGCGGGCCGAGAGGCGGGAGATGTACGACGACACGGTCGACGTCCCGCGGCTGCTGGCGCACTACGGATCGGGTGCCGTGCTGCCGCACCCGGCGCTCGACGACGCGCGCGACGCGCTGAACCGGCACTACGGCGCCGAGCTGGGCGAGGACTTCGTGACGGCTGGGCTCTGCTACTACCGCGACGGTCGCGACAGCGTCGCCTGGCACGGCGACCGGATCGGCCGTGGGCGCAGCGAGGACACGATGGTGGCGATCCTGTCGCTCGGCGCTCCGCGTCGGCTCAGCCTGCGCCCGACGGACCACGGCCCGGGCGACACCATCGGCTTCGTCGTGGGCCACGGCGACCTGCTCGTCATGGGCGGCTCGTGCCAGCGCACCTGGGAGCACGCCGTGCTCAAGACCGCCAGGCCGGTGGGCCCGCGGATCAGCGTGCAGTTCCGCCCCCGCGGCGTGCTCTGACGCGGGCGCCGTCGGCGGGCCCCGGATGGGACTGCATCGGTCGGGGGCCCTCGGAGGTAGGTGGCGCGCGCTATTCGCACGGCGAAGGTAGGTGGCGCGCGGATGCAGACCTCCATACCGCGGGCCACCCACCTCTGACGCTTCGATTCCGCGGGCCACCTACCTCGGACCCGGCTGGGGCAGTGGGAGG
>NZ_LMMY01000001.1:69433-86245 GCF_001422865.1 Aeromicrobium sp. Leaf272
TGCGTCACCTACCTCTGACGCCCCGGGTCGGTGCGTCACCTACCTCCGACGCCCCAGGACCAGCCCGCAGCATCGGAACTCGGCCGAGCGTGAGCCCGTCCGCCGGTCGAGGCCTTTTCGGAGGCCGAGCCGAGACCCAGCCGAAGGGAGCGCAGCCGCAGGCCGAGACCCAGCCCACGAGGCGCAGCCGCAGGCCGAGACCCAGCCCACGAGGCGCAGCCGCAGGCCGAGACGCAGCCGCAGGACGAAAGGCGTCGCGCACGACGAAGCCCCGGGACCAGCAGGTCCCGGGGCTCGCGGTCGAACGGGGTCAGCGCGCGCGACGCTGCAGACGCTCGAGGTCGAGGATGACCACGGAGCGGGGCTCCAGGCGCAGCCAGCCGCGCGAGGCGAAGTCGGCGAGGGCCTTGTTGACCGTCTCGCGCGAGGCGCCGACGAGCTGGGCCAGCTCCTCCTGCGTGAGGTCGTGGTTGACGTGCACGCCGTCCTCGGCCTTGCGCCCGAAGCGGCTCGCGAGGTCGAGCAGGGCCTTGGCGACACGACCCGGGACGTCGGAGAACACGAGGTCGCCGACGACCTCGTTGGTGCGGCGCAGGCGCCCGGCGAGCTGGTTGAGCAGCGCCATCGCGACCTCGGCGTGGCTCGACAGGACCGGGGTGAGCGCCTCGTGGCTGAGGCTCTGGACCGTCACGTCGGTGACGGAGGTGGCCGTGGCCGAACGCGGTCCGGGGTCGAAGAACGACAGCTCGCCGAACATCTGTCCGGGCCCGAGGATCGCGAGCAGGTTCTCCCGTCCGTCGGGCGACGTGCGCCCGAGCTTGATCTTGCCGTCGGTGACGACGTACAGCTGGTTGCCGTCGTCACCCTCGTTGAAGAGGACCTCGCCACGCTTCAGGCTGAGCGGGGTCATCGAGGCCTCGAGGGCTCCTGCGGCATCGTCGTCGAGACCGGAGAAGAGCGGCGCTTGGCGCAGCACGTCGTCGTTCACAGGCATCCTTATCGGCTGTTGAGTCGGTCACAGTCTGTCCTACCAGGCGCCCGATTGCCACACGCCGGGCCGGTGTCGGTGTCGCCACGTACTCTGGCATCGTGCCGGACGTCGCCCTCGGGGGTTCCCCCAAGCCTCCGACGAGCCTCGTGCGCCGGGCCCGCAAGACCCACCGGGTGCTCGCCGAGACCTATC
Organism: Aeromicrobium sp. Leaf272; assembly: GCF_001422865.1. Lineage (NCBI taxonomy): Bacteria > Bacillati > Actinomycetota > Actinomycetes > Propionibacteriales > Nocardioidaceae > Aeromicrobium > Aeromicrobium sp. Leaf272. The sequence continues at coordinate 70,617 of NZ_LMMY01000001.1, forward strand.
CGGAGGCAGGCTGCGAGCTCGACTTCGCCACCCCGTTCGAGCTCCTCGTCGCGACCGTGCTGTCGGCTCAGACCACGGATCGGCGGGTCAACGCGGTCACGCCGGTCCTCTTCGCCGCCTACCCCGACGCCACCGCGCTCGCGGCCGCCCCGCGCGAGCACGTCGAGGAGATCATCCGGTCGACGGGCTTCTACCGGGCCAAGACCGACAGCGTCGTCCGGCTCGCCGCGGCCCTGGTCGAGCGGTTCGACGCCGAGGTGCCGCCCCGGCTGCGCGACCTGGTCACGCTGCCCGGGGTGGGACGCAAGACCGCCAACGTGGTGCTGGGCAACGCGTTCGACGTGCCGGGCCTGACCGTCGACACGCACTTCGCGCGGCTCGTGCAGCGCTTCGAGTGGGTCGACCCGGTGACGGCCAAGGACCCGGTCAGGACCGAGCACGCCGTGGCCGCGCTGTTCCCCCGCAAGGACTGGACGATGCTCAGCCACCGCCTCATCTGGCACGGACGCCGCCGCTGCCACGCCCGCAAGCCGGCCTGTGGCGCCTGCCCCGTGGCCCACTGGTGCCCGGCCTTCGGCGCCGGACCCACCGATCCCGTCGAGGCCGAGAAGCTGGTCACCACGCAGGGCCGCGCGTGAGGAGGCTCGCCATCGCCGTCGTCGCGACGGCCCTGCTGCTCACCGCCTGCAGCGACGTCGACACCGGACCGGACAAGCCGACCTTCGGCGGCACGGCCGGTCCCGGCGCCCCCGCCGCAGACCCCGACACCACCGCGGCGCGCGCCGCGGCCCAGGACGCCGGCATCCGCCCGTGCTCCGACCTGCGCCTCGACGACGCCCCCGCCTCCGGTGACGCCGCCCTTCCCGAGCTCGAGCTGGCGTGCCTCGGCGCCGACGGCACGGTCGACCTCTCCCGCCTGCGCGGACCGGCGGTCGTGAACCTGTGGGCCAGCTGGTGCAAGCCCTGCCGCGAGGAGCTCCCGCTGCTCGCCCGGCTCGACGAGCGGACCGGGGACCGGCTCACCGTCGTCGGGATCGACGTGCAGGACAGCGACCCGGAGGCGGCCGTGCGGCTCGCGTCCGACGCCGGCGTCACCTATCCCCAGCTCGTCGACCCGGACTCCACCACGCGCGGTCCGTTGCGCGTCGTCGGCCTGCCGCAGACGGTCTTCGTCGACGCGCAGGGAAGAATGGTCGCCACCGAGCGGGTCCCGTTCACCTCGTACGACGACCTGACCGCCGCCGTCCGTCAGCACCTGGAGGTCCAGCCGTGAGCCCTGAGGCCTCCGCGGGGCGCGCGCCGGCCGACGGCCCCACGCCGTCCGGGCTTCCCGACTGGCTCGTGCCGCTCGCCGACCTGGCCGGCTCGGTGCAGGCCGAGCAGCTGGCACCCCGGTTCCCGCACCCTCCGCCCGACGCCCGACCGGCCGCCGTCCTCATCTGCTTCGCCGACGGTGAGCACGGTCCCGAGCTGCTGCTCACCGAGCGCGCGCCGACGTTGCGCAACCACGCCGGCCAGATCTCCTTCCCGGGCGGGGCGTGCGACCCCGACGACGCCGACGCGGCGGCCACGGCCCTGCGCGAGGCCCAGGAGGAGGTCGGGCTCGACCCCGCCCAGGTCACGGTCTTCGGCACGCTCCCCACGCTCTGGCTGCCGCCCAGCAACTTCGCCGTGACCCCGGTGCTCGGCTACTGGTCGGCGCCGCGTCGGCTCGAGCCGGTCTCGGCGGCCGAGGTGGGGCACGTGATCCACCACCCCCTCCGGCTGCTCGTCGACCCCGACAACCGGTTCAGCGTCGAGCACCCGTCGGGCTGGCGCGGTCCGGCGTTCGAGATCGGCACCGAGATGCCGCTGTGGGGCTTCACCGCCGGCATCATCTCGAGGCTGTTCGAGCGGCTCGGCTGGGCCGAGCCGTGGGACGACACCGTGACCCGCGCCCTGCCCGAGCCGCCGGAGGCGTCGTCATGAGCTCCCTCGACGTCATCATCGCCGTCCTGCTCGTGGCCTACGCGGTCTCGGGGTACGTGCAGGGGTTCGTGGTCAACCTGGTGGCCACCACGGGCCTCGTGGTCGGCGGCGCCGGCGCCATCTGGCTCGTCCCGCGCCTGCTCGACCGGCAGGACCCCTCCCTGACCACCTCGCTGCTGGGCCTCGGCATCGTCATCGGCGCGGCCGCCGTCGGGCAGGCGGTCGGCACGTACGTCGGCACCGACCTGCGCGGCGGCCTCAGGGCCTCGCCCCTGCGCGCGGTCGACGCGGTCGGCGGTGCCGCGCTGAGCATGGTCGCGGTCCTCGTCGCGTCCTGGGCGCTCGGCTACGCGGTCAGCGGCACCTCCATCCCGTACCTGGCCAAGGCGTCGCGCGACTCCACCGTGCTGGCCAAGGTCGACTCCGTCATGCCCGGTGCCGCCACCGACACGCTGCGTGCCTTCAGCCGGACCCTCGACGCGAACCTCTTCCCGCGGTACATCGACCCGTTCGCCGACGAGACCATCACGGCCGTCGGACCGCCCGACGACGCCACGCTCTCGCAGCCGGGGGTGCGTGAGGCGTCGCGCAGCGTGGTCAAGATCCTCGGCTCGGCCGAGTGCGGGCGGGGCATCGAGGGGTCGGGGTTCGTGTACGCCCCGGGTCGCGTCATGACCAACGCCCACGTCGTGGCCGGGGTCGACGACCCGACCGTCACGGTCGAGGGCGAGCGGCGCCTCGACGGGCGCGTCGTCGTCTTCGACCCCGAGCTCGACCTCGCCGTGATCGCCACCGACGACCTCGGCGTGCCCGCCCTCGAGCTCGACACCTCCGGTGTGGCCGGCCAGGAGGCGGCTGTGCTGGGCTACCCCGAGAACGGACCGTTCGACGCGCGGGCGGCCCGGATCCGCTCGCAGCTCACGTTGCGCAGCCCCGACATCTACGACCGCGGACAGGTGCTGCGCGAGGCGTTCTCGGTGCGCAGCCTGGTCCGCTCCGGCAACTCCGGCGGACCGCTCGTGAGCACCGACGGCGCGGTGCTCGGCGTCATCTTCGCGGCCTCGGTGTCCGACAGCTCCACCGGCTACGCCGTCACCGCCGAGCAGGCGCAGGACGACGCACGCGAAGGCATCTCCGCCGACCGGGCCGTCGACACCGGGAGGTGTGCCTGATGCGCGGACTGCTGGCCACGGTGGCCGGGCTCGTGGCCGTGGTGGCGCTCGCCGTCGCCCTCCCGGCGGCCTGGACGAGCACCTACGTCGAGGACGAGGAGGGGTTCGTCTCGCTGTCGCGCGACGTGACCGGGACGGCCGCGGTGCGCGACAGTGCCGCGGCCCTCGTGGCCGACCGGCTCGTGGAGCAGGCCGGCCTGCCCTCGCAGGTGGCCGAGTCCGGACGTCGTCTGCTCGAGGAGGCGGCGGACCGCGCCCTCGCCGACCGCCGCGTCGCCGCCGCCTGGGAGGAGACGCTGCGACGCACGCACGCCGCCCTGCTCGACGACCCGGCCGCCGGCTCGGCCCCCTCGACCGTCCCGCTCGACCTCGCCCCGCTCGCCGCCCTGGTGGCCGACCGCTCCGACGGCCTGGTGCAGGCGCCCGACCAGCTGGTGGTGGAGGTGGCCGGCGGCCCGTCGGGCACCTCGCTGCGTGCCGTCGACGCGAGCCCGCGCCTGGCGCTGGGTGCCGGGGCGGTGGCGGCGGTCGCCGCGGCGGTGGCGCTGCTGGCGGCCCGGCGTCGTTCCGTCGTCCTCGTCTGGCTCGGGGTCGGCGCGGCCGTGGCCGCGGGCGCCGACGCCGCCCTCGCGCGGCTCGTGCGTGACCGCGCGGTCTCCGACGCCGGTGCGAGCGGCCTGCAGGCCGACCTGCTCCGCGCCCTGGCCGACGTCGGCGTGACGTCGTTCGACGGGTGGCTCGTCTGGACCGCCCTCGGCGGGGCCGTGGCGGTCGTGCTCGGCGTGGTCGGCGCGCTCGTGGGGCGGCGCGCGTAGCGGCCGGCTCTAGCGTCGGGCCGCGCCGCTTCCCTGGTGCTGGCCCTTGAGCGCCGCGGGGATCTGCTTGGCGGTGGCGATCGTCTTCTGCGGTGCGCGGATCTTCTTCATGAGCCGCACGCCCACCAGGACCAGGACGCCGGCGAGCAGCACGTAGGCGCCGGCCACGATCAGGAAGCACCACGCGGGGTGCAGGCCGGTCATCGACAGCAGGAACGCGAAGGCGATCGAGACCAGGATGATCACCAGCAGCCCGATGAACCCGGCGACGGCGAAGAGTGCCGCGCCCACGCCGCCGGCCTTCGCGCTGACCACGAGCTCGCTCTTGGCCAGGGCGATCTCGGACTGGACGAGCGCGGAGATGTCACGACTGGCGTCGGCGACGAGCCGACCGATCGTCGGCTCGTCCTGCTGCTCCGGCTGGATCGGTCGCACGGGCTCGCGATGACTCATGACGCCACCCCCGTCGAAGGAGCATGGTACGGGCGTGTCGTCATGACGTGTCGGTGCTTCGCTCGCTGGCGCTCGCTCATGGGACGACCCTACCGGCGGTCAGCGGTGTGGCGCGCGGCCACCGGCGGGCCGCGACGACGATCAGGAAGATGGGTCAGGCGCCGAGGAGGCGCAGCAGCACGCCCGTGAGGGAGGCCCCGGCGACCACCGAGGCAGCGAACACGATGTCGATGCGGGATGAGGAGTCCATGGCTCCAGCCTCCCCGGCCCGGATGAGGAACGGCTGAACGGAACCTGACCCCGTGCTGTCGATTCCCCGACCCCTGCACGTCGCACCAGCACGACGCCCCCGCACCGGGTGGCGTGGGGGCGTCGTGGCGAGCGTGGACCGGGAGGTCAGTCCTCCTGGTTCTTGCTGTCGCCGATGCCGGCGGAGATGAGGTCCATCACCGACGAGTCGGCCAGGGTGGTGGCGTCGCCGACCTCGCGGTTCTCGGCGACGTCGCGCAGCAGGCGGCGCATGATCTTGCCCGACCGGGTCTTGGGCAGCTCGGGCACGACCATGATCTGGCGCGGCTTGGCGATCGGGCCGATCTCCTTGGCCACGTGGTTGCGCAGCTCGGCGACCACGTCCTCGCCCCCGTCACCCGCGGACTCGCGGAGGATGACGAACGCGCACACGGCCTGGCCGGTGGTCTCGTCGGCGGCACCGACCACGGCCGCCTCGGCGACCTTCGGGTGCGAGACGAGCGCCGACTCGATCTCGGTGGTCGAGAGCCGGTGGCCCGAGACGTTCATGACGTCGTCGACCCGGCCGAGCAGCCAGATGGCGCCGTCGTCGTCCTTCTTGGCGCCGTCGCCGGCGAAGTAGTAGCCCTGGGCCTTGAACCGCGACCAGTAGGTCTCCTCGTAGCGGTCGTCGTCGCCCCAGATGGTGCGGAGCATCGACGGCCACGGCTCGGTGATCACCAGGTAGCCGCCCTCGCCGTTGCCGACGGGGTTGCCGGCGTCGTCGACGACCTCGGCGGTGATGCCGGGGAACGCCGTCATCGCCGATCCCGGCTTGGAGGCGGTGACGCCGGGCAGGGGGGTGATCATGTGGGCGCCGGTCTCGGTCTGCCACCACGTGTCGACGATCGGGGTCGCCCCGGCGCCGATGGTGTCGCGGTACCAGACGTAGGCCTCGGGGTTGATCGACTCACCGACCGTGCCGAGGATCCGCAGGCTCGAGAGGTCGTGCTCGGCGGGGATCTGCTCGCCCCACTTCATGCACGTGCGGATCGCGGTGGGCGCGGTGTAGAAGAGGCTGACCTTCTTGTCGGCGATGATCTCCCACCAGCGGCCCTTGTGCGGGGTGTCGGGGGTGCCCTCGTAGAGCACCTGCGTGGCGCCGTTCGCCGTCGGGCCGTACGTGATGTAGGAGTGTCCGGTGATCCAGCCGACGTCGGCGGTGCACCAGTACACGTCGTCGCTCTTGTGGTCGAACGTCGCCCAGAACGTGTACGCCGCCTGGGTCAGGTAGCCGGCCGACGTGTGCAGGATGCCCTTGGGCTTGCCCGTGGTGCCCGACGTGTACATGACGAAGAGCGGGTGCTCGCTGTCGAACTCGGTGAAGCGGTGGTCGGTGGACGACTCGTCGACGACCTCGTGCCACCACACGTCGACGTCACCGTTCCACGGGACGTCCTCGCCGGTGCGGCGGACCACGAGCACGTTCTCGACGGGCGAGGCGTCGCCCAGCTTCGCCAGCGCGTCGTCGACCGCAGGCTTGAGCGCGGAGGCCTTGCCGCGGCGGTAGCCGCCGTCGGCGGTGATGACCAGCTTGGCCTCGCAGTCCTCGACCCGGCTCGCGAGCGCGTCGGAGGAGAAGCCGCCGAAGACGACGGTGTGGACGGCGCCGACGCGTGCCGAGGCGAGCATCGCGATGACGGCCTCGGGGATCATCGGCATGTAGATGGCGATCCGGTCGCCGGCCTCGACGCCGAGCTCCTCGATGGCGTTGGCGGCCTTGGACACCTCGTCCTTGAGCTGGGCGTAGGTCAGGTCGCGCGTGTCGCCGGGCTCGCCGACGAAGTGCAGGGCCACCTTCTCGCCGTCGCCGTTCTCGACGTGGCGGTCGACGCAGTTGTACGCCACGTTCAGCTTCCCGCCCACGAACCACTTCGCGAAGGGCGGGTTGCTCCAGTCGAGCACCTCCTCGAAGTCGGTGCCCCACGTCAGGCGGTGCGCGGCGTCGGCCCAGAAGCCGAGGCGGTCGGCGTCGGCGGACTCGTACACGTCGGCCTTCACGTTGGCCTGCGCGGCCAGGTCGGCGGGGGGCTCGAAGACGCGGTCCTCACGGGACAGGTTGCTGATGCCGTGCTCGCTCACAAGGTTCTCCTCGATCAGGGGGTACGTCTGCATGGTGGCTCAGGTGACAGGGTGCTTCAACTGCGGTTGCGCGGGGGTTGCCCGTTCGCCGGCACCGAGGTCGCTGCACCGGTGCCGTGGTGGCGGTGTCGTCGTGCGGGGTCGGGACGCCCCTGGACACGTCCCGACCCCACCCTTGCGCCTGCGGGGGCCCGGCGCGAACCGGGCCCCCGCGACGTCACTTCTCGGCGCCCGCTCCGGTGAGGGACCGGACCTCGAGCTCGGCGAACCGTGCCTCGCTCTCGGTCTCCTTCGAGGTGACCGTGCCCAGCCAGCCCATGAAGAAGCCGAACGGGATCGAGACGATGCCGGGGTTCTGCAGCGGGAACCAGGCGAAGTCCACCGTCGTGAACAGTGCCGTCTCCGAGCCCGACACCACGGGGCTGAAGACGACCAGCCCCACGGCTGACACGAGTCCGCCGTAGATGCTCCACGTCGCTCCGCGGGTGTTGAACCGCTTCCAGAACAGGTTGTAGAGCAGGGCCGGCAGGTTCGCCGAGGCCGCGACCGCGAAGGCCAGCGCCACCAGGAAGGCGACGTTGAGCTTCTGGCCGGGGATGGCCAGGGCGATCGCGACGCCGCCGATGAAGAAGGCCGCGATCCGCGCCACCTTCACCTCCTGCGCCCCGGTGACCTCACCCTTCTTGATCACGTTGGCGTACAGGTCGTGCGCGACCGACGACGCCGACGTCAGCGTCAGGCCGGCGACCACCGCGAGGATCGTCGCGAAGGCGACGGCCGAGATGAGGGCCAGCAGGATGGCGCCACCTGTCGTGCCGGCGCCACCACCGACGGCCTCCGCGAGCAGCGGGGACGCCAGGTTGCCGCCGGACTCGACGATGCGGTCCTTCGCGTCGCCCGTGACGAGCGCCGCGGCACCGAAGCCGAGGACGAGCGTCAGCAGGTAGAAGGTGCCGATGATGCCGATCGCCCAGAGCACCGAGACGCGGGCCTGCTTGGAGGTGGGCACCGTGTAGAAGCGCACCAGGATGTGCGGCAGGCCGGCCGTGCCGAGCACCAGCGCGATGCCGAGCGAGACGAAGTCGATCTTGCTCGTCAGGCTGACGCCGTACTTGAGGCCGGGCTCGAGGAAGGCGCTGCCCTGGCCGCTGTTGTCGGCCGCCTGGCCGAGCAGGTCGGACAGGTTGAAGTTGAACTTCGCGAGCACGAGGGCGGAGATGAGGATCGTGCCGAACATCAGCAGCACGGCCTTGACGATCTGCACCCAGGTGGTGCCCTTCATGCCACCGAACACGACGTACACGATCATCAGCACCCCGACGCCGGCGATGGTGAAGTTCTTCGCCGCCGCGGAGTCGACGCCCAGCAGGAGTGCCACGAGGGCGCCCGCGCCGACCATCTGGGCCAGGAGGTAGAAGATCGACACGACGATCGTCGACGTGGCCGCCGCGGTACGGACGGGCCGCTGCCGCATGCGGTAGGCGAGCTGGTCGGCCATGGTGAAGCGGCCGGAGTTGCGCAGGAGCTCGGCGATGAGCAGCAGCGCCACGAGCCAGGCGACGAGGAACCCGATGGAGTACAGGAAGCCGTCGTAGCCCGAGAGCGCGATGGCGCCGGAGATGCCGAGGAACGAGGCGGCCGACATGTAGTCGCCGCCGATGGCGAAGCCGTTCTGGAGGCCGCTGAAGGACCGTCCACCGGCGTAGTAGTCGGCGGCCGTCTTGGTGTTGCGGCTTGCCCAGAAGGTGATGCCGACGGTCAGGAGGACGACGAGGAGGAACAGCGTCGCCGTGAGGGCCTGGTGGCTGCCGGAGTCCGAGGAGGCGGCGGCGATCAAGGTCTGCGTGCTCACTGGCCGACCTCCTTGTCGAAGCCGACGAGCAGCTCGCCCGCGATGGGATCCATCTCGCGGGCCGAGTAGCGGGCGTACCACCAGGCGATGCCGAAGGTGGTCGCGAACTGCAGCAGGCCGAACAGCAGGGCGATGTTGATGTTGCCGAACACCTTGGTGCCCATGAATCCGGGCGCCCAGTTCGAGCACACGACGTAGAGGAGGTACCAGAGCATGAACGTCACCGTCATCGGGACGACGAACTTCAGGTACCGCCGCCGGAGCTCTGCGAACTCCGGCGTGGAATGGATGCGCTCGTAGGCCGCATGGACCTCGGGCGTGATCTTCTCAGCCACGGGTGGGCACCTCGTCTTCTGCGTGGGGTGGATGTCTGACCGGAGGGAACCGTCGCCGGTGTGACGTGGGTCCCACGGAGCGACGCTAGGGAGCGCGCACACCTGTGCGCCAGGTCACAACGACTCCTGTGCGGTCGGTGCCACGAGGGCTGCGGTGCGCGGCGCGGACGGTGCGACGAGCGGCGGTTCACGCGCGACGAGCGGTGTCGCTCTCTCCCACCCAGGGGTGGATCGTCAGCGAGGTGTCCGTGGTCGAGGATCCACCGATGCAGCCCCTGGTGGTGAGGATCCACCGATGGGGAGGGGTCAGCGCTGGACGTCGATGCGCTCGGGGGTGTGCAGGCGCACCATGGTGCGGGCGACGGTGCTCGGGACGCGGTCGCGCGTGAGCAGCGAGACGCCGATCATGAGGCCGAAGCCGACGGGCACGCTCCACATGGCCGGCTGTGCGGCGAGGGTGCCCACCCAGCCGTCGGGACGGGCGGAGATGGCCACCACGGTGCCGAGCAGGGCGCTGAGGCCGCCCCCGGCCATGCCCGCCAGGGCACCCGGCGCAGTGAGCCCGCGCCACCAGATCCCGAGCACGAGCAGCGGGCAGAACGTCGAGGCGGCCAGGGCGAAGGCGAACGTCACCGAGCTCGCGACCGGGATCGGCTCGGCCACGAGGGCGAGGCCCAGCGGCACGAGCACGCAGACGGCCGCCGCGAGGCGCAGCGACGTGATGGGCGAGACCCGCCCGGCCAGCGGGCCGGCCGACGCGAGGCTCTGGCCGACGACGCCGGCGATCGCCATCGTCAGCCCGGAGGACGTGGAGAGGAACGCCGCGAACGCCCCCGCGGTCACGAGGGCCGAGAGCACCTCGCCGAGACCACCGCCGAGCACCCGTCCGGGCAGCTCGAGCACCACGGTGTCCGCCCGCCCGGAGGTCACCAGGTCCGAGGCGTACACCCGGCCGAGGACCCCGTAGACGGTCGGCAGGAGGTAGAAGCCGCCGATCAGTGCCAGCACGATGAGCGTGGTGCGACGCGCCGCATGACCGTCGGGGTTCGTGTAGAAGCGCACCACCACGTGCGGCAGGCCCATCGTGCCGAGGAACGTCGCGATCATCACCGAGTACGTCGTGTAGAGGCCCTGGGCGTCCGTGGTGCCCCACGGCTCGAACCAGGCCTCGGGCGCGACCGGGGACGGGGCGCCGTCGAGCGCCCACGCGCGCAGCAGGAAGACGGCGGGCACGAGGAGGGCGGTCAGCTTGAGCCAGTACTGGAAGGCCTGCACGAAGGTGATGCTCCGCATGCCGCCGGCCACGACGTTGACCACGACGATCGTCGCGACCAGGGCCATCCCCAGCCAGCCGGGTGCGCCGCTGACGGTCCGCAGCGTCAGCCCGGCGCCCTGGAACTGCGGCATCAGGTACAGCCAGCCCACGCCGACCACGAGGAGGGTGGCCGCCCGACGCACCGCCTTCGACTGCAGCCGGACCTGCGCGAAGTCCGGGATCGTGTACGCACCGGAGCGGCGCAGCGGTGCGGCAACGAGCACGAGCAGCAGCAGGTACCCCGCGGTCCAGCCGATCGGGTACCAGAGCACGTCGGGCCCCGAGGCGAGCACGAGCCCGGCGACCCCGAGGAACGAGGCGGCCGAGAGGTACTCGCCGCCGATCGCCGAGCTGTTGAGCGCCGGTGAGACCGAGCGCGACGCCACGTAGAAGTCGCTCGTCGTGCGGCTCACCCGCAGGCCGAAGGCCCCGATGCCGAGCGTGGCGATCGACACGAGCGCCACGGCCGCCACGGCGTAGGACGTGTTCACCGGTGCTCGGCCGCCTCGACGAGGGCGGCGAAGTCGGCCTCGGCGCGCTCGGCCCGCCGCACGTACACCCAGCCGACGAGCAGCAGCGCGGGGTAGACGAGCACGCCGAGGACGATCCACGGCAGCGGCACCGGTCCCACCTGGGTGCGGGCGAGGCCCGGCAGGAGCGTGAAGGCGAGCGGCAGCGACCCGATGCCCACGGCCAGGAGCGTGACGACGGCCAGCGCCGAGCGCAGCTGGGTGCGCACGAGCGAGCGGATGTACACCTCGCCGACGCCGGTCTCCTCGTCGATCTCCTCCCGTGCGCTGCGGCGCACGTGCGCCGGGGCCGTCGACAGCGGGCTCGTGATCCGCACCCGCCCCGACGACGGGGGCTGCTCGGGCGTCGCGTCCACGTCAGCGGCTCCGGTCGTGGATCCGGTCGCGCAGGAGCGGGGTGTGGCGTCGCGAGACCTGCAGCTCGGTGAGCTCGTCGCCGCGGGGCACCACCACGCTGCAGCGGCCGGCCTGCATGCGGACCTCGCGGACGTGTGCGAGGTTCACGGCGATGCTGCGGTGGATGCGCACGAAGCCGGCGTCGGACCAGGCGTCGACGAGACCGGTCAGGGGGGTGCGCAGCAGGTGGCCGTGGCCGTCGGCGGTGTGCAGCCGCACGTAGTCGCCCTGCGCCTCGACGTGCGTGATGGTGGAGCGCCGCACGAAACGGGTCACACCACCGAGCTCGACGGGGATCGTCTCGTCGGTCTCGGGTGTCGCCTCCCCGACGTCGACGGCCCGCCGGATGCTCTCGCGCAGACGCTCCTCGCGGATGGGCTTGAGGAGGTAGTCGACGGCGCCCAGCTCGAAGGCGTCGACCGCGTGGTTGTCGTGCGCCGTGACGAACACGATCCGCGGCGGCGTGCGGAACTGCCCGACGATGCGGGCCACGTCGATGCCGGACAGGCCCGGCATCGCGACGTCGAGGAACGCGAGGTCGATCCGGTCGGCCTCGAGCTTGCGCAGGGCCTCGGCCCCGGAGCGGGCCGTCTCGACGACGCCGACGCGGTCGTCGCGCCCGAGCAGGTAGACGAGCTCGTCGAGCACGGGCTGCTCGTCGTCGACGACGAGCGCGCGCAGGCCCGGAGCGGGCTCGGCGTGGCGCGTGCCGGCGACGTCGTCCATCCGGGGAGTGTAGAGCGACATCACGTCCGCGCGTCGGGCGAGAACTTCGGGATCCGCAGCGAGACCTTCGTGCCGAGGCCGGGGGCCGTCTCGACCACGATCCCGTGGTCGTTGCCGTAGACGGCGCGCAGGCGCTGGTCGACGTTGGCCAGCCCGATCGACCCGCCGCTCGCCCGACCGGCGAGGGCCTCGCGCACCACGTCGGGGTCGCTGCCCACGCCGTCGTCCTCGATCTCGATGAGACAGGCGGTGCCGACGTCGCGCGCGACGACCGTGATGTGTCCGGGGCCGTCCTTCGGCTCGATGCCGTGGCGCACCGCGTTCTCGACGAGGGGCTGCACCGCCAGGAAGGGCAGGGCGACGTTGAGCACCTCGGGCGCCACGCTCGACGTCACGCGCAGGCGGTCCCCGAAGCGGGCGTTCTCCAGCGCCAGGTACCGCTCGATCGACAGCAGCTCGTCGGCGAGGGTCGTGAAGTCGCCGTGGCGACGGAAGGAGTAGCGCGTGAAGTCCGCGAACTCCAGGAGCAGGCCGCGCGCCCGCTCGGGGTCGGTCCGCACGAACGAGGCGATCGCGCCGAGGGAGTTGTAGATGAAGTGGGGGGAGATCTGGGCCCGCAGGGCGCGCAGCTCGGCCTCCATGAGCGCGGTCCGCGACGCGGCCAGCTCGCTCAGCTCGAGCTGGCTGGACATCCAGCGGGCCACCTCGGTGGTGGCTCGGACGATGCCGGCGGCGGGGTGGCTCGTGAGCACCACGAGCGTGCCGACGACCAGCTCGTCGACCACGAGCGGGGCGACCACCGCGCGGTCGGAGGCCTGGGTGCGGCCCTCGGCCAGCACGGCCTCCACGAGGGGCGCGGCCAGGGCGTGGTCGCCCTCGCCCGAGGAGGCGAGCACGCCGGTGCCGTCGGTCAGTGCGGCGGGAGCCCCGCCCAGCAGGGCCCGGACGTGGGGCAGGGCGCCGGCTGCGCCGTCGGCGTCCAGCCCGGCCCGCAGGGCCGGAGCGGCCAGCGAGGCGGTGTGCAGGGTGGCGTAGGTCGCCAGGTCGTCGGGCCCGCCGAGGGCGGCGTCGGGGCGGCGTGACCGGACCCAGACGAGCCCCACGAGCGCCGTCACGATCACGCCGACGACGGCACCGAGCAGCGCATCCATCCCAGGACCGTAGCGCCTGGGTCGCGCAGTGGCGGTCGGTCGCGGTCGGGCTGCGTCGCTGTGGCTGGGCGTCGGGGCGGGGCTGCGTTGCTGTGGCTGGGCGTCGGGGCGGGGCTGCGTTGCTGCGGCTGGGTCTCGCGGCGGCCTCCGAAAGGCCTCGACGGAGCGGGAGCGTCGGGCTCGTCCGAGCTCCCCCGCTCCCACTCCGCGTTGTGGCGACTTCGCGTCGATCTCGCGGCGATCGATCGACTCCAACGCGTCAGAACGCGCGTTTCGGACAGTTTCGGGGCGTTCGAACCCCTCCAACCGCCCCGGAAGTGTCCGAATCGGGGGCCCGTCAGTCGCCGAGGCCGCGCGCGGCGAGGGCGTCGCCGACGTCGTGGGCGTGGGCGACCGTGCGCACGGCGAACGGCGCGAGGGTGGCGCGGGGGCTGCGCTCGAGGCCACGGGCCTTCGCGGCCTCGCGGGTCTCGTCGAACAGCGTCATGACGGTGGGGATGGAGGAGATCGCCAGCGAGAAGGCGAGCGCGACGCGTTCGGGATCGACCCCGAGGGGGCGCAGCACGCCCGCGATGCGCACGATCGCGTCGAGCAGGTCGTCGGTGGCGGTCGTCGCGGTGAAGGTCGTGGCGAGCACGACGAGGGTCAGCGTCGTCGCCACGATCTCGACGGCCACCGGCCAGCCCCGCTGCCACGTCTGGAAGGCCGCCAGGACGGCGAGCACGACGAGGAGCGGGCGGATCCCCAGGGCCAGCGAGCGCCACGGCACCCCGGCGTGCACGGCCACGCCGGTCGCGAGGCCGAGCGCGACGACCGGTGGCCAGGGCCCGCGCAGGGCCACCACCAGCACGCCGACGACCACGACCCCGAGCAGCTTGCGACCGGTCGGGACCCGGTGCCAGATCGAGTCGCCGGGCACGTGCAGCCCCAGGGGGAGGGCCCGCCTCATCGACGCCGCCTCATCGAGCCCGCCTCATCGCCGGGCGCTCTCGACGTAGTGCGCGACGGCGGCCTCCGGGTCGGCGTCGACGCTCACGCGCCCGTCCTCGACCACGAGCGCCCGGTCGCAGCGTCGCGCGAGGGCGAGGTCGTGCGTGACGAGGACGAGCTGCTGGGGCATGGAGAGCAGGCGTTCCTCCACCGCGCGGGCGTTGCGCAGGTCCAGCAGGGTGGTCGGCTCGTCGGCGACCACGACGGACGGCTCGCAGGCGAGCACGCCGGCGAGGGCCAGCATCTGCTGCTGACCGCCCGAGAGCGCGTGGACCGACGTGTCGGCGTGCTCGCCCAGGCCGATGTCGGCGAGCACGGCACGGGCGCGGGCCTCGCGCTCGCGCTTGTCGGGGACGTGACGGCGCAACGACAGCGCCACGTCCTCGAGCACGGTCGGCATCACGAGCTGCGCGGACGGCTGCGTGAACACGAAGCCCACGCGGCGACGCACCGCAGGACCGTCGGTGGCCACGTCGAGCCCGTCGACCCGCACGGTGCCGGTCGACGCCGTGACCAGACCGTTCACCAGCCGCGCGAGCGTGGACTTGCCCGAGCCGTTGGCGCCCACGACGACGACCCGCTGCTCGGTGAGGCGCGCGCTGACGTCCCGCAGCAGCGTCACGTGACCGTCGGCGGTGGGTGCCGTGACGGTGACGTCGGTCAGCTCGATCGTCGCCATGGGGTCAGTCTCGCCCAGCCGTCACGGGGTGCTCGCCGGGGTCATCGCCGCGTGAGCAGCTGCGGGAACGCGCGGTGCACGGCGGCGGCCACGACCGCGGCGACGGCGAGCTTGACCAGATCGGCCGGCACGTAGACCGCGGCGCCCCTGAGCGTCGTCCAGAGCGGGGTGTCGGCGTAGAGGGCGATGCCCAGACCGCCGGCGAACCAGCAGATCGCCTCGCCGACCAGCCCCCCGACGGCGACGACGGCGGCCGTCACGGCCACGCCGGCGGCCCGGGCGCGCTCGACCGCGAAGCCGACCGCGAGGGCGACGAACGGGAACGACCACAGGTACCCGGCGGTGACGCCGACGAACGGGGCGAGACCCGCCTGGCCGCCGGCGAGCACGGGCAGACCGATCGCGCCCAGGGCCAGGTAGAGCGCGATGGCCAGGAACCCGCGCCGCGCGCCGAGCACCCCGCCGGCCAGGAAGACGGCGAACAGCTGCAGGGTGACCGGCACGCCGTTGACGCCGAAGGGCAGGGCGGCCACCACGGCGCACACCGCGGTGAGGGCGGCGAACACCGCCACGAGCGCGAGGTCGGTGGTGGTGAGGCGGCGTGAGCGCGGCGAGGCGGTGCCGGACTGGGGTGTGCTGGTGCTGGGCATCGTGCGTCCTTCGGCCGGTGGTCAGGGGGGTGACCAGGGGACTGAACAGCGTTCAGGTGAACGCCGTTCAGGTAGTGTGGCACATCCGCGACCCGACCGGGAGGAGAGACCACCGTGGCGAACAGCCTCGACGACGTCGTGGCGGGCTCCCTGCGCGTGCTGGACTCCTACGGCCTGGAGTTCTGCACCATGCGCCGGGTGGCCGCCGAGCTCGGCGTGCAGCCCGG
>NZ_LMMY01000001.1:86272-95616 GCF_001422865.1 Aeromicrobium sp. Leaf272
GCCGACGTGCAGGTCGACGCGGACCTCGCCGCCACCTCGACCCGGCTGCGCGCCGCGATGCTGGCCGTGCGCGACGGTGCCGAGGTGGTGGCCACGACCGCCGCGTTCCGGCTCGGGGTCTTCGCGCTCGAGGAGGCGCTCGCCGCGCACAGCGACCGCGACGTCGCCCGCACCCTGCTGCTCTACGTCGTGGGGCACACCCAGGCCACCCAGCTGCACCGCCAGGCCGCCGCCGTCGGCATCGTCGAGGCCGACCCCGACCTCGACGCCTCCTTCGAGCGCGGGCTCGCGATCATCCTGGACTGACGCCGGACCTCGGCGAGGCGGTCAGCGCACCGCCTCGACGGCCATCTGGGCGCCGCCCTCCATCACCCGGTTGTCGAGACCGTCGAGCTCGGGGTGGACGCTGCTGCCCAGCTCGGCACGCACCACGGACGAGAAGCCGGCCCGCTCGAGCTCGGCGGAGAGGGCGGCGAAGTCGTACACGTAGCCCTCGTGGTGCCCGAAGGAGGCGATGGGGATGCGGACCCAGTCGAGCGGGTGCTCCACCGTGAGCCCGACCTCCTCGTAGATGGCGGCCTCGGCGTCGCCCCGTGGTGCCTTGCCCGCGAGGTAGCGCTCGACGTGCGCGCCCAGGTCGGGGGTGACCATGCGGATCACGCCGCCGGGCCGCAGGCAGCGGTAGGCCTCGGCGAACATGACGCGGCCCGCCTCGAGAGGCAGGTGCTCGACGACGTTGTCGGAGTAGACGTGGGAGAGGGCCCCGTCCTCGATCGGCCAGGTCTGCGTGGCGTCGAGGTAGTGGCGGGTCACGGCGTTGACGTTCGTGACCACCCAGCCGGGCCGGGGCGCCAGCCCACCGACCTCGAGCTTGAACGGCCGCGCGGCGGCGTCGATGGCCCGGGTCGCGCGGGTGCGGGCCACGGGTGTGTTGACGGCCATGACGACGGGACGGACGACGGAGCGGACACGAGGGTGCACGAGGACCAACCTAGAGATCGTGGGACGTGAGGACGAAGAGGCCGTCGACCTGCAGCAGACGTCCCTGCTGGTCGGAGAACCCGGGTTCGAGCTGGTGGATGCGGTAGCCGGCGGACCCCAGGTCCCGCACCAGCTCGTCGTGGAGCCGCTGTCCCGCGTAGAGCTCGACGAACGACAGCTCCAGCTGCAGGGCGGCGAAGCGGCCCACGAGGTCGCCGGCGCCGCGCAGCACCTCGTCCTCGAAGCCCTGGGTGTCGATCTTGACCATGGTGCGAGCGGGGTCGAGCCCGTGCTCCTCGACGACGGCGGCGAGCGTGGTGACCGTGACCGGCTCCGTGGCGACGTAGTCCGAGCCCGGCGCCGCCGTGCGGTGCGCCTCGGTCATCGCCCGCAGGGACGAGGAGTAGGAGTTCGCCGCGACGTTGATGGACGTCGTCCCGGCCTCGGCCCCCACCGCCTGGTGGTGCACCGTCCAGTGCTCGTCCTTGGCCGCGCGCCCGCTCAGGACGGCGAACGCACCGGACAGCGGCTCGAACCCGATGATCCGGCCCTGGTAGCCGGCGCTGCGCAGCAGGGTCGCGAACTGGCCGACGTTCGCACCCACGTCGAGCACCGTGTCGACGTCGCGCGAGCGCAGCGTCCGGGCGAGGTGGCTCGCGTAGGAGCCCCTCCCGATCTGCAGGTCCGCGCGCTGCAGCGTCCGGCGCAGGGCGAGCTTGGCGGTCTCGCGTGCGCGGTTCGCGAACGTCTGGTCGGTCATGGGGCTCCCTCGGGCCTGGACGGGCACCCCTTCAACCCCACGGGACCGGCGAGGTTACGGGTGGCGCGGGCAGTCGGCGGCACGGTCGCTCAGCCCCGCACGAACACGCCGTCGGCCTGCAGGACGGGTCCGTCCGGCGAGGCGAAGCCGGACTCGATCGCCGCGAGCACGAAACCGTGCTCGTACGCCAGCGAGATCGCCTCGTCCACGAGCATCCCGCCGTCGTACAGCGGGACGAAGGAGAGCTCCAGCTGCAGGCCCACGGCCCGGTCGAGCGAGGCGCGACCGCCGGCCAGCACCTGCCGCTCGAAGCCCTGGGTGTCCAGCTTGAGGAAGGGGCGACGGGTGGGGTCCGTCCCGAGCTCGGCGTCGAGCGTCGAGACCGCCACCGTCTGGGTCGTGACGTAGTCGACCTGGGGCGCCGCTGCCCGGTGGCGGTCGTCCATGGGCAGCAGGGAGCTGCTGTCGCTGTTGGAGGCGACGTTGATCTCGGCGCTGCCGGACTCCGACCCGAGCGCGCTGCGGCGTGCCTCCCACGCGGGGTCGTCGGCGCACACGGCGGTGAGGTCGGCGTAGGCCTCGGCCAGGGGCTCGAAGGAGAGGATCCGTCCGCGGTACCCGAAGGCACGCACCTCCTGCGCGAAGCCGCCCCGCGCCGCACCGACGTCGACGACCAGGTCGACGCCGAGCCCGGCGAGCAGGCTCTGGCGGCGGGAGGCCGGGTGCCGACGCAGCGCGAGGCCGCGACGGGCGAGTCCGTGGACGGCGGCGTTCCTCAGCCAGGGCATGCAGGTCTCCTCTCGGGGCCGTGGGACCGACCCGGGCACGAATCTAGCCGTCCCGGGGCGGGCTCCGGGTGCCAACGAGGAGACGAGTCGCGCCGGGCCGGGAGTGGCGCGTCGTCGGCAACGCTGCCCCGGGGAAGTGTTCGCGACGCTAGAGTCGCCGAGTCGGGAAGCCGGATCGAAGGGGACCACGGTGTCACTGAGGATCGTCGCCGCGAAGGCTCGGACCAAGCTCACGATCTTCGCGCTCGAGGGGTTGCTGCGCCCGGAGCGTCCACCGGGGATGCTGAGGTTCGGCACCTACTACGGCGGCTGGTGGATCCCCGAGGTCGATCCCTCGAGCGGACCAGCCTTCTGCGTGGGGGCCGGCACCGACGTCTCCTTCGACGTGGAGCTGCAGCGGCTGGGCTACACGGTGCACACCGCGGACCCGACCCCCGCCGCGGTCGAGCACGTGCGTCGTGAGCACCCGTCGCTCCACCTCCTGCCGGTCGGGGTCTGGACCGAGGACGGCGAGCTGAGCTTCGCCCAGGACGAGACCTGGAGCGAGTCGTGGGCGATCGACCCGCACGCCGACGCCGCCGCCAGCACGACCCCGGTGCGGTCCCTGCCCGTCCTGACCGTGCGGTCGCTCGTGGCGGCGGCCGGCGAGACCAGGGCCGGCCTGCTGAAGCTCGACATCGAGGGGGCCGAGCACGCCGTGCTGCGGCAGATGCTCGCGGACGACGTCCGACCGCGGGTGCTGTGCGTGGAGTTCGACGACCACCGCGTCCGGCACGTGCTCGCCTCGACGCGGCTCCTGAGGCGGCACGGCTACCGCCTGCTGCAGATCGAGGGCCTGAACTACATCTTCGTGCGGGACTGAGCGACCGCGTCCGAGGTCGCTCCCGGAAGGCGCTCCGCCCGCGGCGAACGATCTGTACTGTGGGCGCGGCCCCGGAGTCGACAGGAGTGCACATGGCGCAGAGCGGGACCACCCTCGTGGTCGAGCCCGACCACGGCGGACACCACTTCCAGTCGGTCTCCTTCGTCGTCGCCGAGGCGGGGTCGGTCGGCCCCGTGGTGCTCCTGACCTCGCAGGGCGCCGCGGCGACCGAGGAGTTCGAGGCGCACCTCGGCGCGCAGCACCGAGCCGGCGACCTCGTGCTGGTCGAGGCCCTCGTCGGCACGCAGCCGCCCACCGCCGACGTCGCGCGGGCCGTGGCGTCCTGCGGTGCGAGCTGCGCCGGACCGGTGCACGTCCTGGTCATGGACGGCGACCAGTCGCTGAAGCGGTGGTGGTGGGTCGCACCCCGCCACCTGAGGTCGCTGCGGCCCCGGGTCACCTTCATGCTGACGCGCTACCCGGCGCGGCTGGCGCCGACCGACCTGACGGGGTGGCGGCTGCGAGCACCCAAGGCCGCGCTCGCCCTCCTGGCGATGCTGCGGGGGTGCCTGCACCGCGTCGTGGGGTTCTCCGGCCGGGAGGACCTCGGCACGGGCGTCGTGGTGCGCCGCATCGGTGACCCGAACGTGTGCGAGGCCCACGCGCGCGACCGGACGCGCTGGCGAGGCGAGCTGGACCTGCCCGGCGACGCGACCCTGGTCGGGGTGTTCGGCCACGTGAGCGAGCGGCGCAACGCCCCGATGATCCTCGAGGCGATCCTGGCCGAGGGGCTGGACGTCCTCCTGGTGATCGCCGGGTCGCTGACGCCGGAGGTGCGCGCCTGGGTCGACGGGCTGGACGAGGACTCGCGGTCCCGGCTGCTCGTGCGCGACGCCTACCTCGACAACCCGACGCTCGACCGCTACATCGCGGCGATGGACGCCGTCCCGCTGCTGCTCACCAACAACGGTCCCAGCGGGATCATGGGCAAGGCCGAGTCGGCGGGGGTCCCGGTCGTCACCGCAGGCTCCGTCGTGCGGGCCCGGGAGGCGCATGCCCTGGGTGCGGGCGAGGCGTGCGACCTGGAGGTGCGGTCCGTCGGCCGCGCGCTGCGCACCGTGCTCGCCCCCGGCTACCGGGTCACCACGCGCGACGCCGACCTCGTCAGCCCGGCCCGGTACGCACGCGCCATGCTGGGCCTCCCGGGGCCGGACGGCTCCCGGTGAGCCCCCAGTGAGCACCACCCGACAGCCCGGCCGGTGGGGCGAGCGGATCGCCTGGCTGGCGGTGGTCAGTGGCGGCTTCGTCGTCCAGCTGCTCATGACGGTGAGCGGGATCATCTCCGCGCGGCTGCTCGGGGTGGAGGGACGCGGCGAGGTGGCTCTCGTGGTGGCGCTCTCGGCCACGGGCGCGGCCCTGACCCTCGGTGGCAGCCTTCCCAACGTCGTCATCAAGCGACTGGCCGACCGCGGCGTCACCGCGCGCGACGGCATCGGCCACCTCGCGTCGCGGTGGTCGGTGCTCGGGGTGGTCTGCGCGGTCCCGTTCGGCATCGTCTTCGTGCTCGCCCACGGTGGGCTCTCCTCGTCGAGCACCTGGTGGCTCGGCGTCGCGGTGGTCCTGCTGGCCCTGGAGAACATGGCGTTCCGCATCGTCACGTCGGCGCTGCTCGGCGAGGGCGCTCCGATGGCGCGGGTCGCCCTCGCGACCCTGCTCCCGCAGACCTTCGTCACGCTCTCGCTGGTGGTCGTCCTCCTCGTCACCGACAGCGCCACGGCCCTCGGGGTCTGCCTGGTGATGGTGGGCTCGTTCGCGCTCGGTCTCGTCGTCGGGGTGCGCCTGCTCGCGCCCCGACGCGGAGGGGACCCGCTCGAGGAGTCCGACCTGTGGCGACTGGCCCGGTCCACCTACGTGGGCACGTTGGGACCGATCGACGGCCTGGGCCTCGACCGCATCCTCGTGGGCGCGGTCGCCGGCACGGTCTCGCTCGGCCTCTACGCCACCGCCGGGGCCCTCGCCTCGCTCGCGGCCATGCTGGGATCCGGCATCGCCGTGGTGCTCCTGCCCCGCTTCTCCGCAGCCCAGGCCGCGGCCGACGGTGACGGCCGGCTCGTGCGCCGCAGCCTGGCCCTCTGCTTGGGTGTGCTCGTGCCCATCGTCGTCGTGGTCACCGTGCTCGCCGAGCCCGTCATCGAGATCGCCTTCGGCTCCGCGTTCCTCGACGCCGTGCCGATCGCCCACTGGCTCGTCCCCGCGATGGGGCTGCTGGGCCTGCGCCGCGTGCTCATCGCCATCCTGCAGGGGCGGGAGCGCGGCGGCACGGCCTCGCGGATCGAGTTCGCGCTGACCCCCGTCATGGTCGTCGGCGTGGTGCTGGCGGCGGGGTCGGAGTCGGCGACCGCGGTGGCGGTCGTGCTGCTGGGCGTGGCGATCGCGAGCGTGTCGCTGCTGTCGATCGCGGTTTGGCGCACAACGCCCCGAACCCACCCTCCGGTGCCCTAGGCTGACGCTCGATGGTCACCGAATCCGGGGTCGCCTCGTCGCCCGACCACCTCAGCTTCTCCCAGCTCGTCTTCTCCGACTACGAGCGCTACCGCCCGGGAGCGCGGGCCTCGTGGCTCGCCGTCGTCGCGCGGCTGCCCTCGTTGCCCGGGCTGCTGGCGAGCCTGCTCCTGCGCACCCAGCAGTGCCTGCACCGCTCGGGCCGTCGCCGGCTCGCCGACCAGCTGCGCACCCTCGCCAACGTGCTCATCGGCGCCGACTTCGGTGCCGGGATGACGATCGGACCCGGCTTCATGATGGCCCACCCCGTGGGCACCACCATCGGCTTCGGGCTGGTCATCGGTCGTGACGTCACGTTCGCCGGCGGGGTCACCTGCGCCGCGCGCTACTACGACGAGCGCGGTGCCGAGGGCCAGGAGTTCGCCACGATCGGCGACGGCGCGGTCATCGGCGCCAACGCCGTGCTCGTCGGAGGCGTCACGATCGGGCGTCGCGCCATGGTCGGCGCCAACTCCGTGGTCCTGTCCGACGTGCCCGACGGCGCCGTGGTCATGGGCTCGCCGGCCCGTCGGGTCGGCTCCCGCGACGTGACGGAAGCAGCCTCATGAGCCAGGGACCCACCTACGAGCCGGCCGCCCACTACGACCACGTCACGGCCGCGTGGCAGCTCCTCCTGGGCGACGAGCTGCACTACGGCGTGTTCGCCGACGGCGACGAGCCGCTCGACGTCGCCACCGCGGCGCTCACCCGCCGCATGGTCGAGGCCGCGCGCCTCCCGGAGGCCGCGGCCTCCGGCACGACGCTGCGCCTGCTCGACGTCGGCTGCGGCTCGGGCGGT
The DNA here is from genome assembly GCF_001422865.1 of Aeromicrobium sp. Leaf272. NCBI lineage: Bacteria > Bacillati > Actinomycetota > Actinomycetes > Propionibacteriales > Nocardioidaceae > Aeromicrobium > Aeromicrobium sp. Leaf272. Next base: position 93,004 of record NZ_LMMY01000001.1, read on the forward strand.
CCGGCACGCGCTCTCGCGACCGGCTTCGGGGTCGAGGTCGTGGGCATCACCACGAGTGCCGTCGGCGTGGAGACGGCGCGGCAGCGCGCCGCCGACCTGGGCGTCGACGGGGTGAGCTTCGAGCAGCGCGACGGCACCGCGAACGAGTTCCCCGACGCGTCGTTCGACGTGGCGTGGGCCCTGGAGTCGGCGCATCTGATGCGTGACCGTCCTGCGCTGCTGTCCGAGTGCGCCCGGGTGGTCCGTCCCGGCGGCCGCGTGGTCCTCTGCGACCTGCTGCGGCACCGCGAGATCCCCTTCGCCGAGGTGCGCGCACGACGCCAGGACTTCGCGACCCTGCGCGAGGCCTTCGGCGACGCCCACTTCGAGCCGCTCGCCTACTACGCCGACGGACTGGCTGCGCTCGGCCTCGAGGTGGAGGTGGCCGACGACCTCACGCAGTCGACGCTTCCCACCTTCGACCGCTGGCGTGCCAACGCCGCCACCCACCGCGACGAGGTGGTCGAGCTCATCGGGCAGGAGGGGCACGAGGCCTTCGTGCGCTCGTGCGACGTGCTCGAGGAGTTCTGGCGCGACGGCACCTTCGGCTACGGCCTCGTGGCCGCCCGTCGACCCGACTGAGTCCGTACGTGACGCCCGCCCGGTCACGTCGTTGTGCACGGCGTGGCGGACCAGCCACCTTCCCCGAGACGCAGGAGACAGCATGAGCACCGCGCCCGCCGACGTCGAACGCACGGTCGTCGCGTTCCTCACGAGCCTCGACAAGCTGCCCGAGGGCTTCGACGCCACGACGCCGCTCTACGTCGGGGGCGCCGACCTGGACTCCCTCGAGACCGCCGAGCTGTCGGCCACGCTCGAGGACGAGCACGGCAGCGACCCCTACTCCGCGGGTGACATGCCGCAGACGCTCGCGGACATCCAGGCGTTCTACGCCTCGGTCGCCGGCGCCTCCTAGACCGTCGTGCACGAGCTGCTGCGCCGGGTCGCCGACGTCGACCCCGACCGGGTGGCCGTCGTGACCCACGACGGCTCGTGGACGTACGCGCAGGTCCTCGAGGCCGCCGAGCGTGCAGCGTCGGCACTGACCGACCTCGCCGGCGACGCGCAGGGCGGCCGCCGGCTCGGCGTCGTCGACTTCGAGGCGGCCGACGTCGTGCCGCTGCTCGCAGCCGCCTCGCTGGTGGGGGCGGAGGTCTGCCTCTACCCGCCCGTGGAGCCGGACGAGGTCGCCGACCTGGCACGTCGGCTCGGCCACGAGGTGCTCGTGACCGACCGCGACGACCTCGACGGGGCCGCCGCCACCGTGCTCGACGTCCGCGACCTGCTCGACGACGGCCCCCGCGGGCCCTCCGCCGCGGCCGTCGCGGACGCGGACGCCCGCCCCCACCTCGTCCTCACCACCGGCACCACCGGGGCACCACGGGGCGTGCGGCACGACTGGGAGCGGTTGCTGCGCGGGGTCCGCCGGGTCGGCCCCGCTCCCGAGCAGCGCTGGCTGCTGGCCTACGGCCTGCACCAGTTCGCCGGGCTGCAGGTCCTTCTGCACGTGCTCGCCGCGGGCGCCACGCTCGTGGCTCCCGCACCGCGCCGCCCCCGCGAGGGCCTGGCCGCCATGCGCGCGCTCGGCGTCACCCACGCCAGCGCCACCCCCACCTACTGGCGCTTCCTGCTGGCCGAGGCGCGCGGGGACGGTCTCGGTCTCCCGCCGCTCGAGCAGGTCACGATGGGTGGGGAGGCGATCCCCGGTCCGCTGCTCGGCGACGTGCACGCGGCGTTCCCCTCCGCCTCGGTGTCGCAGGTCTACGCCGCCTCCGAGTTCGGTTCCACCGGGTCGCAGCGCGACGACCGCCCGGGCCTCTCGACCGACGTCCTCGACCGCGGCGACGACGCCGACGTCGACCTGCGGATCGTCGACGGCGAGCTGTGGATCCGGTCGCGCACCGGGATGCTCGGCTACCACGGCGACGAGCCGGTCGACCCCGACGCGTGGCGCCCCACCGGGGACCTCGTCGAGGTCGTCGACGACCGCATCCTCTTCCGCGGCCGGTCCTCGGAGGTGATCAACGTCGGCGGGGTCAAGGTCCACCCGCTGCCGATCGAGGAGCGTGTCGGGGCGGTGCCCGGCGTCGACGTCGCCCGGGTGTTCGCCCGCCCCAATCCCATGACGGGGTCGGTCGTGGCGCTGGAGGTCGTGGCCGCACCCGGGCACGACCACGACGCCCTCAAGGCGAGCCTCAAGGCCGCCTGCGCCGACCTTCCCCCAGCCGCCCGCCCCCGCAGCATCCGCTTCGTCGACGACGTCGCGACCGCCGGCGGGAAGATCGTCAGGAGACAGCAGTGACCAGTACTGAGCAGACCGGGCAGACCGGGCAGACCGAGCAGACCGGGGGCCGCGTCGTCATCGTCACCGGCGGCAGCCGTGGCCTGGGTGCCGGCATCGTCCGCTCCTACCTCGCCGAGGGCGACCTGGTGGCCACGTGCTCGCGCAGCCGCACCGACGAGGTCGACGCGTGGGAGTCCGACCCGGCCACGGCCGACCGCTTCCTCTTCCAGCCGGCCGACCTGTCGCGCGTGGAGGACGCCGAGGCGTTCGTGAAGGCCGTCGTCGACCGG
>NZ_LMMY01000001.1:95653-97865 GCF_001422865.1 Aeromicrobium sp. Leaf272
CATCAAGGGCACCGTCTACATGACCCGCCTGGTCAGCCGCCGCATGCTCGCGCGGCGCAGCGGCCACATCGTCAACATCTCGTCCATCGTCGGCCTGTCGGGCTACCGGGGACTCGCCGTGTACAGCGCGTCGAAGGCCGCGCTCGACGGCATGACCCGTGCCCTCGCCCGCGAGCTCGGCTCGCGGGGGATCGTGGTCAACGGCATCGCCCCCGGCTACCTGCGCACCGAGATGAGCCACGGGCTCGACGAGGGCCAGCTGGTCCAGATCGAGCGGCGCACCCCGGCCGGTCGCCTCGGCGACCCCGAGGACATCGCCCGCGTGTGCCGGTTCCTCACCGACCCCGCGAACACCTATCTCACCGGGCAGGTCCTCGTCGTCGACGGTGGTCTGACGGCGTGACCGCCCCGGACGCCTCCGGGGCGGACGGCGCGCCGGCGCCGCCGCTGCCGGTCCGCGTGCTCGTCAAGGGTGCGTCGACCGTCAACTGGATCTCGTGGATGGGCGGCCCGCGGACCGACTTCATCCTGCCGCGGGTCATCGAGGAGCGGCTGCTCGCGAGCGGTCGGCCGTGCACCGTCCACACCCACAGCGTCGCGTCGGAGCCCACCCACGGCGTCCTGCAGACGTGGGAGCGCGAGGTCCTGGGCTTCTCGCCCGACGCCATCGTGCTCGTCTACGGCCACTACGAGACCATCCACCTGCTGCTGCCCCGGTGGCTCGAGCGTCATGCCAACAGCCTGCGTGGTCGGCCGCGCCGCCTGCGCCTCGTCTACCGCGACCGGCTCGTGCGACCGGCATGGATGCTGCTCGCGCGGGCACAGGCCGCCGTCGACGCGCGGTGGGGGAGCCGTCTGCGCACCCGGCGCCACGAGAAGGTCGTCGCCGACCTCGAGACGTACATCCGGCACGTGCGCACGGTCGGCCACCCGCTCGTGCACCTCGTCGAGCTGCTGCCGCCGCACGAGAAGAAGGCCGGCTGGTTCCCCGGCATGCCGGCGCGCATCGCGCGGATGAACGACGCCCTGGAGGGGCTGGTGCGCCGGCTCGACGACGACGAGGTCCGCTTCGTCCGTGTCGCCGACCTGGTCGACTCCGTCGCGGGCGGCGACCTCGCCACCGCGATCCCCGACGGCTTCCACTACTCCCCGGCCATGCACCGGGCCGTGGGGGAGCGCATCGCGGCGAGCATCACGCAGTGGGCCGAGGGGCAGCCCCACCTCGCTCCGTAGATCGCCGCAGGCCGACTACCAGGACCGGTGCAGCGGGCGTCCCTCGTCGTAGCCCGCAGCACTCTGGAGGCCGACCACAGCATGCTCCGCGAACTCCGGCAGCGAGCGAGCGCCGGCGTAGGTGAAGCTCGAGCGGACCCCTGCGGTGATGGCGTCCACCAGGTCCTCGACGCCCGGCCGCTCCGGGTCGAGGTACATGCGCGAGGAGCTGATGCCCTCCTCGAAGAGGGCCATCCGCGCGCGCTCGAAGCCGGCGGCGTCGCGGGTGCGGTTCGCCACGGCGCGCGAGCTGGCCATGCCGAACGACTCCTTGTAGGCCCGTCCGTCGGCATCGACCTTGAGGTCGCCGGGGCTCTCCAGCGTTCCTGCGAACCACGACCCGATCATCACGTTGGCCGCACCGGCGGCGAGCGCGAGCGCGACGTCGCGCGGGTAGCGGACCCCTCCGTCGGCCCACACGTGGGCGCCGAGCTCGCGCGCGGCGGCCGCGCACTCGAGCACCGCCGAGAACTGGGGGCGCCCGACACCGGTCATCATCCGCGTGGTGCACATGGCGCCCGGTCCGACGCCCACCTTGACGATGTCGGCGCCGGCCGCGACCAGGTCGCGCACGCCGTCGGCCGAGACCACGTTGCCGGCCGCCACCGGGATGCGCCGGCCGGTCCGCGCGGCCACCTCGTCGCGGGCGTCACGGACGAGCGGCAGGGCGTCGAGCATCTTGTGCTGGTGACCGTGCGCGGTGTCGACGACGAGCACGTCGACACCGGCCTCGAGCAGCGCCAGGGCCTTGGCCCGCACGTCGCCGTTGATGCCGACCGCGGCGCCGACCACGAGGCGACCGTCCGGGTCGGTGGCGGGCGTGTAGATGGTGGAGCGCAGCGCGCCGGTGCGGGTGACGACGCCGACGAGGCGCCCGTCCTCGACGACCGGCGCGACCGCCAGGTGGCTTCCCGCCAGGGAGTCGAAGTAGTCCCGGGGG
>NZ_LMMY01000001.1:97885-127175 GCF_001422865.1 Aeromicrobium sp. Leaf272
CCACCTCGAGCCCGTCGCGCTCGGTGACCACGCCCAGCGGGCGGCCGTCCTCGACGACGAGCAGGGCCCCGTGCGCGCGCTTGGGCAGGAGGCTGAGCGCCTCGCCGACCGTCATGCTCGGCGGGACGGTGACCGGGGTGTCGTACAGGGTGTGCGCGGCCTTGACCTGGCGGACGGTCGCGGCGACCACGTCGAGGGGGATGTCCTGCGGGATGATCGCGATGCCGCCGCGACGGGCGATCGTCTCCGCCATGCGGCGGCCCGAGATCGCCGTCATGTTCGCGACGACCAGCGGGATCGTCGTGCCCGTGCCGTCCTGGGTCGACAGGTCCGCGTCGAACCGTGAGGTGACGTCGGAGCGTCGCGGGACCATGAACACGTCGCTGTAGGTCAGGTCGTGGGCGGGCTGCAGCCGGTTGAGGAACTCCACCCGAGGAGTCTAGGCGGGACGCCCCGGCCGGCCCGGCCCGATCCGACCGCATCCGGGCGCCGCGGTCCCTAGACTCCTGCGGAGGCCGACGAAGGGACGACGATGGCGCAGGTGACGGACGTCGACGCAGGGCTCGACGCGTGACGGGGTCGTCCGTCGTGGTGCGCGTCCTCGGGCCGCTCCCACCACCGCCGCACGGGGTCGCCATGGTGACGCGGCACGTGCTGGAGCGGCTGCGCGAGGTCGACGACGCCCGCGTCGTCGTGCACGACACCGGGGCCGCGCCGCGCACGCTGCCGCAGCGGCTGCGCGCGATGCTCACGGGGGCGGTCGGCCTGCTCGCCCCGACCGGCCCGAGGCAGCGGGTCTACGTCGCCGGGGCGGCGGGCGAGCTGCTCTGGTTCCAGCTGGCGGTGGTGGGCCTCGCGCGGCTCCTTCGCCATCGCGCTGTCTTCCACCACCACACGTTCAGCTACCTGCACGAGCGGGCCCGCGTGATGGCCCTGCTGACCCGCGTCGGAGGTCCCCGCCTGGAGCACGTGGTCCTGTGCCCGGAGATGGGCGCGAGGCTGCAGGAGCTCTACCCGTCCGCGCGGACGGTCACGGTCTGCTCGAACGCGGGCCTGCTCGGGCCGTCGGAGCCTCGGCCCGCGTCCTCGGGTGCCGAGGAGACGCTCGTGCTCGGCATGCTCAGCAACCTCACCCTCGAGAAGGGGGTGGCGACGTCGATCGAGACCCTGCGCCGGCTGCTCGACGCCGGGGTGGCGGCGCGGCTCGTCCTCGCCGGACCCTGCGTGGGCGAGGAGGTCGAGCGGCTCGTGCTCGACGCGGTCGAGGACCTCGCAGGCCACCTGGAGTGGCTGGGGCCGCTCGACCCCGCGGAGGTCGACGGGTTCTACCGCGGGATCGACCTGTTCCTGCTGCCGAGCACGTACCCCACCGAGGCCGAGCCGCTCGTCGTCCTGGACGCCTCGCGCCACGGCGTGCCGTCGCTCGTGCACGCGACCGGGTGCCTGCGGGGCATGGTCGGTGCGGGCCAGGCGATCGGCCTGGACGACGACTTCGCCGACCGTGCCACCGCGCTCGTCGTCGATGCCGCCGTGGAGGACCCCGCGGAGGTCGTCGAGCGCTTCGAGCGGCGCCAGGCGGCCGGTCGCGACGCCCTGACGTCGTTGCTCGCGCGGCTCAGCGGTCCGTCGAGCGCAGGGCGGCCGTCCGCCAGGTGAGCTGCTCGTGCAGGTGCTGGGCCCAGCCCGCCGAGCTCGTCCGGGCCCCGAGCGCCCGACTCACGTCGGACATGCCCGCCAGACGGTCGGGCCCGGCCGCCGTGATCCGCGCCATCGCCTCGGCGAGCGCGTCCGCGTCGTCGCCCGGGACGGTCCACCCGTTGAGCCCGTCCTGGACGAAGAACGGCGCGGCGCCGACGAAGTACGTCGACACGATCGGCAGCCCGCTGAGCGCCCCCTCGTGCAGGGTGACGCCGTACGGCTCCACTCGGGAGGGGACGACCAGGCAGGACGACTCCCGCATGAGGCGGGCGACGTCGGTCGGCTGCTGGAAGCCGAGCATCCCGACGCCGGGGATCCCGTCGAAGCAGTCGGCCATCGGACCGATGCCGGCGACGTCGAGGGCCCACGGCTCGTCGACGCGCGAGCGGTAGGCGCGGTACGCCTCGGCCAGGACGTCCGCACCCTTGTGGTGGACCAGCCGGAGCGCGGCGAGGAAGCGTCGTCGGTCGGCGATCTCGGCTCCGTCGCGCGGGCCCGACCCGAACACCGTGGTGTCGGCGCTCAGCGAGCCGCGGATGACGTCGGCCTCGCCGAAGCCTAGCCGGCGGGCGAAGTGCTCGGTGCGGTCGCTCGGCACCATCACTGCGTCGAAGAGCGAGCGCACCCACCAGGGTGCGACGGCGCGACCGAGCCACTGCTTCGGGACGTTGCGCCAGATGTTGTCCATCCAGAGCACCCGCAGGGTGCCGGCCGGCAGGGCCTTGATCGCCTCCCGGAAGGGTGCGTAGTGCCAGGAGTGCATCAGCACCGCGTCCGGGGCGAAGGCGCGGACGGCGTCGCGGACCTCGCCCGGCGCGGGGTCGTCGCGCCAGGTGTGGAGCGTCGCGTACTCGTCGTGGCGGTGCGACGCGTACTCCGTGTTGGCGGTCTGCTCCTCCGTCGCGATCAGCAGCTCCACGCCACGCGCCGCGAGCTCGCGGCAGGCGGCGTCGTTGAAGCCGGCCCAGCCGGTGGCGAGGATCGCGACCCGCACGGGCTCAGCGGGCGCGCGCCGCGGTGCGGGCAGGGGTCGACGGGCGAGGATCCACGGGGGAACCCTAGCCTGACCCGCCCGTCGGAGGAGCCGGTTCGGCCCGGGTCGTGCACCGTGGCCGTGACGCTGCGACACCCGTGACGCAGACGTCGTGCGTTTTCGCGTTTCGGCGCCCCGGAGCGCTCCCGATTCGGTACGTTGCACGGGATCCCGATCTCGTCCTGCCGCGACTGGCACGGCCCGAGGCACCGACGTCGCCCTGCCGAGCAGGAGGGGCGGACCCAGAAGGCGGAACATGTCCTCCACGCCCTCCGAGCCCGTGCGCCGGTCGCCCAAGGAGCGCGCGGCACGCGTCCTCCCCGCGACCGTCGTCGAGCGCCTCGACACCTTGGTCTTCAACGCCAGGAAGGGTCGTGTCCGGACGGTGCGCAAGGCCATGGGCGCCGCGGGCCTCAACGTGGTCAAGCGGTCCGACTACTACTCCACGCTGCCCGTGCTGGAGGACATCGAGCGCACCCGCGAGCGCTGGGACCGGCCGAGCGCCCTGGCCGGGCTCGACCTGGACGTGCCGGCGCTCACCGACCGGCTCCGCGCGCTGGCCGAGCGGTGGGAGGAGGAGTTCGTCGCGGTGACCGGCGACTACCTCGAGAACACGCGGCGCGGGTTCGGACCCGGGTACCCGCAGCTCGACGCGCGGACGCTCTACTACCAGCTGCGCGAGCACAAGCCGCGCCGCTACCTCGAGGTGGGGTCGGGGCTGTCGACGTACTACGCCTCCCTCGCCGCGGCGCAGAACGCCGCCGAGGGCTCGCCGCTCAGCCTCACCTGCATCGAGCCGTACCCGTTCGACGCCCTGCGCACCCTGCCCGACTTCGAGCTGGTCGAGGGCTTCGTGCAGGACGTGCCGCTCACGACCTTCGAGAACCTCGACGACGGCGACGTGCTGTTCATCGACTCCTCGCACGCCCTCAAGATCGACAGCGACGTGGCGTACCTCTTCCTCGAGGTGCTCCCGCGCCTGGCTCCCGGCGTGCACGTGCACATCCACGACGTGCACTTCCCGTACAACACGCCCTTCCCGGCCGACACCTGGTTGTTCGGCGAGCGCTGGCCCGTGTACTGGAACGAGGCCATGGTCGTGCAGACGTTCCTCGCCTTCAACTCCGCGTTCGAGGTCACGCTCTCGACCCCGTTGGTCAGGCACGCGGACGAGTCGGTGCTGACCTCGCTGCTCGACGACTACGTCCCGCTCGCCGACGACCCGAACCCGCCGTCGTCGCTGTGGATCCGCCGTGCCTGAGACTGCTCCCGTCCCCCCTCCGGGGACGGGGAAGGAGTCCGCGACCGCCGGATCCCGACCGCAGGGTCGCGTCGCGCTGGTGACCGGTGTGGCCGGCCAGGACGGCATGTACGTCTCCCGCCTGCTGCTGAGCCGTGGCTGGACGGTCGTCGGCACGATCCGACCGGGCACCCGCAGCGTCGAGCGCATGCGCCCGTACCTCGACGGCGTGACCCTGGTCGAGCACGACCAGCGCGACGTCGAGGGCTTCGAGCGGCTGCTCGAGGCCCACCGCCCGGACTCGGTGTACAACCTGGCGGGCTTCAGCGCCGTCCAGGCGAGCTGGCAGGCGGCCACGGAGGTCCTGCTCACCAACAGCGTGGCGGTCGTCGACATGCTCGAGGCGATCGTGCGGCTGGGGGAGCGCACCGGCTCCATGCCCCGCTTCCTGCAGGCCTCGAGCGCCGAGATGTACGGACCGGCGACCACGGGCCCCCTGACGGAGGCGGTGGCGCACGACCCACGGACCCCGTACGCGGTGTCCAAGAGCGCCGCCCACTACGCCGTCAACGCCTATCGCGACCGGCACGAGGTGTTCGGCTGCGGGATGATCATGTTCAACCACGAGAGCCCGTTCCGTGGTCGCCAGTTCATCGCGGGCAAGGTCGCGCGGCTGGCCGCCGAGGTGTCCCGCGGGATGCCGTCGCGCATGACCCTCGGTGCGCTCGACGTCGAGCGCGACTGGCTCTCCGCGGCCGACGTCGCCGCCGGCCTGGTGGCCGCGCTCGACCACGACGCACCGGGCGACTACATCCTCGCCACGGGGCACGGGCACACGCTGCGCGACATGCTGACGGTCGCGTTCGCGGCGGTGGGGCGCGACGACGCGCTCGACCACGTCGACCTCGAGCCCACCTTGTGGAGCGCGATCCAGGCGGCCCGGCTGGTCGGCGACCCGTCCCACGCGCGCGAGACGCTCGGCTGGCGTCCGACGGTCGACTTCGAGCAGCTCGTCACGGGCATGGTCGAGGTGGAGCTGGAGCGGCTCGCCTCGGGGGTCGAGGAGTCGGCCCACTACCTCCGGCCGGACGGAGCCCGATGAGTCCGACGAGTCCGCGCGAGACGGCCCCCGAAGCGGTCTCGCCGCACTACAGTTCTCAGTGGTGCGCGGACGTCGCGTCGCCGCTGCCGCGCGGCCCCGAGCCGCAACTTTCCCACGAGGTGTGACGATGGCGAGATCAGCAGGTCTGGTGGCCCGACGAGTCCGGCAGACGGTCGGGGGCTTCTCGAACGGTGTCGGTGTGCTGGGCGCGATCGCCCGCCGGTCCGTGACCGGGGGCCCGGCGGAGCTCGAGTACCGCACCAAGGACGGCCTCGCGCTGGTGATCCCGAACGAGGGCGGCGCGCGCGTGCCGGTCTACGAGATCCTCGTGGAGGACGAGTACCGGCTCGACTGGCTCACGGCCGGCCTGCGGGCCGACGCGGTCGTCCTCGACATCGGCGCCCACGTCGGCTGCTTCTCCGTGGCGGCGGCCCACCGTCTGCCCGGGGCGCGGGTCGACGCGTACGAGGCGTCGCCGACGACCTCCGGGTTCCTCACGCGCAACATCGCGCTGAACGACATGGGCACGCGCGTCCACGGCAACAACCTGGCCGTGCGGGCCGAGGCCGGTGAGCTCGAGATCGCCGACTACGGCGCCGCGAGCGGCCACAACGGCGTGCTGCACCTGGACGAGGCCGACGTCGCGCGGGTGACCGTCCCGGCGGTCTCGATGCGCGAGGCCCTGCACGTGAGCGGACGCTCGGCCGACGTCGTCAAGATCGACACGGAGGGCGGCGAGTACGACATGGTCCTCGGCTCCGACCCCGCCGACTGGAGCGGCGTCCAGCGCGTCGTGCTCGAGTACCACGACCTGCCCGGTCACTCGTGGGAGGAGCTGGAGACGTTCTTCGCGTCGGCCGGGCTCGCCCTCGCCGAGCGCAAGCCCTACGCCGACGGCCTGGGGCTGGCCTGGCTGAGCCGCAGCGGCGAGCCCGGCCCGGCGCCGCGCTGACCACCGGGTGAGCAAGCTTCCCTCGCGCCTGCAGCCGTTCTGGCCCGTCGCGAAGCGCGTCCATCGGCTCCTCACGCTGCTCGTGGGGGTGGTCGGGCGCGCCCTGCGCCCGCTCGCCGGTGCTCGCGCGGTGCCGCGTGGCGCGGTGGCGACGGTGGGCGACTGGGCCGCCCGTCCCGAGGACGGTGTGCTCCTGCACGGCTGGCGCCCGCCGACCCCGCTCGGCCGCACCCCGCCCCCCGGCGAGCCGACGGCGCACTGGGTCTTCTCCCGCGCCGACCGCACCGTCGCGCCGGCGACGTTCTGCCTGGAGGTGCCCGACGGCACCGTGGTGGGCGGCACGGGCGCCGTCATCAGCCGCAGCGGCCTGCTCGACGTCGAGACCAGCCCCTACTTCGGCACCTCGACCTGGCGCGAGCACCCCTTGTTCCTGCGCGGTCGGCTCCCACCGGTCACCCGCGTGCCGGGTGACGTGCTCGTCCTGGCGACCCGGGGCAGCGCCAACTACTACCACTTCCTGACCGACGTGCTGCCGCGCATCGGCGACTACCTCGAGCGCGTGCCAGGGGCCGACCCCGAGGTCACGCTGCTCGTCCCCCAGGAACGTGCCTGGCAGCGCACGCTGCTCGAGATCGCCGGCTACGGCCACCTGCCGACGGTGCCCGACGACCCGGCGGTGTCCGTCCGGGCGGAGCGCGTGTTCGCGCCGTCCGTCCCGAACGTGCTCGAGGTGGCCCCGGAACCGGTGGTCTCCTGGGTCCGCGAGCACCTGAGGCCGTCCGTGGACGCCGACCCGACACCACGACGCCTCTACGTCACCCGGGGTGCCGTGCCGAACACGCGCCGCGTGGTCCGCGAGGACGAGCTCCGGGAGGGCCTGCTGGCCCGAGGCTTCGAGGTCGTGGAGCCGGGGTCGTTGTCGCCCCAGGAGCAGATCGACACCTTCTCCGCAGCCGAGATGGTGGTGGGTCCGCACGGGGCCGCGCTCACCAACCTGCTCTTCGCGCCGGCCGGCGTCACCGTGCTGGAGCTGTTCACCGCCTCCTACGTGAACCAGTGCTACTGGTCGATCTCGTGCGGGATCCCCGAGGCGCACTACGAGTACCTCGTCGACGGAGACGTCGCGCGCCACGGCGACGGGTCGGCCATGAACGCGATCCTCGCCGACATCGCCGTCGACCCCTCCCGGGTGCTGGCGGTCGTCGACCGGCTCCTGGCCGAGCGCCACGGGGTCCGTGCCGAAGGCTGACGTCCACCCCGCGACGCGGTGGCGCGGGACCCTCAGGCGAGGTCGATCAGCGAGACGTCGGGCGGACTCTCGGGTGCCGGCCCGGCCTCCTTGTCCACCCGGGCCCGCCAGGCGGTCGTGAGGTGCCGCAGCCGCAGGCCACCGGTGTGGGCGGTGTTCTCCTCGAAGAGGACCCGTACCCGCGCGAGGGCGGCGTCGTCGACGGGCTGGGCGCCCGTCTCCCGGGCGTACTGCAGCAGTCCGGAGAGGTCGAGCTCCTCCCACGAGGCGACGTCGAGGGTCTCGGCCGGCTCGAAGAGGCCGGTGTCGGCCAGGGCCGCGTCGTGCCGGGTGCCGGCGTCCTCGCGACGTCCGACGAGGTCGCGCAGCCGCCGCACCCACGGGATGGACTCGTCGTGGGACCGGGCGAGGCTCGAGACCACCCCGCCGGGGCGCAGCACCCGGGCGTGCTCGGCCAGGAGCGTCGCCTCGGTGGCCAGGCGTGGGGCCACGACGGCGTCGAAGGAGCCTGCCTGGAACGGCAGGTGCTCCACCGTGGAGCGGACGTAGAGGACGTCGGGGGAGCGGACGGAGCGCACGTCGGGTCCCACGACGACCACCTCGTGGCCCTGTGCGCTGAGCCGGTAGGCGAGGGGCGAGTCGCCGACGAGCAGGACGCAGGCCAGGCGGTCGCCGACGAGCCACTTGGTCACGCGCGCGGCGGACTCGTCGGACCCGGGCGCGGACCGACGGGCGGCACGGTCGAACAGCTCGCTCACCCCCGCAGGCTACCGGTCGCACCGTGCCCGCTCGGTACGCTTCGGGCGTGTCAGCTCCCTCCGACCCGTTCCTGCCCGCAGCCAGCCTGGAGGGCGTGCCGTCGGCCTTCGCGGCCACGCGCGACGGCATCGACGCGCTCCTGCGCGACCGTGGCCTGCGCCGGAGCACCCCGGAGGACACCGCCAGGTCCCTCCTGCTGGGGGCGGTGGCGACCGCCCGGCTCGAGGGCAGCGACCTCCCCGCCGTCGTCGACGACCACGACCCTGCGGTCGAGCTGCTCGCGGCCGGCGGCGGCGACGCCGTCGCGCGTGCCGCGGTCCGGCTCGGCACGGAGCTGCTGGGGCTCGTGCCGGTGTGGAGCCGATCGCCGCTGCAGGCGTTCGCGCGCCTGCACGCCCTCGCCGCGGCCGGCAGCGTGCCCGACGACGCGCTGGGTCGGCCCGCGGACGCCGCCGGCGCTGCCCGGCTCGGCGAGCTGGCCCGGGTCGTCGCCCTGCCCACGGAGGCGCCCGGTCTGGTGGTGGCGGCCCTCGTCCACGCCGAGGTCGCGACGTCGGGCGCCTTCGCGGCGCACGGCGGGATGGTGGCCCGTGCCGCCGAGCGGCTCGTGCTCGTCGTCAAGGGCGTGGACCCGGCCTCGGTCGTGGTCCCGGAGGCGGGGCACGCCGCCGAGCCCGCCGGGTACGGGGCGGCCCTCACGGCCTACGCCCGGGGCGACGCCACCGGCATCCAGCAGTGGCTCCAGTACGCCTCGCAGGCCCAGGCCCGGGCGGCCGAGGCCTCGCCGTTGGCCGCGGCGTCCCGCTGACCGGCCCGTGTCGACCCGAACGGGCTGACCGGAGCGGGCGCCCGGCGCACGACGACGCCCGGCCACCTCTCGGGCGACCGGGCGTCGGCAGGGGTCAGACGCGCGGGGCGAGCTGGTCGTAGATCCAGGCGTAGGTCTTCTCCAGACCGTCGCGCAGCGAGATCGAGGGCTCCCAGCCGTAGATCTCGTGGAACATCGTGTTGTCGCTGTTGCGGCCGCGCACGCCCTGCGGCGCGGTGAGGTCGTGCTCCTTGCTGACCGTGATCCCGGCGATGTCCTCGAGGATCCCGATCATCTGGTTGATCGTCACGAGCTCGGACGAGCCGAGGTTGACCGGCTCGACGTTCTCGCCGGCCAGGATCTCCTGGGTGCCGCGCACGCAGTCGTCGATGTACATGAAGCTGCGGCTCTGCTCGCCGTCGCCCCACACGTCGATGGTGTGCTCACCGGTCAGCTTGGCCCAGGCGATCTTGCGCGAGAGCGCGGCGGGCGCCTTCTCGCGGCCACCCTCGTACGTGCCGTCGGGGCCGTAGACGTTGTGGTAGCGAGCCACCCGGGTCTGCAGGCCGTAGTCCTCGCGGAAGTGGCGGGCCATGCGCTCGCTGAACAGCTTCTCCCAGCCGTAGCCGTCCTCGGGCTCCGCCGGGTACGCGTCGGACTCCTTGAGCGCGGTCACGTTCGGGTCGGTCTGCTTGGTCCCGTTGTAGACGCAGGCCGAGCTGCTGTAGAAGAACTGCTCGGTGCCGGCGTCGCGCGCGGCGACGAGCATGTTCGTGCTGGTGAGCACCGAGAGCATGCACTCGGCCTTGTTGTTCTCGATGAAGCCCATGCCACCCATGTCGGCGGCCAGGTTGTAGATCGCCTGGGTGCCGACCGACATCTTGTGGGCGTCGCCCATGTCGGAGCAGTCCGCCACGAGGCTCTCGGCGTCGTCGTGCACCTGGTACCACTCGGACGTCGGCTTCTTGTCGACCGCGCGCACCTCGCGTCCCTGCGCCAGCAGGTCCGCCACCAGGTGGCCGCCGATGAAGCCGCCCGCTCCCGTCACCAGTACCGTCATCGCCTTGCCTCCGTGGGAAGTCTGGGTCGGGCTGCTCGCCGCGACCACGCCGTCGTACCCGTAACAACGACCGACCGCCGAGACGTTACGCGTCGGCCGCGATCTCCGGACCGATCCGGGCGTGACAGGTGGGGCTCCTGATCGTTCACCGAAGTGGAGCGAGCGAGACGTCCGACCGGGGCAGATCGCCTACACTCAGCACACCCGCCGAGCTCGGCGGGAGGAGGAGGGAAAGCCGTGGAGCTACGGCAGTTCTTGGGCGCCCTGCGCATGCGATGGGTGTTCAGCACCCTCACCTTCCTCGTGGGCGCCGCGCTCACCGCGGCGGTGGTCCTCCTGATGACGCCGCAGTACGGCTCCAGCGTCAAGCTGTTCGTCTCGACCCCCTCCGGCGGCTCGGCCGAGTACGCCGCGTCGTTCATCGTCACGCAGCGCGTCGCGTCCTACGCCGAGCTGGCCACCGACCCGTCCGTGCTCCAGCGCGTGGTCGACAAGCTCGACCTCGACACGAGCTACGAGGACCTCGAGGGCCAGGTCTCGGCCTCGGTGATCACCGGCACCCAGACCATCGAGCTCGACGTCACCGCCGACACCCCCGAGCTGGCCCAGCAGATCGCGAAGGCCGAGGCCGAGGAGGTCGTGGCGCTCGTCGAGCAGCTCGAGCGGCCCGCCGTGAAGGACGAGGAGCCGGCCATCGCGGCCCGGATCGCCGCCGAGCCCAGCATCAGCGACACCCCGGTCTCGCCCAACCTTCCGCTCAACATCGGCATCGGCCTGCTGCTGAGCCTCTTCGTGGCGATCGTCGGCGCGCTCCTGCGCGACCTGCTCGACCGCACCGTGAAGTCGCGCCAGGACGCCGAGAAGATCAGCGGCCACTCCGTCCTCGTCACGCTGCCCTACGACCCGCAGGTCAAGAAGACCCCGCTCGCGACCGAGGCCGGAGGCAGCCTCGCCGAGGCGTTCCGCGTGCTGCGCACCAACCTGCAGTTCGCCGACCTGGACTCCCAGCGTCAGGCGATCCTCGTCTCCAGCGCCCTGCCCGACGAGGGCAAGACCCTCGTGGCGACCAACCTCGCGCTCACGATGGCGCAGTCGGGTCGTTCGGTCCTGCTCATCGACGCCGACATGCGCAACCCCAACGTCGCGGAGCTGCTCGGTCTCGAGAACTCCGTGGGCGTGGTCACGGTCCTCGTCGGACGCACGAGCATCGACGAGGCGACCCAGCCGCACTCGAGCGGCATCTCCTTCCTGGGCACCGGTCCCACCCCGCCCAACCCGGCCGAGGTGCTGGACACCCAGGCCATGCGCGACCTCATCGCGCGGGTGCGCAAGGACTACGACGCGGTCATCATCGACGCCCCGCCGATGCTCCCCGTCGCGGACGCCTCGATCCTGCTCACCGAGGTCGACGGCGCCCTCCTCCTGGTGCGTCACGGCTCCACCACCCGCGAGCAGCTGCGGCTCGCCGTCAGCCGCATCGAGACCGTCGGCGGGCGCCTCTTCGGCACCATCTTGAACCGCACCCCGCGTCGGGTCGGTGACGCCGACGGCTACGGGTACGGCTACGGGCACGGCTACGGCTACGGGTACGCCCCGACCGTCGACACCGACTCCACGCCGACCGCTGCTCCCGCCGCCCCGCCGGACCCGGAGCCCGGGGGCCGCCGCATCGGCCGCCGCGTGAAGCGCTGAGCAGGGTCGACATGGCCGTCTCGAGGCTGGTCCTCCCCACTCCGGACACCGATCGGCTCTCCACGCCTCGACGCCGTGCCGTCGCGGCCTGGCTCCTCCCGGTCGGTGCCGTCGGTGCCCTGCTGGCCGTGCTCATCCCGATCTCGGTGAACGGCGCCGTCGGCGCCGGGCTGGCCCTCGCGGTCGCCGGCACCCTGCTGATGCTGGCCGTCGTCGGGCTCGAGCGGACGGCGATCGTCGTCCTGGCCGTCGGCATCGCGCTGTCCCCGCTCGACAACTTCCGGCCCGTCGGCGCGATCGCGTTCGCCGCGCTGTCCGACCTGGTCCTCCTCGCCGGCCTCCTGCTCCTGGTGCTCGTGCTGCTGGGCCGTCGGCTGCCGGGGGAGTGGCTGTTCCTCGGGGCGGCCGCCGCCCTGGTGGTCGTCGGCCTCGTCTCCTCCGCCGGTGCCGAGGCCCCCGGCGCGAGCCTCAACAGCCTGCTCAGACTCGTGGTCGGTGCGCTGCTGCTCCCGCTGGCCTTCATGGTCTGGCGGCCCTCGAGGCGGGTCGTGGTCGGCTTCGCGCTCGCCTACGTGCTCGGCAACATCGGCAACCTCGTGGCCGCCTACACCGTCGGCGGGGCCTCCTGGGACGGTCGCCGGATCGGCTACTCGACCCATCCGAACATCATGGGTCTGTGCGCGATGCTCGCCCTCGCGCTGCTTCCGTTCCTGCTGCGGGTGCTCCCGCGCCGCTGGTCGTGGGCCGTCGTCCTCATGGGCGGGGCCTGCGCGTGGGGCGTCTGGATCAGCGGCAGCCGCGCCGCACTGATGGCCGCGGTGGCCGTCGCCGTCCTCTTCGTCGTCATCGAGCGCCGCGTCGAGATCGCCCTGGTGCTCTTCGGGCTGGCGATCCCCGCGATCTACGTGGTGGGCCAGGCGGTGACCGGCAACGGGGCGTCGCAGAACAACGTGCTCGGTCGTCTGCTCGGCGGCGGCACGGCAGCCGGATCCGACCTCGACCGCGAGAACCTCGCCAGGATCGCGCTCGACGCCTTCACGTCGCACCCGCTGCTCGGCGTGGGGCTGGGCGACGTCATGGCGGCGCACAACATCTACCTGCAGGTGGCGGCAGCGGTCGGGATCATCGGTCTGGCCGTCTACCTCGTGCTGCTCGGGTCGGTGGCCCTGCGGGCGATCACCCTGCCCCGCCCGTGGAACCTGCTCGTGCTGCCGGTGCTCGGCTACGCGCTCATCGGGTCCCTCACGACGATCCTGTGGGACCGCTACGTCTGGGCGGTCCTGGCGCTGCCCTTCCTCCTGTGCCTGGGAGACCGGGACGAGGACGGCCAACCCTCCGACGAACCCGCGAGCGAGGGCACGCTGCCGGAGGGCACCGGTTCGGCCGGACTGGTCGCCGGTCCGCAGAGAAGGACGGCGCCACCGCTCGGGTGACGCCGTCCATGGGTCCGGCCGCGCTGCAGCTACCAGGCGTGCACTTCGTCATCGTCGCCTCGGGGCCGCTCGTCGCGGATGTCCCGGGAGCGACTGCCCAGTGGGACGGGAGATCGCCGCGTGGGTACTGAGGTGCCGGGCCGTCTGTGGAGTTGTCCTGCCCTCAGTTGTACGCCGCTGCCAGGACGCGCGGTAGCCCTACGGGGCCGTAACCTTGCGTGCCGCGGTTCACAAGCGCACGTGGCCCGTGCGGGGTCGGGGCGGATCGGTTCAGGTGTGGGGGAGGACCCGCTGCAGCAGCGACGGTGACGCGCGACGCGACCGCCGACGGGCGAGCAGGGCGACGCCACCTGCCGCTGCGACCGCCCCGAGGGTCCAGGCGGCGCGACCCGTGGGGCTGTGCAGGCCGAGCCTGCTGCGCAGTGCGACCGGCCGGGCGAAGGCCAGCACCGGCCAGTCACGCTCGGCGGCGATCCTGCGCAGGGTCTTGTCGGGGTTGACGCAGAACGGGTGACCCACCGTCTCGAGCATGGGCACGTCGGTCTCGGAGTCGGAGTAGGCGAAGCACGCGTCGAGGTCGTAGCCACGTTCCTCGGCCAGTCGCTTCATCGCGGTGGCCTTGTGCGGGCCGTAGGCGTAGAACGCGACCTCGCCGGTGTAGCGGCCGGCGTGCTCGACGAGGCGCGTGGCGATGACGTCGGACACGCCGAGGAGCTCGCCGACGGGCTCCACGACCTCCGACCCGGAGGCCGAGACGATCACGACGTCGCGACCGGCACGCCTGTGGTGCTCGATCAGGTCGACGGCCTCGGCGTAGACGATGGGGTCGATGACGTCGCGCAGCGTGCGGCGAACGGACTCGCGCACGATCTCCACGTCCCAGCCGGCGACCATGGCCGTGAGGTAGGTGCGCATCCGCTCGAGCTGGTCGTGGTCGGCGCCGTTGAGCCCGAACAGGAAGTTCGCGTACGCGCTGCGCAGGACCGCACGGCGCGTGAGCAGCCCGCCCTCGAAGAAGGGCTTGCTGAAGGCCAGGGTGCTGGACCGGGCGATGATCGTCTTGTCCAGGTCGAAGAACGCGGCCGAACGGGGGCTCACCCGCCCAGGATAGGCCGACCCGGCCGTCGCGTGGTCCCCCGCGTGGACACCGCGTCGGCGACGGGTCGTCCACAGGCCGTCCGATGGCGTGCGCGGCGTCGTCCACAGGCCGCTCGCGAGGTCTCGTCCGCGGCTCCCGTCCCTGGTTGCGTGAGAGCCATGGACGCCGCACACCTGCTGGTCGCCACGGGCGACGCCGACCTGCTCGACGACGCCCTCCGGTGGTGCGCCGCGGTGGGCGTCACGCCGGAGGTCGCGTCCGACGCGGTCGCCGCTCGGCGCGCCTGGTCCACGGCGTCGGCCGTGCTGCTCTCGGCCGACCTGGCGGGACCGCTCGCCCGCACGGCTCCGCCACGTCGTGACGGCGTGCTCGTGCTGGGTGGGGAGCCCGGCGGCACCGCCGGCGACACGCTCTGGCGCGACGCGGTGCTGCTCGGCGCCACGGCCGTGCTCGACCCCACCGACGAGACCGCCGTGCTCGCGCGACTCGGGGAGCTGCTCGACGGACGCGACGAGGCGGCGTTCCTCGCCGTCGTCGGTGCCGTCGGCGGGGCGGGCGCCTCCACCTTCGCCACCGCGGTGGCCCTGCACGCCGGTCGGCGCGGCCACCGCCCCGTCCTCGTCGACGCCGACACCAGGGGGGCCGGCGTCGACCTCGTCCTCGGCGCAGAGCGCGCCGAGGGGGTGCGGTGGCCCGAGCTCGGTGGCGCCGGCGGGCACGTCGGCGCCACCCGGCTCGCGCGTCTGCTGCCCGTGCACCACGGCGTGGCCGTGCTGGCCTGCCCCCGCGACGGCTCCGCCGTGCCGGTCGACGTCGCCCCCGACGTGCTGACCGCCGCCTCGCGTGCCTTCGACGTGGTCGTCGCCGACGTGCCCCGGCACCTCGACCCGCTCGGGTCGGCGGTGCTCGCGCGGTGCGAGGGAGCGGTGCTGCTGGTGCCCGAGGACGTGCGGTGCGTGGCGGCCGCGCGCATCGTGCTGGCCCAGGTGCGCGAGCACGTCCCACGGGTGGCGCTCGTGACGACTCGGCGCGCCGGAGGCGTCGGCTCGGGCCCGGTGGCCGAGGCGCTGAGGCTCCCGGTGGTCGCGCGGGTCGCCCACGACCGTCGGCTGAGGGCCGACCTCGACCACGGCCGCGGCCCCGGACGGTCGCGCCCGCTGCGGCGGGCGTCGGGGCAGGTGCTCGACGTCCTCGGCCTCGCGGCGGCAGGTCCGTCGTGACCACGATCGACGCCGCGCTCGTCGGACGGGTGCGCTCGCGGCTCGCCGCCGAGGTGCGCGAGCCCAGCGCGCAGGCCGTGGCCGAGGCCCTGGGGCTCGAGGCCGGGCTGCACGGCAGCGCCACGGTGCTCGCCGTGGTCGACGCCCTGCAGCGGGAGCGGCGCGGCGCGGGTGTCCTGCAGCCGCTGCTCGACGACGCCGACGTCACCGACGTGGTGGTCAACGGGGCCGGCGCCGTGCACGTGGACCGTGGGCACGGGCTCGAGCGGACCGACCTGCGGTTCCCCGACGACGCGGCGGTGCGACGACTGGCCCAGCGACTGGCCGCCCAGGCCGGCCGACGGCTCGACGACGCGAGCCCCTGGGTCGATGCGCGGCTGCCCGACGGCACCCGTCTGCACGCCGTGCTGGCACCGCTGGTGCGCCCCGGCACGGCCATCAGCCTGCGCGTCCCGGCCCGGCGCTCGTTCACGCTCGAGCAGCTGGTGGCCGCCGGCGGGATCCACGTCGAGGCCGCTCGGCTGCTGCAGCGCGTCGTCGCGACCCGGGTCGCCTTCGTCGTGAGCGGCGGCACCGGCAGCGGCAAGACCACGCTGCTCGGCACGCTGCTGGGGCTCGTGCCGTCCGCCGAACGACTCGTCGTGGTCGAGGACGCGGCCGAGCTGGCCCCGGACCACTCCCACGTCGTGTCGTTGGAGGCCCGACCGGCCAACGCGGAGGGCGCTGGCCTCGTGACCGTGCGCGACCTCGTGCGGCAGGCGCTGCGCATGCGGCCGGACCGGCTCGTCGTCGGCGAGGTTCGCGGGGGAGAGGTCGTCGACCTGCTCGCCGCGCTCAACACCGGGCACGAGGGCGGCTGCGGCACCATCCACGCCAACTCCGCGGCCGACGTCCCGGCCCGGTTCGAGGCGCTGGGGGTGGCCGGAGGCCTGGCACGCGACGCCGTGCACAGCCAGCTGGCGGCCGGGGTCGACGTCGTGGTGCACCTGCGTCGCGGTCGCGACGGTCTTCGTCGGGTCGAGGAGGTCGGTGTGCTGCACGCGGCGGGGCCCGACGGGCACGGGACGGTCCGCTCCGTGCGCGCAGCCGGGCTCGTCGACGGTCGCTGGACCGACGGCCCCGGTCGTGACCGGCTCGAGGACCTGCTGGACAGCCACGCATGACGGGGTCCACGGTCCTGGTCGCCGTGGTGGCGGCGGGACTGTCCGGGTGCGCGGTCCTGCTCTGGCTGCCGCCTCCGACGTGGCTGGTCGCCCTGCGCCTCGGGCCCGCGACGTCGCCGCCGCACCCGGGTGAGGGGCCGCCGTCCGCAGCGGCACGCCCGCTCCTGCTGCGGGTGGTGGCGTGGCGCCGCTGGCGGTCGTGGGTGCCCGTCGCGCTCGCAGCCGCTGCGGCCCCGTGGTTCGTCACGTCGCCCGTGTCCGCCCTGCTCCTGGCCACGGTCGCGGCCGTCGCCGTGGTGGCGTCGTCGTTCGTCGAGCGGCACCGCGCCGCGCGCGCCGCGAGCGAGCTGGCGGTGCGGGTCGCGGCCACAGTCGAGCTGCTCGCGGCCGAGCTGCGCACCGGGGTGCTCCCTCCCGTGGCCCTGCGCGGAGCGTGCGACGACCTGCCCGACCTGCGGCCCGTCGCCGAGGTGGCGGCCCGCGGCGGCGACGTGCCGGCCGCGCTCGACGGCGTGTCCCGTCTCCCGGGCGCCGGCGACCTCGCCGACGTCGCTGCCGCCTGGCGTGTGGCCGAACGTGCCGGTGCGCCGGTCGCGGACGTGCTCGACCACGTGGTCGAGGCGTTGCGCGCGGACCACGACCTTGCTCGAGAGGTCCGGGCGGAGTGCTCCTCGGCTCGTGCCACCGCTCGGCTGCTGGCGGTCCTGCCGCTGCTCGGGCTCGGCCTCGGCTCCGGTCTCGGCGGGGACCCGGTGCACGTGCTCACCGGCACCCTGCCGGGCGTCGTGTGCCTCGCGGCCGGGTGCGCGCTGGCGGCCACGGGGCTGGCCTGGGTCGAGCGCATCACCACCCGCGCCGAGGTGGGCGCGCGATGAGCCTGGCAGCGGCGCTGGTCGCGGCCGCCGCGGCCTGGCTGGCCGTGCCCGTCCCGGCCACCGACCGGCTCCGGGCGCTCACCACCGTTCCGACCTCGCGTCGGCGTCCGTCGCCGACCAGCGTGGTGACCGTCCTCACCCCGATCGCCTGCCTCGTGGTGCTCGGACCGGTGATCGGTCTCCTCGTCGCCCTCGCAGCCACCCCGGCGGCGCGGGCGGCGGTCGCGACCATGGCCACGGCGTCCTCGCGGCGGCGTGACGAGCAGCTGCAGCGCCAGCTGCCCGTGGCGCTCGACCTCGTCGTCGCCGTGCTGGCGTCCGGGCGACCGGCCGTCGTCGCGTTCGAGGTGGTCGGCGAGGTGGTCCCTGAGCCGCTCGCGACGGAGCTGCAGAAGGTCGGGCGACGGCTGCGCTCGGGCACGGACCTGCCCGCGGTGTGGGAGGTGCTCGCCCGGCACCGGGTGCTGGGCGCCGTGGGTCGTGCGTTCCGGCGGGCCGAGCAGTCCGGCTCGCCCGTGGCCGCGGTGCTGGCCGCCGCGGCAGCGGACCTGCGCCGCGACCGGGCGTCCCAGGCGCGTGAACGCGCGCGGGCGGTCGGCGTGCGCACTGCCGCCCCGCTCGGGCTCTGCTTCCTCCCGGCCTTCTTCCTCGTGGGGATCGTCCCGACCCTCATCGGCGTCGCGTCGGGGCTCGACCTGCTGGGCGGATGAAGGTGCCCGCCCGTCCACAGGCCGGACCGCCCTCGGGCCCGCTCGTCCACAGGTCGCCGACGGGGTGGTCGTCCGGGCTCGGGAGCGACCCATCTCCTGGGTGTCAGCACGTTCCACGAAAGGACACCCCATGAAGAACCTCCAGCACTCCACCCTCCAGGACCGGGCGACCCTCGGCCTCTCGCGTCTGCTCGCCCGCGGCGCCCAGCGCCGCGAGCAGCGTCGGGAGCAGGGCATGACCACCGCCGAGTACGCCGTCGGCACCCTCGGCGCCTGCACCGTCGGTGGCGTGCTCGTGAAGGTCGGCCAGTCGGAGTGGTTCGGCGAGCTCGTCCGCGACGTCATCGACAACATCCCGAGCCTCCTGCCCAACCTCTTCTGACCGACCTCCGGTGGGGCCGTCGCGGCGTTCACCAGGCCTCGACGGCCCCACCGGATCGAGCCACCGCACCTCGACCACAGCACCGACCCGACTCCCCAGGAGCCCACCGTGCACCAGCGCACCTCCTCCACCTTCGACGTCTCGTCCCTCTGCCGGACCGCCGCCCGCCGCTCCCGCCGCGGCGCTCGACGCGAGCACGGCATGACCACCGCCGAGTACGCCGTCGGCACCCTCGGGGCCGCCACCTGCGCCGCCGTCCTGGTCCACCTCGGGGCCGACGGCTGGTTCTTCGACCAGCTGCGCGAGATCTTCGCTCGCGCGCTCGACCCGACCACGCTCGTCGAGCACCTGCGCCGGGGCAGGCCGTGGACCCCGATCCGATGACCGGGCGCGGCGAGAAGGGCACGGCCACCGCCGAGCTGGCCGTCCTCGCCCCGTTCGCGCTCGTGCTCGTGCTGCTGCTCGTGTGGGTGGCGTCGCTCGGGGTGACCCAGGTCCGGCTCGTCGACGCCGCTCGCGAGGGTGCGCGGCTCGTCGCACGGGGCGAGGACGACGGTGGGGCCACGGCGCTCGTCCGCCGACTCGCGCCGGCCGGTGCCCGGGTGCGGGTGCAGGAGCAGGACGGCACGGTCGTGGTCACGGTCAGGGTCCGGTCCCGCGCACCGCTGGGCTTCGGCACCACCGTCGGGTCGCGCGAGCTCAGCGCGACGGCCGTCGCGGCCGCGGAGGCACCGTGAGCTCGGCCGCGTCCGGCCTACACCCCGAGGACGGTGCGGTCACGGTGCACGCGCTCTGGGTCGTCGCCGTCCTGGTCGGCGTGGTGGCGCTGGGGCTGCAGGTCATGGCCCTCGTGACGCTGCGCCACCAGGTGGCGTCCGCTGCCGACCTGGCCGCACTCGCGGGCAGCCGCGCCAGCACCGAGGGCGCCGACGGCTGCGGGGCGGCGCGCCGGCTGGCCCGGCGCAACGACGTGCGGCTCGAACGCTGCCGGATGGACCTCGACGTCGCCACCGTGACCGCCGTCGGCTCGGCCCGCCCGTGGTGGGGCGGGACGTGGACCACGCGCATCGAGGCCCGCGCCGCCCCTTCCTGGTACGAGCGTTGACCCGGCGCAGGTGGTCGGTCAGGCCTCGTCGTCCGGCGCGCCGTCCAGCAGGGCGTCGAGCAGCCGCACCGCGCCGGCCTTGTCGAGCGGCTCGTTGAAGTTGCCGCACTTGGGGGAGACGACGCACGACGGGCACCCGGTCGGGCACTCGCAGCCCGCGATGGTGGCCCGGGTGACGCGGAGCCAGCGCTCCACCACCTCGTAGCCTCGCTCGGCGAAGCCCGCCCCGCCCGGGTGCCCGTCGTGCACGAAGATCGTCAGCGTTCCCGTGTCGGCGTGCACCGCGGTCGACAGTCCTCCGAGGTCCCAGCGGTCGCACGTGGCGAGCAGGGGGAGCAGGCCGATGGCGGCGTGCTCGGCCGCGTGCGCTGCTCCCGGCACGTCCGTGTGCTCCAGGACCTGCGGCACCACGTCGGGGTGCAGCGTCCACCAGGTGGCCACGGTGCGCAGCGTGCGGGCGGGCAGGTCGAGCGGCTCCTCACCCACCAGGCTGCCGTCGTGCCGCCGGCGCGAGAACGAGACCACCTGGCTGGTCACGTCGACCTCTCCGACGTGGACCGTGGTGGCTCCCCACGTGCGGGTGCGCTGCGTCGACACCACCGAGACCTCCGTCGTGGTCCGGGCCGAGGTGGACCAGCCCGGGTCCTCGGTGTGCACGACCGCCACGCCGTCCTCCACGTCGTACTCGTCGACCACGTGGGCCACGCCCTGGTGCACGTACACGGCGCCCTCGTGCACCTCGCCGTCGGCGGACCCCGCGTCGACGGTGCCGATCAGCCGTCCGGTGGGACCGTCGACGATCTGCACCGGTGCACCGCCGCTGCCGCGCAGGTCGGCCAGGGCGGCGGCCCGGTCGCGCCGGGTCCAGAACCAGCCGCCGGGTCGCCGGCGCAGCCACCCCGCCGCCTCCAGCGCGTCGACCCCCTCGCGCGCCCGAGGACCGAACAGCGGCAGGTCGTCCTCCGTGAGCGGTAGCTCCTGTGCCGCGGCCGCCAGGTGAGGCCCGAGCACGTAGGGGTTGTCGGGGTCGAACACGGTGGCCTCGACCGGCGCGCCCAGCCAGGCCTCGGGGTGGTGCACCAGGAACGTGTCGATGGGCTCGTCGCGGGCCACGAGCACCCCGAGCGACGGCTGCCCGTCGCGGCCGGCTCGTCCCACCTGCTGCCAGAAGGCCGCTCGGGTGCCGGGGAACCCCACGCTCACCACGGCGTCGAGACCGCTCACGTCGACCCCGAGCTCGAGCGCGTTCGTGGCGGCCAGGCCCAGCAGGTCACCCGAGCGGAGCCGGTCCTCCAGCTCGCGCCGCTCCTCCGGCAGGTAACCACCACGGTAGGTCGCGACCCGTCCGGGCAGCTCGGGCGCGACCTCGCCCAGTCGCTGCTGGGCGCCGCGGGCGATGGACTCGGCCCCGCGGCGCGACCGGGAGAAGACGAGCGTGCGGGTGCGGTCGAGGACGAGGTCGGTGAGCAGCTCGGCCGCCTCGCGCCCGGCCGAGCGACGGGTCGGCGGCTGCGACGGGTGCGCCGCACCCACCAGGGGCGGCTCCCACAGCGCGATCGTCCGCGGTCCGTGGGGCGACGCGTCGTCGGTCACGGCCACCACGTCGAGCCCGGTGAGGCGTCGCGCCGACGCCGCGGGCTCGCTGACCGTGGCCGACGACAGGACCACCACGGGGTGCGACCCGTGGTGGGCGCACACCCGCAGCAGGCGACGCAGCACGTGCGCGACGTGGGCGCCGAAGACCCCCCGATAGTGGTGGCACTCGTCCACGACGACGATGCGCAGGCCGGCGAACAGGCGCGACCAGCGCTCGTGCCCGGGCAGCAGGGTGTGGTGGATCGTGTCGGGGTTCGTGAGCACCAGCTGGGCGTGGTCGCGGGCCCACGCCCGGTCGTCGAGCGAGCTGTCGCCGTCGACCGTGGTCGCGCGCACGAGGGCCGCCCCGTCGGGCCCGAGGGGGAGCCGACGCAGCTGGTCGGCCGCCAGCGCCTTGGTGGGGGCGAGGTAGAGCGCCGTGGGAGCGCGGTGGCCCTGGAGCGCGTCGCCCGACCTGCCGCGGACCAGCGCGTCGAGTGCCGGCACCTGGTAGGTCAGGGACTTGCCCGACGCGGTCCCGGTCGAGACCACCACGTGCCGCCCGGCGTGCACGTGCGCGAGCGCCTCGGCCTGGTGCCCCCACAGGTGGGTCACGCCCTGGGCCGCGAACGCCGTCCGCACGCGAGGCTCGACCCACTCCGGCCACGGCTCCACCACGGCCTCCCGGGCGGGCACGTCGTGCAGGTGGAGGATGCGGTCGCCGTGGCGCGAGAGCAGGCGTCCGATGTCCACCCCCACAGTCTCCCAGGCGGCACGCGACGGCTCCCCCGAGACGGGGGCGGGCTCGGTTCCTTCGTGGTTGACTGGTCACACCTTCGGAAGGACGTTGATGGACCTGCTCCTCACCACGCGCACCGACGACCCGTTCGAGATCATCGAGGTCGGCGGAGAGATCGACGTGTACACCGCACCACGCCTGCGTGAGGCCATCGTCGAGGCCGTCGAGGCCGGGCACCTGCGCCTCATCGTCGACGTCGAGCGGGTCGAGTTCCTCGACTCCACGGGACTCGGCGTGCTCGTGGGCGCCCTCAAGAAGGTGCGCGCCGGTGGCGGGTCCCTCGACATCGTGTGCACCCACCCGCGGCTGCTCAAGATCTTCGAGATCACCGGCCTCGACAAGGTGTTCGGCCTGCACGACTCCGTGGAGGCGGCGCGCGCCGCCCACGGACCCGCGTCGCTGGCCTGACCGCGCCCGCCGTGGACGACACGCGCAGGATTGTTACCCGGGTGTAGCCCGCGTCACATTTTCCTGGTTGGCTGGGGCCGACACCCCTGTCCCACACCACGGAGGAATACATGGTCGACGCGACGTTCGTTGCGGCGGCGAGTGATCTCGAGCTCTCGGGAGGCAACACGACGTTCGTCGCTGTGGTCGCCGGGATCGGAGTCGTCTCGCTCCTCTTCGCTGCACTGTTCCGCTCCCAGGTCCTCGCTGCCGACGACGGCACCGAGAAGATGCAGGAGATCGGACTGGCGGTGCAGGAGGGCGCCTCGGCCTACCTGACCCGCCAGTTCAAGACGCTCGCCGTGTTCGCGGTGGCCGCGTTCGCCCTGCTGTTCGCGCTGCCCGGTGCCACCGACGTCCGCATCGGTCGCTCGGTCGCGTTCCTGGCCGGTGCGCTGTTCTCGGCCCTCATCGGGTACTTCGGCATGTGGCTCGCGGTGCGGGCGAACGTCCGCGTGGCGGCGGCTGCCGAGAACGAGGGGCGCGAGGTGGCCATGCGCATCGCCTTCCGCACCGGTGGCACGGTCGGCATGTCCACGGTGGGCCTCGGCCTCATCGGCGCCTCGGTCGTCGTGCTGATCTATCAGGGTGACGCGCCCACGGTGCTCGAGGGCTTCGGCTTCGGTGCCGCGCTGCTGGCCATGTTCATGCGAGTCGGCGGCGGCATCTTCACGAAGGCCGCCGACGTCGGCGCCGACCTCGTCGGCAAGGTCGAGAACAACATCCCCGAGGACGACCCGCGCAACGCGGCGACCATCGCCGACAACGTGGGCGACAACGTCGGTGACTGCGCCGGCATGGCGGCCGACCTCTTCGAGTCCTACGCCGTCACGCTCGTCGCCGCGCTCATCCTCGGCTCGGTGGCGTTCGGCGAGCAGGGCCTGGTCCTGCCGCTGGTCATACCCGCCATCGGTGCTCTGACCGCGATCCTCGGCGTCTTCATCACGCGCGCCCAGCCCGGCGTGAGCGGCCTGAGCACGATCAACCGCTCCTTCTACATCTCGGCGTTCCTGGGTGCGGTGGGGTCGTCGGCCTTCTCCTGGTTCTACCTGCCGTCGTCCTTCGCGGACCTGTCGCTCCCGACGGCCGACGAGTCGTCGATCCTGTCGCAGGTGCTGCCCGTGGAGAGCGTGGCCGGCCTGGACGGCGACCCCCGCGTCATCGCCATGGTCGCCGTGATCATCGGCATCGTCCTGGCCGCCGTGATCCTCGCGCTCACCGGCTACTTCACCGGCACGGAGACGCGCCCGGTCAAGGACGTCGGCAAGACGTCGCTCACGGGGCCGGCCACGGTCATCCTGTCCGGCCTCTCGGTCGGCTTCGAGTCGGCGGTCTACACCGCCCTCGTGATCGGCGCGGCGGTGTTCGGCGCCTTCCTGCTCGGCTCGGGCTCGCTCGTCGTGGCCCTGTTCGCCGTGGCCCTGGCGGGCTGCGGCCTGCTCACCACGGTGGGCGTCATCGTGGCCATGGACACCTTCGGCCCGGTGAGCGACAACGCCCAGGGCATCGCGGAGATGTCCGGCGACGTCGGCGAGGAGGGCGCACAGATCCTCACCGAGCTCGACGCGGTGGGCAACACCACCAAGGCGATCACCAAGGGCATCGCGATCGCCACGGCCGTGCTGGCCGCGACCGCGCTGTTCGGGTCGTTCACCGACGCGATCCGCGACGGCTTCGGCGAGGTGCTCTCCGGCTTCGACGTCCAGGACCCCGAGCCGCTGCAGGCCTTCCTCGGTGGGCTCAGCTCCTCCGACGGGCAGGTCATCTCCGGCATCCTCAACGTGGCCGACCCGAGCAACCTCGTCGGCCTCATCATCGGCGTCTCGGTCGTGTTCCTCTTCTCCGGGCTCGCGATCAGCGCCGTCGGGCGTGCCGCGGGCGCGGTCGTGTACGAGGTGCGCCGCCAGTTCCGCGAGATCCCCGGGATCATGGAGGGCACCGGTCGTCCCGAGTACGGCAAGGTCGTCGACATCTGCACGCGCGACTCGCTGCGCGAGCTGGCGACGCCGGGCATCCTGGCGATCTTCGCCCCGATCGCGGTCGGCTTCGGCCTCGGCGTCGGCCCGCTCGGCGCCTACCTGGCCGGCTCCATCGGTGCCGGCACGCTCATGGCGGTGTTCCTCGCGAACTCCGGCGGCGCGTGGGACAACGCCAAGAAGCTGGTCGAGGACGGCAACCACGGCGGCAAGGGATCGCCCGCCCACGAGGCGACGATCATCGGCGACACGGTCGGTGACCCGTTCAAGGACACCGCCGGCCCGGCGATCAACCCGCTGCTCAAGGTGATGAACCTCGTCGCCCTGCTCATCGTCCCGGTCGTCGTGCAGGTGACCTACGGCGAGGACGCCAAGGACTGGGTCCGGTACACCATCGCCGGTGTCTCGGTGCTCATCATCGTGGTGGCCGTGTACATCTCCAAGCGTCGCCCGATCGCCATCGGCGACGTCCAGGAGGACGGTGCCATGGACGAGGCGACCAGCCCCGCCTGACCGCACCACCCCACGTGACCCCCGCGGCCCCGCCGCGGGGGTCACGTGCGTCTGGCGCACCGTCGCGTCCCTCCGTCCCCACGATTCCCATCAGGTGATGGGAATCGCGAGCCCACCACGGAACTCCGTGACTCACCTGGGGATGCCCGCCCAGGTGAGTGGGGGAGAACCAGGGTGAGTGGGTGGCATCGACGTGGCGGCGTGACACGCTGGCCGCATGGAACAGGTGCGCGCACGGCTGGCCGACGTCGGGTTCACGGTGGACCGGGTCCAGGAGCTCCTCGGCCCCGCCGCCCACGCCGCCCTGCTGCGCAACGAGACGACGCCGGCCGAGCGCGCCACGCGCGACGGCTCCGCGCTCTCCACGCTCGTGCGGCTCTTCTCCCTCCAGCGCGCCGAGCCGGCCCGTGCCGTCGAGGCCGCCCTCCCGGGGCTCGTCGACGACCTGCTCGAGCGGGGGCTGCTCGGACGCGACGGGTCCGACGTGCGTGCGCTCGTCGACGTCCGGCCCTACGGCGACGAGGAGCACGACTGGTGGGTGGTCTGCGACCTCACGCCCGGTCTCGACACCAGCCCGATCGAGGTCGGACCGGAGCACGTGCTCGGCATCAGCGAGGCGTCGTCGTCGCTCGCGCAGCTCACGGTGCCCACGTCGGGTGGACGCGTGCTCGACCTCGGCACGGGCTGCGGGGTGCAGGCGCTGCACCTGGCGCAGCGCCACGACCAGGTGGTCGCCACCGACGTGAACCCGCGCGCGCTGTGGGCGGCACGGCTCACGGCCGAGCTGAACGGTGCCGACGTCGACGTGCGCGACGGCTCGTTCTGGGAGCCGGTGGCCGGCGAGCGGTTCGACGTGATCGCCACGAACCCGCCGTTCGTCGTCTCGCCGCCCACGGGGGAGCGGCTCGTGTACCGCGAGGGGTCGCTCGAGACCGACGGCGTGGTGCGCACCGTCGTCTCGGGCGCCGCGGATCACCTGCGTCCCGGCGGCTGGTGCCAGGTGCTGGGCAGCTGGGTGCACACCGACGAGCCGTGGGAGGAACGTCTGCACGGCTGGATCGCACCCACCGGGCTCGACGCCTGGGTGGTGCAGCGCGAGGTCGTCGACCTGCCGGCGTACGTGGAGATGTGGCTGGCCGACGCGGGCGCACGCCACCGACCCGACTACGCCGAGCGCTACGACGCGTGGCTGGGCTGGTTCGACGAGCAGGGCGTGGAGGCGATGGCCTTCGGGTGGATCAACCTGCGGGCGGCCCACCGCGACGTCCCGGTGCTGCGGATGGAGCAGTGGCGCCACGAGGTCGTGCCGCCGGTCGGCGCCGCCGTGCTCGACTGGGCGGAGCGAGTCGACGCCCTGGCCGACGCCGACGACGTTCTCGACGTCCGCTGGACCCAGGCCACCGGCCTGGCGCAGGAGACGTACGGTCCGGCGGGCGCGGCCGACCCGGAGGCGATCGTGGTGCGGCTGGGGGAGGGGCTGCGTCGCGCGAGGCAGGTCGACACCGTGGAGGCGGGGCTGCTCGGCGCCCTCGACGGCGACCTCACGGCCGGTCAGGTGATCGACGCGCTCGCCCAGCTGCTCGACCGCGACCCGACCGAGCTGCGTGAGTCGTACCGACCCGTCGTGCACGACCTCGTGGCCGACGGGTTCCTGGTGCCCTGAGAGCGTCGGCGCAGGGCGTGGCGCGCGCCACGTCGGCCCCCGGGGCACGATGTTTGTTGACAGGACGCGTTAGCGTTTGCCCCGTCCGGCCCCCGACCAGTGGGGCCGACGCCGTCCAGCAGGGAGTATCACCGTGACCACGCTCGTCATCGTCGAGTCGCCGAACAAGGTGCGCAGCATCCAGTCGTACCTGGGTGACGGGTACGTCGTCGACTCCAGCGTGGGCCACATCCGGGACCTCCCGAAGGGCGCCGACCAGGTGCCGGCCAAGTACAAGGGGCTGCCGTGGGCGCGCCTCGGCGTCGACATCGACAACGGCTTCGAGCCGGTCTACGTGGTCGCCGCCGACAAGAAGTCGCAGATCACCAAGCTCAAGAAGCTGCTCAAGGAGTCCGACGAGCTCGTGCTCGCGACCGATGAGGACCGCGAGGGCGAGGCCATCGCGTGGCACCTGTACGACGAGCTGAAGCCGAAGGTGCCGGTCAAGCGGATCGTCTTCAACGAGATCACCAAGGAAGCGATCACCCGCGCGGTCGAGAACCCGCGCGACATCGACATGGACCTCGTCGACGCGCAGGAGACCCGGCGCATCCTCGACCGTCTCTACGGCTACGAGGTCAGCCCCGTCCTGTGGAAGAAGGTCATGTCGGGCCTGTCCGCCGGTCGCGTGCAGTCGGTGGCCACCCGTCTGGTCGTGGAGCGCGAGCGGGAGCGGATGGCATTCCGGTCCGCGTCGTACTGGGACCTCGACGCCACCTTCGACGCGGGCGAGAAGCACGAGGACGCCCGCCTGTTCCCGGCGCGGCTGGTGAGCGTGGGTGGCAAGAAGGTGGCCAACGGCTCGGCCTTCGCCGACGACGGCACCCTCAAGAACGCCGAGGTCGCGCACCTCGACGAGGCCCGGGTGACGGCGCTGGCCGCTGGCCTGCGCGACGAGTCCTTCGCGGTCGCCGCGGTCGACGCCAAGCCCTACACCCGCAAGCCCTACGCCCCGTTCCGGACCACGACGATGCAGCAGGAGGCGTCGCGCAAGTTCGGGTTCGGCGCGGCCCGCACCATGCAGGTGGCGCAGCGTCTGTACGAGGGCGGGCACATCACCTACATGCGCACCGACTCGATCACGCTGTCGCAGACGGCGCTGAACGCGGCCCGGTCGCAGGTCCGCGAGCTCTACGGTGCCGAGTACCTGCCCGAGAAGCCGCGCACCTACACGGGCAAGGTCAAGAACGCGCAGGAGGCGCACGAGGCCATCCGGCCGGCGGGCGAGAAGTTCCGCACGCCGCAGGCCACGGGGCTGCGCGGCGACGAGTACAAGCTGTACGAGCTCATCTGGAAGCGCACGCTCGCCTCGCAGATGAAGGACGCCCGGGGCGAGCAGGTCTCGATCCGGCTGGCGGCCACGGCCTCCGACGCCGCGGGTGCCGACGCGGGCGCCCCGGTCGAGTTCACGGCCTCCGGCCGCACGATCACCTTCCACGGCTTCCTCAAGGCCTACGTCGAGTCCCGTGAGGACAACGGCCAGGGCGACGACCAGCAGACCAAGCTGCCGGCCCTGGCGCAGGGCGACACGGTCGCGGCGCACGAGCTGACCCCGGCCGGCCACGAGACCAAGCCGCCGGCCCGCTACACCGAGGCCTCGCTCATCAAGGAGCTGGAGGAGCGCGAGATCGGCCGGCCGTCCACGTACGCGTCGATCATCGGCACCATCCAGAACCGCGGCTACGTGTTCAAGAAGGGCACGGCGCTGGTGCCGGCCTGGATCGCGTTCAGCGTCGTGCGGCTGATGGAGCAGCACTTCCCGCGTCTGGTCGACTACTCGTTCACGGCCGAGCTGGAGGACGTGCTCGACGAGGTCTCGCACGGTCGCGACGCCCGCCAGCGCGTGCTCGAGAGCTTCTGGGCCGGCAGCGGCGAGAAGGACACCGGCCTCAAGTGGCTGATCGAGAACCTGCCCGACATCGACGCGCGCGGACTGGCCACGTTCGAGCTGGGCGACGACATCGCGGTCCGCGTCGGTCGGTACGGCCCGTACGTCGAGGGCCCGCCGATGGTGCCCGGCAAGGACGGTGCCGACGTCCCCACGCGGGCCAACGTGCCCGAGGACCTGCCGCCGGACGAGCTGACCCTCGAGAAGGCCAAGGAGCTGCTGGCCAACCCGGCCGGCGCCGAGAAGATGCTCGGCACGCACCCCGAGACCGGCCTCGACCTGGTGGTCAAGAACGGTCGGTTCGGCCCCTACGTCACCGAGCTGCTGCCCGAGGGCGCCAAGAAGAGCGAGAAGCCGCGCACGGCCAGCCTGTTCCAGTCCATGAGCATGGATTCGATCGGGATCGACGACGCCGTCAAGCTGCTCACGCTGCCGCGCGTGGTCGGCAAGGACGCCGAGGGCGTCGAGATCACCGCGCAGAACGGCCGCTACGGGCCCTACCTGAAGAAGGGCACCGACTCGCGCTCGCTGGAGTCCGAGGAGCAGCTGTTCACCCTCACCGAGGAGCAGGCGCTGGCGATCTACGCCCAGCCGAAGACGTACGGCCGCCGCGGTGCGGCCAAGCCGCCGCTCAAGGAGCTGGGCGACGACCCGGTCAGCGGCAGCCCGATCGTCGTGAAGGAGGGTCGCTTCGGCGTCTACGTCACCGACGGTGAGTACAACGCCACGCTGCGCAAGGACGACTCCCTGGAGACCCTCACCGCCGAGCGCGCGCAGGAGCTGCTCGCCGAGCGCCGGGCCCGCGGCCCG
>NZ_LMMY01000001.1:127258-127330 GCF_001422865.1 Aeromicrobium sp. Leaf272
TCCGCGGCCAAGAAGACCACCGCGAAGAAGACGACGGCCACGTAGAGCTGAGTCCTCGGGCGGTCAGGGCTT
>NZ_LMMY01000001.1:127377-127740 GCF_001422865.1 Aeromicrobium sp. Leaf272
CGAAGGGAGAATCCCTGACGACCGCAGCCACCGGCCGGTGTGGATTCCACCGTCCGGGCGCTCGTGCGGTGGAGGATCCACCGCGGGCACGCGCGAAGGGAGAATGCTGCGCCGATCACGCGCAAAGGAAGAATCGTGGGTCCACCCCCGGCACCAGATGAGTCCCGCGCCCCCGGACCAGCGCCCGCCCAGGTCCCCGGTCGAGGCCTTTCGGGGGCCGCCTCCAGAGAAGACCGAGGCAGCGCATCGGTGAGTCGTGACCGCGGGCAGTGCGTCAGTGAGTCGTGACGACCGCAGGCAGCGCAGCAGCACGACGGCACTGCCGCAACCAGCGCAGCAGCAGACGCGACGACACACCACCCC
>NZ_LMMY01000001.1:127771-133262 GCF_001422865.1 Aeromicrobium sp. Leaf272
TCGTCGCCCTCGAGGGTGGCGAGGGGGGCGGCAAGTCCACCCAGTCCCGCCTGCTGCACGACTGGCTCACGGCCCAGGGAACGCCCGTGCTGCTCACGCGCGAGCCCGGTGGCACCGAGGTCGGCGCCCGGCTGCGCAGCATCGTGCTCGACCCGGCCACCGGCGACCTGTCGCCGCGCACCGAGGCCCTCGTCTACGCCGCCGACAAGGCCGAGCACGTCGACGCCGTGGTGCTCCCGGCGCTCGAGCGCGGCGAGGTCGTGGTCACCGACCGCTACGTCGACTCCACGCTCGCCTACCAGGGGGCGGGCCGCGCCATCGACGCCGCCGAGCTGGAGCACGTCGCCCGGTGGGCCACGGCCGACCTGCGGCCCCACCTGACCGTGGTGCTCGACCTCGATCCCACGGTCGGACTGTCGCGCGCCGGTGAGCCCGACCGCATAGAGGCCGAGCCGCTCGACTTCCACCAGCGCGTCCGTGAGCACTTCCTGACCCTCGCGGCCGCCGACCCGGCCCACTACCTCGTCCTCGACGCCGACCAGCCGCCCGAGGTCGTGCACGCCGCCATCCGGGCTGCGGTCGAGCCGTGGCTCGGGCAGGCCCGCCGAGACGGCGGTGACCTGTGACGAGCGTGTGGGACGAGCTCGTCGGCCAGGGACCAGTCGTCGACACGTTGTCCGCCGCGGTCCGGTCCGCCGGCGGCGACGGTCGCTCCATGACGCACGCGTGGCTGCTCACCGGTCCGCCCGGGTCGGGGCGCTCCAACGCGGCCAAGGCGTTCGCGGCGGCGCTGCAGTGCGAGCTGGGCGGCTGCGGCCAGTGCCACTCGTGCACCACGGCGGCGGCGGGCAGCCATCCCGACATCACCGTCATCCGCACCGACGGGCTGTCCATCGGCACCGACGTCGCGCGCGAGTACGTGCGCAAGTCGGCCCTGCGGCCGGCGCTCGGTCGCTGGCAGGTGCTCATCGTCGAGGACGCCGACCGACTCACCGAGCAGGCGGCCAACGCCCTGCTCAAGGCGGTGGAGGAGCCGTCGCAGTACACGGTGTGGATGCTGTGCGCGCCCGCCACCGAGGACGTCATCGTCACCATCCGGTCGCGCTGCCGGGCCGTGCTGCTGCGCACCCCGCCCGCCGACGCGATCGCCCGCCTGCTGGTGGAGCGCGACGGGGTGGAGCCCCAGCTCGCGCAGGCGGTCGCGGCGGCGTCGCAGGGACACATCGGTCGCGCGCGCGGTCTGGCCCGCGACCCGCAGGCACGGGAGCGTCGTCGCGACATCCTGTCGCTGCCCACGTCGTTGCGCTCCCTCGGCGACTGCCTGGTGGCCGCCCAGCGCATCAACGACGAGGCCACCGCGCGAGCCGCCGCGGTCGCCGACGTGGCCGACGAGCGCGAGACCTCCGACCTCAAGCAGTCGTGGGGCGTGGAGGACCGTGGCCGCAGGCCCGCCGGCTACGCCGGTGCGGTCTCCTCGCTCGAGAAGGACCAGAAGAGGCGTCGCACCCGGCTCGCGCGTGACTCGATCGACGGCGTCCTGCTCGACCTCCTCTCGTTCTGCCGCGACGTCGTGGTCGCGCAGACGGCACCCGGCGCGCCGCTCGTGAACGCCGACGTCGCCGACGCGGTCCGTTCGGCCGCCGACGTGTGGACCCCCGACTCGACGCTCCGCAGGATCGATGCGATCGTCGAGGCACGCGAGGCGCTCACCGCCAACGCTGCACCGCTGCTCACCCTCGAACGCATGATGATGGGATTCCGGACCCGATGAAGCGCCCTCTCCTCGTCCTGATCGTCCTTGCCGCCGTGGCCGCCGTCGTGGTCGGCGTGCTGGTCGCCACGCGCGGTGACGACTCCGCTCCCACGGCCCAGCTCGAGCCCACGGGTGAGAAGGCCCCCGACGGGCTGCAGCGCTTCTACGACCAGGAGCTGACCTGGGAGGACTGCGGCGGCGAGCGCGAGTGCGCCACGATCGAGGTGCCCGTCGACTACGACGAGCCCGACGGCGAGACCACGAAGCTGAAGGCGGCGCGCTACCTGGCGGAGGGCGACGGCACCCGCGTGCTGTTCGTCAACCCGGGCGGCCCGGGCGGCTCGGCCATCGACTACGCGGGATCGCTCGCCGGGAGCATGGGCGACGAGGTCCGCGATGCGTTCACCATCGTCGGGGTCGACCCGCGCGGCGTCGGCGAGAGCTCGCCGCTGGAGTGCCTGCCCGACGAGCAGTTCGACGAGTACGCCGCGAGCGACCCCGATCCCTCGAGCGACGCCGAGGTCCAGGAGTTCCGCGACGCGGTCAAGGAGCTCGGCGAGGCGTGCCGGAAGAACTCCGGTGACCTCGCCGGCCACGTCTCCACCGAGGAGGCGGCCCGCGACATGGACGTCGCGCGAGCCCTGCTCGGTCAGAAGAAGCTGGACTGGTTCGGCGCCTCCTACGGCACGCAGCTGGGTGCCACCTACGCCACGTTGTTCCCCGCCAAGGTCGGCGCGATGGTCCTCGACGGCGCGGTCGACCCGTCCAAGGACGTGTTCGGGTCCTCGCTGGGCCAGGCCACCGGGTTCCAGCGTGCGCTCGACGCCTACATCGCGTCGTGCGTGAAGCTCGAGTCGTGCCCGCTGGGGCAGGACGCCGACGCCGCGCAGCGCGCGATCGAGACCCTGATGAGCCAGCTGGAGGACGAGCCGCTGCCCACCGGCACCGATCGCGAGCTCACCAAGGGGCGTGCGTTCTACGGCATCGCCGTCACGCTGTACGACAAGGCCAGCTGGATCGCCCTCTCGCAGGGCCTCACGGCGGCGCTGCGCGGTGACGGCTCGGTCCTGCTGCAGCTGAACGACGCCTACTTCTCGCGCAAGGGCAACGGCGAGTACGACGGCAACATCGGCTGGGCCAACATCGCGGTCAACTGCCTCGACAACCGTGAGCGCCCGAGCGTCGACGAGGTCGAGGCCGAGCTGCCGACGTTCGAGAAGGCCTCGCCGGTCTTCGGCGAGGCGCTGGGCTGGGGCGTGCTGGGCTGCAGCGACTGGCCGGAGCCGGCCGAGCGCCCGCAGGTCGAGATCGACGCCGAGGGCTCCGCGCCGATCGTCGTCATCGGCACCACCCGCGACCCGGCCACCCCGTACGAGAACGCGAAGGCGCTCGCCGACCAGCTCGGCGACTCCGAGGGCGTCCTGCTCACGCGCGACGGCGACGGCCACACCGCCTACGGGTCGGGCAACCAGTGCATCAAGAAGGCCGTCGACGCCTACCTCGTCGACGGCACGGTCCCGAAGGACGGCCTCACCTGCGAGGACGAGGGCTGACGCGCCGGACTGCCGGCAGCGGTAGGTGACGCACCGAACCGGGCCGTCAGGGGTAGGTGACGCCCCGAAAAGCGCGCCTGTTCGGTTCGTCACCTGCCTCCGCAGGTGCGGAACCGTGCCGCCCGCCCGCGGGTTTTCGGCACTCAGGCCGAGCGGATGGCCTCGTGGTGGCGGATGACCTCGTCGATGATGAAGGTCAGGAACTTCTCCGCGAAGGCGGGGTCGAGGTCGGACTCCACGGCGAGCGTGCGGAGCCGCTCGATCTGGCGCGACTCGCGCTCGGGGTCCGAGGGCGGCAGCTCGTGCGCGGCCTTGAGGCGCCCCACCCGCTGCGTGCACTTGAACCGCTCGGCGAGCAGGTGCACCAGGGCCGCGTCGATGTTGTCGATGCTGGATCGCATGTCGTCCAGCTCGGCCCGCACGTCCTCTGTTCCGTCCACGCGTCGAGTGTAGGGGCCCGGTTTGTGGCCCCCGCAGGGCCCGGATAGACTCGTCGAGGTTCGGCGGGCGATCCTCGCTGAGCCTTCGCCGCCTTAGCTCAGTCGGTAGAGCGTTTCACTCGTAATGAAAAGGTCGTCGGTTCGATTCCGACAGGCGGCTCAACGAAGTTCTCGGTTGAGTCATGGAAGTGTCTTCCGAGTTTTGCCCCCGGATTGCCCCGGTGCGTTGAGAAGGTCCAGTCCGGCCCGCTCTGCTGCGGATCCGAGGAAGTGCACGTACCTGTTGGTCGTTGCGACGCTGGAGTGCCCCATCCAGGCCTGGACGGTTGCGAGCTCGACACCGCGGGCGAGCCAGAGGCACGCTGCGGTGTGTCGCAGATCGTGAATACGGCGACCGCGCCCGAGCGATGTCCAGTCGGTCGCGCGTTTGAAGGCGGTCACGTGGAGCTGTGCTCCCCGCGGCGTCGTGATGAGCAGGTCACCGGGTCCCTTGTCTGCGGCCATCGAACGCAAGAGTGGAAGGACGCGGTCCGCAATCGGCACGCGACGGGCCCGGCCCGACTTCGGGACCTTAACGGGCCTGCCCTCCGTCTGACTCCGACGGACAACGAGGACCGGGGTCGGGATCTCCTCCAGGTCAGAAACCCGCACCGCACGAAGCTCACCCCAGCGCAGCCCAGTCCAACCGGCGATGAGAATGACGTCTGCGAGGTGCGTTGAGCGAGCCCGCACGGACTGGGCGATCTCATCGAGCTCTGCCTCGCTGAACGGGCGCATCTCGGTCGGCGGGACAGTCCGGCGCGGTGTGGGTACGCCTGAGACGGGGTTCGCGGCGATGAGCCGCTGACGACGACACGCGGCGAAGAAAGCGGACAAGCTCGCTCGCATGCGTTCTACGGAGGCGTGACCGAGGGTGGGGGAGCGGGACCACTCAGCGAGCAGTCGCTCAACGTGTGACTCCGTGACGGCGTTGACTGCCAGCGCGGCGAACCAGCGCGGCATAAGCCGGACTAGTTGGCTGTCAGCAGTCAAGGTAGTTGGCGCGACAGTCCCTTCCCGATCACGCAGCCACTGGGCCAGCCGAGTGCTGACCAGGACGCGTCCCGCTTTGGCATCAACGCCCGCCCCGAGTTCCGCTTCAAACTCCCGCGCCCAGGCCTGAGCCTCGCGACGGGTCGGGAACGTCCTGGACCCGACGTACGAGCGGCCCTGCTTCACTACCGCCGTCCACCGTCCCGAAGCGGAGCGCCGAATGGCTGCCATTAGGCAACGCCCTTCCGCGACCGCAGCCAGGTTTGGACGTCTGAGAGCAGGTACCGAGGACTGTTCTCGGTCACCCAGATCACCGGAGGACCAATCCCGGACGCGCGCATGCGAGACAGGGTGGACGGGTGGACGGCGAGCAAGCGCGCGACCTCGGGTGGCTTAAGCAGCGCTTCCATCGGACATCTTCAATCGGCGTCGCTGGTCGGCCAGCCTCTGCTCCAGCGAGATTCCCCTTTGGCGGGCGTCGCGTTCAAAAATGCGGCCGAGTGCCGTCATGAGCTCGGCGCTTGTTGCTGCGTCCCCGTGGGCACCGGCTGCCGTGGCATAGCCGACGAGCGCAGGGACGAGGCGTCTGAGATCGCCCGCTGTCGAGCCCCGTCTGATGAGTTCCTCGCCAATCGGTGATCCGTCGAGATCGGCTTTGCCGATGGCCTCCCAAACCGGCGAGACCGGCCAGCGAGACTGGTTCGAGTCGCCGG
>NZ_LMMY01000001.1:133278-138842 GCF_001422865.1 Aeromicrobium sp. Leaf272
GACGTCATCCGGGGTGCCGAGCGTGAACTCCCTCAGCGCGTCGCGCCGGACCTGGAACTCGATGCGGATCACCTGCTTGCCGTGCTCGAAAGCCGGGCCCCAGACATTCGGCCACCAGTCGGTCCCCTTCAGAGCGCTCTCCCGGGTCTTGTCGTAGATCCGGCAGACGACTGCACCACCAACTCCCCATTGAAGCCCGGTCAGTTCGTCGTCGTCCTCATAGGTCCGGCGAGATGTTGCCCGAGTGAGGAAGTGGTGCCTGTCCTCCGCCTTTACGTCCCAGCCCTGGACGTCTGCGAACAAGTCGACGCGACTCACCTGCCAAGTGATGTGACCGAGCAACTCCGCGAACACCGACTGGCACCAATCGGAGACGGCCTCTGCGCCGTTCGCATGCAGAAACTCCGCGGTGGGTTGTACGTAGAGCGAAGGGATGCCATCGCTAGCGGTCATGCCGACCATCGCACATCGGTGCTCAAGCCGGAATCGCCAGCGGTTGAGCGGGCCCCATCCAACGTTGAACGTCTCGCCACCGAGCCGAAGGCGAGTGGGCTGCCGGAGCTCACCAGCGAGAGCGCGGGCTTGCTCGAGATCCGCGAGAAGCTCGCTGGGAATGACGCAGCGGCCGGTTAGGTAAAGAGCATCGATGCCGGACGCGAGGACTGTCGTGGGCGCCGGGATTTCCATAAATGGAAATCTAGGGGAGAGCCTTCGCTGCGTCAATACTTCCACATGTGAAGATTCACTCGGTCTCGACGGTGCCCCCGGCGTGCCACTGTTTGAGGTCGAGGGTGAGTCCCGGGATCGAGTACTCATCTGGGTGCGCCTTGAAGACCTGGCGGAACCATTTGACGTTTCGGTGCACTGTTGTCGGAGCCATTCCCAGGTCGATCAGCCCCTGATACCCACCGTAGGCGTGCCACATCGTCCAGAACCCGATGAGTTGGGTCACCTTGTTGACCGAGAAGCGACGCGCCAACGGGCCGACGACAGGATCGACGGCGGGAACAACGTTCTTCTCGACCCATCCGCGATACGACTGCCATGCGGCGCGGGCTCGTCCACGGCCTTCGACGCTTGGCATCCGGTCAGATCGGAAATCCGTCATACTTCCACAATAGGGACTTCGTCGGACCGCGTGCGAACGGATCTGCTGCGAAACTAGAAGCGCGGTCCGCGGATCCCGCGCGATGCACGCCAGAGTGTGTGCTCGCGGGAGATCGCTTCTTCGGCCTGCCCTACGTAATCAGCCCACTCGGACTCCGGAACAGAGTCGATCTCGCTCTTGATGGTGGCTAGCTCCTGGGCGGTGATGCCGTACGCAGTTGCAAGCGTGCTGTACTGCTTCGCCTGGGACCAACTGGTCATAGTCGCGGCTCCGGCCGCGATCAGGCCTACAAGATCGATTCGAACGACGTCCAGCAGCACGATAAGGCCAGTGATCATCCCTATGGTTTGGGCGCCGATCGTGCCTGAAAGCCACCATGTCCTTCGCTTCGCGTTCCACACGGACTTCGATTCGTACCAGTCTCGCTGATCCTCGATTCGTCCGTCGCGGTAAGCCGAGCGACGCTCCTCAAACGTGCTTGCTCGAATCTCACGCATCATCGCGCTTATCTGCTCTCGATTCCCGGTCTTCGATCCGCCGAGGTCGAGGTCCTTCAGATCTTCCAGAACTTCGCGGACGCGGTCGGAAAAGTATCGGTCGACCTCGCGGGTGTCTTCTGCGAAGGACTCGCCGCGAACTGCGTATCGCCAGGCGAGCGTCTTTGCGGACTCAGCTGCAGCTCGACCTTCATACCACCGGCGGTCAGGCTTCGCGATGCTCACATAAA
Organism: Aeromicrobium sp. Leaf272; assembly: GCF_001422865.1. Taxonomy (NCBI): domain Bacteria; kingdom Bacillati; phylum Actinomycetota; class Actinomycetes; order Propionibacteriales; family Nocardioidaceae; genus Aeromicrobium; species Aeromicrobium sp. Leaf272. Next base: position 135,114 of record NZ_LMMY01000001.1, read on the forward strand.
GTTCGCAAGCGAGGGCAACAGTGAAGCCAGCGAGAGCCACAGCCCCCCCGACCGCCGACTCTTCTCCACCGATGAGCAGAGCGCCTCCCAGAGCGCTGACCAGGAGACCAGTGAGACGCACCTTCAAGGCTCGGAGGAAGTGCTTCTGGCCTTCGAGTGACGCGGAGTTCGCAGAGTCGTGCAGGGCTGGATAGCCGCCGTCGTAGAGCGGGTCAGCCAATGGCTCGAACAATCGCGGGCACGTCCCAGTCGAGCACTGGCGCGCCGGCGGCACGGAGTGCAGGAGGAACTGGACACGTCAAGCTTGAATAGAGCTTCACTCCCACAAGCTTGTTTCCGAGATCCTTGCTCTTCTCGATCTCCCAGTCCACCCACTTGCTTGTGGAGGTGCTGGGTCCGATGAGGCAAAGGGTGACGGACGCCGACCGAATCTTTGCCGCGATCTGTGTGCGGATGTATGCGGCGTTGGTGCTGTTATACGGAACTCGCACCGAGTAATCATCGAATACGAGTGCAGAGTTGCGGTTCCTCGCTTGGCCGCGGAAAAGGTTGACGTTCTGAAGGTCCTCCGCGACGAAGGACAAAAATACGTGCCGAGCCATCGCTGTGATCTCCCTTGGTTGTCGAAGGATGTGCTGACGGTGCGCTCAACCGCGGAGCGGTCTTAAGCCTAATTGAGTAGATCATTCCAACTACCGAACGTGCGCGCTGAGGTCTGCACGGCGCGGATGCCACGAATCGCGGGTTGGAGGGATCGTCGAAGACCAACGTTCAAGACTGATGCGACCTGCATGGTGGACGCGAGGTCGTCCATCTGGTCGGAGACTTCTTCCATCTCTCCGATTTCAGCGATGCCTGACAGGATCTCGCTCAGGAACGCTTGCGACTGGTCGTTGTCGATCTCGCGGAGTTCGTCGACGATCGACCGGAGGCTGGCGTCGACTTCGGTGATTCGTTCTTCGAGAGCCTTTCCACGCTCTTCGAGTCTGACGGCGGGTTGGCTGAGAGCATCGGCGGCGCGAATGAACAGCGCGTGCGCCCTCTTTGGGGGCATCGCCTCGAGGTTGATACCGCCGAGTACTTGCTCGGCAATTTGTCCGATCTCGGTGACGGCCTCAGCGGCGCTTTCAGCGAGGTTGGTTACTTCCTCCATCGCAGCCCCGAGCTGAGCTAGGTCGAGGCGGTCATCAACGGACGGACTGAAATCGTTCGTCTGCGGTAGCTCGGCGCCATCGGTGACGTCAGGCCCGCTTCCCGTTCCGGGCGGGTGGGAGCCACTGGGCCCAGCGGGGGGCTCCCCAGGCAATTCTGTGCTCAGGATGAAATCCTCAGCGGCTTGAAGATTCATGACGAGATCACTGGCGATTTCGCCGATCACGCGGAGCCACGGCGGGGAGTCGAAGCCCGAGCGAAACTCGGTCTCGATCTGCTTATAGTTCAAGGCTTCAATCAGTCGCACTTCAGGTCGGTCGTCTTTGCGGGTGATGTTTTCGGCGCCCATGAGCACGATCGGCAGAATTAGCCCCGTGAGCCCTCGGCGCTTTGCGGCTTCGTGGAAGGCGAGTAGTTCGTCTCGGCATGCTTCGCTCTGGAAGTACCGCATGGTAATGATCGGGATGAAGAGCGTTGCAGTCTCGACGCTTTGTTGGATCTTCTCCCGCCAGTCTTCGCCCCAGCCGATCGACTCTCGGTCGAGAAACAGAGTGAGGCTGCGCCCAGTTCGAGCTTCGATCGTGTTCATGATGTCGTCGCGGAGTACTTCCACTACGCCACGAAAGGACGCGTTGTCCTTGCGTGTATAGCTGATGAAGCCCTCCGAGGCCTGGTCAGCCAGAGTCATCCCAGCCATGGTGCATGTTAGAACTATTGGGGATCAGTGCACGGAACCTCGGTACTTTGAGGGTGCTGTGTTACAACCCGCGCACCCAGTCTCGACAACGCTCGCGACCGTTAGCGTGTCCGGTGGCCGGAGCCGTCGGCGCGTCCGTGCCGTGCCGTGCTCGGGCTGGCGCCCGTGCGCGCGGCGCGGCACGGACGCGCCGACCGACCGTGCGACCAGCGGACATCGCTGACGAGCGTCGTGCTTCGCGACTTCTTGGCGGCCACTGAATGGCGCCCCTCCACCCGGATGCGCACAGTCGTCGTGCTGGTTGAACTCGGCGTCGAGAAGCGCATCCGCGCGGAGCCTCTGCGCCACCCCCCGAGCTCCGCAATCAGCGACCGCCAAGAAGACGCTAGTTCACGTCCGAGCGCTGCAGGTTCCTTTGCCCCTAGATTGCCCCCACGCTGCGGATTTCTGACTGTGTGGGCAATTGGTGCAACGCATGCACGCGAAGATTTGTGGGCGCGGAGGAGTCCTCGACACTCGTAATGAAAAGGTCGTCGGTTCGATTCCGACAGGCGGCTCCACAGTCACACTGCTAGCGCAGCGTCCTCGCCGCATCCGGGTCTCGGGNGTCTTCGCAGGTCAGGGGCCTGGGACCGTTTCACCAGCAGTGAAATGGTGGACGCTCCTCGGAAGCCTGCTGAGGAATGGTCCTGGGTCCACCGGTCGACGGGGGATCCGGCCTGCGGCAACGTGAGGCTCGAAGTTTGCGTAATTTGTGAACAAGTTCAGATTCTCGGTGTTACGTTCCTCGAAATCGGCCCCTTTGGCTGCGGACGTGAGTCCGTTCGCAGGCGCCGCGGTGACGGCGACTGGGGGAGCTTCATGATGGGCAGTTCGAGGTTTTCGGGGGCGATCGGGGCGCTTTCGAGCGTGCTCGTTGTCGGTGTACTGACTGTCTGCACTGGGCTTGGAGCGGGTGCGGGCAACGTGGCTGAAGCGGGAGCACGGAAAGTCCTGGGTGCTTGAAATGGACTACTTCAGTTCATACTGGCGCTTCATGAACTGGGTCGCGCTATTTCTCATGCTGGGTCTAGGCTGTCTCGCAGTCGCCATCGGGGAATTCGCAGGGGCTCTGCTGTGCTTTGGCATCGCACCTCTCAACTACTGGATGACTCGGGTCTTGGACAAGAAATAGATGGGACTGCTACACCGTCAGGTGACAGGCGCAGCGCGACCCTTCGCCTCGACCGGAACAGTCCGCGCAGCTGGGACGGAAGCCGAGTCGCCGTGTGTCGCAGGCGGCCTGGGAGAGCGCCGGTAGCAACTCAACACGGCTTGAGGACTAGTGGGCGCGCACCCCCCGCGCACCCCCAGACCGCTACTGCATGGAACGGTTGCAACGAGAAGCGCTGAAAGGCGGCTGCGGACAGCATCGCTGGGGGTTTCCGGGCTCTCGTAATGAAAAGGTCGTCGGTTCGATTCCGACAGGCGGCTCCGAAAGGTCTCGGAGCAGGCGCGTGCTGGACGACGGTCGTCGTTCGCATCCGCGTCGCTGCGCCCCTCAGCTGCTGACGACCAGCTCGTCGAGCGCGACGACATGCCCCTCCGTGCAGCGCACCTCGGCCTCGACGTCGGCCCCGCAGTCGGCGTGGACGAAGCGGGGGGAGGTCCGGGCCCCGGTGTGCCGGCGCCCCCACGCGGCCAGGGCGAGGAGGACCGGCAGCAGCTCCTCGCCGCTCTCGGTGAGCACGTACTCGTGCCGCGTGCGCTGGCCCGGCTCGCGGTAGGGGCGACGTTCGAGCAGACCGGCCTCCAGCAGCTCGCGGAGGCGGGCCGAGGCCACGGCGTCGCTGATGCCCACGCGAGTGGCGAGGTCGTCGAAGCGGCTGGTTCCGTACGAC
>NZ_LMMY01000001.1:138862-156313 GCF_001422865.1 Aeromicrobium sp. Leaf272
AGTGGTCGCCGGGGGACCTGCGGTCCGGCGACGCGAGACGTCCTTCGAGTCGAGCGGGCATGGGTCGACCCTACGCCCTGGCTTGGCAGGACCATAGCCAGGCACTAGGTTGCTGGCTATGCCTCATCCTAGCCAGGGTGCGCGAGCGGTCGTGCTCGTCACCATCGGTGCCGCCTTCATGTCCAGCCTCGACCTGTTCGTGGTGAATGTCGCGTTCGACGACATCGGGCGCGACCTGGGCGTGGGCACGCCTGGCGGCCCCACTGCCGCGGACCTGAGCTGGGTGCTCAACGCCTACGCGGTCACCTTCGCGGCCCTGCTCGTCCCGTTCGGACGGCTCGCGGACCGCTACGGGCGCAAGCAGATGTTCGTCGGTGGGCTCGCGCTGTTCGTCGCGGCGAGCGTGGCCTGCGCCCTCAGCACGGGCGTCTGGATGCTGGTGGCCTGCCGGGTCCTGCAGGCCGCGGGCGCCGCCGCCATGACGCCGACCAGCCTCGGCATCCTCATGGGTGCCCTGCCGCCCGAGCGGCGCGTGGGCGCGGTGCGGCTGTGGGCGGCGACCGGCGCGCTGGCGGCAGCGTTCGGGCCGACCGTCGGAGGCGTGCTCACCCAGCTGTCGTGGCACTGGGTGTTCCTCATCAACCTGCCCATCGGGCTCGGCCTGCTGTGGCTCGCGGTCACGGTCGTGCGCGACGCGCGCACCGACGACGACGCGGTCCGCCCGGACCTGGCCGGCGCGGTCGTCTTCGCGGCAGCGGTCGGCCTGCTCGCTCTCGGCCTGACCAAGAGCAACGACTGGGGATGGGCGGACCCGCGAACCGCCGGGTCGCTCGCCGGCGCGGTCGTGCTCGGCACGGTGTTCTGGGCACAGTCGCGTCGTCACCCTTCGCCGGTCATCCATCCAGCGCTGCTGCGTGTTCGCTCGTTCCGCTACGCCAACCTGGCCATGCTGGTCTTCAACGTCGCCTTCGCCGCACAGCTGCTGGTCGGGATCCTCTGGCTGCAGCAGATCTGGGGCTACTCCTCGCTCCGGACCGGCTTCGCGGTGGCCATCGGCCCGATCATGGTCCCCGTGACGGCCGCCCTCTCGCACCGCTTCCTGCCCCACGTCGCGCCCGCCCGACTCGTCGCCGCGGGCTCCATCGTGTGCGCGGTGGGCAACGTGTGGATGGTGTCGGTCATGGGCGTCGAGCCGGCGTTCGTGTCGGCCTACCTGCCGGGGTGGCTGCTGGGCGGCATCGGCGTCGGGCTGGCCCTGCCGAACCTCATCGCCGGCGGCACCCGTGACCTTGCGCCAGACCAGTCCGCTACCGGCAGCGCCGTGGTCACCATGTCGCGCCAGATCGGCTTCGTCGTCGGGGTGAGCGTGCTGTTCGCCATCGTCGGCAGCGCCCAGGGTGTCGCCGCTCGCGACGGCTTCGTTGCCACGTGGTGGGTCTGTGCCGGGGCTCTGGTGGTGGCGGCGGTGCTTGCCCTCGGCATGACGAACCGCGTTGCTCAGCCGGTCACGGCGGCCCGGTCGTGACGGTCCGGCCGTCGGTGCACCCCGTCGAAGGGTCGGGGCACCCTGGCTACGGTGCGTCGTTCACCCGCGACTGGTGGTCCTTCGCGGGCGTCATGGGGGGTGTGACCGCCGGTGCCGTCCTCGATGCGGTCGCCGCCGAGGTGCCACCGGACTGGCGCGTCCGGACGGCCACGTTCCAGTACCTGGCCGGTGTGCGCGACGACCCGCTCGAGATCGCGGTCCGGACCGTCCACCAGGGACGGAGCTCGGTGGTGAGCTCCGTCGAGGCGGCGAGCGCGGGCCGTCCGGCGTTGCTGGCGACCGTCCTCTCGGCTCCCGTCGACGAGGAGCAGGGCTCGTTCACCGACGTCGCGATGCCCGACGTCCCCGCGCCCGGCCGGTGCGAGGAGGTGGAGCTCCCGCGCGACCTGGTCCCGGTGAGTGCACAGCTGGAGTTCCGCTTCGCCACCGAGGCGCGGCCGACCGTCGGCGGTGACACCGCCGAGCTGGTCGCGTGGGTTCGGCTGCGGACGGAGGGTCGCTACGGTCCTGGTGAGCTGGCGGTCATCAGCGACGCGATGCCGCCCGCGCTGTTCGGGATCGCCTCCACCCCGGTGCTGATGCCCACCGCCGACCTTTCGCTGGTGCTCGGCCAGCACCCGCCGACGTCCGGGTTCGTGCTGGTCAGGATGAGGGCGCGCCACCTCGACCGTGCCTGGGCCGTCGACGACTGCGACGTGTGGTCCGACGACGGTGCGCTCCTCGTGCAGTCCCGCCAGTCGCGCCGGCTGCTGGGCCCGCTCTCGTGACATCGGTCGCGCGGAGGGGCCGGCGGCATCAGTCCCGCTCGACGCGCTGACGTAGCCTCGACGGTCGGGACGGCGCACCTGCGCCCCGGGGGAGGTCGAGATGGGTCCGGTCGAGATCACGGTGATCCTGCTCGCGGGACTGGCGGCGGGGACGATCAACGCCGTCGTCGGGTCCGGCACCCTCATCTCCTTCCCGACGCTGCTGGCGCTCGGCGTCCCACCGGTCACCGCGAACGTGTCGAACGGCATCGGGCTCGTCCCCGGCTCGGTCTCGGGGGCCATCGGGTACCGGCGCGAGCTACGTGGCCAGCGTCGGCGAGCCATGCGGCTCGTGCCCGCGTCCGCCGTCGGCGCTGTCGCCGGTGCGGTCCTGCTGCTCGTGCTCCCGGCGTCGGCGTTCTCGGCGATCGTGCCGGTGCTCATCGGTCTGGGCTGCGTGCTCGTGGTGCTCGGGCCGCGGATCTCGGCCGCCGTCGCCCGACGGCACGCCGAGCGCGGCGGGCTGTCCGAGGACGGTGCCTGGTGGACGCGACCGCTGGTCGCGTTGACCGGCGTCTACGGCGGCTACTTCGGTGCCGCGCAGGGCATCATCCTGCTCGCCGTCATGGGCATCGGGATCGATGACGAGCTGCAGCGGCTGAACGCGCTGAAGAACGTGCTGGCGGCCGTGGCCAACGGGGTCTCGGGCCTCGTCTTCATCGCCGTGGCCGACGTCGACTGGCTCGTGGTGCTGCTCATCGCGATCGGCTCGGCCGTCGGCGGGCAGGTCGGGTCGACCGTCGGGCGACGTCTCCCGGCGTCGGCGCTGCGCGTGCTCGTGGTCGGGGTCGGCGTGGTCGCCCTCGTCACGTTCCTGCGCGGGTGAACCACCTCCGGTGGCGCCGCCGGACCGTATGACGCACCTCACTCCCGACGGCCGCTCGGTTGGCGCAAAGTGGCACGGAGAACCTGTGACTTCTGCCAGGATGTGGACCTGAGGAAGTCGTTCATGTTTGTGTACCGTCGGGGAGTCGGCGGGTGCTTGAGGGAGCTCTGCCAGTGCGTCGTCGCACCATGCCGCGTACGCGGCTCGTCCACCCTGCCGTCGTGGTCGCGCTGGTCGCGGCCTTCGTCGCCGTCGTCCCGGTCGCGCCGGCCGTGGCCGCCCAGTCGATGACGCTCAGCGCGTCGAGCGACCCCGTGCTGGTGGGTGAGGACGTGTCGTACTCGCTGCGCGCCACCAACACCGGCGACGAGGACCTGTACAACGTCACGTTCCGGGCCGTGCTGCCCGCCGGCATCACCTACGTGCCCGGGTCGACCCGTCCGGACAGCGTCGGTGACCCCGTGGTGTGGACCTCTGCCGAGGGCGAGCAGACCCTCGTGTGGCGCAACGTCGACGACGCCGCGCGGTCCGGCAGCGTCTCCCTCGCCTTCGACGCCGAGCCGGACACCGACGTGTACCCCGTCGGGTCCACCGTGCCGGTCGACCTGGACGTGTACGCCAACAGCGACCCGCGGCTCGTGCCCCGGTTCACCCCGGCCGGCACGTTGCTGGATCGCTCGACCGCGTCGGCGACGACCACGAGCACCACCGCGGTGAGCGCGATCGCGCTCTCGAAGTCCGAGCCGAGCCCGGAGCACGAGCTCCTGCGCGGTGTGCACGACCACCCCACGACGTTCACGCTGCGCGTCCGCAACAACGGCTCGACGCCCACCGACGACGTCGAGGTCGTCGACTACCTGCCCGCCGGCCTGGAGTTCCTCGGCTGCGGTGGTGTCGACAACGCCCCGGCCGGCTTCGAGGAGTACCCCGGCTCCGGGCGACTCACCGGCACGCCCGCCGCGGGCGCGGACTGTGCGACGCCGGTCTCCGTCGAGACGGTCGACTCCGACCTGCCCGCCGGATACCCGGCCGGGGTCTACACGAAGGTCACCTGGGACGTCGGCACGCTGGCCGGAGGCGGCAGCCGCACCCTGACCTACGCCGCGGGCATCCCGATGCGCGAGAACGTCATGCCGCAGGGTGAGTTCACCGGGACCGCGAACCTGACGAACAACACCGGTGCCCCGACGCGCGAGGGCGCCACCGAGAAGGCCTACACGAACCGCGCGATCGCCAGCGGCACGTACACCGGGACGATCGAGGGCGACCCCGCCGACAAGACGGTGAGCGCGAGCGCGCGCGTGACCGTGACGTCCGAGGACGTCGCCGTCCAGAAGTCCGTCGCGCCGCGCACCTTCGTCCAGGGTCAGGTCGCCACGTACACGCTGTCCGTCCAGGGCAGCGAGTACACGACCGCGTCCGACGTGGTCCTCACCGACGACATGCCCAACGGCCTGTGCCCGCTCGACGACGAGACGAACCACGAGAACACCTCGGCCGCCGAGTGCGCGCGAGGCGGCTCCTTCGCGCCCACGGGTGGCGCCTCCTACGCCGACGTCGAGGACCTGGACGCCGACGGCTTCCGCATCACGTTCACGCCGTTCGAGCTCGAGCGGAGCCAGGTCCGCACGATCACCTACAAGGCGCGGATGCGCAGCGCCTACGAGGGCAGCACCGAGCCCACCAGCTCCGGCGACAGCTTCGTCAACACGGTGGCGCTGCAGGGCCGCACCACCAAGGCGCCCGCGTCCGAGAACGGGACCGACCCGGTGACCGTCAACGACGAGTCCCAGGCCTCGATCGGCACCGAGGGCCCCCGTCTCGACAAGACGGTGGGCACGCAGGCCACCCCGATGAGCTGCGCCGCCACCAGCTACATCGACAACCGTGCCGGCGACGAGTCCGTGCTGTCGTACCGCAAGGGCGATCGGGTCTGCTTCAAGATCCGGGTCGACTTCTCCGACGCGACGGCCACCCGCGCCCCCCGCGTCTCGGACTTCCTGCCCGACGGCGTCGTGTACGAGGCAGGCTCGGCCACGCCCACCGCGGCGAACGACGTCACGATCTCCACCGACGAGGCCACCGGCAACCCGGTCTTCACGATCGGGGACGTGATCGCCGGCCAGCGCTTCGTCGAGCCCGGTGCCGTGTTCGAGGTGGTCCTGAGCGGCATCGTCTCGACCCCCGGCGACGCCGACGTGGACGTGAAGGGCAACCTGGCGAAGTTCCGCTACCTGGACCAGCAGGGCCGTTCGCAGTCGCTGCGCGACCAGGTGACCTTCTACGTCGCGCCGCCGCCGACCGTCGCCATCGAGAAGTCCGTGGACGACGCCGAGGTCCGCCACGGCGACGTGTCGACCTTCTCGGTGAAGGTCACCAACGCCAGCGACACCGATGACGTGGAGGGCAACGAGCGCGCCGTCGACGACGTGCAGGTGCGCGACCTCCTGCCCCCGCAGTACACGTGCGGCGACGTGAGCGCCATCTCCGACGGCGGCGCGTGCGCGACCGTCGACGGTGTCGCGGTCGTCTCGTGGACCGTCACGACGGCGCTCGCGCCCGGCGACTCCACCACCCTCACGTACCGCGCGACCACGCCCACTTCCACCGCCGCCGGCCGCAGCTACGTGAACACGGCGGGCGTCCGCTCGTTCGCCGCCGCCACCAACGTCGGGACCGACGGCCGCACCACCCACTACCCGCGCGAGAACATCGACCCCGCCGTCACCGCAGCGCAGATGGACGCCCCGCCCGCGAAGGACACCGCCAGCGTGCGGCTCCCGGCGGTCGAGGTGGAGAAGACCAACGTCACCGACGTCGACTCCGAGACCGGCAACGGCGACCACGACGCCGTGAGCGGCGAGGGGATCGACTACACGATCACGGCGACCATCCCCGCGCGCACCACGGTGTACCGGGCGACCTTGAAGGACGTGCTGCCCGCGAACCTGCAGGTCACCGGCTCGACGATCGTGTTCCGTCCCGACGCGGGCAGCGCCACCACGGCACCCCTGCCCGCCTCGATCGAGTCAGACGGCAACCACGGCGTGCGGTTCCCGGCCACCTACACGAACGCCACGGAGACCGACCAAGTGGTGGTGCTCCAGATCGCCGCCCGGGTGGCTCCCGGCACGACGGCGACCGGGACGCGGACCAACACGGCCACGTTCACCTCGACCGCCGGACCGGCCGACGCCACCGGCACCGAGTCCGTGCAGGACACCTCGGACGTCCAGGTCAAGCTGCCCGTCCCCAAGCTGACGAAGACCTCGAACCCGACCTCCGTGGTGGGTGCGGGCCAGGACGTGACGTACACGCTCAAGGCCGAGAACACCGGTCCGGTGCCGCTGCACGACGCGGTGCTGACCGACTGCCTGCCGCTGGCGCTGACGCTCGACGCAGGGACGCTGCCGTCAGGCGCGACCTCGGCCCAGGCGACCGGCAGCCAGTGCACCTCGACGTCGTTCACCTACATCACCGTGCCGGTCGGCTCGCTCGAGCCGGCCGAGTCCCGGTCGTTCACCTACACCGCGAAGGTCGCGGTCGACGCCGCCGGTGGCGCGTCGTACCGCAACGACGCACGCCTCGTCGGCAGCACGCTCGACGACGGACGCAACGACAACAGCACCGAGACCACGGTCTCGACCACCGCGAACAAGACCGTCACCACGACGTCCGCCTCGCTCACCAAGTCTGTGCTGCCCCTGACGCCGACCATCGGGGACACGGTCACCTACACCGTCCGGGCGACGTTCGCGCCGAACCTGAACTACTTCGACGCCGCCGTCACCGACACCGTCCCCACGGGGCTGGACCTCTCGTCGCTCAGCGACGTCACGGTCACCTGCGCCCGCAGCACCGCACCCACCACCTGCCCTGCGGACGCCACGCCCCTGACCGCGTCGGGCCGCACCGTGGGCTGGGGCCTCGGTGACCTGGCGCCGGACACCGCCTCGCGCGTCTACACGATCACCTACCGGCTGAAGGTCGCCGACGTCGCCGGCAACACCACCGGCGCCACGCCGACCAACGCCGCCAACGTGCGCTGGAGCTCGGTCAACGGCACCGACCCGACGAGCGCCGGCCACACCTGGACCCGCTCGGGCACCCAGCGGACCGCCGCGGTGACCATCCGGCAGCCGACCGTCGCCGTGGCCAAGACGGTCGACGACGCGACGCCCGAGCCCGGCCAGGTCTTCACGTACGCCGTCACCGCCACCAACCCCGGTGGGACCAATGTCAGCGACGCGTTCGAGGTCGTCGTCACCGACCGCGTGCCCCAGGGTGTCGTGGTCGACACCGACACCATCTCCGACGACGGCAGCTACGACGACGCCACCCGCACCATCACGTGGCGGCTCCCGCAGCTGACCGTCGGCGCGCCCGGCAACAGCCGGCGCCTGACGTACGACGCGCGACTCGCGGCGAGCGGGACCCTCGACGGGAGCGCCCTCGTCAACACGGCCACCATCGCCGGCTACGAGAGCCGCGCGACGGGTGGTCGCACCTACACCGGACCGTCCACGACCCGAAGCGTCACGCCGCAGCTGCCCAAGGGCACCGTGCAGAAGAGCGTCGTCGGCGGCCCCACCGCCGAGGTCGGCAAGGACAAGACCTTCCGGGTCGTCGTCCGCAACACCGGCGCCGCGACCGCCACCGTCGACGTGACCGACACGCTCCCGACGAACTGGGTCCTCGGCAGCTCGGCCACCGTGGGCATCGGCTCGGCGACGGCGCAGCCGACGCCACCGCAGGTCGGCGACGACGACCCTCGGGTGCTCACGTGGCCGGCCCTCGGCCCCGTGGCGCCCGGCCAGGACGTCGTGATCACCTACACCGCGCGGCCGACCGCCGACGCCACGACCTCGCCGGGGTCGGGGAGCAGCGTCCCGCACGTCAACACGGCCGCCATCGTGGTCAAGGACGCCACCGGGGCCACGGGCAGCAAGACCGGTTCGTACGCCGGTCCCGATGCCACGGCCGAGGCCCAGATCAACCGGGCCGACCTCACCCTCGAGAAGAAGGGTGACGGGACGCTCGTCGCGGGTCGTCCCTACTCCTGGAAGCTCACGGTCGGCAACGCCGGTCCGGACGCCGCCACGGGTGAGATCGTGCTGACCGACGAGCTGCCCGACGAGCTGACCGGCTACACGGCCTCCGGCACCGGCTGGAGCTGCTCCGTGGGCACCACGGACGTCACGTGCCGCCACGCCGGTCCGGTCCCCGTCGGGGGCACGCTGCCCGTCGTGACCGTCACCGGCCAGGTCCCGAGCGACCTCGGGACGACGGCGTCGATCACCAACAGCGCCGAGGTCGAGGGCTCGGTCTTCGAGTCCGTCACGACGAACAACACCGCGACGTCGACGGTTCCGGTCACCGCCCTCGCCGACGTGGCCGTCGCCAAGAAGCTGAGCGGGTCCCTGGTGGCCGGCCAGACCGCCACGTGGACGCTCGACGTGACCAACCTCGGTCCGTCGACGGCTCGCGGCCCCCTGACGGTGAAGGACACGCTGCCGTCCGGCACCACCTTCGTCTCCGCCGAGGGTGACGGCTGGACGTGCGACGAGGCCGAGGGCGTCGTGACCTGCACGTCCGAGGAGGACCTCGCGCGGGACGCCGCCGCGCCGCAGCTGGTCGTGGCCGTCGACGTCCCCGCCGACCGCACGGCCGCCGTCGAGAACGTCGCCTCGGTCAAGAGCGCCACGCCGGAGCCCGTCACCCCCACGGCCTCGGCCAACGACCGCGACTCCGCCGAGGACACGCCCACGCGGACCGCGCTGCTCACCACGTCGAAGGTGGTCGAGGGCGACACCCAGCTGGTCGCGGGTGCCACCGGCACCTACGTCATCGGTGTCGCCAACGCCGGGCCGTCCACGGCCACCGACGTCACGGTGACGGACACGCTGCCGGAGGGCCTGACCTACCGCGGTGCCCGGGGCACGGGGTGGTCCTGCGACGAGGACGCCGGCACCGTCACGTGCACGCTGAGCGGCTCGATCGCCCCGAAGGGCAGTGCCAGCGTGGAGATCGACGTCGAGGTCGGATCCGACCAGACCGGTGAGATCGTCAACACGGCCAAGGCCGTCGCCGAGGAGGACCCCGACGGCTCCGAGGCCGTCGACGGCAACGTGCCGGACCAGGACTCCGACTACACCGTCGAGAAGAGGCACACGGGCGACGCGACGGCCGGGACGTCGCTGGACTACACCATCGAGGTCACGAACCGCGGCCCGTCGGACTCACCCGGCCCGCTCGCGGTGGAGGACCGGCTCCCCGCCGGCATGACCTTCGCCGACGTCTCCGGCGGAGGCTGGACGTGCGAGGCCGGGCAGGCCGACGAGACGGGCCAGGACGTCGCGTGCTCACGCACCGGTGGCCTCGCCGACGACGCCTCCACGTCGTTCACGCTCACGGTCGACGTCGCCGCCGACGCCGGTCCCGCCACGCTCGTCAACAGCGTCGCCGTGAGCGGACCGCAGGAGACGGACGTCTCGAACAACACCGACAGCGACCCGACGGTCGTCGTCGACGAGGCCGACGTGTCCCTCACCAAGACCGCCGCCGTCGACACGGTCGACGCCGGAGCCGAGCTGTCCTGGACCCTCGGGGTCGAGAACGCCGGCCCGTCCGACGCGGACGCGGTGACGGTCTCCGACACGATGCCGGCAGGCCTCACGGTCACGTCCGTCGCCGGAGACGGTTGGACGTGCGAGACGTCCGACGCCGCGTTCAGCTGCTCGCGGCCGACCCTGGCCCCGGGCGCCGCCCCGTCGCTGACCCTCGTCACGAAGGTCGGCAGCGGTGTGGACGCGAGCACGGTGATCACGAACACCGCGACCGTCACCACCACGACGCCGGGTGACGACGACGAGGACAACACCGATGCCGACGACGTCTCGGTGACCACGCACGCCGACCTCGCGGTGTCCAAGACCCACACGGGCACCCCCGTGGCGGGCCGCCCGTTCGCGTTCACGATCGGCGTCGAGAACGAGGGACCCTCGGACGCGCGGTCGCCGATCACGCTCACCGACGAGCTGCCGCCCGGCATGACGTACGTCGGCACGCCCGGCCCCTGGACCTGTGTGGCGGGGCCGGTCGCCACCGCGGGCCAGACGGTGGAGTGCGAGCTCGCTCCCACCGCCGGGCTCGCCGCGGGAGCGTCGACGCCGGACCTGGTCATGACGGTCGACGTGGCGTCCGACGCCTCGGGCGACGAGCTGGTCAACGTCGTCACGGTCGAGAGCGACACGGACGACCCGGAGTCGGGCAACGACGAGGCGCGCGACACGGTGACGCCGACGGGATCGGCCGACCTGTCGATCACGAAGTCGCACCGGGGCGAGGCCACGGTCGGCTCGCCGTTGGAGTTCACCCTCCAGGTCCGCAACGACGGACCGTCGGAGGCGCGTGACGTCGAGGTGGCGGACCTGCTCCCCGACGGACTCACCCTCGAGTCGATCTCGGGGGAGGGGTGGACCTGTGACGACGACGCCGCGTCCTGCACGCTCGACGAGCCGCTCGCGGTCGACACCGACGCCGACCCGATCACGGTGGTCGCCACCGTCGAGCCCGGGGCGTACCCGGCGGTCGGGAACGTGGCCACGGTCTCGTCCTCCACACCCGACCCGGAGAGCGGCAACGACCGCGACGTCGACGAGGTGACGGTGCCTGCACTGGTGGACCTCTCGATCGACAAGCAGGTCGAGGGCGAGCTGACCGTGGGCCGTCAGGGGACCTACACGCTGACCGTCCGCAACGACGGTCCGACCGCCGACCCGGGCCCGGTCACGGTGACCGACACGCTGCCGGCCGGCCTGACCTACGTGTCCGCCGAGGGTGAGGGCTGGCGCTGCGCGGAGGATGCGGGGACGGTCACCTGCGTCGACGAGGACGGTCTCGTGCTCGACGAGTCCAGCTCGGTGCTGCTCACGGTCGACGTCGGCGCCGCGGCCTACCCGACCGTGGTCAACACGGCGCGGGTCGCGACGCCGAGCGAGCAGACCGACACCGACGACGACACGTCGACGGTCGAGGCGCCCGTCGCAGGGTCCGCGCTCGTGTCGATCGACAAGTCCCTCGCCGAGCAGGACGACCGGACAGCCGTCTGGACGCTGGAGGTGCACAACGCCGGACCGACCGAGACCACGGCCGACGTCGTGGTCACGGACGCCCTGCCGAAGGGCCTGACCCTCGTGTCGGCTGCGGGCCGGGACTGGACGTGCGAGACGACCAGCCGCCGGGCCACCTGCACCTACGACGGGCGGCTGGGCGTCGACCAGACGAGCGAGATCGAGCTGCGCACGACGCTCACGGCGGCCGCGGGCGAGACGGTCACGAACGTCGCGTCGGTGTCCTCCGGCGGGCTCGGCGGCGACGCCAGCGTGGACGACGCGACCGTGACGGTGCCGGCGGAGGACGGCGGTCTGCTGCCCGGCGGACTGCTGCCCAGCACGGGTGGGCCGGCCTGGTGGCTCCTGCTGCTCGGCATGCTCGGTCTGGCCGTGGGCACGGGCGTCCTGCGCCGACGCGAGGGCTGACCGGGCGGGGCCGCGCCCTGGCGGGCGCGGCCTCGGCGGGGGCGGGGTGGCTCCGGATCCGACCGCTTGCCTGGACGGCCCCGACTCCGTCCGGGCGAGCGGACCGGTGCCCTCGTCCGGACACGCGGCACGGGCCGAGACGCTTCTCGCTAGATTGTGTCCCGAGCGCGCTTCGGCACAGAGGCGGGCGCGGACCGCAAGATCGCTGGAGCAGCACGTGAACGAGAACGAGAACGACCACTACGACCTCAACCGGACCCTCGCGGCGATCGCCGCCGACGCCTCCGGCAGCGGGAGCTCCCACGAGGTCATCGCGAAGCTCTCCGAGCACGTCGCATCGGCGGTGGACGGTGCCGACGGCTGCGCGGTGTCGCTGAACCTCGGCGACGGGCACATCGTCACGGTCGGCGCGACCGACCCCGACCTCGACGCTGCCGACCGGTTTCAGAACGAGCTGGGCGAAGGGCCGTGCCTGGAGAGCTTCCGCGAGACGGAGGTCGTGCACGTGCAGGACCTCCGGGTCGACCAGCGCTGGCCCCGCTGGGCCAAGCCCGTGTCCGAGCAGCTGGGGTTCCGCTCGATCCTGTCGGCTCACATGACCACCCAGCAGCGGCGGGTGGGAGCGCTCAACGTCTACGCCCGGCGGGCGGACGCCTTCACCGAGCGCGACGTCGCGCAGATCCCGTTCTTCGCGGCCCACGCCGCCGCGGCGATCGCCGCGGCCCGGCAGGTCGAGCAGCTGAGGGAGGCTCTCGTCTCGCGGACCCGGATCGGTCAGGCCGAGGGGATCGTGATGGAGCGGCACGGCATCCAGGAGGAGGAGGCGTTCGCGTTGCTGACCCGTCTGTCCCAGCACCGCAACGAGAAGCTCCGCGACGTCGCCGAGACGATCGTCGCCCGTCGGTTGATCCCCGAGGACCCCCTCGACACGTGAGCCCGCTCGGCGCAGCCGCTCAGCCTCGTTCCACCGCTGCGCGCAGGTACGGCGCCGTCACGCTGTCGGCCACGTCGAGCAGCTCGGCGGGCGTGGTCGCGGCCACCACCGTGCCGCCTCGGTCGCCACCGCCGGGGCCGAGCTCGACGACCCAGTCGGCAGCGGCGACGACCTGCATGTCGTGCTCCACCGCCACGACGGTGTCACCGCCTTCGACCAGGCGGTTCAGCACGCGCACCAGGTCGCGCACGTTCACGGGGTGCAGGCCGCCGGTGGGTTCGTCGAGCACGAAGACCGTGCCCTCGCGACGCGGTCGCTGGAGCTCGGTGGCCAGCTTGATGCGCTGTGCCTCGCCCCCGGACAGCTCCGTGGCGGGCTGGCCGAGCGTCAGGTAGCCCAGGCCCACGTCGAGCAGCGTCGTGAGCGCGCGGTGCACGGCGGGCACGTCGTCGAAGAAGTCCGCCGCCTCCTGCACGGTCATGGCCAGCACCTGCCCGATGTCGCGCTCGCGGTAGAGCACCTCGAGCGTCTCGGGGTCGTACCGGGACCCGCCGCACGTCGGGCAGGTGGAGTAGCTGGTCGGCAGGAACACGAGCTCGATCGCCACGAAGCCCTCGCCCTCGCACGTCGGGCACCGGCCTGCGTCGACGTTGAAGGAGAACCGCCCCGCCGTCCATCCGTGTTCCCTGGCCTCGGGGGTGGCCGCGAAGAGGCGTCGGACCGGGTCGAACAGACCGGTGTAGGTGGCCAGGTTGGAGCGCGGCGACCGACCGATGGGCTTCTGGTCGATGACGACGATGCGTCGCGGGCCCTCTGCCGAAGGATCGGCCGCAGCGGCCTCCAGCTGCTCGACCATGGCCGTGAGCAGCGACGACTTGCCCGACCCCGACACCCCGGTGACTGCCGTGAGCACACCCGTCGGCAGTCGGACCTCGACGTCGCGCAGGTTGTGCAGCGAGATGGGATCGAAGTCGATCCAGTCGGCTGGCGTCCGCGCGCTCAGGGCCGGCGGCTCCGTGCGGTCGAACATGAAGTCCGCCGTGCTCGAGTCCGCCACGTCGGCCAGCGCCGCGGGCGGTCCGCTGTGCACGACGTGGCCGCCCAGCACCCCGGCGCTCGGGCCGACGTCGACCACCCAGTCGGCGTGGCGTGCGATCGACAGGTCGTGCTCCACCACGAAGAGCGAGTTGCCCGCGGCGACGAGGTCGCGCAGCGCGTCGTAGAGCGCGGCGGAGTCCGCGGGGTGCAACCCGGCCGACGGCTCGTCGAGCACGTAGAGCACGCCGAACAGGCCGGCCCGCAGCTGTCCGGCGAGCCGCACGCGCTGCAGCTCGCCCGGGGACAGCGCGGTGCTCGAGCGGTCCATGGACAGGTAGCCGAGGCCGAGGGAGATGATCGACTCCACGCGCGCACCGAAGTCCTTGACCAGCGATCTCGCGGCGGACGCCGCTGCCGCGCCGTGCCGGTCGGTGCCGCGGGCCTGGTCGGCCAGCCCGCCGTCGAGCAGGGCGCACACCTGCGACAGCGGGAGCGCGGCCATGTCCGCGATGTCGATCCCGGCGAAGGTGACGGCGAGGGCAGCAGGGCGCAGACGCTTGCCGTCGCACGTGGGGCACGGACCGTCGGCGACGAACGCCTCCAGCTTCTCGCGCTGCGCGGGGGACTGGGTCTTGGCGAGGTTGCGCATGAGGTACTTCTCCGCCGACGACCAGTGCCCGTGGTACGCGCTGGCCTCGCCCTGCTTGTTGCCCTGCAGGAGCATGCGCGGCTCCTCGTCGGTGAACAGGATCCAGTCACGATCGCTCTGCGACAGCGTGTGCCAGGGGGCGTGCACGTCGATGCCGAGCTTGGTGACCATCCGCCGCACGTTCTGGCCGACCCACGCGCGGCTGGCCCAGACGCCGATCGCGCCCTCGTCGATGGAGAGCGATGGGTCGGGGACGAGCAGCTGCTCGGTGGTGCGTCTCGAGACGCCGCTGCCCTGGCACGTGGGGCACGCGCCGACCGCCGTGTTGGGTGAGAACGCCGACGCCGGGAGGTGCTCGGCGCCCTCGGGGTAGGTGCCCGCCCGGCTGTAGAGCAGACGCAGCACGTCCGACAGGGAGCTCAGCGTGCCCAGCGTCGACCGGGAGCTGGTGCCACCGCGTGCCTGCTGCAGGGCGACGGCCGGCGGCAGTCCCTCGATGGTGTCGATCTCCGGGGCGCCCACCTGCGACATCAGCCGTCGCGCGTAGGGGGCGACGGACTCGAAGTAGCGACGCTGCGACTCCGCGAAGACGGTCCCGAACGCCAGCGAGGACTTCCCCGACCCGGAGACGCCGGTGAACGCCACGAAGCAGTCGCGCGGCAGGTCCACGTCGACGTCGCGCAGGTTGTGCTCGCGTGCCCCGCGGACGCGGATCCAGCCCGACGACCCGGAGGGGAGATCGGTGCCGTGGAGATCCGGGCCGTGCAGGTCGGTGTCGCTGCGAGAGGCCATCGGTCCAACGTAGGGGGCCGAGACGGGGCGCGCGCGTCGTGGTGCCGACGTCGGCGAGTAGGTGATCCGCTCCGTCGGTGCGATGGTGGAGGATGCCCGACGACCTGTGGGACCGCTTCTCGTACCTGGCGCGCGACATGAGCCAGTCGCCCGACCTCGCGAGCACCCTGGGCGTCGCGGTGGAGGGGGCGACGGCGCTCGTCGCGGGGGCCGAGGCGGCGGGGATCTCGATGGTCCACCACGGGCGGAGCATCGACACGCCGGCTGCCACCGACGAACGCTGCCGCCGCGGCGACGCACTGCAGTACGCGCTCGGCCAGGGTCCCTGCCTGCAGGCGATCCACCAGCAGGAGACGGTGCGCAGCAGGGACCTGCGCACCGAGGAGCGCTGGCCGGGGTGGTCGCGTCGCGCGAGCGAGGAGCTCGGGTTCCGCAGCATGCTGTGCGTCCAGCTGTTCGTCACGCAGGACACCCTCGGGGCGATGAACCTCTACGCATCGCAGCCCGATGCGTTCGACGTCGACGACGAGGCGACGGCCCTGGCGGTGGCCGCGCAGGTCGCGGTGGCGCTCACCGCCGCCGAGGAGCTCGAGTCCGTGCAGAGCGTGGTGGCCTCGCGCATCGCGCTGGGCCAGGCCCAGGGGATGCTCATGCAGCGCTACCGACTGGCGCCCGAGCGGGCCTTCGCCGTGCTGGCACGCGAGGCGCACGCGAGCGGTCGACGCCTGAGGGACGTGGCGGACGACATCGTCCGCAACGGCGTCATCGAGGGCCACTGGGCCGACGACGACTGATCTTCTGCTTCGGTCCTCGGGCCGCGCCGCGTGGACGATCGGCGGGGCGCGCTGCGCGGAGGACGGTGCCGTGGGAGCGTGATCCCGGCACCGCGCGGAGTGCTCTGGAAGCAGCGGAAGAGGACGAGGATGAGCCGCACGACCCTCCCCGACGGGAGCATCCGGTACGCGCCGGACCGGGGGCACCGCGCCCCGACGACGAAGGCACGTCGGCGCAGCTCCCTCGCGGCCGTCGCCGTGGTCCTCCCGGTGGGCCTCGTCGGCCTGAGGGGCATCGGCCTGGAGGCGGGTCTGTGGGTGGTCGGCGTCACCGCCGCCGTCACGCTCCTCGGGGTGGTGATCTGGCGGCTGACGCTCCCGTCGCAGCACACGGTCACCGTCTCGCGGACGCACGTCACGTTCCGCAGCTACGGGCGGACGCGGGTCCTGGCGGTGGACGAGCACCTGCGCGGCAGCCTGCTCGTGCTGACCTACCAGCACGGGTTCGAGGTCCCGTACCTCGTCGTCGACGGGACGGGGCGGCCCTTCCGCCTCAACGTCGAGATGTGGTCGGAGGACGACCTCGAGGCGATCATCAGGCACCTCCCGAACCACGCCTCGGCGCCCGAGCCGCTCGACGCCGCGACGGTCGAGCGCGAGTTCCCCGGCCTGCTGCCCTTCAGCACGCGACACCCCAACCGGTTCGCGATCGCGTTCGTCGTCGTGACCGTCGCCGTCGTCATCGCCGTGGGCGTGGTCGTCACCGCCGTCACCGCCGAGCGCGACGACGACGAGGAGTACGAGCCGGTCGCCACCGTCACGCCGTCGGTCCGGCCCGATCTGTCGCGCGAGGCGGCTGGTCGGCAGAACCGGCTGCAGGCCGACGTGCAGCGGCTCCTGGGCGAGGACGACGACTGGAGCTCGCAGGACCCGACCATCCGGGACTGCGCCGACGGCGGGTACCAACGGATCCTCACCTGGACCAACGACGCGCCCCGCGAGCGCTACACCCAGGACGACCGGCAGGACGTCGCCGCGGCGGCCCGTCGTGCCGGGCTGGTCGAGCGCGACGTCGAGCAGGACGGCGAGGCCGTGACCGGACTGAGCTACCTCGACCCGGAGACGCTGGCCTCGCTGCAGGTCGACGTCAGCGACGGGGTCCTGACGGTGACGACGGACAGCGCCTGCTCCAGCGCAGACCAGCCCTGACGCGCTGGTGGCCTACGGTGGTCCCACCGTCGCTGTCCACGGTGCGTGACGACGTGTCGCGCTGTCTCGACCAGGAGGAGCTTCCGTGAGCAGCACCGACGACGACGCCCTACCCGTGGACCGGCGCACGCGAGGCATGGCCGACAAGCTGGCCGAGCTCAAGCCCTCCTTGCGCGGGTGGATGCACGCGGGGTTCGTGCCCCTCCTGCTGGCGGCGGGCGTGGTGCTGATCGTGCTGTCGCCGACCACCGAGACCCGGTGGGGGTCCGCGATCTACGTCGCGAGCGCCCTGCTGCTGTTCACGGTCTCCTCGATCTACCACCGGGGCACCTGGGAGG
>NZ_LMMY01000001.1:156357-166012 GCF_001422865.1 Aeromicrobium sp. Leaf272
CTACACGCCCTTCGCGATCCTCTACCTGGAGGGCGGGGCGCGGGCGTGGCTGCTCGGCGTCGTCTGGTCCGTCGCGGTCGTGAGCTCGGTGCTGCGGATCCTGTTCACCGAGGCGCCGCGCTGGGTCTTCACGACCCTCTACATCGCGCTCGGGTGGATCATCGTGCCGTTCCTGCCCACGTTCGTGGACGGAGCCTCGCGCTTCAGCACCGGCGTCAACGTGACGGCCATCAGCCTGATCGCCTTCGGCGGGCTCGTCTACACGGTGGGTGGCGTGGTCTACGCGACCAAGCGACCGAACCCGGCGCCGGAGACGTTCGGCTTCCACGAGGTCTTCCACCTGTGCACGGTCCTGGCGTTCGTCGCGCAGTACACGGCCGTCTCGGTGGTCACCTACTCCCTGCGCTGAGACGCTGACGGCGCGGAGCAGAACTTGTAGGATCGCCCCAGACGTGGGCGCCGTGCCTGCGCCCGAGGGGGAGCATGATGCAGGTCCGATCACTTGTGGCCGTGACGGTCGCGACGTTCACGGGGCTGGCGCTGCTGGCCGGTCCGTCCACGGCGGCGCCGGTGCGCGCGGAGGGCGACGTCGCCACCGGCACCATCACGGGTCGTGTCACCGAGGGCGGCGGTGTGCCGACGCCGCAGGCGAGGGTGACGGCGAAGTCGTTCGCGGGCGGTGCGGAGGTCGTCGACACGGCGACGACCGACGAGTTCGGGCGATACACGTTGGACGTCCCGGCGGGCGACTACCTCGTCACGCTGCACGGGAGCGACCCGGCCTTCAAGGTCCTGGACTCCTACTGGAAGGACGCCGACCGCGTCGACCAGGCGACGGCGGTCACCGTCGCGGCCGATGGCACGGCGAGCGACGTCGACCTGCCGCTCTGGGGTGGTGGCTTCGTCCAGGGGACCGTCACGAGCGAGAGTCCCTCGCGGATCAACGGTCTGGTGGCCACGCTCTACGACGCGCAGGGCAACGCCATCGACCAGCAGACCCTCACCGCGTCGTCACCGCGGTTCACGCTGGGCGCGACGTCGAACGTGCCCTCGGGAAGCTACCGGGTGGGACTGCGCAACGGGACCCTCGTGGACCAGCCCGACGCAGCCCGCTTCGAGGTGAAGGTCTCCTCCGACTCGTCCTACGACGTCGGCACCATCGATCTCGACGGACCGCCCACCACCGTTCCTCGTCCGACCATCAGCAGCGCGAACCCGCAGGTGGGCCGACCGCTGGAGGCGTCGCTGGACGGTTGGGAGTCCGACGAGGGCGTCTCGCTGAGGTACCAGTGGTACATGAACGGCGTCGCGATCGATGCCGGCAAGCAGGCCACCTACACGCCCAGCCCCGGCACGCTCGGCAAGAAGCTCACCGTCAAGGTCACGGCTGTCCGTGGGGGAGAGGCGATCGCGACCGCCACGTCTGTGGCCACCAAGGCGGTGCTGATCGGGACCATCGAGGTCGTGCGGCGGCCGACGCTGGCTGCAGCTCGGTACCCGGTGGTGGGCGATCGGATCGGTCGTGACCTCGGCTACTGGAAGCCGTCCGGGTTGACGTGGAGCCATCAGTGGTACCGGAACGGGTCCGCCATCTCCGGTCAGCGTGGGTCCACCTACCTCCTCCGTTCGGCGGACTGGGGCAAGAAGGTCTTCCTCGTCGTCAAGGCCTCGCGGACGGGCTACCGGACCCAGGCGGAGCGGACCGAGTCCGTGGTGGTCAAGCGCGCTCCGTCGATGTCGAACACCACGACGGTGCTGGGTGGCGGGAAGGTGAAGCTGACCGCGAAGGTCGTGGTGGTCGGGACGTCGCGTCCGTCCGGCAGCGTCGCCGTGCTGGAGGACGACGTGAAGATCGGCACGATCCCGTCGTTGACGAACGGGGTCGGTTCGCTGACGGTCAGTGGTCGTGAGCCCGGCACGCACCGGTACACGCTGGAGTACTCGGGCAACAGCCTGGTCGTCCCGGCGAGCCGGACGCGCGAGGTCGTCGTCCGGTAGGCCGGCTCGAGCTCGTCGCTTCGCGTCGCGAGGACGTCGGCCCGCTGCGACGATGATCCGGCCGACGACCCCGGAGGATCCATGAACCGCCCCGTCCGACCTCTGCTTCGCACGCCGCTCGGCCTGACGGCCGCCGGTCTCCTGGTGCTCGGGGTGGTGCTCACGCTCGCCGGGGGTGGTGGCGCGCACTGGTTCACCCTGGACGGCGAGCCGGTGTACCGCACGAGCTACCGGGCGCTCGGCCTGTCGCTGGACGATGGGACGTTCAAGCCCATGGCCAACGCGTTCGTGCAGATCTATCCCGCCGCACTCTTCTTCTCGGCCCTCGTGGTCGCGCTGGCGGGCTGGGCGCAGCGACGCGTGACACGGATCGTGGCCGCGGTCGCCCTGTTCGTCATGGCGGGTGCGTGCGTCGCACAGGCCCGCAGCGCTGTCGGCCCCGGCGACGCGCTCAGCGCGTCGGAGGCCACCGTCGCGATCGGGACGGGCCTGGTGCTGGCAGCCGTCCTCGCCGGCATGGCGCCGATGCTGTTCCGCAGTCCGCAGTGGCTCCTGTGCGCGGCCGGCGGGCTTCTCGTGATCGCGATGGCGGTCGGCTTGGTGGTGGGTCTCGCGCAGGTGCTCGCGGCCTCCGACGCCTCGCTCACGGTCCAGCCGTTGCTGTCGGTGTTCTCCTTCGTGGCGATCGGGGGCTCGCTGCTGATGCTCGCCCAGGCATGCGTCACGGCCGACCGTCTGGCGCGCCCCGACAGCACCGTGCCGGCGGAGTCGTAGGCGGCAGGACTATGCCCCGCGCCGCCCCAGCCGCGCGAGCAGCCGACGCGGGTCGGGGAAGAAGAACGGCACCCGGTCCTGGTAGTCGCGGTAGCCGGGGCGGTCCTCCATGCGCTGCTCGGTGCGCTTGGCGCCCGTCGCGTACATGAGGAAGTAGGACATGGCGACCGGTGCCGGCCAGGTCCACCCCGCGGGCGCCGACGCGGCCGCGGCGAGCCAGGCGCCGTCCCACGTCACGGAGTCGCCCAGGTAGTTGGGGTGGCGCGAGACGCCCCACAGCCCGGTGTCGAGCACGTCGGGCTTCTCGTCGTCGTCGCGCTGCTTGAACGCGTCCTTCTGCCGGTCCGCGAGCGCCTCGACGACCGTCCCGATCGCCATGACGGCGAGGCCCACCGGCAGGAGGTACCGGCGCGACGTCCGGGGGAGGGTGCTCGCTGCGGCCACCTGCAGCGGTGCCGAGACGACCAGCTGCGCCAGCCCCTGCGTCACGAACACCTTGAGCCCGGCCGTCGCGGTGGAGTCGCCCTCGAGGAACTCGGAGTAGCGGGGGTCCTCCTCGTCGCTGCCGACTAGCCGCGGCAGCATGAGCGACTCGAGCCGCACCGCCCACGCGGTGGTGGCGGCGGCCAGGGCCCAGCGCCGACGTCTGTCGCCGTTCCCGACCACGGCACTCGTGAGCGCGATGGCCGCGAGGCCCGGCCCCCATGCACCGTCGGCGTAGTCGCGACGTCCCCGGGGCAGGGCGACGGCCGCGGTGCCCGCCTGCACCAGCGTCGTGACGACGGCGGACGCGCCCGCCACGCGTGCGAGGTTCTGTCGGTCCACGGTTCCTCCTCGGTGCGAGGCGCACGTCCGGTCGACGCCCCCTGCCTCCATGCTGCGGTGCCGCCTGCCCGACCGCACCTCCGGCGACGCGCATGGCGTCCGACCAGCGGGGTACGCCTCCGGCGACGTCGTCGACACGACGGCGTCGCGATCGATCTCTGACGGGAGCACCACCGATGACCCTCACCGCCCTGGCCCTCAACTGCACGCTCAAGCCCGGCGACGCGCCCTCGAGCAGCGCGCTGATGGCGCAGCAGTTCCTCGACGCCCTCGCCGAGCACGACGTGACCGGGAGCATGGTCCGCGTCGTGGACCACGACGTCCGACCCGGTGTCGAGACCGACATGGGTGACGGTGACCAGTGGCCCACCATCCGGCGGCAGGTGCTCGACGCCGACATCCTCGTGGTCGTCACGCCGACGTGGGTGGGCCAGATGTCGAGCGTCGCGAACCGGGTCCTCGAGCGGCTGGACGCCGAGCTGTCCGAGACGCGGGAGGACGGCAACCCGATCCTCTACGGCACGGTCGCGCTCGTCGGCGTCGTCGGCAACGAGGACGGCGCGCACAAGATCACGGCCGACCTCTACCAGGCCCTCGACGACGTGGGCTGCACGATCCCGGCCCAGGGCGGCACCTACTGGAACGGCGAGGCGATGCACACCGTGGACTACAACGACCTCGACGAGACGCCCGAGGCACCGCTGCAGACGCTCCGGACGGCGGCGGCCAACGGTGCCCACCTGGCCCGTCTGCTCGCCGACGACCCGTATCCGTCCTGACGGACGGACCCGACTACTGGATCGGCCGGTCCGCGATCCGGTCGATGCGCACGAGGGCGGCAGCCAGCACCGGGAGGTAGGCCGGCGCCCACAGCGGAGCGCCCATGCTCGCGCGGCACCCGTCGCCGTCCGGTCGCACGGCGTGGGTGGTGGCCGGGACGCCGGCGACCCGCCAGGCCCAGGAACGACCGGGGTCGAACGAGGTGACCTCGAACGAGAGGCGCACGCCGACCGCCGTCCACACGTGCCCCCGGGCACCGAGACCCAGCTCGCCACCGTCGTCCAGCGCGGCGCGACGCACCGACGGGCCCCAGCGCGGCCAGGCGTCGAGGTCGACGAGCAAGGACCACACCGCGTCGGGAGCGACGTCGACGTGGCGGTGGACGGTCAGCTGCCTCACGCGGGGTCGAGCCCCTCGTCGAGCGGATCGACGAGGCGCGGGTCGCCGAGGGTCACGTCGCCCACGTGCACGTGCGGCACGAGGTCGGCCGCACCGGGCGCTGGACCGTCGCCGAGCACGTCCGTCAGCGTGGCCCGGGTCAGCGCCGTGGCCCGGTCCGCGATGTCGGGGACCGACGAGAGGTAACGGACGACGAGCTCGACGCGGACGCCCGCGAGCACGGCGTCCGGGCCGATGTCGAGCGTCACTCGGCGCACGGCGGCGTCGGTCAGGCCCGTGTCGAGGGCCTCGCGCAGCAGGGCGACGATCGCGACCGACGAGACGCGCAGGTCGTCGTGGACGGTGTCCACCAGGACGGCGCGGCGGGGTGCGGCCAGCGCCCGCTCGAGCACGCGATCGGCGACCGCCACGACCCGCGTCGGTGGTGGGAGGGTGCGCAGCTGGGCCGCGGCGAGGGCCAGGGCGGCCTCGCCCTGGGCGAGGTCGATGCCGTCGGGTACTGCCTCCATCCCGCTCATCGCCACTGCTCCATCCGGATCGCCAGGGTGCGTCGAGCGCGGTGCAGCTGTCCGCGCACCACGGTCGGGGTCGTGTCGAGCACGTGCGCGATCTCCGCGTACGAGAATCCTTCGATCTCGCGCAGGGTCCACGCCGCCCGCTGCGTCCACGGTAGTTCACCGAGAGCGAGCGTCAACGTCTCCCACAGCTCGTGCAGCATCGCCTCGCCCTCGGGGTCGGTGCGCCGCGCCGCCCCCAGCGCCGCGTCCCCGCCGCGGGCGAGGGGCTCGAGGATCTGGTCGTCCACCGCGAGAGGCCGGGTCCGGCGCCGACGCTCGTAGGCCTCGCGCTGGACGATCGTGAACAGCCACGTCTGCACCTTCGAGCGACCCTGGAAGTCGGGCAGGGCGCGCCAGGCCTTGACCCACGCCTCCTGCACCGCGTCCTCGGCGGCCCGCTCGTCGCCGTCGAGCAGACGCGTGGCGTAGCGCAGGGTGCCCGGGAACAGTCGGTCGAACAGCTCCTCGAAGGCCGCCCGGTCGCCCAGCCCCGCACGGCGGGCGAGGGCGTTGTCGGTGACGGCCTCCAGGTCGCTCCTGCCGGACCCGGCGGAGTCGTCGGCAGCGTCGGGACCGGTCGGTCCGGACGTCGACGCCTGGCTTCCGTGCACCGCTGGCTCCCGCGTCTCGACGTGGCGACGGTGGTGTCGCCTCGTCGATGGTGGCACCGGCCCGCGGGCCCCGCCCGCCGAAACGTCGCGTCCCAGGTGACGTGCCTCACAGCGGCGTGACGATCGGCGGAGTCACCCCGTCTCACCTGTGTCCGATCAACGACGAACTCCAGAACAGGAATGATGACGTGAGCGAGAAGGCCATCGCCAAGACCACCACGACCTCCAGCGAGCTCGAGAGCACGCAGGGCCGTACGACCATCGCCGACACGGTCGTCTCCAAGATCGCCGGCATCGCGACCCGTGAGGTCACCGGCGTGTACGCGCTCGGTGGCGGCACCGCCCGCGCCGTCGGCGCGCTCCGCGAGCGGATCCCCGGCTCCTCCACCAACCACTCGCAGGGCATCTCCGTCGAGGTGGGCGAGAAGGAGGCCGCGATCGACATCCAGCTCGTCGCCGAGTACGGCGTCTCCATCGCCGACCTGGCGAAGGGCATCCGCACGAACGTCATCAACGCCGTCGAGCGCATGGTCGGCCTGAGCGTCGTCGAGGTCAACATCGAGGTGCAGGACATCCACATCGAGGCCGACGAGTCCGCCGACGACAGCACCAGCAGCGAGCCGCGGGTCCAGTGAGCGCCCCCGACCCGACCGGTCACGCCGACGCCGCGCGCGTCGGGGAGGACGCCTCCACGAACGACGGAGCGTCCACCCCGGCGGAGCGGGCTGCCGAGGCTGCCCTCGCGGTGCCCGGCGTCGCGGACCTGCACGCCGGGTCCTTCGGCGAGGTCGGCACGTACCTCCCGGGTGACCGGCATCCGCATCCGCGACGACCTCACCGAGGTGCACGTGGTGGCCGCCATGGGCTCGCCCCTGCGCGAGCTGGCCGACGCCGTGCGCTCGGCCGTGACCCCCGTCGTCGGGACACCGGTGCAGGTCGTCGTCGAGGACGTCGTCCCCGCACGGACGACCGAACCGTGAGCGGCGGCGCCGGGGCGCAGGAGAGGCCGTACCAGGGGCCGGTCGACTCCTCGCTGCGCGAGCAGTGGCGCCGCGAGCGCCGCGCCCTGGTGCGCCGCCACCACCCGGACGTCGGGGGAGACCCCGAGGTCCTCCAGGCCCGGCTCGCCGCGCTCGACCACCGCTTCGGCGTCCGCGAGGACGCGTTGCGGGCCGTCCCGGACTTCCTCCCCGAGTCGATGCACCGGCCTTGGACGACCGCGCGGCGCGTGCTGCGACAGGTCTCCGGTGCCGTCACGGCCCGGGTGCCGACCCCTCGACGCCGCCGCTACTTCGACATCTGACCCCTACCTCCCCCCATCGCCCGCCTCGGCGGGCCCCACGAAGGAGTACCTGACATGACCACCTCCACCGTCGGCCTCATCGCCGGCCTCCTGCTCGCCATCGCCGCCGCCGCGGGCGGCTTCGCCGGCTTCCTGTTCGCGCTCGTGCTCGGAACGGCGGGCTACCTCGTCGGCGGCCACGTCGACGGCGAGGTCGACCTGTCCGGCATCCTCGGACGCCGGGACCGTGGCTGACGTGCAGGCGCCCGTCGGGCGCGACGACCTGCCCGCGCCGGCCGAGCGCGGCCGCACCACGATCGCCGACGGCGTCGTCAGTCGCGTGGCGTCGATCGCGGCCTCGGAGATCGAGGCCGTCGTCGACACCCGCAAGGGCTGGACGAAGCTGGTCCGCAAAGGCCTGCCGCACGCCGACGCCGTCGTGGCCGGCGAGACGTCGCGCATCAAGGTCGAGGTGGCCGCCGTCTGGCCCACGCCGCTGGCGCCCCTCACCGATCGGGTCCGTGAGCACGTGACCGAGCGGGTCGACACCCTCGTCGGCGTCACCGTCAGCCGGGTCGACGTGACCGTGGCCGACGTGGTGCACCTCGACGAGCCCGCCCGCCGCGTCCTCTGATCCCACCCCATCCCCCCGTAGAAGGACCTCCCATGTCTTCCGAGACCACCAGTCCCGCGACCGGCGACCGCGCCGGCGGCGACCGCGCCGCCACCACGGCCCGGAACGCGACCACGCAGCACGCTGCACCTCTGCCGGCGGCGAAGTCCCCGGCCGGGACCGGCACCACGCCCCTCGTGGCGCAGCTGCTCGCCCTCGCCCTCGTGGCGCTCGGCGTCGTCGCGGTCCAGCACCTGCTCGTGCAGCTCGGTGCGGTCTCGGGCGACTCGTGGCTCGACACCGTCGTGCAGGCCGCCGACGGGGTCGCCGGCGACTCGCCCGCCGTGCTCGCCGCCGCGATCGTGGCGCTGGTGGTCGGCGTGCTGCTGCTGCCGATCGCCCTGAAGCCCCGGCCGCGACGCACCCTCGCGCTCACGGCCGACAGCGGCGTTCACCTGCGTCGCAAGGACCTCGTCCGCGTCGTGGAGGCCGCCATCGACGGCACGGACGGCGTCACCGACGCCGACGTCTCGGTCGGCCGTCGCAAGGTCAAGGTCGTCGCCCGGTCCGTGGCCACCACCGACCGCGACGCCGCACTCGAGTCCACCGTCCGCGAGCAGGTCGAGAAGGTCTGCGCCGCCGTCGACCCGTCGCCCCGCGTCGACGTCACCATCCGTCACGAGAAGAGCTGAGTCCCATGATCAGTCGTACCGTCCTCCTGCTCGACCGCATCGCAACCCTCGTGCTCTCGCTGCTGCTGCTCGCCGGCGGCCTGGCGGGCCTGTGGTGGTGGTCCGGACGCTCGATCTCGGGCACCACGCTGCCCGACACGAGCAGCACCTCCGCAGCGTCGGACGCCCTCGGCACCTCCTGGGTGGCCTGGGCGGTCGCCGTCGGCGGCGTCGTCGTGGCGCTCGTCGGCCTGCGCTGGATCCTTGCCCACCTGCGCCGCAACACGGTCTCGCGACTGCGCCTCAGCGGGAGCGGCCCCGACGGCCGCAACGAAGCCCTCGCCGGCAAGGCACTCGGCGCCGCTGCCGACGCCTACGCCACCACCGACGGTGTTCGGTCGGCTCGTGGCACGGTCGTGAAGGACCGCGGCCAGCTCGTGGCCCGCGTCGACGCGACCATCGAGCCCGAGGCGGACCTGGCCCACCTGGCCCGGCGCGCCGACGAGGTCTCGGCCCAGCTCAACGACGTCCTGGGTCGTGAGGACCTGCGCGCCGCCGTCCGGCTGCGGGTCGCGGCGCGAGGTCGCGCGCTCTCGCGCGTGCACTGAGCGGGAGAAGCTGGCCGGTCGGCTCCGTCGGCGTGAGTGGGTCTCTGCGTGCGGCTGTGCAGCTTCGGCTGGGCCTTCGCTTGCTGCTGCGTCCAGCGGGTCTTCGCTTGCTGCTGCGTCGCTCGGGTGGGCGTCGACCTGCGGCTGCGTCGCTGTGGCTACGAGTGAACCTGTTCTCCGAAAGGGCCTCGACCGGCGGACGGGTCTGCGCTCGGTCGGGTTCTCGGAGCGTGGCTCCCGGTGACGCAGGATTCTGCATTGGTGCGTGAGGGGGCGAAGGATGCGGCGTTCGTGTTCGGATCCCGTCGCGAACGCAGCATCGTTCGGGGTTCTGCACGCGAACGCAGAATCTTGCGGCCGCCGGGGCGACTCGCGCGGCGGGTGGGCAGGGATTCTCCCTTCTCGTGGACCGTTCCACGCAGAAGGAGAATCACTGCCCTTCAGGGCGCCATGTCGGCGCCACGATTCTCGCTACGCGAGGCACGGTCCACGCGAAGGAAGAATCGTGCGTGGATCCCGCGCAGATGGAGAATCGTG
>NZ_LMMY01000001.1:166062-180523 GCF_001422865.1 Aeromicrobium sp. Leaf272
CACCCGAGCGGCGCAGCAGCAGTCCGGGTCCCACCCGACTGACGCACCAGCAGGGAAGAGCCAGCCACGACCCCGCCGTACCGGTCGAGCTCAGCCCGCCGGCGCCGACCACGCGCGCAGGTCGGCCGCGACGCCAGACGGTGCGCGCCCGACCAGGCGTGGCGAGGTGACCACGGAGTGTTCCGTCGTCCACACGACTCGGTGGCCCGCCGCCACCACGCGGTGCACCAGGTCGGCGTCCTCGTGGACGGGGAGGGTCGCGAACCCACCCACGGAGCGGTAGGCGGAGGCGTGCACCCCGAGGTTGGCGCCGTGCACGTGTCGGTGGCTCGCGCCGTCGACGCCCCGCTGGTAGTGGCGCCACCACGCTGCGTGTCCCGGGGTCGCATCGGGCGGGAGCACGATGGTGCCGACCACCGCATCGGCACCCGCCGCGGCGAGGTGGAGGTGGTGCTCCAGCCAGGCCGGGGGGACGCGCGAGTCGGCGTCGGTCGTCGCGATCCAGGTGCGGGTCGGGTCGTGGCCCTCCAGCAAGGTGGCCACACCTGCCGCGCGGGCGGCGCCGACCCCGGGCTCGGACCGCTCCAGCACGCGTGCACCGTGTCGCCGCGCGATCGCGGCGGTGGCGTCGACGGTGGCGTTCACGACCACGACCACCTCGACCGGGACGGTCACGCGCCGGGCCGCCTCGGCCAGGGCCGCGAGGCACGCCTCGACGTGGTCGGCCTCGTCGCGGGCCGGCACCACGACGCCGATGCGATCGACCTCAGGCACGTTCCAGCACCTCGAGCCGGAAGTCGCGCTCCTCGTGCGTCACGACGCCGCGCAGGCCGGCCTCGTGCAGGTCGGCGTGCGCGTCGTCGGGGCGCGACGCCGCCTCGTCGAAGTCGTGGCGCCAGTGCACGGCCAGCACCTGGCCGTCGTCGGTCAGGCTCTCGACGGTCCTCCGCGCAGTCAGCGCCCTGTCCTCGGGGGACAGGAAGTACAGCACCTCCGACAGCACCACCAGGTCGAAGGCGCCCTCCGGCCAGTCCTGCGGGATGGACCCGCGGCGGGCGTCGACGCGGTCCAGCGCGCGCTGCCCGAGCCGCTCGAGCGCGAGGTCCACGAGGTCCATGGCCACCACCTCGTCGCAGCGTCGGACCAGCAGCTGGGTGATCTGCCCGGCTGCGCACGCGGGCTCGAAGGCGCGCCTGTACTGCGGGCGGGGCAGGCTCGCCAGGGTCAGCTCCCGCTTGCGCTCCTCGTACGGGGCGCTGTCGAGGAGCCACGGGTCCGGGTCGGTGCGGTACAGGTGCTCGAAGTACGCCGGGTCGGTCACGTGAGGACCACCTCGGGCGCGTGCAGGGCGTGGGCCAGCAGCGCCTCGGTCACCACGGGCGCGTCGGCGGGATGCGGGGAGAGCGGCTGCAGCTGGCTGCGGAAGCAGCGCAGCGCCGTCGCCTTGCGGGCGTGCGCCGCAGCGCCGTAGGGGAGCAGGGCCGCCCCGCGCAGCCACGAGGCCTGCGCGGACGGGGTCGTCACCGTCCATCGCCACACGGGGTAGCGCCAGAGGGTGGCTCCCGCGGGCGCGACCTGCTGGGCCACACGGCCGACCACGTCGTGGTCGGCGTGGCCGTCGTCCTCGAACGGCGCGACGACGAGCGCCGCGTCCGCGAGCAGGGTCGTCAGGCGGTCGCGCAGCGGTGCCTCGTCCTGGGGCAGGGCCGCGTCGCGCAGGCCGAGGTGGGTCACGTCCGGCCGCTCGTGCCCGAGGACGGCGAGCGCCTCGGCGAGCTCGGCCCGGCGCACGGTGCGCAGCTGGTCGGGCGTGAGGGTCGGGCTGTCGGGGTGCGAGCGCTCGCCGTCCGTCGCCACGACGAACCGCACCGGGTGCCCGGCACGTCCGGCGAGCCACGCCCCCACCCCCAGCACCTCGTCGTCGGGATGGGCCGAGAGCACCACCACCTGGCCGGACGGCGCGGTGGCCCGGGGCAGGCTCGCGCCGCGCAGGACCTCGGACCAGGGCGCCGCCGGGTGCTGCCTCATGGGAGTCCTCCGAGCCGGGCGAGGTCGCGCTCCGCGTGGTGCTGTCGCACGAAGACCTGCAGGTCGGCCACCCGTCGGGAGTGCTCGGCGTCGAACGCGAGCGGCCCCGGCCCGGTGGCGCGTCCGACGTGGTGCAGGACGGTGTCGACCGCGTCGGCCACCCCGGCGCGCACCGCGAGCGCGAGTGCCTCCACCTCGGTGTCGGGCTCGGTGTCGATCCTGCGGGCCGCGTCGTCCAGCAGGGCGCCGGCGGTGTGCAGCGCCGCGCGGACGGCGCCGCGGTGCGCCAGCCCGTGCTCGTCCAGCCGGGCTGATCTCTCGAGCACGTCCGCGACGGC
Organism: Aeromicrobium sp. Leaf272; assembly: GCF_001422865.1. NCBI lineage: Bacteria > Bacillati > Actinomycetota > Actinomycetes > Propionibacteriales > Nocardioidaceae > Aeromicrobium > Aeromicrobium sp. Leaf272. The sequence goes on from NZ_LMMY01000001.1 coordinate 168,429, forward strand.
CCGGGCGCCGCCGGTCCACACGGCGGCGATGCCGATCGCGCCGTGCCAGAACCCGGGCCGCTGCACGTAGGCACCGGGCGCCCCGACGTCCACCGCGTCCACGGCGTCGAGACGCAGCGTGACCGTGCGGGCGTCGGCCATGCCCGGCCCCACCCACGTCGGAGCCTGCTCGTCGACCGCGACCCCTGGCTGGTCGAGGTCCACGGCGAACAACCGGTCGTGGCCGTCGTCCTCGGCGGTCACGAGCGCGTGGGTCACCAGGTCCGCTCCCGAGCAGAAGGCCTTCGTGCCGTCGAGGTGCCACCGATCCCCGGTCCGCGTCGCACGGACGACCGCGAACGGCGGTGCCGCCGCCCAGACGGCCCACACCCCGTCGGTGTCGATGGGGTGGTCCAGCTCGGCGCCGATCGCCACGGCGTCGTGGTGCGGCTCGGCCAGCTTCGCGAGCGACAGGTCCTCGTGCCCGAGGGCGACGAGTGCGTCGAGCCGGTCGTGCGTGGCACCGCTGCCGGGAAGGGGAAGGGGGGTGCGCGTGCGTTCACGCAGCAGCTCTGCCGTCAGTCCCATGCAGCTCCCTCGTCCGGGCGACCGCAGGGCCGCCCGTGCTGCGTACCCGTTGCGAGCCGTCCGAAACGCCGAGATCTCAGGATCCGGCGATCCGCCCCGTCACGGCACCGAGTGCGATCCTCGATCCGTCGGCACCGGGAGCGGTGGCGGTGATCGTCACGGTGTCGCCGTCCTCCAGGAAGCTGCGGGTGGTCCCGTCGGGGAGCTCGATCGGCTCGGTGCCGTTCCAGGTGAGCTCGATCAGGGCGCCGCGCTCCTCGCGAGCCGGGCCGCTGACCGTCCCCGACGCGAACAGGTCGCCCGGTCGCACCGAGGCGCCGTTGACGCACAGGTGGGCGAGCATCTGCGCGGGGGTCCAGTACATCGCCGCATACGGCGGGCGGGAGACCACCTCGCCGTCGAGGCGCACCTCGAGCGCGAGGTCGAGGCCTCCGGCCGGCGCGTCGGCGTCGTCGAGGTACGGCAACAGGGCGACGTCGCGGGTCGGCGGAGCCACGCGGGCCCCGGCCAGGGCCTCCATCGGCACCACCCACGGGGAGACCGAGGTGGCGAACGACTTGCCGAGGAAGGGGCCGAGGGGCACGTACTCCCAGGCCTGCAGGTCGCGTGCGGACCAGTCGTTGACCAGGCAGACGCCGAACAGGCGGTCCTCGGCCTCGGCCAGGGTGAGCGGGCCGCGCACCGACGGGCCGCCGACGACGAACCCCACCTCGGCCTCGATGTCGAGCCGGGTCGAGGGTCCGAAGACGATCTCGCCGTCCGGCGCGCGGCGCTGGCCGCTGGGGCGCACCACGTCGGTGCCGGAGACCACCACCGTGCCGGCTCGGCCGTGGTACCCGATGGGCAGGTGCTTCCAGTTCGGGGTGAGTGGCTCGGAGTCGGGCCGGAACAGGCGACCGAGGTTCGACGCGTGGTGCTCCGAGGCGTAGAAGTCCACGTAGTCGCGGACCGTCCACGGCAGGTGCAGCGTGACGGCGGCCTGGGGCACCAGGTGCTCCTCGGCGCCGGACGCGACGAGCTCCAGCAGTCGGTCGCGCAGCTCGGCGCGACGTTCGGACGGGTAGGACAGGACGCCGTCGATCGTGCCGTCGGCCAGCTCCTCGGCCAGGTCCGGCAGCGCCGCGGCGACGTCGAGCACGTGCGTGCCCACGCCGACTCCCACGTGCGGCGCCGCTCCGGCCGTGCTGAAGGAGCACCACGGCAGCGTCGTGGTGCCCCAGTCGACGGGATCGCTCATGCGGTCATCCTTCCGGGAAGCAGGCCGAGGTGGGCCAGGTCGGCTGCGGGGTCGTCGACCGAGCACGTGCCGAACGAGGTGAAGAGGCGACGTGCCTGCCGGACACGGTCCTCGCCGAGCGCGGCCAGGTCGGGGCCGACGCGCTCGTCCTCGCGACGGAGCACCGCCACCGCGGCATCGTCGCCGGAGCCCGACAGCAGGGTGTCGACCGCCAGCAGCACGTTGGCGAACCCGTGGTGCACGAGGCCGTCGTCGGGGTCGGTCGAGCGGACGGCGCGATGCAGGCCGGCGGTGAGCTTGAAGGGTCGCTCTGCGCGCACGAGCGACGAGAGTGCACGTCCCAGCCGCTCGGGCGTCGGAAACGCGTGGGCGTCGGGGCCACCGGTGCGCAGCTTCACGAGGGCGCCGGCCGGGACGTCGAGCACGCGGTCCGCGTCCGTCTCGACCACGAGGCAGGCGCCGGCGGGCACGGTCACCGACGCCGGGTCGCGCGTCTCCACCGCCGCCACGTCGAGCCCGGCCGGGACGTCGAACGGGGCGTCGGCCACCACGGCCACGCGGAGGGTGGCGCCACGGGCGAGCTCGGCCGCGCGGGGGAGCGCGGAGGCCGGGAGCACGAGTGGACCGACCAGCGCGGCGACGTGGTGCCCGTGCCGTGCCAGGTGCGCGGCGACGGCCTCGTCGAGCGGGAGGTCCCCGGGCGGGAACACGGCCGCGTCGTCGAGGAACGCGTCGAACGGTCCCACGAGCACGTCGCGGGGACCACTCACTGCGACCACGAGCGGTGGTAGACGCCGTCGTCGACGGCCCGACCGCCCTCGCCCAGCTCCAACGGACGGAACGTGTCGACCATGACCGCGAGCTCGTCGAAGGACTCGGCGCCCAGGCTCGCCTCGATGGCCGCCGGCTGGGGGCCGTGCGAGTGGCCGCCCGGGTGGACCGTGACCGAGCCCTTGGCGATGCCGGAGCCCTTGCGCGCCTCGTAGTCGCCGTCGACGTAGAACATGATCTCGTCGCTGTCGACGTTGGCGTGGAAGTACGGCACCGGGATCGCGAGCGGGTGGTAGTCGACCTTGCGCGGCACGAAGTTGCAGACCACGAAGTTGCTGCCCTCGAACACCTGGTGCACCGGCGGCGGCTGGTGGATGCGCCCCGTGATCGGCTCGAAGTCGTGCACGCTCAGCGCGTAGGGGTAGAGGCAGCCGTCCCAGCCGACGACGTCGAACGGGTGGTCCGGGACCACGTGCACCGTGCCCGCCAGGCCGCCCGGGCCGGAGCCGCGGTGCTTGACGAACACCTCGACCCCTGCACCGTCGGACCCCTCTCCGGAGCGCACCTCGGGCTCGCCGGGTCCGCGCAGGTCACGCTCGCAGTAGGGCGCGTGCTCGAGCAGCTGGCCGTAGCGCGACAGGTAGCGCTTGGGCGGGGCCACGTGGCCGTTCGCCTCGATGCAGTAGGCGCGGGTCGTGGTCTCGACCACGTAGCGATGGGTGGTGGCGCGGGGGACCACCAGGTAGTCGCCGGGGCCGTAGGTGAGGTGGCCGAACACGGTCTCGAGCACGCCGGTGCCGGCCTCGACGAACACGATCTCGTCGCCCGTGGCGTTGCGGTACAGCGGCGACGTCGCGTCCGCCACGACGTAGGAGATCCGCACGTCGGCGTTCCCGAGCACGAGTCGTCGGCCGGTGACCACGTCGATCTCGGTCGCCGAGCTCGTCGAGGTGGAGCCGAACAGGTCGTGCAGACGCAGGTGCCGCGGGAGCAGCGGCTCGTTCGGCGTCGTGGTCTGGTCCGGCAGCTCCCACCGTCGCGCCTCGAGCACCGCCGACGGCACGCCCACGTGGTAGAGCAGCGAGGAGTCCGAGCTGAACCCCTCCTCGCCCATCAGCTCCTCGCGGTACAGCGTCCCGTCGGGGGAGCGGTGCTGGGTGTGCCGCTTGGGCGGGATCGATCCGGCGCGACGGTAGTGCGCCATCAGAAGTTCCCGCGCTTGGCCTGCTCACGCTCGATGGCCTCGAACAGCGCCTGGAAGTTCCCCTTGCCGAAGCCGAGGGACCCGTGCCGCTCGATCAGCTCGAAGAACACCGTCGGCCGGTCGCCGATCGGCTTGGTGAAGATCTGCAGCAGGTAGCCGTCCTCGTCGCGGTCCACGAGGATGCCGCGGCTCTGCAGCTCCTCGATCGGCACGCGCACCTCGCCGATCCGGGCCCGCAGCGCCGGGTCGGTGTAGTAGCTCTCGGGCGTGGCGAGGAACTGCACGCCGCGCTCACGCAGGTGGTCGACCGTCGCCAGGATGTCCTCGGTGGCCAGGGCGAGGTGCTGGGCGCCGGGACCGCGGTAGAACTCGAGGTACTCGTCGATCTGCGACTTCTTCTTCGCGATCGCCGGCTCGTTGAGCGGGAACTTGACCCGGTGGTTGCCGCTGGCCACCACCTTGCTCATGAGGGCGGAGTAGTCGGTGGCGATGTCGTCGCCGATGAACTCAGCCATGTTGGTGAAGCCCATGACGCGGCCGTAGAAGTCGACCCACTCGTCCATGTGGCCCAGCTCGACGTTGCCGACCACGTGGTCCAGCGCCTGGAAGACGGGTGCCTCGCGCCGGGTGGTGGTGCGGCGCTCGACGAAGCCGGGGAGGTAGGGGCCGACGTACCGGCTGCGGTCCACGAGCGAGTGCCGGGTGTCGCCGTAGGTGGCGATGGCCGCGACCCGCACGGTGCCGTGCTCGTCGCTCACGTCGTGGGGCTCCTCCAGCACCGTCGCACCCTGGGCGCGGGCGTGCTCGATGCAGCGGTCCACGTCGGGCACCTCGAGCGCGATGTCGACGACGCCGTCGCCGTGACGGCGGTGGTGGTCGGCGACCGTCGAGTCGGGGTCGACCGCGCCCTTCAGCACGAACCGCACCGCGCCGCTCTGCAGCACGTACGCGTGGTGGTCGCGGTTGCCGGTCTCGGGGCCGGAGTAGGCCACGACCTGCATCCCGTAGACGTTCTCGTAGTAGGCGGCGGCCTGGGTGGCGTTGCCGACCGCCCACACCAGGGCGTCCCAGCCGGTGACGGGGAAGGGGTCGGCCGAGTCGTCGTGCTCGACGAGACCGACGAGCCTGCGCAGCTGCTCGAGGTCGAGGTCGGCGAGCCGCTCGGCGTCGGTGAGGATCGTGTCTGGAGTCGTCGTCATGTGGTCCAGGTCACCGCCTTCTCGTGTGCTTGGCAACCTGCCTGGTCCGAGGTAGACAGATCGAGCGTTCCTGCCGAGTAGAGTCCCTCGAGACTGGTCAATCTGCAGAGGAATCACCCATGGATGCTCTCGACCTCGCGCTCGTCGCCGCACTGCGCGAGCACCCCCGCGCCGGGGACCTCGAGCTCTCGCGCGTGGTCAAGGTCGCACGCGCCACGGTGCAGTCGCGCCTGGCCAAGATGGAGGCGGCCGGCGTCATCACCGGCTACGGCCCCGACGTCGACCTCACGGCGGCCGGCCACCCCGTCCTGGCCTTCGCCACCCTCGAGATCGCCCAGGGCCGGCTCGAGGACGTGCGCGCCGAGCTCGACTCGTTGCCCAACGTGCTCGAGGCCTACGTGACGAGCGGGACGGCCGACGTCGTGTGCAAGATCGCCGCGTCCTCCCACGCGGACCTGCAGGACGTGCTGCTGCACATGAGCACGTCGGGCTCGATCGTGCGGTCGACGAGCATCGTCGTGCTCAGCGAGCTGGTGGCCCCGCGCGTGCTGCCCGTCCTGGCGCGCGACGTGCAGGGCGGTGGCAGGGCGCCCCGCTACCGCTGATCGAGGGCCTGGATCACGCGTCGCGATCCGCGGCCGTGGTGGCGGGTGACCCGCGTCGGCCCGCCCAGGCGGCCAACGCCCCACCGACCGCGAGCAGCGCCGTCATCACGACCCAGCTCGCGCCGTACGGCTGGTTGAGGATCGTGTCGTTGTCGGGCTTGCCGCCCTGCCCGCTCAGCACGGGCAGGAAGGTCACGGTGAGGGTCGCCCAGACCAGGAACGCGATGCCGAGGGCCGCGTGGCGAGGAAGCAGTCGGGACGCCCCGACCCCGAGCGCGACCGTGACGGGCGCGAGCACCGCGTCGTGGACCAGCACGCCGGCGACCAGCCAGACGACGAGCGAGACCAGCTGTTCGGACGTGAACTCGCGCATGAGCCACAGCCCCCACAGCCCGCAGCCCACACCGACGAGCACGAGGATCGCGCGGGCGGCCCTCATGCGGTCACCTCGAGCCGACGGACCCACTTGGTCTGCAGCACCCCGGGCCGGTTCGGCGCGATGATGCGGCACGGGTACCCGTGGTCGAGCGACAGCGTCTCGCCGTTGAGCTCGAGGGCGAGCAGCGTGCGCTCGTCCTGCGTGAACGCGGCCGGCAGGTCGGTGTTCGCGAACGCCCCGCGGGTCTGCAGCGAGGAGACCCGCACGTCGGACCCCGGAGGTGCGTCGACCAGGGCGAGGACGTCGCGGACGGCCACGCCGGTCCACACGGCGTCCTTGCTCCACCCCTCGACGCAGGCCATGGGCAGGCGGTGCGTCCTCTGCGGCAGCTCCGCCAGCTGGTCGCGCGTGAGCGAGACGGTGCGCCCACCCGCGACGACCTCGAGCACGTAGTCGGGTGAGCTGGCACCGTCGACCGCACCGGCGGCCCTCGCGGTGCGGTTGATCGACAGGCCCTGCGGACCGTCGCCGTTGCGCACCGCGAAGACCGAGACGTTGCGCAGCCAGGGGACCGACTGTCCGGCGGTGAGCAGGACCGCGAGCCCGGACGCCGAGGCTGCGCCGAGCAGGACGGCACGGCGCGTGGGACCGTCGCCGGCATCGGGGGGCCTGTCCTCGTGGTCGTCGTCGACCTGTTCGTCGTCGATCGGGGCGCCGAGGGCGGCCCGGATCACCGGCAGCTTCACTGCCACGTGCACGAGCAGCGCCCCGATCGCCACCCAGGCCACGGCGTTGTGGGTGCGTCGGAAGCTGAAGTCCCAGGGGTACCACTGGGCGATGTTGAGCAGCCCGCTCGCGAGCATGAACACCGCCGAGGCGACCAGCGCGGCGATCGACGCGCGCTCCAACGCCTCGACCACCAGGGCGCGGCGACCCGACGGCGGGCGCACGAACAGCCGCGGGAAGACCGACCACAGCTTGACCAGCAGCAGCGGCACCGCGGCCGTGCCGGCCACGACGTGGACCCCCTGGGTCACGCGGTAGAGCCAGGCGGGCGACGGCCCGAGCGGCACCCAGTCCTGCGGGTCCTGCTGCAGGTGGCTCCAGATCCCGGTGACGAAGCACAGCCCGAACGCGACGCCGAGCGCGACGCCCACGCGCGCGCTCAGCCCCGTGCCGCGCGAGCGGCTCGTGAAGGCGTCGGGACGGGGGAGCAGCCGCTCGACGTCCTGGACGGTCGGCAGCCTCATCGCGTGTCCCGCGACGTCATGCGTCCTGCTGCCATGCGTCCCGCTCTCGTGTGCTCGACCCTGGTGTGACCGATCCTCTCGCACCTGACCGGTCCGTGTCCGACGTAGTCGCGGCCACGCAGCGCGTCACAGCGCCGCGAGACGTCGGACGGCCTCGTCGATGACGTCCGGCCTCTTGCAGAACGCCCACCTCACGAGCGGCCTGCCGGGGTTGTCCTCGAGTGGGGTGTCGGGGTCGTGGAACACCTGGTGCGGCACGGCCACGACGCCGACCCGCTCGGGCAGCGCGAGGCAGAACTCGAGCCCGTCCTCGAAGCCGAGAGGGCGGATGTCGGTGGTCGCGAAGTAGGTCCCGTCGGGCACCACGACGTCGAAGCCGACGTCGGCCAGCCCTGCGCACAGCTGGTCGCGACGGGCCCTCATGCCGTCGGTGAAGGAGGCGAAGTAGTCGTCGTCCAGGCGCAGCGCGGCGGCGATGGCCGGCTGCAGCGGTGCGCCCGACGTGAAGGTGAGGAACTGCTTGGCGCCCAGGAGCGACCGCACCAGCGACTCGGGGCCGGTGGCCCACCCGACCTTCCACCCCGTGAACGAGAAGGTCTTGCCACCGCTGGAGATGGTGAGCGTGCGCTCGCGCATGCCGGGCAGCGTGGCGATCGGCACGTGGGTCACGTCGAAGGTCAGGTGCTCGTACACCTCGTCGCTGATCACCACGAGGTCGTGGTCGCGGGCCACCTGGGCCACGGCGGCCAGCTCGTCGGGCGTGAGCACCGTGCCGGTGGGGTTGTGCGGGGTGTTGAGCAGGATCGCGGTGGTGCGCGGCGTCACGGCGGCGCGCAGCTCGTCGACGGGGAGGCGGAAGTCCGGTGCGCGCAGCGTGACCGGGCGGCGGACGGCACCGGCCATCTGCAGCACCGCCACGTAGGAGTCGTAGTAGGGCTCCAGCACGATCACCTCGTCGCCGGCCTCCACGATGCCGAGCACCGCGGCCGCGATGGCCTCGGTGGCGCCGGTCGTGACCGCGACCTCGGTCTCGGGGTCGACCTCGAGGCCGTACCAGCGGCGTTGGTGCTCGGCCACGGCGAGCCGGAGGTCAGGCACGCCCGGGCCGGGTGCGTACTGGTTGGCGCCCCCGCGGAGCGCGGCCACGGCGGCGTCGATCACCGCGTCGGGGCCGTCGGTGTCGGGGAACCCCTGGCCGAGGTTCACGGCACCGGTCGAGGCCGCGAGGGCACTCATCCGCGCGAAGATCGTGGTGCCCAGTCCGTCGATCCGGCTGCTCTGCGTCCTCATCCCTCGCGACTCTACGCACCGCGGGCCCGCCCCGGTGGTCGACCTGGACGCGTGCGTCCCGAGCCCGGACAGAGCGCTGCCCCGCCGTTCTCGGGGGGTGAAACGGCGGGGCAACGGTCCTGATACTAGTGGCCCGGCGGGGCAGCGCTGGGCGGATTCGAGCCAGAAGGNCAGCGCTGGGCGGATTCGAGCCAGAAGGCCGCGCGACCGATGAGATGTGGGTCACAGTCGACGCGGGGTGGCCGCCTGGACGAGGGTGAGAGAATCGGCCCCATGACCACCGCGACCGCGCCCTCCCCGCCCGCCGGGGGTGGACGTCGTGCTCCGCGGCGGCGTCGTTTCTCCCTCGTCCGGCTCCTCGGCGTGGTGCTGATCCTGTCGGGTCTCGGCGTGCTCGGGTACGTCGCCTGGCAGTACTGGGGCACCAACGTCGTGGCCAAGCAGCAGCAGGCCGAGATCCGCCAGATCATCTCCGACGACTGGAAGAACGGCACCGACGGGAAGAACATCGGGCTCCTGCGCGTGCCGCGCTTCGGCACGGAGTACGAGGTCCCCATCGTCAAGGGCTTCGACCAGGAGTCGCTCTCCAAGGGCGTCGGCATGTACGAGGAGGCGGCCCTGCCGGGAGAGCTCGGCAACTTCGCGATCGCCGGGCACCGCGTCACCCACGGCGAGCCCTTCCGCGACTTCCTGAAGCTGAAGAAGGGCGACCTCGTCCACATCGAGACGCGCACGGCGGTGTTCACCTACCAGCTGCGCAACGACGGTGACTCGCTCACGCTCGACTTCACCGTCGGCTGGCCGCTGCAGCAGGTTCCGGACCCTGACATGCGGGGCGAGCCGCCGACCGCCAACGTGCTCACGATGCTCACCTGCTCGGAGCTCTTCCACACGCGCAACCGCAACGTCGTCTTCGGCGACCTGGTCAAGATCGTCGACAAGTCCGACCCCGAGCGGAAGATCCCGCTCCCCGGCGCCTAGGAGCCCCCGCGACCATGCAGGACTACCAGCGATCCTTCGTGGAGTTCGCGATCGGCCACGACGTGCTCCGGTTCGGCTCCTTCACGCTGAAGTCGGGCCGGACGTCGCCGTACTTCTTCAACGCCGGCGGCTTCGACACCGGCGCACGGCTCGCCGGGCTGGGCCGCTTCTACGCCGCGGCGATCGCCGAGCGCGCGCCCGACTTCGACGTGCTCCTGGGCCCCGCCTACAAGGGCATCCCCATCGCCGCGGCCACCGCGGTGCAGCTGGCCGAGCACCACGGGCGCGACGTGCCGTGGAGCTTCAACCGCAAGGAGGCCAAGGACCACGGCGAGGGCGGGATGATCGTCGGCGCACCCCTCCAGGGACGGGTCCTGCTCGTCGACGACGTGATCACCTCGGGCAAGGCGATCCGGGAGGTCGTGCCGCTGGTGGAGGACGCCGGCGCCGAGCTGGCCGGCATCGTCGTGGCCGTCGACCGGCAGGAGCGTGGCGCGGGCGACCTCTCGGCCGTCGACGAGGTGCGCCGCGACCTCGGCGTCCCGGTGGAGGCGATCGTGACGTTCGACCACGTCATCGAGTTCCTCGAGGAGTCCGGCCGCCACGCCGAGCACCTCGACGCGGCACGCGCCTACCGCGACCAGTACGGCGCGTGACCCCCTCGCTGGACCCGGGCACGAGGGGCGGGGCCGAGGGTGACGGTGTCGAGGGTGACGGCGTCGAGGTGGGTGTGGGCCCGTGGGAGGGGCCCGTGCCCGACGACCCCCGGCTCGACCCGACGCTCCTCGCCGAGGGGGACCGGCGCAACGTCGTCGACCGCTACCGGTACTGGAGCGTCGAGGCGATCGTCGCCGACCTGGACACGCGCCGGCACCCGCTGCACGTGGCGGTCGAGAACTGGCAGCACGACTTCAACATCGGCTCCGTGGTGCGCACCGCCAACGCGTTCAACGTCGCGGCCGTGCACGTCGTCGGCCGGCGCCGGTGGAACCGGCGCGGCGCGATGGTGACCGACCGCTACCTGCACGTCCACCACCACGCCGACGTCGAGGCGCTGGCGGCCTGGGCCGACGAGCAGGACCTGCCGCTGCTCGGCATCGACAACCTGCCCGGCGCGGTGCCGCTCGAGACCACCACGCTGCCCCGTGCCTGCGTGCTGCTGTTCGGCCAGGAGGGCCCGGGCCTGAGCCACGCGGCCCGTGCGGCGTGCGCGACGACCCTGTCGATCGCCCAGTTCGGCTCGACCCGGTCCATCAACGCCGGAGCCGCCGCCGCCATCGCCATGCACGCCTGGGTGCGCGAGCACGCCGGCTGACGGCCGGGCCGTCTGGGCGGGCGTGCGTCGGTGCGTCGCCCTAGGCTCGGGAGCATGAGCCGCGTCGTCGTCATCGGGGGTGACGCGGCGGGCATGACGGCCGCGTCGTCCCTCAACCGTCTCGTGCCCGACGTGGAGGTGGTGGTGCTCGAGCGCGGGCACCACACCTCCTACTCCGCCTGCGGGGTGCCGTACTGGGTCGCGGGCGAGGTCGACGGCCCCGACGCCCTCGTGGCCAGGACCCCCGAGGAGCACCGCGAACGGGGCATCGACGTGCGCCTCGGCAGCGAGGCGACCGCGGTCGACACCGACGCGCGCACCGTGACCTACCGCGACCTCGCAGGCGAGCAGGTCGTCACCTACGACCGCCTCGTCGTCGCCACCGGAGCGCGTTCGATCCTGCCCGAGCTGCCGGGCATCGACGCCGGGAACGTGCAGACCGTCAAGGACCTCGTCGACGGCCAGCAGGTGCTCGACCGCATCCGCGCCGGCGCGCGCCGGGTGGCCGTCGTCGGCAGCGGCTACATCGGCATCGAGATGGCCGAGGCGTGCCTGGCCCAGGGGCTCGAGGTCACCGTGGTCGAGCGCGAGAGCACCCCGCTGCCGATCGTCGAGGACGAGATCGGTGAGCTCGTCGCCGACGCCATGCGCGAGAAGGGTGCCCAGGTGGTCACCGGTGCCGCGGTCACCGGCTTCGGCGTGGGAGCGGACGGCGCCGTCACCTCCGTGCGCACCGACGAGGACGACTACCCGGCCGACCTGGTCGTCGCGGCCTTCGGAGTCGCGCCGCGTGGCGACCTGCTCACGACCGCTGCCACTGGGCCGAAGGACGGCATCGTCACCGACGACCAGCAGCGGGTGCTCCGTCCGGACGGGTCGGTCCTGGCCGACGTCTGGGCCGCGGGTGACTGCGTGGTCACCCTCGACCGCCTCACGGGGACACCGATCCACCTGCCGCTCGGGACCCACGCCAACAAGCAGGGCATGGTGGCGGGGGAGTCCCTGGCGGCCTCGCTCGGCGCCGACTGGTCGGGACGGGTCTTCCCCGGCGCCGTGCAGACCGCCATCACCAAGTTCTGCGACCTCGAGATCGCGCGCGCCGGACTCGGCCGTGCCCAGGCCGACGACGCCGGGCTCGACGTCGTGAGCGCCTCGGTGGAGTCCACCACCGTCGCCGGCTACTACCCGGGTGCGGAGCCCATGACGTTGTGGGGGCTGGCCGAGCGTGGGACGCGACGCCTGCTCGGCGTGCAGGTCGCGGGCGGGCGCGGCGCGGGCGCCCGGATCGACGTGGCGG
>NZ_LMMY01000001.1:180550-196386 GCF_001422865.1 Aeromicrobium sp. Leaf272
GCCGTTCTCGTCGGTGTGGAGCCCGGTGCAGGTGCTCGCCCGGGCTCTCGTGAAGCGCCTGGACCAGTAGGGTTGACGTGACCGCTCGTCCGGTCGACCAGCCGACCTCCAGGAGACCTCCATGCCCGTCGCCACTCCCGAGATCTACGCCGCGATGCTCGACAAGGCCAAGGCCGAGTCGTTCGCGTACCCGGCGATCAACGTCTCGTCGTCGCAGACGCTGAACGCCGCACTCGCGGGATTCGCCGAGGCAGGGTCCGACGGCATCATCCAGGTCTCCACCGGCGGCGCGGAGTACTTCTCCGGCCCCACCGTCAAGGACATGGTGTCCGGCTCGCTGGCGTTCGCCGCCTTCGCGCAGGAGGTGGCCAAGAAGTACCCGGTCAACGTCGCGCTGCACACCGACCACTGCCCGAAGGACAAGCTCGACGGCTTCGTCCGGCCCCTGCTGGCCGCGTCGGCCGAGCGGGTCGCCGGCGGCGGGCTGCCGTACTTCCAGTCGCACATGTGGGACGGCTCGGCCGTGCCGCTCGACGAGAACCTGGTGATCGCGCAGGAGCTGCTCGAGAAGGCTGCCGCCGCCCACATCATCCTCGAGGTCGAGATCGGCGTCGTCGGTGGCGAGGAGGACGGCGTCGAGGCCGAGATCAACGACAAGCTCTACACGACGCCCGAGGACGCCCTGGCCACCGCCGAGGCCCTCGGTCTGGGCGAGAAGGGCCGCTACCTGACGGCCCTCACGTTCGGCAACGTGCACGGCGTCTACAAGCCGGGCAACGTGAAGCTGCGGCCCGAGGTGCTCAAGGCCGCGCAGGATGCGGTCAGCCAGAAGTACGGCAAGGACGCCCCGTTCGACTTCGTCTTCCACGGCGGTTCGGGCTCGCTGCCCGAGGAGATCTCGGCGGCGGTCGACTACGGCGTCGTGAAGATGAACGTCGACACCGACACCCAGTACGCCTTCACCCGCCCGGTGGTCGGCCACATGTTCAGCAACTACGACGGCGTGCTGAAGATCGACGGCGAGGTCGGCAACAAGAAGGCCTACGACCCCCGAGCCTGGGGCAAGGCCGCCGAGGCCGGCATGGCCGCCCGCGTGGTCGAGGCCTGCCAGAACCTGCGGTCGGCCGGCACGTCCCTCTGAGGTCACGGTCTCGGGCGGTTTGACGCCTTCGCGTCGGTTTCCCGCCTCCGGATCGACGTGAAGGCGTCACAACGCGGATCGGGTGCCCGGGGAAGCCGGTCGCGCCCGGTTCGGGGCTGCGCCGGTTGCCGCGGGCATCGAGGTGGGCTCCGAAAGGGCCTCGACCGGGGCGGACCCGGCGTGCCGGCGGGGTTCCCGGGCCGCGGCTCGCGTTTCGGACACTTCCTGGGCGGTTGAAGGGGTCGGAATGCCCCGGAAGTGTCCGAATCCAGCGTTGTGACGCCATTGCGTCGATTGCGGGCCGCGAGATCGACGTCAAGGCGTCAAGACGCGGATCGGGGGCCCGGGGCGCCCGGCCGTGCCCGGCGCTCCTGTCCGTCGAGGCTCTTTCGGAGGCCGCCGCGAGACCCAGCCGCAGCAGCGCAGCATCAACGCCGAAGCCGGGCCCGACCCCACGCTGGACGCGCGAGGCGGCGAGCGGGACCCGGTGCGTAGGGTCGACACCATGACGAACCTGCTGGGCGAGCCGCCCGAGACGTTCCTGCCCGTCGACCCCGGGGCCGCGGAGCTGGCGACCGGCACGTCGCCGCAGGCCGTGGCCTCGACGACCCCGGACTCGGTCCTCGCGTGGGCCCTGCTGGCGCAGGACGCGCTCGACGACGGACGCGACCTGGAGGGCTACGCCTTCGCGCGCACGGCCTACCACCGCTCGCTGGACTCCTTGCGGCGCAACGGCTGGAAGGGTCACGGACCGGTGCCGTGGTCGCACGAGCCCAACCAGGGCTTCCTCCGCTCGCTCGCCGTGCTCGCCACGGGGTCCGAGCGGCTCGGCGACGACGCCGAGGCGCATCGCTGCCGCGAGTTCCTCCACGAGTCGAGCCCGGAGGCGTACGCCGAGCTCGTGCGCTGACCCCTCGGACCCCCGTGGGGGCGGGTGCGTGTCAGTCCGGGAGGTCCGGAGGCGCGCCGGCCGGGGCGCGCAGGCGCAGGCGACCGGGCTCGACCCGCCATGCGTGCCGCGTGCTCGGCGACGCGATCTCGCCGTCCAGGTTCGCCGGCGTCGACTCGCCGGTCACCGTCACCTCGTGCACCTTCAGGTACACGACGTCGTCGCGCATCGGGTGCCGACCGCGCCGCAGTCGCCACGCGTAGGCGAGGCGCTTCCAGCGGGCGTGCGCCCACACCACGGCCACGTCGAGCGACCCGTCGAAGGGGTCGGCCTCCGGCAGGAGCGGCGCGCCGCCCCCCACGTACCGGCCGTTGCCCACCGCCACCTGGATGAGCCGACGCGGTGAGTGCACGGGCTGCCCGTCCACCGTCACCGACGCGCGGATGCCCTTGCCGACGACACCCGTGATGACGGCGCCCATGGCGTAGCCGACGGGCCCGAAGGCCTTCTTCCACGGCTCCGCCTTGATGTTGGCCTCCGCGCCCAGCCCGATGTGCGCGGCGTTCACGACGAGCCGGTCGTCGTCGTCGCGGATCAGGTCGGCGAGCCGGGGCTCGGAGTCGAGGGCCTGACGGGCCGCCTCGACCGGGTCGTCGCTGATGCCCAGCGTGCGCACGAAGTCGTTGCCCGTCCCGAGGGGGACGATCGCGAGCTCGACGTCGTCGAACTGGTCGAGGTCGTCGATCGCGGTGACCACGGCGTGGATGCTGCCGTCCCCTCCGACCGCCACGACCACGCCGCCGCGCGCCGCACGCACCGCGTCCCGCAGGTCGTCGGCGTCCTCGGTGCGGCGCACCTCGAGGGTCACGCGCGCCCGCAACGTCTCGAGCGCCTCCTCGAGGCGCGGGTCGTCGCTGCTGCCCGCCTGGGCGTTCACCACAGCGACCCAGGGTCCCGTGCCGGTCATGGCGCTCCCTCCGCGCTGGCGTCGTCGTCGTACGAAACGCCCCCTCCCGGCGCCCTCGGAGCCTATGCCCCGACGGCACCCGGCGCAGCGTCGACCACCTCGGCATTCGCGGCTGGGACGCTCGTCCCGATACGATGCGGCAGTCAGAGCCCCGCACCGTCGGGGCTTCTCTCGCGTCACAGCGTCACTACGAACCTCGAGGGGTGCATCGCATGCCCGCAGTCGTCATCGTCGGAGCCCAGTGGGGTGACGAGGGCAAGGGCAAGGCCACCGACCTGCTCGGCAGCCGCGTCGACTACGTCGTCAAGTTCAACGGCGGCAACAACGCCGGCCACACCGTCGTCATCGGCGACGAGAAGTACGCCCTCCACCTGCTGCCGAGCGGCATCCTGTCGCCCGGGTGCACGCCGATCATCGGCAACGGCGTCGTGATCGACCTCGACGTCCTGTTCGAGGAGATCGACGCCCTCGAGGCGCGTGGCATCGACACGAGCGCCCTGCGCGTGAGCGCGAACGCCCACCTCATCGCCGACTACAACCGCACCCTCGACAAGGTGACGGAGCGCTTCCTCGGCAGCCGCAAGATCGGCACCACCGGGCGTGGCATCGGCCCCACCTACGCCGACAAGATGAACCGGCTGGGCGTGCGCGTGCAGGACCTCTTCGACGAGAAGATCCTGCGCGCCAAGGTCGAGGGCGCGCTCGAGCTGAAGAACCAGATGCTCACCAAGGTCTACAACCGTCGGGCGGTGAGCGTCGACGAGATCGTCGACCAGCTGCTCGTGCACGCCGAGCGGCTGCGGCCGATGGTCGCCGACACCGCGCTCGTGCTGCACGAGGCGCTGGACCGCGGCGAGACGGTGCTGCTCGAGGCCGGCCAGGCCACGCTCCTCGACGTCGACCACGGCACGTACCCCTTCGTCACCTCGTCGTCGGCCACCACCGGCGGCGCGTGCACCGGCTCGGGCATCGCGCCCACCCGGATCACCCGCGTCATCGGCATCGTCAAGGCGTACGCCACCCGCGTGGGGGAGGGTCCCTTCCCCACCGAGCTCTTCGACGAGGACGGCGAGCGCCTGCGCACCAACGGCGGCGAGTTCGGCACCACGACGGGCCGTCCGCGACGCTGCGGCTGGTACGACGCCCCGGTGGCGCGCTACGCGGCACGCATCAACGGCGTCACCGACTTCGTGCTCACGAAGCTCGACGTGCTCACCGGGTGGGACCGCATCCCCGTGTGCGTCGCCTACGACGTCGACGGCGAGCGGGTGGACG
Organism: Aeromicrobium sp. Leaf272; assembly: GCF_001422865.1. Lineage (NCBI taxonomy): Bacteria > Bacillati > Actinomycetota > Actinomycetes > Propionibacteriales > Nocardioidaceae > Aeromicrobium > Aeromicrobium sp. Leaf272. The sequence goes on from NZ_LMMY01000001.1 coordinate 184,823, forward strand.
AGATGCCCACGACCCAGACCGGCTTCCACCACGCCAAGCCGATCTACGAGTACTTCGACGGTTGGACCGAGGACATCTCCGGCGCCCGGACCATGGACGACCTGCCCGAGGCGGCGCAGCGGTACGTGCGCGCCGTCGAGGCGATGTCGGGGGCGCGCATCTCCGCCGTCGGCGTCGGCCCGGACCGCGAGGAGACCGTGGTGCTGCACGACCTCCTGGAGGACGAGGCATGAAGACGCTGGTCGTCGGCACGGGCGGGCGCGAGCACGCCCTCGCCCTCGCGCTGTCCCGTGACCCGGGCGTGACCGAGGTGCACGCGGCCCCCGGGAACCCCGGCATCGCCGACGTCGCGAGCCTGCACGACGTCGACCCGCTCGACGGGGCGGCCGTGGCGGCGCTGGCCACCTCGCTGGGTGCCGACCTGGTGGTGGTGGGTCCCGAGGCGCCGCTGGTGGCCGGGGTCGCCGACGCCGTCCGCGACGCCGGCATCGCCTGCTTCGGCCCGTCGCGTGCCGCAGCGCAGCTGGAGGGCTCGAAGGCCTTCGCCAAGCAGGTCATGGCCGCCGCCGAGGTGCCCACCGCCCTGGCGCACGTCTGCGAGACGCCCGAGGAGGTCGTGGCCGCGCTCGACGCGTTCGGCCCGCCCTACGTCGTGAAGGACGACGCCCTCGCCGCCGGCAAGGGCGTGGTCGTCACCGAGGACCGCCAGGCCGCCGTCGCCCACGCGGCGGGGTGCGACCGCGTGGTCATCGAGGAGTTCCTCGACGGTCCGGAGGTCTCGCTCTTCGCCATCACCGACGGGGAGACGGTGCTGCCGCTGCTCCCCGCCCAGGACTTCAAGCGTGCCCTCGAGGGCGACGCCGGCCCGAACACCGGTGGCATGGGCGCCTACACGCCGCTCGACTGGACGCCCGAGGACCTCGTGGCCGAGGTCTCCCGTCGCGTGCTCGTGCCCACGGTCCAGGAGATGTCTCGTCGTGGCACCCCGTTCCAGGGTCTGCTCTACGCGGGACTGGCGCTCACGTCGCGCGGCGTGCGGGTCGTGGAGTTCAACGCGCGCTTCGGCGACCCCGAGACCCAGGCCATCCTCGCGCTGCTGCGCACGCCGCTGTCGTCGCTGCTGCACGGTGCCGCCACCGGGGAGCTCGCCTCCGTCGGCCTGCCGTCCTGGCACGACGGCACCGCCGTCACGGTGGTCATGGCCTCCGCCGGCTACCCCGCCACCTCGAGCTCGGGCGACGTGATCCTGGGCGTCGGGGCGGCCGACGCCATCGACGGTGTCGACGTGATCCACGCGGGCACCGCGCTCGACGAGGACGGTCGGCTGGTCACCGCAGGCGGTCGCGTGCTGTCGGTCACCGGGGTGGGTGAGAACCTCGAGCACGCCCGCGACCGCGCCTACGCCGGGGTCGACGCGATCTCCTTCGAGGGCGCCCAGTTCCGCTCCGACATCGCCCTCGCCGCCCAGCGCGGCGAGATCGAGGTCTGACGGTCGGCCCGGCCTCCTGGTCGGGCTCCGGGACCGTGGTGAGCCGCGGGAGGCCGCGGTGGGAGGATGGCGTCCGTGACGACGCCCAACGTTCTGGCCCACCGCTACGCCTCGCCCGAGATCGCCCGCATCTGGTCGCCCGAGCACAAGATCGTGCTCGAGCGGCAGCTGTGGATCGCGGTGCTGAAGGCACAGCGCGACCTCGGGGTGGAGACGCCCGACGGCGTGATCGAGGCGTACGAGGCCGTGGTCGACCAGGTCGACCTCGCGTCGATCGCCGAGCGTGAGAAGGTCACCCGCCACGACGTGAAGGCCCGCATCGAGGAGTTCGCCGCGCTGGCCGGCAGCGAGCACATCCACAAGGGCATGACGTCGCGCGACCTCACCGAGAACGTCGAGCAGCTCCAGGTGCGTGCGTCGCTGCAGGTGCTGCGCTCGCGCGCGGTGGCGGCCCTGGCCCGCCTGGGGCGGCTCGCGGCCGAGCACGCGGAGCTGGTCATGGCCGGGCGCAGCCACAACGTCGCCGCGCAGGCCACCACGCTCGGCAAGCGCTTCGCCTCCGCGGCCGACGAGCTGCTCACGGGCGTGGGCCGGCTCGACGACCTGCTGGCCCGGTACCCGCTGCGAGGCATCAAGGGTCCGGTCGGCACCGCCCAGGACCAGCTCGACCTCCTCGGTGGGGACCAGCAGGCGCTCGCCGACCTCGAGGGACGGATCGCCGCCCACCTCGGCTTCGACCGCGTGCTTACCAGCGTCGGCCAGGTGTACCCGCGCTCGCTCGACTACGACGTGGTGACCTCGCTGGCCCAGCTCGTGGCGGCCCCCTCCAACCTGGCCACCACGATCCGCCTGATGGCGGGCAACGAGCTGGTCACGGAGGGCTTCAAGCCCGGCCAGGTGGGCTCGAGCGCCATGCCGCACAAGATGAACACCCGCTCCTGCGAGCGCGTCAACGGCCTGGCCGTCATCGTCCGCGGGTACGTCTCGATGGTGGGCGAGCTGGCCGGTGACCAGTGGAACGAGGGCGACGTGTCGTGCTCGGTGGTCCGCCGGGTGGCGCTGCCCGACGCTTTCTACGCCGCCGACGGCCTGTTCGAGACGTTCCTGACGGTGCTCGACGAGTTCGGCGTCTTCCCGGCCGTCGTCCAGCGCGAGCTCGACCGCTACCTGCCGTTCCTCGCGACGACGAAGGTGCTCATGGCGGCGGTGCGGGCCGGTGTCGGCCGCGAGGTCGCCCACGAGGTCATCAAGGAGCACGCCGTGGGCGTCGCCCTCGAGATGCGCGAGAAGGGCGCGGCCCGCAACGAGCTCTTCGACCGCCTGGCCGCCGACGAGCGCCTGGCGCTCACCCAGCCCGACCTCGCGATGCTCGTCGCCGCGCCGCTGGAGTTCACCGGTGCGGCCACGGCCCAGGTGGCCGCCGTCGTCGCGGAGGTCGACGCCGTCGTCTCGGCAGATCCGGAGGCGGCTGCCTACGCGCCTGGCGCGATCCTGTGAGGCAGGCCGCCGCCGTGCGCGCGCAGCTCGGTCGTCTGCGCCGGGCCGTCGCGCGACGTGGTGGCGGCGCGCCTCCCACGGCACCGCGCGTTCCGGTGCGCCAGCGACTCGAGCTCGAGCTCGACGGCACCGTCCTGCGCATCACGGGGCGGCTGCGCGAGACGCACCGGGTCACCGGGCTGGTCGCCCGCTGGGGTCCAGCCGGCGACGAGTCGCAGGTCCGGGTGGCGTGCGTACCCAGCAGTGACTTCGACGTGGAGCTCGACCTCGCGTCGACCGACCTCGTGCCCGCCGACGCACGCTCGGTGGCGCTGTTCCTCGACACGAGGACCGCCGACGACCCGTCGCGCGAGCTGCGCCTCGGGCGAGCGGCGCAGATCGTCCGTCGCGGCACCGACGTCGGGGTCCCGGTCGCAGGCTCGAGGCGCTGGGTCCACCTGACGGCGAAGAGCACCGTGTCCATCGTCCTTGCGGACGTGTCGCCGTCGCAGCACAAGGTCGACTCCTTCTCGCTCACAGTGGCAGAGGGGCACGCCCAGGTGAAGGCGGACCTCGCGAGCTCCGACCAGCCGTTCGCCGCGGTCACGCTGCAGCTGCGCAACCGGCGCACCGGCGCGCAGGTCGCGGTGCCGCTCGACCCGGTCGCGGACACCGAGCGTGAGCGCGCGACCGGCCACTGGGTGGTCGCGGCCACCGGGACGATCCCTGTCGAGCGGTGCCGTGACGTCGTGCAGGACGCCGAGCAGGTCGATGTCGTCCTTGCGGTCGCCCACCCGTCCGAGGCGGAGCCGGTCGACGTCCCCGTCCCGGAGTCGGCGCTGGGCGAGATGGCGCCCGAGCTGGTCGTCGTCGACGGCGCACGGGTCCACGTGCTGTCCACGTACGTGACATTCCGGGTCAAGCGGCTCGCGCTGTCCGTCCAGACGTACGACGCCGACGCCCACGCCCTGCTGACCCGACTGCGTCGCGTCGCCTGGGCGCTCTGGCTGGTCCGTCCATGGGCGCGGGTGTGGCTGGTCGGGGAGACGGGCGGCAGGGCGGACGACAACGGGTACCACTTCTTCGCGTGGGTGCGCGCGCACCACCCGCGACGTCGCGTCTACTTCGTCACCGACGCCGGCTCCGAGGGCCACGCGAGGGTGGCGCCACTCGGCCAGGTCGTGGTGCGGGGCTCTCGGCGGCACGTGTGGCTCGCCCTCGTGGCTTCCCGGTACCTCTACACCCACGGCGTGGGTGAGCTGCTGGCCGGGCGCGCCGACTGGGTGGTCAAGCGCTCCCGCGGACGCCGCGTCTTCCTGCAGCACGGCGTGACGGCGATGAAGAACGTGACGCGGCACTACGGACGACGACCCGCCCAGGGGCTCGCGTCCGACGTCGTGATCGCGTGTTCGCCGTTGGAGCGACGGATCTTCGTCGAGGACTACCTCTACGCGCCTCACCAGGTCGCGGTCACCGGGTTCGCCCGGTTCGACGCGCTGCTGGCCGACCCGCCCGAGCCCGACCGGCTGCTGCTCGTCATGCCGACGTGGCGCGACTGGTTGCGCAGTGCCGACGACCCGACGACGACGGACTACGTGCGCCAGTGGCACGACGTCCTCGACCACCCGCACCTGCGGCGTCAGCTCGAGGAGCGGGGCACGCGGGTCGTGCTCGTCCTCCATCCGAACGCCGCGATCGTCGCTGACCAGCTGGTGGCCGAGGGGGTCGAGGTCCGTGTGGCCGGCACGTTCGACCTGCAGGAGCTCCTGCGCCGTGCCTCCGTCCTGCTGACCGACTACTCCAGCGTGGCGTGGGACGCGGCGTTCCTGCGTCGGCCCGTGGGGTTCTTCCAGTTCGACCAGGCCCGCATGCTCGTCGGAGCACGCGGGCCGCACATCGACCTCGAGACCCAGCTGCCGGGTCCTGTGCTGCGCAGCGCCGACGAGACCGCGTCCTGGGTCGCGGCGGCGCTCGAGAGCGGTGCGGGGATGGCTCCGCAGATGGTCGACCGTGCGGACCGCTTCCTCCAGCACCGCGACACCGGGGCCTGCGGACGCATCTACGACGTGGTCCGACGACGCGCACGCTGGCGTGACCGGGTGTGGCGGTTCCGTGCCGACCACCGCGCCGGCTACGACCGCTTCCGCGCCGGCCCGCACTACGTCCGGCTCGCCCGCGCCGTGTTCGGCCTCGCCGCGAGGCTGCCGCGGCGCGACCTGGTCGTCTTCGAGAGTGACCGCGGTGCCCGCTACGGCGACAGCCCACGGGCGATCTTCGAGCACCTCCAGGCGCGCGGATCGACCGCGGAGCTCGTCTACGTCTCCTACACCCCGGTCCGGCTGGCCGAAGGTCCCGGGCGCAAGGTCGGCCGCTTCACCCTCGAGTACTTCTGGCTGCTCGGCCGCGCGAGGTACTGGGTCACGAACCAGAATCTCCCCGAGCTCGTCGAGACGCCCCGCGGCACGACGTACGTCCAGACGTGGCACGGCACCCCGCTGAAGAAGATGCAGCACGACGTCGAGCGGATGGCCGGGCGCGGCGACGACTACCACGAGAAGGCTGCGCACCTCACCCGTCAGTGGGACGTGCTGGTCTCGCCCAGTCCGTACGCGAGCGCCTGCTTCGAGAGCGCCTTCAGGTTCGAGGGACGGATGCTCGAGACGGGCTACCCCCGCAACGACGCGCTGGTGGGGGCCGACGCGCAGGAGCGTCGGGCGCTCGTCCGGAGGCGCCTGGGTGTCGCAGAGGACCGACTGCTCGTGCTCTACGCCCCCACCTTCCGCGACGACCAGCGCGTCGGTGCCTACTGGCGCCAGGACCTGGAGATCGACCTCGACCGCTGGCGCGAGGAGCTCGGCGCGACGGCGACGCTCGCGGTGCGCTTCCACAACCTCGTCCGGGAGCGGCCGAGCCTGCAGGAGCACGCCGACGTGGCTCTCGACGTCAGCAGGTATCCCGACACCCAGGAGCTTCTGCTGGCGTCCGACGTCCTCGTGACCGACTACAGCTCCGTCATGTTCGACTACAGCATCCTCGCCCGGCCGATGGTGTTCCTCGCGTCCGACCTCGACCACTACCAGCGGGAGCTGAGGGGGTTCTACCTCGATCTCGAGGTCGAGGCGCCGGGCCCGGTGGTCCGCAGCGGTGAGGCCCTGCTGGAGGTCCTGCGTGACGTCCCTGGCCTGAGGACGGCGTGGGCCGAGCGGCTCGCGCAGTTCCGAGCGACCTACGCCCCCTGGGACGACGGCGCTGCCGCGTCCCGCGTCGTCGACCACGTGATGTCGGACGTCCTGGCGGACTGACGTCCCGGGTCCGCTGTCGGACCATCCGGCTCTCAGGACCTAGGCTGTCGCCGTGCCTCTCGACGTCCCCGGTGCCCTGCACCTGCACTCCGGCAAGGTCCGCGACCTCTACGAGCTCGAGTCGGGCCACCTGCTCATGGTGGCGTCGGACCGGATCTCGGCCTACGACTTCGTGCTGAGCCCCGGCATCCCCGACAAGGGCGAGATCCTCACCCGCATGTCGCTGTGGTGGTTCGACCAGCTGGCCGACATCGTGCCGCACCACGTGGTCTCCACCCAGGTGCCCGAGCGGGTGCGTGGTCGCGCGCTCGTCGTCGAGAAGCTCGACATGTACCCGGTCGAGTGCGTGGTCCGTGGCTACCTGACCGGCTCCGGCCTCGCCGACTACCAGGCCACCGGCCAGGTGTGCGGCGTGCCGCTCCCGGACGGCCTGGTCGACGGGTCGCGCCTGCCGGAGCCGATCTTCACCCCCGCCTCGAAGGCCGAGCTGGGCGACCACGACGAGAACATCGACTTCGAGGCGGTCGTCGACCTCGTGGGGTCCGAGGTCGCCGAGCGGCTGCGCGACCTGACGCTCGCCGTGTACGCCCGCGCCGAGCGGGTGGCCCGCACCCGCGGCATCATCCTGGCCGACACCAAGCTCGAGTTCGGGGCCCGGCCCGACGGCACCATCGTGCTCGCCGACGAGGTCCTCACGCCCGACTCCTCGCGCTTCTGGCCGGCCGAGACCTACCAGCCGGGCCGCGCCCAGTCGTCGTTCGACAAGCAGTTCGTGCGGGACTGGCTCACCACCGAGTCGGGCTGGGACCGGGCGAGCGACACGCCGCCCCCGACGCTCCCGTCCGAGGTCGTGGAGCGGACCCGCGAGCGCTACGTGCAGGCGTACGAGCAGCTCACCGGCTCCCGCTTCTGACGGTCGGTCGAGGCGCGTTCCGGGTGGGAGTCGCGTACTCGCGGTATCCGAGCGCTGGGTACTGTGGGTGACGTCGCACACACCCCCTGACCCGAGGAGCCGTCGTGGCCAATCTCGCCGCCCTGCTGGAGACCACCACCGAGAAGTACGCCGACCGGACGGCGATCGTCTTCGGCGACACCCGCCTGAACTACGCGCAGGTGAACGGTGCGGCCAACCAGGTGGCGAACCTGCTCGTGTCGCGGGGCGTCCAGCCGGGCGACAAGGTGGCGCTCTCGTGCCCGAACCTTCCGTACTTCACGATCATCTACTTCGGCATCCTCAAGGCAGGCGCCACGGTCGTTCCGCTGAACGTGCTGCTGCGCGGTCGTGAGGTCGCCTACCACCTCGACGACTCCGACGCGGTGGCCTACTTCGCGTTCGAGGGCACGCCGGACCTGCCGATCGGCGAGGCCGCGTGGGAGGGCTTCCAGGCGGTCGACGGCTGCAAGGACTTCTTCCTCATCAAGCTCGACTCCGCCGCCCCGGAGCCCATGGAGGCGCCCGAGTTCTACGCCCCGCTCGTGGCGCAGCAGCCGCCCACGTTCGAGACGGTCGAGCGCGACGACGACGACACCGCGGTCATCCTCTACACGTCGGGCACCACGGGCCAGCCCAAGGGCGCGGAGCTGCGGCACCGCAACATGCGCGACAACGCGCTGGCCGGCGCCGACCTGTTCGGCGCCGACGAGTCCAACCCCGACACCTACCTGTGCGTCCTGCCGCTGTTCCACTCCTTCGGGCAGACCTGCATCCAGAACGGTGCGGTGGCGTTCGGCGGCACCGTGGTCATGCTGCCGCGCTTCGAGGCGCAGGCGGCGCTCGGGCTCATGCTGAAGGAGCAGGTCACCTACTTCGCGGGTGTCCCCACCATGTACTGGGGCCTGCTGGGCGCGCTCGACGACAGCGTCGACGTGGCGACCATCGCGAAGAACCTGCGGGTCGCCGCAGCCGGCGGCTCGGCGCTCCCTGTCGACATCCACCGCCAGTTCTCCGAGCGCTTCGGGGTGACGATCCTCGAGGGCTACGGCCTGTCGGAGACGTCGCCCGTCGCGTCGTTCGCCCGCTACGGCGAGGAGCCGCGCGTCGGCTCCATCGGCGTGCCGATCCCCGGCGTGGAGATGAAGCTCATCGACGACGAGTGGAACGACGTGCCCGACGACGTCCAGGAGGACGGCAAGTCCGCGGTGGGCGAGATCGCCATCAAGGGCCACAACGTCATGAAGGGCTACTACGACCGTCCCGAGGCCACCGAGGAGGCCATCCACGACGGCTGGTTCCGCTCGGGCGACCTCGCGCGCAAGGACGCCGACGGCTTCTACTACATCGTCGACCGCAGCAAGGACATGATCATCCGCGGTGGCTTCAACGTGTACCCGCGTGAGCTCGAGGAGGTGCTGATCTCGCACCCGGCCGTCTCGCTGGTCGCCGTCATCGGCGTCCCCCACGAGTCGCACGGCGAGGAGATCAAGGCCGTGGTCGTCAAGGAGAAGGACCACGACGACGTCTCCGAGGCCGACCTCGTGGCGTGGGGCAAGGAGCAGTTCGCGGCCTACAAGTACCCGCGCATCGTGGAGTTCCGCGACGAGCTGCCGATGACCGCGACCGGCAAGATCCTCAAGCGCGAGATCTGAGCCCAGCTCGACCGATGATGTGCGACGGCCGGGTCCGGGGAGGCCCGGGCCCGGCCGTCCGCTCGTCCCTCGCTAGCGCAGCCCGAAGATCGGGGGGAGGGCGAGCAGCATGGTGAGCGACCACGTGCAGTGCGTGAGGACCGGCGCGAGGATGCCTCCCGAGGCGCGGCGCTGCAGTCCTACGACCACGCCGAGCAGGATCGCGGCGAACGCGAGCATCACGTTGCCCGTGGCGAGCGTCGCGACGGTGTAGGCCACGGTCGTCCAGACGACCGGGTGCCGGGGGATCGCGGCGTACGCGGCGCCGCGGAAGAACAGCTCCTCCGCCACGCCGTTGACGGCGGTGACGACGACGAGCACCGGCAACGTGCCCTCGGTCGCGAACCCCAGCACCTTCTCGACCTGGTCGGACAGCAGCGGGATGTCCCGCACGACGAGAGCGCCCACGACGAACACGCCCGCGAGCGCCAGACCGAGGGCGATGGGCTGCACGACGGGGCGGACGAGGCCGTCCTCGTCGTCGGGGTCGTCGGTGACGATGTGCCCCAGGTGGAGCCGACCGGACGCGAAGGCGCCGATGGTCCAGACCGCGGCGAGCCCGAACGTGAGCGGGTAGAACCACGGGCTGCCGGGCTCGACGCGCAACGAGATGGCGAGCACGACGGCGCCGAGCACCACGACACCGGCGGTCACCCACTGGCGCCGCCGGAGCGCCGCGGGCGACATGCGGTGGTCGCGGGACACGACCTCCCGCAGGGAGCGGTCGACCCAGCGTCGGCCCGGGTAGCTGCGCGTCACGGCGGGCTCAGCCGCGCGGCTCGAAGCCGGCGACGACCGCGGCCATGTCGTCATCACCGTGCCCGGCGTCGGAGGCGGCGGCGAAGCGGTCCCGCACGGACGCCAGGAGCGACGTGTCCATGACGTCCGCACCGGCGTCGAGCATGAGCGAGAGGTCCTTCACGACGCCGTCGACCGCGAAGGACGGCGTGAGGTCGTCGGCGAGGATCGCACGACCCTTCACATGGGCGTAGGGGGTGTCCACGGCCGTGCCTTCGATCGCCTCGAGGAAGAGGCCGGGGTCGACGCCCTGGACCCGTGCCAGCGTCAGCGCCTGCGCAGCGGCGGCAGTGAGCGAGGCGACCCAGGAGTTGCAGGCCAGCTTGAGGGCACTGGCCTGCCCCGCGGAGTCGCCGACGACGAGCGTGCGCGACCCGATGGCATCGAGCACGGGACGCGCCGCCGCGAGCGCCTCCTCGGGTCCGGAGGTGAGCACGGTCAGTGCACCGTCGGCGGCGGGCTTCTTCGTGCCGAGGACCGGGGCGTCGACGAGCACCCGGTCGTGCCGCTCGGCGAGGTCGTGCAGCCGGCGCGCGCCCTCGGGACCCACGGTCGCGGTCTGCAGCCACACGGCGGAGGGAGCAGACCCCGCCAGGGCCTGCTCCAGCACCTCCTGCACGGATGCCTCGTCGAACAGGGAGACCACGACCACGTCGGCGTCGGCGACCGCCTCGGCAGCGGTCGCGGCCACCTGGGCGCCCTGGTCCCGCAACGGCTCGGACTTCTCCGGGCTCCGGTTCCAGACGGTCGTCACGAGGCCGGCTCGCAGGACCGACGCGGCCATCCCGGCGCCCATGGCACCGAGCCCGATCACACTCACGCGCATGTCCCGACCGTACGTCGGACAGCGCGGTGGTGCCGAGTGAGAGGGTCGGGCCAGGACGCCGATAGGATGCCCACATGGCCCGCATCATCGTCGACGTCATGCCCAAGCCCGAGATCCTCGACCCGCAGGGCAAGGCCGTCCACGGCGCCCTTCCGCGGCTCGGTTTCGAGGGTGTCACCGACGTCCGCCAGGGCAAGCGCTTCGAGCTCGAGGTCGACGCGGCCGACGAGCCCACGCTGGCCGAGGTCGAGAAGATCGCCGGGACGCTGCTGTCCAACCCGGTCATCGAGGACTTCACCGTCCGCGTCGAGGGCTGAGGGCCCCACCCATGAGGAGCACGCCATGAAGATCGGCATCGTCACGTTCCCGGGGTCGCTCGACGACGTCGACGCACGCCGAGCCGTGCGCCTGGCCGGTGGTGAGGCGGNNNNCTCCTACGGCGACTACCTGCGCTGCGGCGCCATCGCCCGGTTCGCCCCGGTGATGACCGAGGTCGTGGCGGCGGCCCAGGGCGGCATGCCCGTCCTCGGCATCTGCAACGGCTTCCAGATCCTCTGCGAGTCGCACCTGCTGCCCGGCGCGCTCATCCGCAACGACCACCGCACCTTCATCTGCCGCGACCAGGTCCTGTCGGTCGAGAACGCCGACACCGCGTGGACCACCGACTACACGGCCGGCCAGCACATCACCATCCCGCTCAAGAACGGTGAGGGTGGCTTCGTGGCCGACCAGGCCACGCTCGACCGGCTCGAGGGGGAGGGCCAGGTCGTCTTCCGCTACGTCGGCACCAACCCGAACGGGTCGTTGCGCGACATCGCGGGCATCACCAACGAGCGCGGCAACGTCGTGGGGCTCATGCCCCACCCCGAGCACGCCGTCGAGGACCTCTGTGGCCCCGGCACCGACGGCCTCGGCTTCTTCACCTCGGCCGTCAAGGCGCTCACCAGCGCATGAGCCTGCCCGTCGGCTGGTCCGTCGTCCTGCTCGTCACGGCAGCCTGGAACCTGTTCATCTGGCCGCAGTTCTGGCGTCGGGTGACCAAGGACGG
>NZ_LMMY01000001.1:196401-196648 GCF_001422865.1 Aeromicrobium sp. Leaf272
GTCTCGCTCGCGCTCGGCGTCGCCGTGGGCGTGCTCGGGCTGCTGACCCTGCTCTGACCGGCGCGCGGCGCCGTCATGACTAGGGTGGGTGGCATGGAACGCCGCACCTACGTGCTCGTCGACGGGGAGAACATCGACGCGACCCTCGGTCAGTCGATCTTCGGCCGTCGCCCCCACCCCCACGAGCGCCCTCGGTGGGACCGGGTGCTCGCGTTCGCCGAGTCCACGTGGGACCAGCCCGCCCAGG
>NZ_LMMY01000001.1:196750-196817 GCF_001422865.1 Aeromicrobium sp. Leaf272
GGACTACCGGCCCGTCCTGCTGTCGGGCACGCCCGACCAGAAGGTCGTCGACATCGCCATCCAGCGC
>NZ_LMMY01000001.1:196891-197296 GCF_001422865.1 Aeromicrobium sp. Leaf272
TCCCGCAGCTCGGCGCACTCGTGGGCACCCGCAAGGTCGGTCTGCTCGCGTTCCGCGAGATGCGCAGCAGCGCCTTCGTCCCACTCATCGAGCGCGGGCTCGAGTTCCACGACCTCGAGTACGACGTGCACGCCTTCAACGAGGAGCTCCCGCGCATCCGCGTGGTGCCGATCGACGAGTTCGACCCGGCTCAGTTCCTGTAGGCAGCCGGTGGTCCTCGCCTGCTGCTGAGTCGCTCGGCTGGGGCTTCGTCCTGCGGCTGCGTCGCTCGGCTGGGTCTTCGCCTGCTGCTGAGTCGCTGGGGTGGGCTTCGCCTGCTGCTGAGTCGCTGGGGCTGCGAGTCGACCTGCGCTCCGAAAGGGCCTCGACCGGCGGGTGGGTACGGGCCCGGGCGAGCCCTCGGAG
>NZ_LMMY01000002.1:0-249 GCF_001422865.1 Aeromicrobium sp. Leaf272
GATAAATAACGCCCTTTGAGCGAAAGGGAATCCGGTTCCTATTCCGGAACCCGGCAGCGGAACCGTTTCAATAATCGTTCCCTCGTTTTTACAGCGAGTGTTCGACGGGGTAACCCAAAGTGGCCTGAAGACGCCGCCGAGAGGTCCGGGAAGAGTTTTCTTTTCTGCCTGAGCGTTCGAGTTCCATGGAATCCTATAGAAGGGAGATATGGTTCGGAACGCGAAGAGCACCGCATTTGCGGCGGTGTC
>NZ_LMMY01000002.1:285-518 GCF_001422865.1 Aeromicrobium sp. Leaf272
CTGCGGACCTTGAAAATTCAGGTGAGGGATGTACGTGGAGATGTCGCGCCGGTTCGTACCCATATCCGCAGCAGGTCTCCAAGGTGAAGAGCCTCTAGTCGATAGAATAATGTAGGTAAGGGAAGTCGGCAAATTGGATCCGTAACTTCGGAATAAGGATTGGCTCTGAGGACCGGGGCGTGTCGGGTTTGGACGGGAAGCGGATGCGGCCGGTGCCGGGCCTGGTCGATGCT
>NZ_LMMY01000002.1:1590-1886 GCF_001422865.1 Aeromicrobium sp. Leaf272
CAGGTTAGTTTTACCCTACTGATGGCTTGTCGTTGCGATAGTAATACTGCTCAGTACGAGAGGAACCGCAGTTTCGGACATTTGGTTCATGCACTCGGCCGAGCGGCCGGTGGTGCGAAGCTACCATCCGCGGGATTATGCCTGAACGCCTCTAAGGCCGAAGCCAGCCTAGCCGAATCCGGCAAGGATATGCTCACTGTGGAGCCCCGAGAGTCGGGAGGCTCTAAACAATGTGACTTTACTAGTCGCGCTTCACCACGTGAGGTGCGACGTCGAAGCCCATTTGGATCGCGGAG
>NZ_LMMY01000003.1:0-520 GCF_001422865.1 Aeromicrobium sp. Leaf272
ACTTTATTCAACAAATCATAAAGATATTGGAACATTATATTTTATTTTTGGAATTTGAGCTGGAATAGTTGGAACTTCTTTAAGTTTATTAATTCGAGCAGAATTAGGTAATCCCGGTTCTTTAATTGGAGATGATCAAATCTATAATACTATTGTTACAGCTCATGCTTTTATTATAATTTTTTTCATAGTTATACCAATTATAATTGGTGGATTTGGAAATTGACTTGTACCTTTAATATTAGGGGCCCCTGATATAGCTTTTCCTCGTATAAATAATATAAGATTTTGATTATTACCCCCATCATTAACTTTATTAATTTCAAGAAGAATTGTAGAAAATGGAGCAGGAACAGGATGAACAGTTTATCCCCCACTTTCATCTAATATTGCCCATGGAGGAAGATCAGTAGATTTAGCTATCTTTTCTCTTCACTTAGCAGGAATTTCCTCTATCTTAGGAGCTATTAATTTTATTACCACTATTATTAATATAAAATTAAATAATTTATCTTTTGAT
>NZ_LMMY01000003.1:603-1373 GCF_001422865.1 Aeromicrobium sp. Leaf272
TTTTTGACCCTGCTGGAGGAGGAGATCCTATTTTATACCAACATTTATTTTGATTTTTTGGGCACCCAGAAGTTTATATTTTAATTTTACCAGGATTCGGTATAATTTCCCATATTATTTCACAAGAAAGAGGAAAAAAAGAAACATTTGGTTGTTTAGGAATAATTTATGCAATATTAGCTATTGGATTATTAGGATTTATTGTTTGAGCTCACCATATATTTACAGTAGGTATGGATATTGATACTCGAGCTTATTTTACATCAGCTACTATAATTATTGCCGTACCAACTGGAATTAAAATTTTTAGATGATTAGCTACTTTCCATGGAACTCAAATTAATTATTCCCCATCTATTTTATGAAGATTAGGATTTGTATTTTTATTTACTGTAGGAGGATTAACAGGTGTAATTTTATCTAATTCTTCTATTGATATTACTTTACATGATACTTATTATGTAGTAGCTCATTTTCATTATGTTTTATCGATAGGAGCAGTATTTGCTATTTTAGGAGGATTTATTCATTGATATCCTTTATTTACTGGGTTATCTCTCAATCCTTATTTATTAAAAATTCAATTTTTTACAATATTTATTGGAGTAAATTTAACTTTCTTCCCCCAACATTTTTTAGGATTAGCAGGTATACCTCGACGATACTCAGATTACCCAGATTCTTATATTTCTTGAAATATTATTTCATCTTTAGGATCTTATATTTCATTAGTAGCTATTATAATAATATTAATTATTATTTGAGAATCA
>NZ_LMMY01000004.1:0-532 GCF_001422865.1 Aeromicrobium sp. Leaf272
CCGGAATAGTCGTTCCCTCCACCGGTGTAGCCACTCTAAAAAATCTTTTTTTTTTATTAAAAAATAAGATGTTGAGTGCACTCTTTTTGCTCGCCGCCTTTTTGGTAGCGGTATACAAAATTTATTTCTCAAACACCATAACTTACAAAAAGTTCAATAAATATGGTGAAAATAAGACTTTGGTTCTAAAAGAGGCGCCGGGACCTACACCTTTGCCAATAATAGGTAATATGCACCTTTTGGGCAAGCACGAATCGCCATTCCAGTCTTTCACGGACTTGGCGAAAACTTATGGAGACATTTTTACGCTGCAATTGGGAACGTCGAAATGCCTAGTGGTTAATAATTTGGACCTCATCCGGGAGGTCTTGAATCAAAATGGAAAATTCTTCGGCGGACGGCCTGACTTTATCCGATTTCATCAACTTTTTGCTGGCGATAGGAATAATTCCTTAGCACTATGCGATTGGTCAAACCTTCAACTAAGAAGAAGAAATCTCGCCCGCCGCCATTGTGGACCCAAACAACACAC
>NZ_LMMY01000004.1:542-3819 GCF_001422865.1 Aeromicrobium sp. Leaf272
CGACAACTTCGCGCGCATCGGAGACGTCGCTACATTCGAATCCATAGAACTGCTACAAACACTTAAAAACATAACCCGTACTTTAGACTCCAGCATCAACCTAAAACCGATCTTAATGACTACAGCAATGAATATGTTTTCGCACTACATGTGCAACGTGAGATTTGACGCCGAAAACGACGAAGATTTCAAGCGCATCGTCGACCATTTTGACGAAATTTTCTGGGAGATTAACCAAGGTTATGCCTTAGATTTTCTGCCGTGGCTCCAACCTTTTTACAAGAAGCATTTAGATAAACTGTCTAACTGGTCTTCAGATATTCGCTCGTTCATTCTTTCAAGGATCGTAGAACAGAGGGAATTGGATCTGGACATAGAAGGGCCTGAAAAGGACTTTCTAGATGGGTTGCTAAAAGTTTTACATGAAGACCCGACGGTTGATAGAAATACTATAATCTTCATGCTTGAAGATTTTCTAGGCGGTCATTCTTCGGTGGGTAATCTTGTCATGTTATGTTTGACAGCTGTGGCGAGAGACCCTGAAGTCGGCAGGAAGATTAGGGCAGAATTAGACGGTTTGACTAAAGGCAAAAGGCCTGTTACATTACTCGACCGTCATAGTTTGCCATACACAGAAGCAACTGTCTTAGAATGTCTAAGATACGCCTCATCCCCTATCGTTCCTCATGTAGCTACGGAGAACGCAGCAATCTCAGGATATGGCGTAGAAAAAGGAACGATAGTCTTCATAAACAACTATGAACTAAACACTTCAGAGGAATACTGGAATGAGCCGGAGAAATTTGACCCATCAAGGTTTCTAGAAAAGACCAAAGTTAGGGTTCGAAGGAATTCTTTCTGTGATTCCGGCATGGAATCTGATGGGGAAAGGCCGAGCAAGCCAGCGGAGACGGAAAAAGAAGTCTGGTCTGTTAAGAGGAACATCCCACATTTCCTGCCTTTTAGTATAGGTAAGCGAACGTGCATTGGTCAAACTTTAGTAACTACGATGAGTTTCGTCATGTTTGCCAGTATAATGCAGGAGTTTGAAATTGGGGCTGAAAATTTGGAAGATCTAAGACAGAAACCGGCGTGTGTGGCTTTGCCTAAAGATACGTATAACCTATTTTTGATCCCGAGAAAACATTGATCTTTTTGATTTTTTTGAAAGTACGTAAATTATTTGCGCTTGGTTCTTTTATTTGTAGTTTTGTGTTGACGCTGTTTTTTTTTTGAAAAAATTGCAGGTTTTTTTGTAGTTACCTTTTTAGCGAAAATTTTATAACTTTTTAATTTGAATGGTTTGCGATAATAGATATTTCTATGTACTACATCCTAAATTGTTTAGTAAAACTTATTTTATTTTTCTATTTGAATATATTTATTGCGATGACAGACATTTTTTTAGCAAACTTAAAAGGTTGTTTTCGTATTCAGTTGAAAATACATCAAATAATTAAAGTCGGTAAATACTTTAATTTACGCCCAAAATTAGAGCTTGAGTAATTATGTTATATTTTTTTAACCAAGATAAAATATTTTGTAGATATAGAGCCAATTAGGTTTTTCAATAACATTAAATTAAAGTAGATAGCATATTATTTTTTAACCGACTTCCCAAAAAGGAGGAGGTTCTCAATTCGACCGTACTTTTTTTTTATGTATGTTAATCCATATCTCCGGCATTTTGGTGGCTCTAGAAGTCGGTGGCAAAATAAACACAGTCAACAGACCTGCAGACACCGACTTCAAAGTCGGTTTTGTTTTTTTGTAAAAAGTTTTTTTTATTTGGTGATATTTTTAACTTCACTGCCTTCTATTTTTTTAGCTAGAGAACTGAGTAGTTCTAAAATTATATTTAAACAAAACAGCGTCTCATTAAATATACAAATAAAAAAACAAGGTTATATCGCTCAAAACTATTTATTTCTTGAAATAATTGTTTTTTTAAGTATTTCTTTTTATATTTTCGGTAAACCATACTGACGTAAATTCTTTGAAGAAAAGGCGGGAAAAATGTTTGTTGTCTATGGAAAAGAAGATGGCTGACGTGTACTGATAAAAAAATACGATTTTTCTGTTTCATATTTGTCAATGTTTTCAATATTTTTACGACAAAATTACTGTTTTTTATCTAATAAAAGATAGTGTTGAATATTTTAGTATATTTATGGCTAGATTCACAGCTTCCAGCTAATGTTCAAAATAGTTATCTAATAGATAATGCCAAAGAAATGTTTTTACTTTTGACTACTTATATGGCAGTATCTGTCAGTTAACGTATCTAGAACTCTATCTGGAACCTTTTGTAACTAATTAATAGTTTGTTTGTAATGACTTTTTACTACAATTATATTGAGCGTTGATAATTTTGAATTAGAAAACCAAAAACGACTGTATCTTGCCTGTTGGATTTCGCTTGCGCTAGTAAAATATATTTCGTGACTTTTTCGTTATTTTTCACAAATAGATGACGTAGTGACAATAGTGTTAGATTTTAAATAGTTATTTCACGTCACGAGTATATTTTTGCTATAGAAACGTGTAGATTTTTTAGAAAAGTAGTCAATCAAGTGTCTTAAAGTTCCTTTTTTATTAATTTTATAGAAATTTCTCGTCAAAATCGGCTGTTTATACTTAATTTGACCGAAGAAACGTAGTTTTTTAGTAGGTTAGAAATTGTGTTTAGCGTCATCTAGTGGTGAGTAGTTGAAACTCTTTGATTACACTTCTTCGGTTATATTTGTGTTGCAAGTGTGTTTGATGTTGTATTTTACATGTAGTACTGTTTACATTAGAAATAGATGTAGAATATAGACTTAATAGGGGAAATATTGTAAAAAACTCTTATAATCATGTAGAAACATTATTTAAATAATTAAAATAACTAGATTCTTGCTAAAAGACGACTTTAATTTAAGTTTCAATGTTTTTTTTAATAAACCTATGGCGGGTTTCCAAAGAATAAGAACTTGTATGTAGTTTGTAGATTAGAATTCCAAATTTAAATGTCAGAATGTAAAAACGCCATGTTGTATTTTTGAATCAATATTAATAGATATTTTGAAATCAGCAAAAATCACTGCAATCTGTTGTAACTTAGATACAGTTAAATTAAAATTAATGTATTTGATATGAATACGAGTGAATGTTAATATTATTTTCGAACTTTATGAACCAAATTGTAAAATGGCTGACTTGATATGACGTAGTTTGTAGAAAGAATTGTGATCAATAGTTGAATTAGAAATGAAATTATAGATACATTTGCATTTAA
>NZ_LMMY01000005.1:0-1192 GCF_001422865.1 Aeromicrobium sp. Leaf272
CGGGGGACGCAAGATTCTGCGTTCGTGCGCGAAGGGTCGAAGGATGCTGCGTTTGCTACGGGAACCGGTGCCGAACGCAGCATCGTTCGGGCTTCTGCACGCGAAGGCAGAATCTTGCGTCCGACGGGGCGACTCGCGCGGCGGGTGGGCAGGGATTCTCCCTTCTCGTGGACCGTTCCACGCGAAGGGAGAGTCACTGCCCTCCAGGTCCCCATTACGTCGCCACAATTCTTCCTTCGCGAGGCACGGTCCACACAAAGGAGGAATCATGCGTGGATCCCGCACAGATGAAGAATCGTGGCCGCGCCCCGCAGACCCAGCCGATCCGGACCCGCTGCTCCGGTCGAGGCCCTTTCGGGGACCGACCCGGCTCGTAGCCACAGCGACGCAGCCGCAGGAGAACTCGTAGCCACAGCGACGCAGTATCAGGAGAACTCGAAGCCACAGCGACGCAGCAGCGAGTGCGAACCCGACCGCGCGCCGCAGACCCAATCAGGACGAGGATCCCGCTCCGGTCGAGGCCCTTTCGAAGACCAGCCCCGCCCAGGAGTCGCACCGACGCAGCCGCAGGGCGACGCTCGGCGACCACGGAGAAGCGAGCCGGGTGACGCAGGGCACGGGAGCGGAAGCGCCGGCCGCGGGTCCTCGGCTGCTAGGCTGGAGGTCCACGGGAGCCCCGGAACGTTCGGAGGGCCTCCCCCTCCTTGCTCGA
Organism: Aeromicrobium sp. Leaf272; assembly: GCF_001422865.1. Lineage (NCBI taxonomy): Bacteria > Bacillati > Actinomycetota > Actinomycetes > Propionibacteriales > Nocardioidaceae > Aeromicrobium > Aeromicrobium sp. Leaf272. Next base: position 713 of record NZ_LMMY01000005.1, read on the forward strand.
ACAGGCCGCGTCATCCGACGCAGAGCGGTTCGAGCCACCCAACGTCTGAGAGTTCTGTGAACCAGCCTTCTGGCAGCCCTGTGCTGTCCACCCGTCCCACCCCTGCCCTGACGTCGTTCAACGACCTCGGCCTCCCCTCCTCGCTCGTCAAGGCGCTCGCCCGTGAAGGCATCGTCGAGCCCACCCCGATCCAGCAGGCCGTCCTGCCGTCAGCGCTCGCCGGGCGCAACGTGCTCGGCCGCGCCCGCACCGGATCGGGCAAGACCCTGTCCTTCGGCCTGCCCGTTCTCGACCAGCTGGCCGGCGGCACCCGCCGTCCGAAGGCGCCGCGCGGCCTCATCCTGGTGCCCACCCGTGAGCTGGCCACCCAGGTCCAGCGCGCCCTGGCGCCGCTGGCGGCACCGCTGCACCTGCGCATCATGACCGTGCTCGGCGGCACCCCGATCAACAAGCAGATCCACCAGCTGCGCGACGGCGTCG
>NZ_LMMY01000006.1:0-1326 GCF_001422865.1 Aeromicrobium sp. Leaf272
CTACAAATGCGGTGGTATCGACAAACGTACCATCGAGAAGTTCGAGAAGGAGGCCCAGGAAATGGGTAAGGGTTCCTTCAAATACGCCTGGGTATTGGACAAACTGAAGGCTGAGCGTGAACGTGGTATCACCATCGATATCGCCCTGTGGAAGTTCGAAACCGCCAAATACTATGTCACCATCATCGACGCTCCCGGACACAGAGATTTCATCAAGAACATGATCACTGGAACTTCCCAGGCTGACTGCGCCGTGCTCATCGTCGCCGCTGGTACCGGTGAGTTCGAGGCTGGTATCTCCAAGAACGGACAGACCCGTGAGCACGCTCTGCTCGCCTTCACCCTCGGAGTCAAGCAGCTGATTGTGGGCGTCAACAAAATGGACTCCACTGAGCCCCCATACAGCGAATCCCGTTTCGAGGAAATCAAGAAGGAAGTATCTTCCTACATCAAGAAGATCGGTTACAACCCAGCTGCCGTCGCTTTCGTACCCATTTCTGGCTGGCACGGAGACAACATGTTGGAGGCGTCAACCAAAATGCCCTGGTTCAAGGGATGGAACGTCGAGCGCAAGGAGGGTAAGGCTGAAGGTAAATGCCTCATTGAGGCCCTTGACGCCATTCTGCCCCCTGCTCGTCCCACAGACAAGGCCCTGCGTCTTCCCCTCCAGGACGTATACAAAATCGGTGGTATCGGTACGGTGCCCGTAGGCAGAGTCGAAACTGGTATCTTGAAGCCTGGTACCATCGTCGTCTTCGCCCCCGCCAACATCACCACTGAAGTCAAGTCTGTGGAGATGCACCACGAAGCTCTCCAAGAGGCCGTACCTGGTGACAACGTTGGTTTCAACGTAAAGAACGTTTCCGTCAAGGAGTTGCGTCGTGGTTACGTCGCTGGTGACTCCAAGAACAACCCACCCAAGGGCGCCGCCGATTTCACAGCACAGGTCATCGTGCTCAACCACCCTGGTCAAATCTCAAACGGATACACACCCGTGTTGGATTGCCACACAGCTCACATTGCCTGCAAGTTCGCCGAAATCAAAGAGAAGGTTGACCGTCGTACTGGTAAATCCACTGAAGACAACCCTAAGTCCATCAAGTCTGGTGACGCCGCCATCGTCAACCTGGTTCCCTCCAAGCCTCTGTGTGTTGAGTCCTTCCAGGAATTCCCTCCCCTTGGTCGTTTCGCCGTGCGTGACATGAGGCAGACGGTCGCTGTGGGTGTCATCAAGGCAGTGAACTTCAAGGAAGTTGGTGGCGGTAAGGTGACCAAAGCCGCCGAGAAGGCCACCAAGGGCAAGAAGTAGCTAGCGCTGTTAACAGC
>NZ_LMMY01000007.1:0-2225 GCF_001422865.1 Aeromicrobium sp. Leaf272
CCCGGTCCTGCCGCTGATCCAGGACCACTTCGACACCACCCAGAGCACCAGCACGTGGGTGCTCACCGCCTACCTGCTGTCCGCGTCGGTCTGCACGCCGCTGCTCGGCCGCATCGGCGACGCGTACGGCAAGAAGCGGATGATGGTCATCGTCCTCGTGGCGCTGGCGATCGGCTCGCTCATGGCGGCGCTCGCGCCCAGCATCGGCTGGCTGCTCGTGGCCCGCGTGGTGCAGGGACTCGGCGGCGGCGTGCTGCCGCTCTCGTTCGGCATCATCCGCGACGAGTTCGACGACCAGCGCCGCGGGCGCGCCCTCAGCATCATCGCCTCCCTGGCCGCCGTGGGCTTCGGCGTCGGCATCGTGCTCGGCGGCCCGATCGTCGAGGTGCTCGGCTACGCCTGGCTGTTCTGGCTGCCGATGATCGCGACCGCGATCGCGGCGCTCGGGGCGGCGTTCCTCGTGCCGGAGTCGCCGGTCCTCACCCCCGGTGGCATCCCGGCGACGCCGGCCGTGCTGCTCGCCGCCTGGCTCGTCTGCCTGCTGCTGCCGGTCAGCCAGGGGAACGTGTGGGGCTGGACGTCGTGGCCCGTGCTCGTCCTCCCGGCGCTGGCCGTGGTCCTGCTCGTCGTCTGGGTCGTGGTCGAGCTGCGCGCCGACGTGCCGCTCATCGACATGGCGATGATGCGGCGGCGTGGTGTCTGGACCGCCAACCTGGTCGCGGCCGGCGTCGGCTTCGGCATGTTCGCGGCCTTCGGCTTCCTTCCGCAGCTGCTGCAGACCCCCACCGAGGCCGGGTACGGCTTCGGGGCCACGACCACCGAGTCGGGTCGGCTCATCGCACCGTCGGCGCTCGCGTCGTTCCTCGTCGGGTTCGTCACGGCCCAGCTCGTCGCCCGCCTCGGCGCCAGGACCGTGATCCTCACCGGCACGCTGCTCAACGGCCTCGCCTTCGCGTCCATCGCCCTGTTCCACGACCAGACCTGGCAGCTCTACGCGGCGATCACCGTGCAGGGCATCGGTGGTGGTCTGGTGTTCTCGAGCCTGGCCAACGTCGTGATCGCGTCGGTCCCGGCGCACCAGACCGGGGTGGCGAGCGGCATGAACGCCAACATCCGCACCATCGGCGGATCCATCGGGTCCGCCGTCATGGCGGCCATCGTGACGAGCAGCACCGGCGTCGGCGGGTTCCCGCTCGAACGCGGCTACACCGTCGGCTTCCTGGTGCTCGCCGGTGCGATGTTCGTGGCCGCCCTGGCCTCGCTCCGCATCCCCGACATCCGCGCCGTCGACCAGGAGGCGGTCGAGGACTCCACCGACCTCGCCGACGAGCCGGCCGACGCGTCGCGGGCCGCCGTGCCTGTCACGTCACGCTGAGCTCGGCCAGCCGCTGCACGAGCACGGCGTACTGAGGCGCCACCCGCCCGGGATCGGCCGGGCGCGCGACCGTGGTGCCACCGGAGACGATCTCGTGGGGCGCGAACTGCTCGCGCGTGAGGTCGACCTCCGAGCCGTCGGGCAGACGGTTCCACCAGTGGAAGTCGACGCGCTCGCCGTCGACGTGCACCTCGCCCCTGACCAGCTCGCCGCCCAGGTGGTCGTGGACCACCAGGACCGTGGTGATGCACTGCCCCCGCGCGGGGTTGCCCGGGTGCCACGCCGACCGGTCCTCCGGGGCGCAGGTGTCCGGCCCCCAGGCTCGACGCAGCGCGCCGGCCAGCTCCGCGACACCTGCCGGGGCCGTCATGTCAGCCGCCGTAGAACTCGCCTGCGGCAGCACCGGGCGACGGCTCGGCGTCGCGGGCCATGGGGGTGAAGCGCGAGTAGTGGCCCTGGAAGCTGACGGCGACCTTGTTGGTCGGTCCGGAACGGTTCTTGGCCACGATGATGTCGGCCTCGCCGGGCCGCTCGGACTCGCCCGCGCTCGTGGCGTCGGGCCGGTTGATGAGGAAGACCATGTCGGCGTCCTGCTCGATCGAGCCGGACTCGCGCAGGTCGGAGATCTGCGGGGTCTTGTCGGTGCGCTGCTCCGAGCCACGGTTCAGCTGGCTGATGGCGATCACCGGGACGTTGATCTCCTTGGCCAGCAGCTTGATCTGGCGGCTGAACTCCGAGACCTCGACCTGGCGGTTCTCGACCTTCTTGCCCGAGGTCATGAGCTGCAGGTAGTCGATGACGATGAGCCCCAGCTTGCCGTCGGCCGCCTTCTGGATGCGCCGGGCCTTCG
>NZ_LMMY01000008.1:0-84927 GCF_001422865.1 Aeromicrobium sp. Leaf272
GTGGGGCTCGACGGTGCGCGTGCCGAGGTCGCAGCCGCCGGCGTAGGGCAGCTCGAACTGCTCCACGCGGTGCATGAGCGGACCGAGGAACATGATGATGCTGCGGGTGCGCCGGGCCGCGGCCTCGTCCATCGCGGCGAGGTCCAGCTCGGCCGGGACGACCAGCTCGAGGTCGCCGTCGTCACCCAGCCAGCGGGTGCGCACGCCGATGGAGGACAGCACCTCCAGGAGCCGGTTGACCTCCTCGATCCGCGCGACCTTGCGCAGGATCGTCGTTCCCTCGTTGAGCAGGGACGCGCAGAGCAGCGCCACACCGGCGTTCTTGCTGGACTTGACGTCGATCGAGCCCGAGAGCCGCGTGCCGCCCTTGACCCGCAGGTGGCTCGGGCCGGACGTGCCGACGCTGACGATCTCGGAGTCGAGCGCCGTGCCGATGCGCGCGATCATCTCGAGGGTCAGGTTCTGCTGGCCCTTCTCGATCCGGTTGACCGCGCTCTGGCTGGTGCGCAGCTGCGTGGCCAGCTCGGTCTGCGTGAGACCGCTGTGCTGACGCGCGTCGCGGATGAGGGTGCCGATGCGGGCGAGGTAGTCGTCTCGTGAAGTCACCTGACCACACTATCTCAGTTGTGAGATAAGACAACGACGGTCAGGTCACGTCCGCGGGGGCCGACGTGCGACGAGCGCCACGACCACGCCGAGCACGGCCAGGACCCCGCCGAGCAGGCCCAGAGGGGACACCGCGACGTCGGGATCGACCACCTCGACGACCTCCGCCGCGACGACCTGGCCGGCGATCGAGCACAGCCCCAGCACGAGGACACCGTGGATCTGCACGGCCACGGCGGAGATCGCGATGAAGCCGACCCCGAGGACGCCGCCGACGTAGTACCACCACTGCGTGGGGAAGCCGTCGATCCGGCCGGGGAGGGCCAGGCTCACCACGAGCAGCACCAGGAGAGCGGCCGTGCCGACGACGAAGTTGTTCCACGTCGTCGCGAGAGGACCGCCGATCGCCGAGACCCGACCGTTCAGCGCCTGCTGCACCGCCTGCAGGCACCCGGCCACCAGCGCCAGGGACGCCAGCAGCAGGGAGAGCCCGAGCTCGGTGCCGTCGAGGTCGCCGAGCACCTTGACCGTGACCGCGGCGACGGCGAACAGGGCGGCGATCGCCCGCGGTCGGGACGCGGCCTGCCGGCCGCCCGGTCCGAGCCCCACGTGGTCGACCACGAGCGACGCCACCGACTGACCGGCCGTGAACGCCACGATGAACAGAGCCACCCCGATGATGCCGACGGCGATGCCTTGGCTCGCCACGAAGAAGGCCCCGCCGAGGCCGCCGAGCAGCTCGACCGGCCGCAGCCTGCGGAGCCGCAGGGCGTCGCGCACCCGCAGCAGCCCGGCCCGTCGGCGCGGGTGCGACAGGACCACCAGCGTGAGCAAGAGGAAACCACTGCCGAAGCTCACGACCGCGGCCAGGGCGCCGGCCCGCAGACCGTCACCGAGCTGGCCGGCGAGCGAGCCGTTGACACGCGACTGCAGCGTGACGAGCGCACCGACCAGCAGCATCAGCGGGACCGTCATGGCCCGCAGGAGGGGGCGTTCCACCTCAGGCGTCGAGGGTGTCGCCGGGGGCGAGGCGGTGCGCCTGCTCGGCGTCGACCCCGCCGTGGTTCACGGCGTGGTTCCAGTACAGGTCGTAGGCGACGTCGGCGATGGTCGCGTCGTGGATGGGCAGGAAGCCGCGCGGCGCGACGCCGGACAGGAAGGCCACCGTGTCGCTGATCCTCGCCCAGGGGGCGCTGAGGGGCAGCGCCAGCAGGTCGACACCGGCCGGGGTCGACTCGTAGGAGTCGCCGGGGTGGAAGAGCGTGGTCGTCCCGCCGTCGCTGCTCGGGCCCTCCACGAGCACGCCGACGTTCGCGACCACCGGGATCGAGGGCAGGATCGTGGCGTGCCGGGCACCGACGCCGGTGAGGGTGATGTCGCCGACCTGCGTGACCACGCCGTCGGCGTGCGCGCGCCACGGTCCGCCCTGCTGCTCGGCGGTCTCGGGATCGGCCAGGAAGACCGCCCCCGGGCTGGCGGCCACGACCTCGGCGGCGCGCGCCGGGTGCAGGTGGTCCGGGTGCTGGTGGGTGACGACCACGGCGTCCAGGTCGCTCAGCTCGAAGGCGGCGTCGAGGCTGAACGCGCCCGGATCGACGAGCACCCTCGCCCCCGACGTCTCGAGCAGGAGGGCGGCGTGTCCGAGTCTCGTGATCCTCACACGCCCATGATGCACCTGCGCCGATCCGGACGCAGCGCGGTGTCGAATGACACACATGGGCTGGTACGCGGACGCCACGGCGCTCCTGATGAACCTCACCGCACCGCTGACGGTGCGCTACGGCGACGCCCTGCAGATCTCCGGCGCCGACGTCGAGGACCCCGAGACCTGGCGGGTGCCGACCCGGCACGGGACCGTCCGCTGCTACGTCTACCGACCCACGGCGGGCCGGCACGCGGCGCGCTCCGTGGACGCACCCTCGGCGCCAGGCGTCTACGTGCACCTGCACGGTGGGGCCTTCCTCATGCGGCACGCGGCGATGGACGACTTCTTCGCCCGGCACGTCGTCGCCACGACCGGTGCGGCCGTGGTGAACGTGGACTACGACGTGGCACCGCGGCACCGGTACCCGGTGGCGCACCACCAGGCGCACGACGTGGTCGAGTGGGTCGCCCAGAACGCCGGGACGCAGGGACTCGACGGACGCCGCCTGGTGGTCGGCGGCTTCAGTGCAGGCGGGAACCTCGCCGCGTCGGTCTGCCTGCAGGCCCGGGACCAGGGGCACCAGCCGGCGCGTCTGCAGCTGCTCGGCGTGCCGTCGCTCGACGTCTCGACCACCCACAAGCCCGCCACGGTCCCGCGACCGATGATCAGCGAACGGACGGTCCGGCTCGTCCGCGCGACGTACTTCAAGGACGCCTCACGCCGCAGCGAGCCGTACGCGTCACCCCTGCTCGCCGACGACCTGCACGGGCTGCCACCGGCGCTCGTCGTCACCGCCGAGCACGACGCGCTGCGGGCCGAGGGGGACGCCTACGCGCGGCATCTCGCCGACGTGGGCATCCCGGTGGAGCACCACGTCGTCCCCGGTCAGGACCACTACTTCCTCGACCCGGCGGACCTGCGCCAGGCGCGTCGCTGGATGGACCTCATGGCCGACGCGATCGCACGGGCACTCGTCTAGGACGGCACGTGCGGACGGTCCTCACCGCCGATCTACCCTGGGTCCGTGACCGACGCCATCTACGCCCGCGAGGTCGGCGACACGGGGGAGCGGGTCGTCTTCCTGCACGGACTCTTCGGCCAGGGCCGCAACTTCACGCAGGCCGCCAAGGCGCTGCAGCCCGAGCTGCGCTCGCTCCTCGTCGACCTGCCCAACCACGGCCACTCCGCGTGGACCGACTCCGTCGACTACGTGGACGTGGCCGACCAGGTGGCGGCGTTCCTGAGCGAGCGGTGGGCGTCGGGGGGTCGCACCCACGTCGTGGGGCACTCCATGGGCGGCAAGGTCGCCATGGTGCTGGCCCTGCGTCACCCGGACCTCGTGGACCGACTCGTCGTGGTGGACATCGCCCCTGCTCCGAGCGACGGCGCCGGGGAGTTCGAGCACCTGCTGGACAGCCTGGCCTCGCTCGACCTCGACACGCTCGCGCGGCGCGGCGACGCCGACGAGCAGCTGCGCGAGCGGATCGACAACGACACGGTGCGCGGGTTCCTCCTGCAGAACCTGCGATCGATCCCCCCGAGCGAGGGCGGAGGGTTCCGCTGGATGGCGAACCTCGCCCTCCTGCGCCGGGACCTGCCGGTCATCGGCGGCTTCCCCGAGATCGACGGGACCTTCGACCGGCCCGTCCTCTGGCTCGCGGGGGAGCGGTCGGACTACGTCGGCGACGACGACGCCGACCACATGCGCACCCTGTTCCCCCGCACCCGCCTCGTGACCGTGAAGGGCGCCGGCCACTGGGTCCACTCGGAGAAGCCGGACGCCTTCGCCTCGGCGCTGCGAACCTTCCTCCTGGCCTGAGCCGTCAGTGCCGGTCCTCGAGACCGACCGCGTCGCGCAGGCGCTGCACCGACTCGCCCAGCCGTTCGTCGTCGCGCGCCCGTGACTCCATCAGGTCGGCCAGCGCCTCGGCGATCACGTTGAGCTTCTCCTGCGACGCCTCCTCGGCCCGCCGCCCGGCGTTCTCCAGCAGGGCGAGCAGGAACAGCGACTGGACGCTCGCGACGGTGTGGATCGCGACCTGCCACGCCTTCAGGTCGGCCCAGAGCGGCAGGCTGACCGCCCACGCCACCACGATGCCGGCGCACACCAGGAAGAACGGAGCCCGGGTGACCACCGACTCCGCCGACTCCACGAAGCGGTCGAAGACGGACCGGTCGTCGCCGCCGCGGGCGGCCTCCTCAGTACCCATGACGGCACGCTAGGGCGTGCGGCGCTCCCGCGCAGCAGGAACGACGAGCGCGGACGGGACCAGCAGGGCGGCCACCACGAGCAGCGCCTGGAGCGTGCCGGAGTGCTCGCCGACGAAGCCGACCAGGGGCGGGCCGGCCAGGAAGGCGGTGTACCCGATCGTGGAGACCACGCTGACCCGGGCCGCGGCGCGGCGTGGGTCGTCGGCGGCGGCGCTCATGCCGACGGGGAACCCCAGCGAGGCGCCCAGGCCCCAGAGCAGGATGCCGACGACCGCGAGCTCGGGGACGGGCGCCAGGACGGTGAGCAGCACGCCGACGAAGGCCAGTCCCATCGTCGACCAGAGCACCGTCACCCGACCGTGGCGGTCGAGCAGCGCCGGGCCCACGACCCGGCCCAGCGTCATCGCCGTGACGAAGGCGCCGAAGCCGAGAGCACCGGCCCAGTCCGGCACGTCGTAGCCGTCGACCAGGGCCACCGCCAACCAGTCGTTGGCCGTGCCCTCGGTGAAGGCGAGAGCCAGCACCATCAGGCCGATGAGCAGCGTGCGCGGCTCCGTCCAGGCCGACGCGGACCGTGCGCCCTGCGGATCCTCGCCGTGGTCCTCGTGGCCGGGCAGGAACGCCCGGACCGCCGCGAGCGCGCCCACGAGACCGATCGTGCTGGTGGCCGCGAGATGGACGCGCAGGTCGAGGTCCAGCGCCGCGGCACCGGCGCCCAGCCCCGCACCGACCACGGTGCCGAGGCTGAAGCCTGCGTGGAAGCGGGGCATCACCGTACGGCCCATGTGCTGCTCGACACGAGCGCCGTGCAGGTTCATCGCCACGTCCCACGCACCGATGCCGAAGCCCATGAAGGCCATCGGCACCGCGGCGGCGAGCGCGACGCCCGACTCCGCTCCGGCGGCCGCGGCGGTCTGCGCCAGGGCGACGACGACCGCGGACACGGCGACCACGCGGGCGGCGCCGAACCGGTCGCACAGGGCTCCGGCGAGCGGGAGGCCGGTCAGCGACCCGGCGGAGATCGCGAGCAGGAGCAGGCCGAGCTGGGCAGGGGACAGCCCGAGCGCGTCACGGACCGCGGGGAGCCGCGCCATCCAGCTGGCGAACATGAACCCGTTGAGGGCGAAGACGACGGCGACGGCGTTGCGCGCCGCTCGGACGGCGGGCGTCACGTGTCACGCCCCGGGCGGGGTCGCGCCGCGCGGGGCCAGGCTCCGCAGGACCACAGCGCCCAGAGCACGAGCAGCGGCTGGAAGAGAAGGCGGACGAGCCGCGCGCGGTCCGTGTCGAGGCCGAACGCGTCGACCCCCTCCACGTACTGCGCGACGTTGCCCGGGAAGACCAGGACGAACAGGGTCGCGACGAGCAGCCCGACGAGCGCCCGCCGTGCCGCCGGTGCCAGCAGCACCGCCAGACCGAGGACCAGCTCCACCGCACCCGACGCGAGCACGGTGAGGTCCTCGTCGACCGGGAACCACGACGGAACCTGCGCACGGAACTCCTCGCGCGCCACGACGTGCGCCACCCCGGCGAGGACGAGGAAGGCGCCGAGCAGCACGCGGGCGACGTGCTGGACCACACGGTGGGGAGTACTCACCGCACGAGGATGCCAGGTGGCTCGCCACGGCTCCGACGCTGGGCGCGGACGGCAACCGGCGGTCCCGCGGATCGCTAGCCTGGGCCCATGGCCCACACCGCCGACACCCATGACGTCATCCGCGTGCAGGGCGCCCGCGAGAACAACCTCCAGGACGTGAGCGTCGACCTGCCCAAGCGTCGGCTCACCGTGTTCACGGGGGTGTCGGGCTCGGGCAAGAGCTCGCTCGTGTTCGGCACGATCGCCGCGGAGTCCCAGCGCCTCATCAACGAGACCTACAGCGCGTTCCTGCAGGGCTTCATGCCGTCGCTCGCGCGGCCCGAGGTGGACCACCTCGAGGGGCTCACGACGGCGATCATCGTCGACCAGGAACGCATGGGCGCCAACCCGCGATCCACCGTCGGCACCGCCACCGACGCCAACGCGATGCTGCGGATCCTGTTCAGCCGCCTCGGCGACCCCTTCGTCGGCCCGCCGACCGCCTTCGCGTTCAACGTGCCCACCCGCACCGCCAGCGGCGTCATGCAGACCGAGAAGGGCGGCCGGGTCGAGAAGCGCGTGGCGCGCAAGGAGGTCTACCTCGGCGGCATGTGCCCACGCTGCGAGGGGATGGGGTCGGTCAACGACTTCGACCTCACGGCCATCTACGACGCCGGCAAGACCCTCGCCGACGGCGCGCTGCTCGTCCCGGGCTACAGCATGGACGGCTGGTACGGCCGCATCTTCGCCGGCGCCGGCCTGCCGATGGACACGCCCGTGGGGGAGTTCACCCAGGACCAGCTGCAGACGCTCCTGCACGGCGAGCCCACCAAGATCAAGGTCGACGGGGTGAACCTCACCTACGAGGGCGTCCTGACCAAGGTCAAGAAGTCGATGCTGAGCAAGGACCTCGAGGCCATGCAGCCGCACGTGCGTCGGTTCGTGGAGCGTGCGGTCACGTTCACGACCTGCCCCGACTGCGGCGGCACCCGCCTCACGCCCGAGGCGCTCTCGTCCCGCATCCGGGGCAGGAACATCGCCGACCTCTGCTCCATGCAGGTCAGCGACCTGGCCGAGTGGCTGCGCGAGCTCGACGAGCCGTCGGTCGCACCGCTGCTCAAGGGCCTGCAGCACCTGCTCGACTCCTTCACCGACATCGGCCTGGGCTACCTCTCGCTGGAGCGCCCCGCCGGGACGCTGTCGGGCGGCGAGGCGCAGCGGACCAAGATGATCCGGCACCTCGGGTCGTCGCTGACCGACGTCACCTACGTCTTCGACGAGCCCACCATCGGCCTGCACCCCCACGACATCGAGCGGATGAACCGGCTGCTCGTGCAGCTGCGCGACAAGGGCAACACCGTGCTCGTCGTCGAGCACAAGCCCGAGACGATCGCCATCGCCGACCACGTCGTCGACCTCGGACCCGGAGCCGGCTCGGGCGGAGGGACCATCTGCTTCGAGGGCGACGTCGCCGGACTGCGGGCCAGCGACACCGTGACGGGTCACCACCTCGACGACCGCACCCGGGTCAAGGACACCGTCCGCCGGCCCTCCGGCCACCTGGAGATCCGCGGCGCCGACACCCACAACCTGCAGGGCGTCGACGTCGACGTGCCACTGGGCGTGCTCTGCGCGGTGACCGGCGTGGCCGGCTCGGGCAAGAGCTCGCTCGTGCACGGCTCGATCGCAGGGCGTGACGGGGTCGTCGTCATCGACCAGGGCGCCATCAAGGGGTCCCGACGCAGCAACCCCGCCACCTACACGGGCCTGCTCGAGCCGATCCGCAAGGCGTTCGCCAAGGCCAACGGGGTGAAGCCGGCGCTGTTCAGCGCCAACTCCGAGGGCGGCTGCCCCACGTGCAACGGCGCCGGCGTGATCATCACCGAGCTGGGCGTCATGGCGACCGTCGAGTCGCCGTGCGAGGAGTGCGGCGGCCGTCGGTTCCGCGCGGAGGTGCTCGAGCACACCCTCGGGGGCAAGGACATCGCCGAGGTGCACGAGATGTCGATCATCGAGGCGGAGGCGTTCTTCGCCGAGGGGGAGGGGCGCGTCCCCGCTGCCCAGAAGATCCTCGCGCGCCTCGTCGACGTGGGCCTGGGCTACCTGACGCTCGGGCAGCCGCTCTCCACCCTCTCCGGCGGTGAGCGCCAGCGGCTGAAGCTGGCCGCGCAGATGTCGGACGCCGGCGAGGTGTACGTGCTCGACGAGCCCACCACCGGCCTGCACCTCGCCGACGTCGAGAACCTGCTCGGGCTGCTCGACCGGCTCGTCGACGACGGTCGCTCGGTCGTCGTGATCGAGCACCACCAGGCCGTCATGGCCCACGCCGACTGGATCATCGACCTCGGTCCGGGCGCGGGCCACGAGGGCGGCCGCGTGGTCTTCGAGGGAACCCCGGCCGAGCTGGTCGCCGCCCGCGCCGGTCTCACCGGGGAGCACCTGGCCGGCTACGTCGATGCCTGACGGCGGACCCCGAGGGCGGGCCGTCGGCGCGATCGTCCTCGCCGCGCTGTGCTTCGCGACCACCGGGACCGCGCAGGAGCTGGCCGATGTGGCCGGGTCGCCCGTCGCCGTGGGGCTGGCCCGCATCGCCCTGGGCGGCACCCTCCTGGCCCTGGGAGCGACGTGGCTGTCCCGGGGCCGGGCGACCGGCGTCGCTCCACCGTCTCCCGCCGGCGCGAGGATGCCCACCTGGGTGGTCGTCGCCGTCGGCGCCGGAGGAGTCGTGGCCTACCAGCCCACGTTCTTCGAGGGCACGGCCCGCAACGGCGTCGCCGTGGGCACCGTCGTGGCGCTCGGGTCCGCACCGGTCGTGACGGGCGCGCTCGAGGCGGTGCTGCGCCGTCGCGTGCCCGGCGTCCGGTGGGGCGTGGCGACGACCCTCGGCATCGTGGGCGTGATGCTGGTGTCGGGCCTCGCGTCGGGGTCGGCGGTCGCGGGCTCCGCGGTGGGGTGGTCCGTCGGAGCCGGCGCCTCCTACGCGCTGTACACGCTCGCGGCGAAGGAGCTGCTCGGCCGCGGCTGGTCGTCGGGCCGGACCATGGGGGTCCTGTTCGGCACGGCCGGCGTCGTCAGCCTCCCCGCCCTCGTGCTGCTGGCCGGTCCATGGCTCTGGAGCGGGCCCGGGCTCCTGCTGGTGCTGTGGCTCGGCGTGGTCACCACCGCGGTCGCGTACCTGCTGTTCGGCTGGGGGCTGGCACGCCTGCCCGCCGCCGACGTCGCCACGCTGACGCTCGCCGAGCCGCTCTGCGCCACGGTGCTGGGTGTCGTCGTGCTGGGGGAGCGGGTCGGCGCCGTCGCGGGCCTCGGCCTCGTCGTGCTGGCGTGCGGCCTCGCGGTGCTCGCCACGGCACGCACCGACCCGTCACGCCCCACCCGGGGCCGGTCCGGTCTCAGAGCGGACGCTTGAGCCCCAGGTGGCTCGCCTCGTATCCGAGGCGCTCGTAGAACCGGCGGGCGTCGACGCGCGACGTGTCGGTCGTCAGCTGGCTCAGCACGGCACCGCGGGCACGTCCGTGCTCGTGCGCCCACTCCAGCAGGGCACCACCGAGCCCTCGGCCGCGCCACGCTGACGCCACCCGCACGGCCTCGATCTGCAGCCGTGTGGCGCCGCCCCGTGACAGCCCGGGGATGACGGTCAGCTGCGCGGTGGCCGCCACCGTGTCGCCGTCGCGCACGACCACGAGCAGCTGGGACGGATCGCGCACCAGGGCGTCGTAGGCGTCCTCGTAGGCGGTCGCGTCGGCCAGCTCGCGTGTCGCGCCGATCGGGTCGTCCGCGAGCAGCGCGAGGATCGCCGGCACGTCGTGCCGCTCGGCCCGTCCCACCTGGAGCAGCGCACCGTCGACCTCCAGCGTCGCCCCGGCGTCGCGCGCAGCGCGGCGGATCTCGTCGACGACCTCGTCCAGCCACCCTCCGACGCTCGCCCGCGCCTGCTCGGTGTCGGGGTAGCGGCACCGCAGGTGCATCCCCGCCTCGTCGAGCACGAACCAGACCATGACGCCGTCGGTGCGCCCGGCCGCGCTCACGTACTGGGCCTCGAGCCCCACGTGGTCGACGTGCACCGGCAGCCGCCGCAGGTCCAGCCACGAGATCGCGAACATCCCCGGCGACTGCGGCATGCCGCCCCAAGGCGCGAACACGTCCTCGAGCGGCCACGAACCGAGTCCGATGGCCTCCTTCACGGCCGCGGCGCACGCCACGGGGTCGGCGTCGGGGGAGTCGAGGACGGCGTTGGTGATGAACCACCCGACCGAGTCGTGCCACGTGTCCTCGTACCGGCTGTGGACCGGGAACACGGCGCGCAGGGGAGCGTCGGCCAGGTCGCGGGTGACCTGGGTCAGGGCCGAGGTCACGAGCGCGAGCGTCGACACGGTGCGGGCGCGCGCCCCTCGCGACAGCCAGGCGAGGGCGTCGACGTCGAGCACGTCGCGCAGCTCGACCCGCTCGGGAACCGGTCGCTCCACGTCGCCCAGCGGGAGCGGGAAGCGCGGCATGGTGTCGCCGCACGCCTCGATGACCTCGTTCCAGCGCTCGCGCACCGACTGCGGTGCGCGCTCACGCTCGACGAGCGCGGCGGTGTGGTCGGCGAACGGTCGCGCCGGAGCCGCGTCGTCGAGGGTTCCGGCGAGCGCGCGCTGCAGGTCCCGCACGACGACCAGCAACGACCACATGTCGACGTGTGCGTGGTCCGCGGCGACCACGACGGTGGGCCGGTCGTGCGACTCGACCACGCACAGCCGGTGCGAGGGCGACGAGAACGGCGTGCAGTGCTCGTCGAGCACCCCACGGATCGCGTCGCTGAGCCGCGTGCCGGGACCCACCGGGTGCTCCCGCCACCGCCCGGGACCCAGCTCGACCTCGTGCAGCGTGGGACCGGTGTCGGGCCCGTCGGAGGGGGCGGGGGAGAAGACCGTGCGGAGCGTGCCGTGGCGCCGGACCACCGACAGCCAGGCCGCCGCCAGCGTGTCGCGGTCCACGTCGGGCGGGCGGAAGGTGATCGCCATCCACGACCCGGCACGGTCGCCCAGGCCCACGTGGCGAGCCTGGTCGAACGAGATCGGCAGCTGCTCGCCGACGGGTCCGACGTCGAGGTCGTAGCCCACGATGCGACCGAACGGCAGCCGGAGGTGGGCCACATGGGTCAGCCGCATGCGGCTCACTCTAGGCCGATCGAGCCACCGGTCAGGGCAGGCGCGTGTCGGCTCGGTCACACGTGGGGTCGCGCCGGCGCTCCGAGCGTCCCGGTCGTCGTAGCCTGGGCCGTCAGGGGAGCCGAGCACGAGGAGCAGCCACCGTGTCGTCGTTCGCGGTACCAGGGGCCACGCTCGACTTCGACGTGACCGGTGCGGACGGGCCTGCGGTGGTGGCGCTGCACGGTCTCACGTCGAGCCGGCACCGCGAGGCGGCCCTGGGGCTCGACGTCGCCGGTGGGCTCGAGGGCGTGCGACTCCTTCGCTACGACGCCCGTGGGCACGGTCGGTCCACCGGGCGCGACCGCATCGGCGACTACTGCTGGCCGCAGCTGGCCGACGACCTCCACCTGCTCGTCGAACACGTGTTCGGTGGGGAAGTGGTGCACGGGATCGGGGCCTCCATGGGCACGGGGACGCTCCTGCACGCCGCCCTCGGCGACCCGGCCAGGTTCGCGACCCTCACGCTGTTGATCCCGCCGACCGGCTGGCGGACCCGCGCGTCGAAGGCGTCGGAGTACGAGTGGGCGGCGCGGCTCGTCGAGTCCAGCGGCGTGGCGGCCTGGATGGCCGCCGGCGCAGGCGCTCCGCAGCCTCCGGCGACCCGAGGACGTCCTGACACCCTGCCCGACGTGCCACCGAGCCTGCTCCCGACGGTGCTGCGCGGAGCGGCGTCGTCGGACCTGCCGTCCAGGTCGTCCCTGACGACGCTGGACGTCCCGACACTGGTGCTGGCGTGGACGGCCGACCCGGCGCACCCGCTGGAGACCGCCGACGAGCTCGGCGCCGTCCTGCCGCACTGTCGCAGCGTCGTTGCGGAGGATCCGGACGACGTGCGCCGGTGGGTGAACGAGCTGGCCGACCACGTCGGCGCAGTAGCCCCGACAGGCCACTCTCGCCCACTCTGACAATGCTCCGATAATGCACATTATGTCAAGTAGTGGACATCTTCCTCGACTTCGGCCCCCAGTGCGCTCCTCCACTCCCTGGCGCACCCCAACCACCCGGCGAAGCCGTGCTCGCTCGTTCCAGGCGGGCCGAGGACCGATCTGGCCCCTAGAGTCGCACGATGCTCAGGACAACGATCACCGTCGCGTTGCTGTCGCTCGCCCTCGCTGGCTGCACCGGGTCGAACGACCCGAGTGGGAGCTCCACGAACCAGCCCGCAGACGATGCGGTCGACCTGCGGTTCGCCTACTCCGGCGTCTCCGACGAGGGAACGATCGACCAGACGCTCACGATCACCAACTCGTCCAGGACCCTCTCCGCAGCTCCGACCCTCTCCTTCGTGGCACTTGACTCGGACTCGGAGCCGATGACCGAGGTCTCGGTGACCACGGTGTTCGGAAGCGATCGAGGTCTGGTCGTCGCGCCGGCGAACTACGAGGTGCTCGACATCCTGCGCTTCGAGGGCCCGGGGTCCGACGACGTGGAGGACGTCGAGGTCACGGTCGAAGGGATGCGCACCGCCGAGGACGCCGGGACGGCCTATCCCGAGGTCGACTTCCTGGATGCCCAGGGAGAGCCGGTCGACCTTCCGTACGAGGCTCGCACGGCCAGGGTGAGCAATCCCGGGAGGAGCGACTACGTGGTCCGCCTCGTCGGGATCACCTGGAACCGCCCCGCCGAGGGCGAGTCGCAACAAGCTCTCACGGTCACCGCTGTCGGCGAGCCGACACGCGTAGCTGGTCGCAGCGATGCCGACGTGCGTCTCGCACCGACGGACATCGGGACGTACGACAGCGTGAAGGTCTTCATCTCCGTCGAGCAGTGAGCTCCGCGAGCCGTCGCACCACCCCTGCCTGTGCTCGTCGCAGGCGCTGCGCCCGTCCGCTCCCCTGGCTCGACACCACTGCTCGGCCCTGGCAACGTCGACCGGTGCGGCAGTAGTGTGAGGCCCCGTCGACAGATCGGCCCGGGAAGGTTCGCGCGATGCGCATCGTCAGGCCTTCGGCCGCACAGCTGGTCTCTGCAGCGGCATCGAGCGGCTTGGCCCACACCGGCCCACCGGTCAGCGAGGTCGAGGCCGAGATCGAGGCCGGCCGCATCCGGCCCGAGTGGAGCGTGCTGGCGGTCGACGGGTCCGGCGCGGTGCTCGGGCGCGCGATGTGGTGGGGGCGAGACCCGGTCACGCCGATCGCGTTGGACGTCTGGGACGTCGACCTGCAGGCACCCGACCGCGGACGTCTGGCCGCGGCCCTTCTCGCTGCGGGACACGAGTCGCTGTCGAGTCGTGGAGTGGGCGTCCCACTCCCGCACACGATGCGACTGCCGAACGACTGGCGCGACGACGAGGCCCTGGTCGCCGAGGTCGACCTGAAGACTCACGCCGCCGCCGACGCGGGCCTGACGCGGGTCAACGAGCGACTCCAGTTCCAGTGGGACGCGGATCGACCCCTGCCGCCCAGACCCGATTCGCTCGAGTTCGCGCCGGCCGGCGACGAGACCTTCGTACGACTGTTCGCCGCCGCCGCCGAGGGCTCGCTGGACGTCATGACCCGCCGCGAGCTCGAGTCGAGCAGTCCCGGCGAACTCGCCCGCGCCGAGGTCGACTACTACCGAGCGTGCCCCGGCGACCGCTCCTGGTGGCACACGGCCACCGCCGCTGACGGCACCGTCGTCGGCGTCGCCATCCCGTCAGCGACCCCGAGGAACCGCAACGTCGGGTACCTCGCCGTGCTCCCCGAGCATCGAGGGCGAGGTCACGTGGACGAGATCCTCGCATTCGTCACCCGTTTCCACGCCGAGCAGGGTACCTCCTGCATCACCGCGACCACGGACGCCACCAACACACCCATGGCCGCGGCCTTCCGCCGTGCCGGCTACCGCTGCACCGAGACGCGCATCGACCTCGAGGGCCCGTGAACTCGGCACCATGCCTCGGTCGGGGCATGTCGCCTACACGTCGTCGACCTCCGACTTCGCTTGCGAGCTCCGGTACGACTCCTCCGGCCAGATCGCCATCGCCCACCGACTCCACTGGCGAGGCGCGCTCACGTGGACACCACCTGGGAGGATGCCTGACGTGGGAACGACGCCCGAGGACCTCGACCTCTCGCTCGAGGACCTGCGCGTCGTGGCCGCCTTCGCGCTCGACTCGGCGAGGCCGCTCCTGCCCCTCTTCGAGTCCGCCTCCCCCGGCGACCCGCGGCCGCGTGCTGCGATCGACGCGGCTCAGGCCTTCGTCGCTGGGGCGCCTCGATCGCGACTGCAGCGGATGACGTCGCTCGACGCCCACCGCGCGGCGGCCGACGCCGGAGAGGGTCCTGCCAGGTACGCCGCCCGCGCCGCCGGGGACGCCGCCGCCGCGGCCTACCTGCACCCGATCGCGAAGGCCTCCCAGGTCGGGCACATCCTGCGTGCGACCGCGTGCGCTGCCCATGCCGCGGCCCTGGCCGCCGACGACCCCGCCGAGGCCGACCGCGTCCTCGACGACGCTCGACACCTCGCCTCCCCCGCGCTCGTGGCGATCCTGCGCCGCTATCCCCCGGTGCCGACGGGTCGCACGCCGGTCGCCCGACTCATGACCCGCCTCGACGTGAGCCTGAGAAGCGCGGGCGGGTAGCTCCACTCCCCCGTCCCGATGCTCCTGGCACCGAGGCGAACGCGGCGAAACTCGATGTCGGGCGTCGAATGTATGTTCGTTGCATGACCTCGACGGACTCTCTCCTCGGCCTCGCGACGGATGCGTCGCGAGCGCTGTGGCGGGCCGAGGCGGCGCAGGCGGCGGCGGTGCTGGCGTTCGTGGACGGCCGACGGTCCGACGCGGTCGCGGCCGGGCGGAGCGCGGCTTCGGCCGAGGACGCCCGGCAGGTCGCGATCCTGGAGGTCACGGTCGAGCTCGAGGTCGCGTCGGGCTTCGTCGCGCACCTGGTCGCGGCGACCAGGACCCTCACGACGGACCTGCCGACGGCGTGGGCCGCGCACAGCGCCGGAGAGCTCGATCGGGCGAAGGCCCGCGCGATCGCCTCGGCCCGGTGGCGCCTGCACGAGGTCGCGTCGGTGGAGCTGCTCGACGAGTCCGTCGTCCCCTACGCCACGACCCACACCCTGTCCCAGCTCAAGGGCTGGCTGCGCCGGTTCGTGACCCGGGTCGAGGCCGACGATGCTGCACGGCGCCGCCGCGAGGCGACCGCCCAGCGCCACGTGACCATCACGGCCATGGACGACGGGATGAGCCTGCTCCAGGCGTTCATCCCCACCCACGACGCCCTGCTGATCGAGCGCGAGCTGTCCCTGGCCGCCAAGACCTCCCGCGCCGGCGACCCCGACGACGCACGCCGCCTCTCCCAGGCCCGCGCCGACGTCCTGACCGACCGGCTCCTCGCCCGCACCACCGACACCCCCGGCCGCGGCCGGTTCCACGTCGGCATCACCGTCCCCCTGGCCACCCTGCTGGGCCTGGACGACGAACCCGCCGTCACCGGCGACGGCCAGCACGCCGTCGACCCCACCCTGGTCCGCGAGCTCGCCACCACCCCCGGCACGCTGTTCAGTCGCCTCCTGACCGACGAGGCCGGCGGCATCCTCGACGTCACCGAGCTCGGCCGCTTCCCCACCGCCCCACTACGCCGCGCCCTCGAGCTCGTCGACGGCGTCTGCGACATCCCCACCTGCGACAAGCCCGCAGAAGCGTGCGACCTCGACCACCAGCGACCCTTCGACCCCGACCGCCCAGACCGCGGACCCACCACCGCAACGAACCTCCACCCACGATGTCGGTCCCACCACGGACTCAAGACCCGCGGAGCCCTCCCCGTCGACCACGACGAGGACGGCACCACCCGATGGCACCTGCCCACCCGCACCGTGCCCGGACGCACCGCCTTCACCCGCACCTGGACGAGGAGGGCCGAACCCGTCGTCGTGCTCGCCGAGCACTACCCCGCCGCGGGGGCCTTCGAGTACGTCGCCGCCTGACGAGGCGTCGACAGCCGACGTCAGCGCCGATGCCGACCGACGCCGCGCCGTGCCCCGGGGCGTGCCGGAGGACCCTCCCCCGGCGACGCTGCGTCCACGACTGCTGGGTGAGCCGTCAGCACGTGGTGCCGAAGGACTGCGACGTCGCTCTCGTCGCACTCCAGGCGCAGCACCAGGACGCCCTCGTCACCCTCGAGCCAGCACAGCTCGACCTCGGGGGCCCGCACGAGCAGTCGCGTCGACACGCACAGGCTCGCCCCGGAGTCCGCAGGCATGTCGAAGGTCAGGACGGGCAACGACGACCTCCTCGCGACCCCCGATCGATGTCATCACCCCCAACGAGCGCGGAACCCCGGAGGTCACGACCCGACGGCTCGACTCCCCCGACCTGGAGCACCCTCCCGGTCCCGGCGGCGCCGCACCCCCACGCGATGTGACGGGGGTCACGATAGGCTCGATGCACACCGACCGAGGCGTCTCGGGGGACGTCCGCACCGAGCGGGCGACGAGTCTGTCGGGTCGGCCGGGGGGACCACGTGCTCACAGACATCTTCCTGCCCGAGGTCATGGGCACCGCCACGCTCCTGCTGCTCGGCTGCGGCGTCGTCGCGAACGTCGCGCTGGCCAAGACGAACGGCAACGCCGGCGGCTTCCTCATGGTCAGCTTCGGCTGGGGCCTGGCGGTGTTCGCGGGCGTCTACGTCGCCTACAAGTCCGGCGCGCACATCAACCCCGCCGTGACCCTGGGGCTCGTCGCGTCCGGCGACGACCTCGGCGGCAACACCGCCGTCAAGGTGCTGGTGTACCTCGCCGCCCAGCTGCTCGGCGCCTTCATCGGCGCCACGCTGTGCTGGCTTGCCTACCGCGACCAGTTCGACGACCCGGAGAGCGATCCGGACGACAAGCTCGGCGTCTTCTGCACCGCACCGCAGATCGCGCGCACGTCCTCCAACCTCATCACCGAGATCATCGGCACCTTCGTCCTCGTGTTCGTGATCATCGCGTTCGGCAAGACACCCACCGAGCTCGGCCCCCTGGCCGTCGCGCTGCTCGTCGTCAGCATCGGCGCCAGCCTCGGCGGTCCCACGGGCTACGCCATCAACCCGGCGCGCGACCTGGGCCCACGCATCGCCCACTTCGTGCTGCCGATCAAGGACAAGCGCGACAGCAACTGGTCCTACTCCTGGATCCCTGTCGTCGGACCCGCCATCGGTGGCATCCTCGGAGGCCTCCTGGCCGCCGCCGCGAACTACGTCTGACCCGCACCCCGACCCCACACAGAATCGAGATTCGAGCATGGCCGACAACACGTACGTCCTCGCCATCGACCAGGGCACCACCTCGACCCGCGCGATGATCTTCGACCACGCAGGATCGGTGGTGGCCGTCGACCAGGTCGAGCACGAGCAGATCTTCCCGCGAGCCGGGTGGGTCGAGCACGACGCGCTCGAGATCTGGACCAACACGCGCGACGTCATCGGCGGCGCCCTGGCCAAGGCGAACTTCAACAGCAAGAACATCGCCGCGGTCGGCATCACCAACCAGCGCGAGACCGTCCTCGTGTGGGACAAGTCCAACGGACAGCCGATCTACAACGCGATCGTCTGGCAGGACACCCGCACCCAGAAGATCGTCGACGGCCTGGCAGCCGACGGCGGGCTCGACCGCTACAAGGAGACGGTCGGGCTGCCCCTGGCCACCTACTTCTCCGGGCCCAAGGTCCGCTGGATCCTCGACCACGTCGAGGGCGCCCAGGAGCGCGCCGAGGCCGGCGAGCTGCTGTTCGGCAACATGGACACCTGGGTGCTGTGGAACCTCACGGGCGGCGCGGAGAACGACGGTGTGCACGTCACCGACGTCACCAACGCGAGCCGCACGCTGCTGATGGACCTCGAGACCCTGCAGTGGGACGAGAGCATCGCCGCCGACATGAACATCCCGCTGTCGATGCTGCCGGAGATCAGGTCGAGCTCGGAGGTGTACGGCGAGTGCAAGCCCGGCATCCTCAACGGCACCCCGGTCGCCGGCATCCTCGGCGACCAGCAGGCCGCGACCTTCGGGCAGGCCTGCCTGGAGAAGGGCGAGGCCAAGAACACCTACGGCACCGGCAACTTCATGCTGCTCAACACCGGCACCGAGGCCGTCCCGTCGGAGAACGGGCTGCTCACCACCGTCTGCTACAAGATCGGCGACGAGCCCACGGTGTACGCGCTCGAGGGCTCCATCGCCGTCACCGGGTCCCTCGTGCAGTGGGTCCGCGACAACCTCGGCCTCATCGGCAGCGCGCCGGAGATCGAGGACCTCGCGAAGCAGGTCGACGACAACGGCGGGGCGTACTTCGTGCCGGCGTTCTCGGGCCTGTTCGCCCCGCACTGGCGCCCCGACGCACGCGGCGCCCTGGTGGGCCTGACGCGCTACGTGAACCGGGGCCACATCGCCCGGGCGGTGCTGGAGTCCACGGCGTACCAGACGCGCGAGGTGCTCGACGCCATGAACGCCGACTCCGGCGTCCCGCTCACCGAGCTGCGCGTCGACGGCGGCATGGTCGTCAACGAGACACTCATGCAGTTCCAGGCCGACATCCTCGGCGTCGACGTCGTCCGCCCGAAGGTCGCCGAGACCACCGCGCTCGGCGCTGCGTACGCCGCGGGTCTGGCCGTCGGCTACTGGGAGAACGAGGACGACATCCGCACCAACTGGGGCGAGGACAAGCGGTGGACGCCGCAAATGCCCGAGGACGAGCGCGAGAAGTACTACCGCAGCTGGAAGAAGGCCGTCACCAAGACCCTCGACTGGGTCGACGACGACGTCGACTGAGGATCGGCCGAGCGGCCGGTGTCGTTCCTCCTGCCTAGAGTGGTGGCAGGAGGAACGATGTCCGACGACCCGCGACGCCGAGCGGCGCACTACCGCCTCGGTGACGACCCGGCGCCCGACACGTCGCGCGCTCCCGACCCGGACGCCGCTGACGAGGGCGACGAGGGCGCGGGCCCCGCACGCGGGCGGCGCCCCGAGGACCAGGCTCTCTACGTCGACGGCCAGATCCGAGCCGCGATCGCCCGCGGCGACTTCGACGACCTGCCGCTGGCCGGCAAGCCGTTGCCGCCCCGGGTCTTCCGCCACGATCCCGACTGGTGGCTCAAGCAGCTGATCGAGCGCGAGAACGTCTCGGGCGTCCTGCCGCCCGCCCTGGCGCTGCGCAAGGAGGACGCCGAGCTCGACGACCTCCTCGACTCCACCGGCTCGGAGGAACGCGTCCGCGAGATGCTCGCGGACTTCAACCGTCGCGTCGTCGAGGCACGACGCCAGCTCCAGGGCGGTCCGCCGGTCATCACCCCGACCCGCGACGTCGACGACGAGGTGCGCGCCTGGCGCGAGCGCCTGCGCCGGCGAGCTGCGGCACGCCCCTCCCCTCCCCCGCCCCGGCGGGTGTCGTGGCGCGATCGCCTTCGCGCCCGACGCGGCGGCGCGTGACCGACGAAGGGCTGCGCCGCACCTGGCGCAGCACCGCACCCCTCGACGTCTGGCGCACGTTGTCGACCCTGCGCCGCGGCCCCGCCGACCCCGCCTTCCGCGGCCGGGGTGCCGAGATCTGGCGCGCCACGCGACCGCCGTCGGGCCCGGCCACGCTCCACCTGCGCCAGCTGGACGCTCACGTCGTGGAGGCCGTGGCGTGGGGTCCGGGTGCGGCCGAGGTGCTCGACGAGCTGCCTGCGTGCCTCGGCGGGGACCAGCCGCACCGCCCTCCCCTGGCCCACCCCGTGGTCGCCGACGCCCATCGACGACACCCCGGGCTCCGGGTACCCCGCACCCGTCGGGTGGTCGAGGCGCTCGTCCCGGCGATCATCGAGCAGAAGGTCCTGGGTGCCGACGCCTTCCTCTCGTGGCGCCAGCTGCTCACACGGCACGGTGAGGTCCCGCCGGGTCCGGCGCCGTCGGGCATGCGGCTGCCGCTGACGGCCGAGGCATGGGCGGCGCTGCCCTCGTGGGAGTGGCACCGGGCCGGGGTAGACCCCAAGCGGTACCGGACGGTGCAGGCCGTCACGCGTCTGGGCGAGTCCCTCGAGCGACTCGCCGACCGCGAGCCCACCGACGCCTCGGCCGCCCTGCGGTCGCTGCCAGGAGTCGGCGTCTGGACCGCGGCCGAGGTCGGCTCGCGGGCCTTCGGCGACACCGACGCGGTGCCTTTCGGCGACTACCACCTGGCCAGCACGGTCGGGACCGCCCTGCTCGGTCACCGGCTCGAGCACGACCACGAGGTGGCGGAGGTGCTGGAGCCGTTCCGGCCCCACCGCTTCCTGGCGCTGCGCCTCATGCAGCTGAGCCCACACGTCCGGGTCGAGCGGCACGGGGCCCGCATGTCACGCGTCGACCACCGCGCCCGCTGAGGGATCTCACCGACGCCGCGCGTAGCGTGGCGTCGTGCCGTCCTGGTTCCGAGCCGCGCTCGCGCTCTTCGCCGTGGGATGGGGCGCGAACCAGTTCGCCGCCCTGCTGCCGGTGTACCGGGAGGTCGACGGAGCCACCGCCGGTCAGGTCACCGCGCTGTTCGGCGCCTACGCGGTGGGGCTGGTCCCCGCCCTGCTGCTCGTGGCCCCGGTCTCGGACCGGATCGGACGCGGCCGCGTCCTGCGCCCGGTGCTCGTGCTGTCCTTCGTCGCCACCGTCGTCCTGATGGTGGGCGGGCACTCGCTCACCCTGCTGCTCGTCGGTCGCCTCCTGGCCGGCGTCGCGAGCGGCGCCGCGTTCGCACCCGGCACCGCGTGGGTCAAGGAGCTGTCCGACGCCGCGCCCGGCACCGGTGCGCGCCGGGCGGCGATCGCGCTGTCGGCCGGGTTCGGCACCGGTCCGCTCGTCACCGGGGTGCTGGCGCAGTGGGCACCGGCGCCCACGGTGCTGCCGTACGTGCCGCACCTGGTGCTCACCGTCGCGGTCGCGGTGCTCCTGCGTCCGGCGCCGGAGCCCGATCCGGACGACGTCGCCACCAGCGATCCCGACGCCGCGACCCTGCGTCAGGTGCTCGGCTCGCGCCGGTTCCTGACCCAGGTCGTGCCGACGGCCCCGTGGGTGTTCGGCACGGCGACCCTCGCCTTCGCCACGCTGCCTGCGGTCGTCGACGTCCCCGGCCCGGCCTACGCGCTGGTCGGGGCGCTCGTCTTCCTGACCCTCGGCACCGGGGTCGCGCTGCAGCCGTACGGCCGCAGGCTCGCCACCGGCGTCACGCTCGCCGTGGGCATGGGAGCGGGTGTGGCCGGGTTCGGCGTGGGGGCGCTCGCCGCCACCACCGGCGCGTCCTGGCTGGTCGTCCCGGCCTGCATGCTGCTGGGCACGGCCTACGGCTTCGTCCTGGTGGCCGGACTCCGGACGGTCGAGACGATCACCCCGGCACGGGACCTGGCCACGGTGAACGCCGTCTTCTACAGCCTCACCTACGTCGGCTTCGCGGCGCCGTACCTCGCGACCCTGCTGCTGTCGTGGCTGGACGGCACGCAGACGATGCTGCTGCTCGCCGGTCTCACCGCGGCCTCCGCGCTCGTCGCAATCGTCGGTCGACGCACCTCAGCGACCCGCTGAGCGGGCGATCCTCACCAGCTCCTCGGCGAGCTCGCTCGGTCGGGTCAGGGCGTTGAGGTGACCGCCCGGCACCTCGGTCACCCCCAGGCCGAGCCGCTCCTGTGCGACGCGTCGTTGGAAGTCGGGCGGGAAGAGCCGGTCGTCGTCGGCGACGAGCACGACCGTGGGGACGTCGGGCCAGGCGTCGGCCGGCCAGACGGACCCGAAGGAGGCGTCGGACTCGTCGCGGTCCTGGTCAGCGACCTCGGTCAGCACGTCGTCGGCGGCGTCGTGGAAGAAGACCGCGAGCGGGTCGAAAGGAGCCTGAGGATCGCGACCGGCCGCCGCCTCGGCCTCGCGCCGGGCGCCCGAGAGGCCCACGGCCGACCACCACGCGCCGCCGGACTCGCCCGGGGACGGGATCATCGCGTTCAGCAGCACCAGCAGGTCGACCGGCTCCCGCGCGGCGGCCGCCGACGTGCTGAACCCGCCGAAGGACTGACCGACGAGCACCACGGGTCCAGGCGTGTCCCGCGCCGAGTGGATGGCGTCGACGACCAACGCCACGTAGCCGTCGAGGTCGACCGTCGGGTCCGGACCGGGGAGGTCGACGACCACGCACCGGTGGCCGGCGGCCTCGAGCAACGGGGTGAGCCGGCTCCAGCTCCACGGTGCCCCTCCCGCGCCGGGGACGAGGACGAAGGTGGCCGGTCCGCTCATCGGAAGCGGTCGGGGTCGCCGGCGCCCTCGCGGACGATCTCGGGGACGCCGTCCACGAAGTCGACCACCGTGGTGGGCTCGGCGACCACGTCGCCGGACTCCACCACCGCGTCGACGAGGTGGTCCAGCTCCTCCTTCACCAGCCACCCCTCGGTCATGGGCTCGTCGTGGTCGGGCAGGATCAACGTGCTCGACAGGATCGGCTCCCCCAGCGACTCCAGGAGCGCGCGCACGACCACGTGGTCGGGGATCCGCACGCCCACCGTCTTCTTCTTCGGGTGCAGCATCCGCCGGGGAACCTCGCGGGTGGCCGGCAGGATGAACGTGTACGGGCCGGGCGTCGCGCTCTTGACGGCACGGAAGATCGCGTTGTCGACGTGCACCAGCTGGCCGAGCTGGGCGAAGTCCTTGCACACGAGCGTGAAGTGGTGCTTGTCGTCGAGCCGACGGATGCTGCGGATCCGGTCCAGGGCCTCCTGGTTCCCGGGCGCGGCGCCGAGGGCGTAGCCGGAGTCCGTCGGATAGGCGATCAGACCGCCGTCGCGCAGGATCGCGGTGGCCTGCTCGACCGCGCGGGGCTGGGGGTTCTCCGGGTGGATCTCGAGGTAGCGCGCCATGGCTCGACCCTACGAGCCCGGTGCCGTCCGGTCACCCCCGTCAGGTCGACCAGAATCGCCAAGAGATCTTTGCAAAGACTCCTTTGTGATCTAGCCTCGCGTCATGACCGACGAGTGCGACGCCCCGACCGCCGACAGCGTCACCCCGTCCCCGACGGGACTGCGAGCCCTCAGCCACCCGCTGCGCCTGCGCCTGCTCGGTCTGCTGCGGCTCGAGGGACCCGCCACCGCGTCCGAGCTCGCCGCGCGGACCGGGACGTCGTCGGGAGCGACCTCGTACCACCTGCGCCAGCTCGCGGTGCACGGCTTCGTCGAGGACGCCGGCGACGACGTCGACGCCCGGACCCGGCGGTGGCGTGCCTCGCACCGCAGCACGTCGACCGGCAGCCCCCGCGATTCCGACGAGCTCGCAGCCGTCGACGCCTTCGCCCAGGCGGTCGCGGTCGTGCACGCCGAGCAGATGCAGCGCGCCGTCGAGGAGTTCTCTCTGCTGCCCCAGGCCTGGCGCTCGGCCTCGACCCTGAGCGACTACGTGCGGCGCCTGCGCCCCGAGACGGCCCAGCGGCTCGTCGAACGGCTGGAGGCGGTGCTCGAGGAGGTGCAGGACGAGGACCACCCCGAGGCCCGTCCCGTCGTGGTGCGCCTGCACGCCAACCCCTGGCCCGGGAGCGTGACGGGAACGTGACCGGGCGTCCGCTCACCGACCGGGGTCGGCGGGTCCTGGCCGCCTGGCTGCTCGCCGACGCCCTCGCGCTCACCGGGACGCGGCTGGCCGCGGTCGCCCTCCCCTGGCTCGCCCTCACGACCACGGGATCCGCCACCGCGGCGGGCGTGGTGGCCTTCGCCGAGCTCGCTCCCCTCGTCGTGGCGAAGGTGCTGTCAGGGCCGGCCATCGACCGCCTCGGCGCCCGGCGCGTGGCGGTCGGCTGCGACGCCGCGAGCGCGTTCACGGTCGCCGCCATCCCCGCGCTGCACCATCTCGAGGCGCTCTCCTTTCCCGCGCTCCTCGTGCTCGTCGCCGCCACCGGCGCCCTGCGCGGTCCGGCCGACGCCGCCCGGCACAGCCTCGTCCCGGTGCTCGCGGAGTCCACGCGACAGCCCATGGAGCGCGTCACGGGGCTGGCGTCCACGGTCGAGCGCACCTCGAGCCTCGTGGGCGCGGCGCTGGCAGCGGGCCTGGTCGCCCTCGTGGGCGCCGCGGACGCCCTGGCCGTGAACGCCGCGGGGCTCGCGCTCGCGGCGGTCGTCCTGGGCCTCGGAGCCCGCTCGGTCGGCCGTGGCGTGCCGGCCGACGACGATCCTCACTCCTACCTCGCGCGGCTGCGCGCGGGGTGGCAGTTCCTGCGCCGCGACCCCGTGATCCTGGCGCTCACGGTCATGATCGCGTTCACCAACCTGCTGGACGTCGCGTTCACCGCGATCCTCCTGCCCGTCTGGGCCGTCGAGACCGGGTCCGGGGTCGGCGCGGTGGGACTGCTGCTCGCGGTCATGGCGGGGACGTCGGTCGTCGGCTCGCTCGTGGCGGCCGCGTGGGCCGACCGGATGCCCCGGTTCGCCGTCTACGTCGTCGCGTTCGTGGTGTGCGGCCTGCCCCGGTTCGCCGTGCTCGCCTGGTCCGACGTCACCTCGGCACCGGTGGTCGTCATGGCCGTGGCCGGACTCGCCTCCGGGTTCCTCAACCCGGTCGTGGGAGCCGTGTTCTTCGAGCGCATCCCGCGACACCTCGTGGGCCGGGTCGGCGCGATGTCGACCGCCGTGGCCTGGGGCCTGATGCCGTTCGGGGGTCTCGTGGGCAGCGCCCTGCTCGCCCTGCTGGACCTGCGGGCCGCCCTCCTGGTGGCCGGCGTGCTCTACCTCGTGACCACGCTGGCACCGGTCGTGGACCGTCGCTTCCGGGCCATGGACCGCGTGACCGTCGAGGTGTCCTAGCGCACCTGTCCACGATGCGGCGACCGCTCTCACCGCTCGGGACCGCCGCCTACGCTGGGACCATGTCCGAGACCATCCCGCCCGCGGGACCGACGCTCGCCGAGCGTCGCGCCCGTCAGGTCGCCCACGACGAGGCCCGCGTGGAGCACCACCGCACCCGCGAGGCCGTGCTCGGCCCGCGACGCGACCCGGCCTCCCTGCGCGCCGTCGCCGAGCAGGCCGAGGCCCGGTTCGCCGACCAGCCGGCCGGCCCGGACGGCACCCGCGCGGTGCTCGCCTGGGTCGCGGAGGAGTTCGGGTACCGCACGGCAGTCGCGTGCTCCATGGCCGACGCCGTGCTCCCCCACGTGGTCGCGCAGCACCTGCCCTGGGTCGACACGCTGTTCCTCGAGACCGGGTACCACTTCGCCGAGACGATCGGCACCCGCGACGCCGTCGAGTCGTCCATGGAGCTCACGATCGTCGACGTCAAGCCGCGCCAGAGCGTGGCCGAGCAGGACGCCGAGCACGGCAAGGACCTCTTCGCCCGCGACCCGGGCCTGTGCTGCCACCTGCGCAAGGTCGAGCCGCTCACCCGCACCCTCGGCGCGTACGAGGTGTGGATCACGGGCGTCCGCCGCGACGAGGGCCCGACGCGTGCCGACACGCCGCTCGTCACCTGGGACGAGAAGAACCAGCTGGTCAAGGTCAACCCGCTCGCGGCGTGGACCTTCGACGAGGTGCTCGCCTACGCCGACGAGCACGACGTGATCGTCAACCCGCTCGTCAACGACGGCTACCCCTCCATCGGGTGCGCGCCGTGCACGCGGCGGGTCGCCCCGGGCGAGGACCCCCGCGCCGGCCGCTGGGCCGGCGTCGACAAGACCGAGTGCGGCCTGCACACGTGAGCGCCCCCGCACGACCGCCGAGATCGAGAAGGAACGCATGACCGTCGTCGACGACGCGCCCGGCACGGCCGGCCGCCCGACCTACCGGCTCGACCAGCTCTCCTGGTTGGAGTCGGAGGCCATCCACATCATCCGCGAGGTGGCGGCGGAGTTCGAGCGGCCCGTGCTGCTCTTCTCCGGCGGCAAGGACTCGGTCGTCATGCTGCACCTGGCCACGAAGGCCTTCTGGCCGGCGCCGGTGCCGTTCCCGGTCATGCACGTCGACACGGGCCACAACTTCCCCGAGGTGCTCGCCTTCCGCGACGCCACGGTCGAGCGGCTCGGCCTGCGCCTCGAGGTCGCGTCGGTGCAGGACTACATCGACGACGGCCGTCTTCGCGAGCGCAGCGACGGCACCCGCAACCAGCTGCAGACCCAGCCGCTGCTCGACGGGATCACCGACCACAAGTTCGACGCGGTCTTCGGCGGCGGCCGTCGCGACGAGGAGAAGGCCCGCGCCAAGGAGCGGGTGTTCAGCCTGCGCGACGAGTTCGGCCA
The DNA here is from genome assembly GCF_001422865.1 of Aeromicrobium sp. Leaf272. Taxonomy (NCBI): domain Bacteria; kingdom Bacillati; phylum Actinomycetota; class Actinomycetes; order Propionibacteriales; family Nocardioidaceae; genus Aeromicrobium; species Aeromicrobium sp. Leaf272. The sequence continues at coordinate 26,394 of NZ_LMMY01000008.1, forward strand.
GTGGGACCCCCGCAACCAGCGCCCCGAGCTGTGGAACCTCTACAACGGCCGCCACCGTCCGGGTGAGCACGTGCGGGTCTTCCCGCTGAGCAACTGGACCGAGCTCGACGTCTGGCAGTACATCGCCGCCGAGGACATCGCGCTGCCGGAGCTCTACTACGCGCACGAGCGCGACGTCTTCGAGCGCGACGGGATGCTCGTCAGCGTCAGCGACGTCTCGCAGCCGCGGCCCGGCGAGACCGTCGAGCGCCGACTGGTCCGCTACCGCACCGTCGGCGACATGTCCTGCACCGGTGCGGTCGAGAGCGACGCCGCCACCGTCGACGACGTCGTCGTCGAGGTCGCGGCCACGCGTCTGACCGAGCGGGGAGCCACCCGGGCCGACGACCGCGCGTCCGAGGCCGCCATGGAGGACCGCAAGAAGGAGGGGTACTTCTGATGCGCACGCTGCCCACCAAGACGCTGCCCACCAAGACGCTGCTCCGCCTCGCCACGGCCGGCTCCGTCGACGACGGCAAGTCGACGCTCGTCGGTCGGCTCCTCTACGACTCCAAGTCGGTGCTCGCCGACCAGTTCGACGCCGTCGAGCGGGTCAGCCGCGACCGCGGCCTCGCCTCCGCCGACCTGGCGCTGCTGACCGACGGCCTGCGCTCGGAGCGCGAGCAGGGCATCACGATCGACGTGGCCTACCGGTACTTCGCGACCGCCGAGCGGTCGTTCATCCTCGCTGACTGCCCCGGGCACGTGCAGTACACGCGCAACACCGTCACCGGCGCCAGCACCGCCGACGTCGTGGTGCTGCTCGTCGACGCCCGCAAGGGGCTGCAGGAGCAGACCCGTCGACACCTCGCGGTCGCGTCGCTGCTGCGGGTGCCGCACGTGGTCGTGGTCGTCAACAAGATCGACCTGGTCGGCTTCGACGAGGCCACCTACGAGCGCGTCGCGCACGAGGTCGTCACCTCGGCGGCGTCCCTGGGTCTCACCGACGTCACCACGATCCCGGTGTCCGCCCTCGACGGCGACAACGTGGTGGAGCGGTCGGTGCGCACCCCCTGGTATGACGGACCGAGCCTCCTCACGTTCCTGGAGACGCTCTCGCCCGCGGGCGAGCCGCACTCCGAGCCCCTGCGCTTCCCCGTCCAGCTCGTCATCCGGCCTCAGGCGGCCGGCGGCGAGGAGCACCGCGACTACCGCGGGTACGCGGGGCAGATCGCGTCGGGTCTCGTCCGCCCGGGCGACCCGGTCACGGTGCTGCCGAGCGGCCGCACGAGCACCGTCGCCGCCATCGACACGGCCGACGGCGAGCTGACGGAGGCCTTCGCACCGCAGTCGGTCACCCTGCGGCTCACCGACGACGTCGACGTCGCGCGCGGAGACCTCATCGTCACCTCCCGCAGCGTCCCGTCGCTCACCCAGGACGTGGACGGCACGATCGCCTGGCTCGCCGACCACTCGCTGGCGCCGCGGACGAAGGTCCTCGTGAAGCACGGCACCAGGACGGTGCAGGCGATGGTCACCGAGATCACCGGCCGGCTCGACCTCGAGACCGCCAGCCTCGACGCGGCCGACCGCCTGGAGCTCAACGACATCGGCCACGTGCGCCTGAGGCTGGCCTCGCCCGTCCCGGCCGAGGAGTACCTGCACGCCCGCGCAGGTGGCTCGTTCCTGCTCGTCGACGCCCAGGACGGCACGACCCTCGCGGCCGGCATGGTCGGCGACGCGTTGCTCGCGACCGCCTCGGTCTGATCATGCCGCTGCCGCTGACCCTGCGCCCCGAGGGACGCCGTGTGGTGGTCGTCGGGGGTGGCAACGTGGCGACCCGACGGGTCCACGCCCTGCTGGCGGCCGAGGCCGACCTCGTGGTGGTCTCCCCCACGGTGAGCGCACGCATCCGGGAGCTCGCGGTCGAGGGCCGACTGGCCTGGATCGAGCGTGGGTACCGCCCGGGCGACCTCGACGGCGCCTGGCTCGTGCAGACCGCCACCGACACCCCGGTCGACGACCAGGTGGCCGCCGACGCCGAGCAGGCACGCGTGTGGTGCCTGAAGGGGGGCGACCCCGACGGGGCGACCGCCTGGATGCCGGCGGTCGCCGCGGTCGACGACGTGCACGTCGCGGTCAGCGGCGGTGGCGACGCCCGTCGAGCCTCCACGCTGCGCGACGCCGTCGCGGCGGCCCTGCAGTCCGGCGACCTCCCGCTGCGGCACCGGACCCACCACCCCGAGGGCTTCGTGGCCCTCGTGGGCGGGGGCCCCGGCAGCGCCGACCTCCTGACCACGCGCGGGCGGCGTCTTCTCGCCGAGGCCGACGTCGTGGTGGTCGACCGGCTCGCCCCGCTCGACGTGCTCGCGGAGCTGCCGGCCGACGTCGAGGTGATCGACGTGGGCAAGCTGCCCGACCACCACCCGGTCCCGCAGGACGAGATCAACCGGCTCCTCGTCGAGCACGCCCGCGCCGGCAAGGTCGTCGTGCGGCTCAAGGGCGGGGATCCCTACGTGCTCGGTCGCGGCGGCGAGGAGCGCCTGGCGTGCGAGGCCGCCGGGGTGGCCGTGGAGGTCGTCCCCGGGGTCACGAGCGCGATCGCCGTGCCGGCGGCTGCCGGCATCCCCGTGACCCATCGCGGCGTGGCCACGGGGTTCAGCGTGGTCACGGCCCACGACGAGCTCGGTGAGCTGCCCGTGTCCCCGGGCCACACGATCGTGATGCTCATGGGCGTGCGCCGGCTCGCCGAGAGCGCGCACAGCCTCGTCGCGGCGGGGCACGCGCCCGGCACACCGGTGGCGGTGGTCGAGCGTGGCTTCGCCCCCGACCAGCGCACGACCGTCGGCACCCTCGGCACGATCGCCGACCTCTGCGTCCAGCGGGGAGTCCGCTCCCCCGCCGTCACCGTCGTGGGCGAGGTCGTGCGGCTCTCCCCCGACTGGGCCTCCTGACACGACCCCCACCACACGTCACCATGACGACATGAGGTCCGCCCGCGTCGTCTTCGGTGGCGTCGCGCTGCTCGCCGCGCTCCTCCCGGCCTGCAGCCCTGACCCGCAGGACGCTCCACTGCCCGACGGCGTGAGCGCCCTCGTCGACCAGGGCCGCATGCAGCGTCAGGACCGTGGGGCGTTCGTGCGGATCAGCAACCGCAGCGACCGCGACCTGGTCGTCTCCGACCTGGTGCTGACCTCCAGCCGCTCCCGCGCCGTCGTCTGGACCGGCACCGAGACGGTGGGAGCGGGGTACGACACCGACGTGGTCGTCACGCTCCCCCGTGGGCGGTGCGGTGGCACGACGCGTTACACCGTGACCCTGACCTACCGGGTCGGTGACGACGGCGAACGACGATCCACCCTCGCCGTCGAGGACCGCTACGGGGCCGTGACGCGGGTCCTGGACGGCGACTGCGCCCGCGCGACGCTGGAAGGAGCCGCGCGGCTGGACGTCGGCCTGCCGGTGGAGGACGGCGGTGCACTGCGCATCCCGGTCACGCTCACGCCGCGCGATCGGGCGAGCGCGGTCCGGATCGTGGGCTACCGCCCCACGCCGCTCGTCCGGCCCACCCGTGGGTCCGCGACCGACGTGGCGGTCGGTGGCGCTCCGGTACGCGCCGACCTCGTCCTCGAGCCGGCGCGCTGCGACCCGCACGCGATCGCCGAGGACAAGGTGGGTCGCCTCGTCCCCGTCGAGGTCTCCGCTCCCGGTCTGCCCGACGGGACCACCTTCGTCCTGCCGCTCGACCGCCAGCGCCGGACCGCGATCCTCGACTACGTGCGGTCGGCCTGCGGCCTGGACTGAGCCTGGCCCGCGGTGCGGTGCAGCCACCACAGGCCCACGAACGGCAGCACCAGGGGGATGTACCCGTACCCGGCACCGAAGTCGGACCACACCGTCTGGTCGGGGAACAGCGCACCGTCGACGAGCGACAGCACACCGACGCCGAGCACCCCCACCAGCTCGAAGCCCACGGCGGCGACGGCCAGCCGGTGCCGGTCCGTCGCGAGCGCCACGGTCGCCACGACGTAGACGACGCCGGCGACGGCGGAGAGGGTGTAGGCCACCGGGGCCTCGTCCGCCTTCAGGAGGAGCTGGTAGACCGACCGTGCCGTGGCCGCGACGGCGAAGACCGCGTAGACGGCGACGAGGGCGCGGCCCGGCCCGGTGGACGTGCGACCCGGCGACGGGGCGGACGACTCAGACATAGGTTCCCTTCCAGATGCCCAGGAGCCGCACCATGAGGGCGGCCACGGTCAGGAGCGCCACCACGACGACCCCCGTGCCCCAGCGACTCTTCTCGGCGATCCCCCAGAGGACGGCCGCCGGCGGGATCACCACGACGGTCACGAGGTAGGAGACGAAGAGCCCACCCGCGACGTCGCGGTCCGTGCCGGCCAGCGCCACGAAGGCCCCGACCATCACCACGAGGAGCACGACCTCAAGCACGGCGACGGCGTAGAAGAGCGGGTTGCCGAACGGGGCGTCCCGGACCGTGTGGCCCGCCGCGAACACGGCCACCACGGTCGCGAGGAGTGCCACGCCGTAGGCGATCGTGTCGGTCACGTCAGGCTGGTCCTCTGGTGGCGTCGTCGTCGTGGTCGTGGCGGCCGTCCGCCCGTGCGCCGACGATCCGCAGGACCGAGTCTTCCACGAACGCGTTCCAGGCCCGCACCCGCCGGAACATGTAGTGCCCGGCGCCGGCGAGCGACTCCCAGGTGGCCTCGGTGGCCACCCGTCGAGCACGTTCCACGAAGTCGGCGCTGAGCCGTGCCGACGTCCACCGGTCCATCGTGCCGTGCAGGACGTGCAGGGCACGTCCGGAGAGCGCGCCCGCGGGCTCACCCTTCGGCAGCCACGGCGCCAGGGCCACGACACCGACCACCGAGGGGTCGTCGGCCGCGCGGCACGCGGTGCGCCCACCCATCGAGTGCCCGACGAGGACGACCGGCAGGTCGCCGTGCCGCTCGCGGAGCTCGGAGAGAGCCGAGCGCGCGTCGGCCACGGGCCACGGGCGGGCCGCGTCGTTCCATCCGCGTGCGCGGTACTGCAGCAGGTGCACCGCCAGGTGCTCACGGCGAGCGGTGCGCGCGAACGCCTTCGACAGCAGGGCCATCCGCCACCAGCTCGCGTGCCGGTTGCGCACCGGCTCCTCGCTCTGCTGCCGGCCTCCGTGCAGCATCAGCACGACGGCCCTCGGCCGCGGGGGGACGTGCACGTCGTCCAGGCGACCCGATCGCTGCTCGGCGTCCATGCGTCCACGGTGGCACAGCGGGACCACAGTCGCAGGGCGAGCAGAGGGTCCCGCCTAGGATGTTGTGAGAACTCCTCCCCTGCACCACCCATCCGACTCGAAGGCAGCCGCGAATGGCACGTAGAAGCTTGTTCGGGAAGGAGTCGCGCATGAGCCAGTCAGCAGCCGATCGGCTCGCCGCCGTTCCCGAGTCCCAGGAACCCGTCGAGCCCGACGACCTCTTGGTCCTCGTCGCACGAGGGGACGAGACGGCCTTCGCCGCTCTCTACGACGCCCTGGGTGCCACCGTGTTCGGGATGGCCCGCCGGGTCATCCGCGACCCCGCGCGGGCCGAGGAGGTCGCCCAGGAGGTCTTCCTCCAGGTCTGGCAGACCGCCGCCCGCTTCGACCCGGCCCGTGGCAGTGCCAAGAGCTGGGTGCTGACGCTGGCCCACCGCCGCGCGGTCGACGCCGTCCGGCACGACCAGGCCGCCACCAACCGCGAGAACAGCTATGACTGGTCCCCCGGCGTCGACCACGACCAGGTGCTCGAGACCGTCACGGTGCGGCTGGAGCACGAGCAGGTGCGTCGCTGCCTGGAGGGACTCACCGACCTGCAGCGCGAGGCCGTCAACCTCGCGTACTACCAGGGATACACGTACGCGGAGGTCGCCCAGGTGCTCGACGCCAACCCGGCCACCGTCAAGACCCGCATGCGCGACGGGCTGATCCGCCTGCGCGACTGCCTCGGGGTGGAGGCCTCATGACCACCGATCTGCACGGACTCGCCGCGCCGTACGCGCTCGACGCCCTCGACCCCCACGAGCGGGGCCGCTTCGAGGCCCACCTCGACCAGTGTGCCGAGTGCAGGCAGGAGCTCCGCGGCTTCCACCTGACCGCTGCACGCCTGGCCGAGGCCGAGGCCGACAGTCCGCCGCTCGCCCTGCGCGACCGGCTCCTGGCCGAGGTGGCCACCACCGCCCAGGAGCGGCCGGTGGTCACGTCGATCGCCCAGCACAGCCGGGTGCGGCGAGCCGTGCCCCGTCTGCTGGTCGCGGCGTCCTTCCTGGTGGCCGCGGTGTCCGTCGGTGGGTACCTCGTGGAGCACGACCGGGCCGAGGAGCTGCGGGCCGACACCGCAGGCATCAGCGCGGTCATGGTGGCCGACGACGCGACCATGCTGGACGGGAGCGTGCGCACCGGGGGCACGATGCGCATCGTCGCCTCCCCGTCGCACGACGCGGCCGTCGTCATGGGCACCGATCTCGAGACGCTCGACGACGACCACGTCTACCAGGTCTGGGCGATGCACGACGGGATCCCGCGCTCCGTCGGCGTCCTCGGACGCGGAGCCGGGATGATGTACGCGAAGTCGATCAGCGGTGCCGACGCGTTCGCCGTCACCGTCGAGCCCGACGGAGGGTCGCCGGCCCCGACGACCGACCCGGTCGCCGAGATGGACGCCTGAGGCTCGACGCCGCTGCTCGACCCTGGCGGTCGGCCGGTCGGCGCGGTACGTCACGATGACGTTCGTGTCCGACCCGATCGTGCTCGTCTCCCCCGCCATGGCCGTGCCGTCGCGCTTCTACCGGCCCCTCGTCGCCGCCTTCGAGGACGTGGGGTGGCAGGCGCGCGCGCTCGGCCGACGAGGTTTCGAGCCGGACACCCCGGTCGCCTCCCGCTCGGCCGACTGGTCCTACGGTGACGAGATCGCCGACCTCGCCGACGCGGTCTCGGCCGCGCGACGTGAGGACCCCGAGCGCCCCGTCCTGCTGATGGGCCACAGCCTCGGGGCCCAGCTCGCGATCGGCCTGCAGGGCAGCGCCGACCCCGGACGCACGGCCGACGGCCTCGTGCTCGTCGGCGCCTCCGTCCCGCACCACCGGTACTACCCCTACGGAGGGTTGCCGATGCTGGCGTTCGCCTCGGCCATCCCCGTCCTCGCCCGGGTCATGGGGCACCTGCCCAAGCCTGCGTTCGGCGCACCCGGTGCCGCCACGCTCATGCGGGAGTGGGCGCACTTCGTGCGCACCGGCGAGCCTCCGTTCGACGCCTCGGCCAGGGTGTCGACGCCGACCTTCGTCGTGCACCTCCAGGCCGACGCCTACGCCGTGTCGGCGGCCAACAAGCGCTTCATCGAGCTGTTCTGCGAGCCGTCGGCGGTCACCCGCTGGGTGTACACGCAGGACGCCACCCCCGAGGGCGGGACCACCGACCACGTGCAGTGGGTGCGTCACCCCTCCGTCGTGGTCGACCGGGTCGTCCGCTGGTGGGACGACGCGGCCGACCGACGCTGAGGTCCGGGCACCGTCAGGCGAAGGCCTCGATCGGCGGGCACGAGCAGGCCAGGTTGCGGTCGCCGTAGGCCTGGTCGATGCGGCCCACCGGCGGGAAGTACTTGTCCTGGGTGCTGCCGGTCGGGAACACGCCCGTGGCGATCGGGTAGGCGTGCTGCCAGTCGAGCAGCTCACGTGCGGCGTGCGGCGCCTGGGCGAGCGGGTTGTCGCCCTCGGGCCACTCCCCTGCCGCGACCTGGTCGATCTCGGCGCGGATCGCGAGCATCGCGTCGCAGAAGCGGTCCAGCTCGGCCAGGTCCTCGGACTCGGTGGGCTCGACCATCAGGGTGCCGGCCACCGGGAAGCTCATCGTGGGGGCGTGGAAGCCGTAGTCCACGAGCCGCTTGGCCACGTCGTCCACGCTCACCCCGGTCTGCTTGGCGATGCCGCGCAGGTCGAGGATGCACTCGTGGGCCACGAGCCCGGACCGTCCGGTGTAGAGCACCGGGAAGGCGTCCTTCAGCCGTGCGGCGACGTAGTTGGCCGACAGCACGGCCACCGACGTGGCGTCGGTCAGTCCCTGCGCCCCCATCATCGACACGTACGCGAACGGGATCGGCAGGATGCCGGCCGACCCGTACGGGGCGGCACTGATGGCACCGATCCCCTCACGGCGTGCCGCGACCGGGTGCAGCGGGTGGCTCGGCAGGAACGGGACCAGGTGCTCGGCCACCGCGACCGGGCCCACGCCCGGTCCGCCGCCGCCGTGCGGGATGCAGAAGGTCTTGTGCAGGTTCAGGTGCGACACGTCGCCACCGAACGTGCCCGGCTCGGCGTGGCCCAGCAGGGCGTTGAGGTTGGCGCCGTCGACGTAGACCTGGCCGCCGGCTGCGTGGACCACGTCGCACAGCTCGGTGATGCCGTCCTCGTACACCCCGTGGGTCGACGGGTAGGTGACCATGATCGCGGCGAGGTCGTCCGCGTGCTCGGCACACGTGCGGCGCAGGTCCTCGAGGTCGACCTCGCCCACCTCGGTGGCCTTGACGATGACCACGCGCATGCCGGCCATGACGGCCGAGGCGGCGTTCGTGCCGTGGGCCGAGCTCGGGATCAGGCAGACGTCGCGGGCCTCGTCGCCGTTGCTGCGGTGCCACGCCCGGATGGCCAGCAGACCGGCCAGCTCGCCCTGGGACCCGGCGTTCGGCTGCACCGAGACTGCCGCGTAGCCGGTGACGCTCGCGAGCCAGGACTCGAGCGTCTCGACCAGCTCGATCATGCCGGCGGCGTCCTCGGCCGGCACGAAGGGGTGGAGGTCGGCGAAGCCGGGCCAGCTGATCGGCTCCATCTCGGCGGTGGCGTTGAGCTTCATGGTGCACGAGCCGAGCGGGATCATCCCGCGGTCGAGGGCGTAGTCGCGATCGCTCAGCGTGCGGAGGTAGCGCAGCAGCTGCGTCTCGCTGCGGTGCTCGGAGAACACCGGGTGCGTGAGGATCGCGTCGTCGCGCAGCAGGGCGTCGGGCAGGGCTGCCGGGGCGGGCGCCGTGTGCGAGGTGTCGGCCCCGAAGGCCCGCCAGACGGTCTGCAGGTGGCCGAGGGTGGTCACCTCCGACGTGCTCACCGCCACGTGGTCGGTGTCCACGCGGCGCAGGTGCAGCCCCTCGGAGCGAGCCCGGCCCACGACGGCGTCGGCCTCGCCCGGCACACGGGCCACGACCGTGTCGAAGAACGACTCGTGGAGCACCTCGACGCCACCGGCCACCAGACCCGCCGCGAGCGTGGCAGCCGTGGTGTGCACGTGGTCGGCGATCCGCCGCAGGCCCTCCGCGCCGTGGTAGACCGCGTACATCGACGCCGTGACGGCGAGCAGCACCTGGGCGGTGCAGATGTTCGACGTCGCCTTCTCCCGGCGGATGTGCTGCTCACGCGTCTGCAGGGCCAGCCGGTAGGCGGGTCGGCCCGCCTTGTCGACCGAGACTCCCACGAGTCGCCCGGGCAGGTGTCGCTCCAGGCCGTCGCGCACCGCCATGAAGCCAGCGTGCGGTCCGCCGTAGAACATCGGCACGCCGAAGCGCTGGGACGACCCGACGACGACATCGGCACCCAGCGACCCCGGCGAGCGCAGCAGGACGAGCGCGAGCGGGTCGGCCACGACGACGGCGAGCCCTCCGGCGGCGTGCACCGCCTCGATGGCTCGGCTGGGATCGGTCACGGCACCGTCGGCCGCCGGGTACGCGATGATCGCGCCCGCCACGTCGGCCGGCACGTCGTCGACGCCCAGGTCGACGTCGAGCAGTTCGATGTCGAGCGCCTCGGCACGCGTGCGCACCACGGCGATCGTCTGCGGCAGCAGGCGCGAGTCGAGCACGAGGGGCCGCAGGTCCTTGCCCCGAGCGGCGCGGCGCACCAGCGTCATGGCCTCGGCGGCGGCCGTTCCCTCGTCGAGGAGGGAGGCGTTGGCCGTCGACAGACCCGTGAGGTCGGCGACCATCGTCTGGAAGTTGAGCAGCGCCTCGAGCCGTCCCTGCGAGATCTCGGGCTGGTAGGGGGTGTACGCCGTGTACCAGGCAGGGTCCTCGAGGACGTTGCGGCGGATCACGGCCGGGGTGACGGTCGGGTGGTACCCGAGCCCGATCATCGAGACGCCGGGGTTGTTGCGCGTCGCGAGGGCCTTGAGGGTCGCGAGCGCCTCCGGCTCCCCCAGGGCCTCGGGCAGCGCGGGCGGAGCCGAGGCGCGGATGCTCTCCGGCACAGCGGCCCGCATGAGCGAGTCGAGGGAGTCGTGGCCGATCCGGGCCAGCATGGCCTGCTGGTCGCTCGCGCGCGGTCCGATGTGACGGTCGACGAAGTGGTCGGTGTCGCGGCGCAGGGCCGCCGGGACCGACGGCGGCCGGTCGGGGGACGCGGTGCTGTCGAGGGCGGGGCTGTCGAGGGCGGGGCGGTCAGAGGACATGAGAGGGCTCCAGGGGTCGTCGACTGGGTCCCTCCCCACCTGTCACCCCCGATGGAACGGGTGCTTCAGGGTCGCCTTGTCCGCGTGGTCCGTGGTGCCTGAGAGGTTCCGGGGAGGAATTGCCCCTTCGGCGCCGCCTGGGCGATCTCTCCCACGCGTGCTCGACAGCACGCTCACGGTACCAGCGACGGCACGGGTGAGCGGCGAGGTGGGCCCTCAGCTGGTCAGACGGGCGCGGCGACGCGCGGCGAGCTCGTCGGCCGCGGTGTCGTCGGAGACGGAGACCTCGCTCGGCAGCTCGTGCAGCGTGCCCTCGATCTCCTTCCAGACACCACCGATGGCGATGCCGAAGACGCCCTGGCCACCCTGGAGAAGGTCGATGACCTCGTCGGCCGAACGGCACTCGTAGACGCTCGCGCCGTCGCTCATGAGCGTGACCTGGGTGAGGTCGTCGGTCCCGCGCTCGCGCAGGTGCTCGACGGCCGTGCGGATCTGCTGCAGCGAGACACCCGCGTCGAGCAGTCGCTTGATGATCTTGAGCAGCAGGATGTCCTTGAAGGAGTACAGCCGCTGCGTGCCCGAGCCGGTGGCCGACCGCACGGTCGGCTCCACGAGCTTGGTGCGTGCCCAGTAGTCGAGCTGGCGGTAGGTGATGCCGGCGGCGCTGCAGGCCGTGGGGCCGCGGAACCCGGTGTTGCGGGGCAGTGGCTCGAGGTCGTCGGTGAACAGCAGACCCTGGTCGCCGGCCTGCGCAGCGGCCTCGGCGGCCTCCGCAGCAGCCGGGGCGTCGTCGCGTCGCTCGATCATGGGTCTGGCCTTCCAGATGGGGAGAAGAAAGACCACCTCGGCGAAACTACAACGGTGTTCGCTTGCGGCAGTGGTCTCACGGTAGGCCCGCGGGTGCCCCCGGTCAATCACATCGGCGTTCACCGGCGTGTCGCAACCCTCACGCGAGGGTTGAGAGTTCATCCGGTCGTCCGACCGCTCAGGCGAAGTCCTCGGGCTCGACGTCGTCCAGGAACGCACGGAACCGCTCCACCTGCTGGTCCTCGTCGGTGGTCGAGGCGATGCCGGCCTCGTCCAGCACGTCCTCGGCACACACGATCCGCGCACCCGTCCGCAGGGCGAGCGCGATGGAGTCCGACGGCCTGGCGTCGACCGTCGCGCCCGAGCCGAAGACGAGCGAGGCGAAGAACACGCCGTCCTGCACGTCGGTGATGCGCACCTCGTCGAGCTCGTCGCCCAGCACCTCCACCACCCGCTGCATCAGCTCGTGCGTCAGGGGGCGGGGCGTCGCGTCACCCTGCTGGGCGAAGGCGATGGCCGACGCCTCGACGGCACCGATCCAGATCGGCAGGTAGCGCACGCCGTCGCTCTCGCGCAGCAGCACGAGCGGCTGGTTCGTGGGCATCTCCACCCGGACGCCGACCACGTCGAGCTCACGCACGGCGTCAGTCCCGGAGGTGGTGGCGCAGGAGAACGGTGTGCAGGCGCATGGTGAGGGCCGCGAGCTCACCGAGCTGCTCGGCAGCGGCGGCCTTGTCCTCCCGCCGACGACGCTCAGGCACCACGCGGGCCAGCAGGTCGGACTCGCGCTCGGCGGCGGTGACGACCGCGCGCAGGTGGCGCGGCTCGACCCCGAGGGCCGCCAGCCGGACCACCGCGTCGACGACGACGAGGTCGTCGCCGTCGTAGGCGCTCTGGCCGGGTCGGCGGGCCAGCAGCCCGTGCTGCTCGACCTGCTCGAGCAGCTCCTCGGTGGCGCCGGAGCTCTCGAGCACCTCCGCCCGGCTCAGCCGCACCCGGCTGCGTCCCTCCAGGAACGCCGCGGGCGTCGGCAGGCCGTCGGCGTCGCTCGAGACGTCGGGCACGCGGATGTTGCCGTCGATGTCGGTCTGCGGGACCAGACCTCGGTCCATCTCGTCGAGGGCCTGACGGATCGCGCTCAGGGGCCAGTACCGCTTCTGCTGGCGCAGCACGAAGCGCAGCCGCTCCACGTCGTCGAAGGAGAACTTGCGATAGCCCGACGGGGTCCGCTCGGGCTCCAGCAGACCCTCGCGCTCGAGGTAGCGGATCTTGCTGATCGTGAGCGACGGGAACTCCTCGCGGAGCTCGGCGAGGACCTTGCCGATGCCGAGCCGCGCGAGCTCGGGCAGCGGCTGGGTCACGCCTGGCCTCGCTGCGCGCCGGCGAAGTAGATGAGCCGGTACTTGCCGATCTGGACCTCGTCGCCGCCGCCGAGCGTGATGTCGCCGTCGATGCGGTCGCGGTTCACGTAGGTGCCGTTCAGGCTGCCGAGGTCGCTCACGACGTAGCCCTGGCCCGCGCGGGCGAACACGGCGTGACGCCGCGAGACGCTGATGTCGTCGAGGAAGATGTCGCTGTCGGGGTGACGCCCGACCGAGACCTTCTCGGTGTCGAGCAGGAACCGTGCACCGGCACCCGGACCACGCTGGACGAGCAGCATCGCGCTGCCCAGCGGCAGGTTCTCGACCGCGGCGACGTCGGTCGACGACATCTCCTCGGTGTCGGCGTCGATCAACGGGATGTGCGTCGTCTCGTCCGGGATGTTGCCGTGCTCGGGACCGGGCGAGGACATCGGATCACTCCTGGCTGTACGTGTGCTGGGCGTGGGCTGGACGGGGGGACCATGTCTGACCCCGAGGTCGAGGTTCAGGTGTCCAACCTAGCACCCGTGGACGGTCGCCCAGGGCCCCTCCGCGAAGGTCAGGACGAGACGAGAGCGGTGTACTGCTCGGGGCCGAGCAGGGCCTCGGTGGGGTCATCGTCGGCGGGGCGGACCTTGAACAGCCAGCCCTCGCCGTAGGGATCGGAGTTGATGACCTCCGACGCCCCGTCGAGGCTCTCGTTGCGGGCCACCACCTCGCCGTCGACCGGGCAGAAGATGTCGCTGACCGACTTCGTGGACTCGAGCTCCCCCACGACGGACCCGGACTGGACGTCGTCGCCGACGTCGGGGAGGTCGACGAACACGATGTCGCCGAGCTGGTCCTGCGCGAAGTCGGTGATCCCCACGACGAGGACGTCGCCCTCGACGCGCACCCACTCGTGCTCTTCGCTGTAGTACAGGTCCTCAGGGATCACGCGTCGCTCCTGGTCAGTGCTGTCGTGGTGGGGTGGGGTCGTGAGATCAGCTGGGGCCGGTTCACGAGCCGCCGACGTCGGGACGAGCGTACTCGGGGGTCTTCACGTCAGCCAGGGCCGTGATGGTGATGGTGTCGCGCCGGGCCACCGAGGCCTGGGCGCCGCGGGCGCGGAGGATGTCGATGATGCCGCCGCGGAACGACGCCGCCTCGTCCAGGGTGCCGGGATCCCCGATGACGTCGATCACGTACGGGCTGGTGACCTGGCGACCTCCGATGCGCAGGCCGTCCTCGTCGTCGAGCACGTAGGTCTGCGCCACGACGCGGGCGGTCTCGTTCACGACGATCGCCTCGGCCCCCGCCTCGCGCAGCTCCTGGAGCACGTCGAGCACCAGTCCCGCGTCGACCACGCCGTCGGCGTCGTCGATGCTGAGCCGGACGCCGGGGCCCGTGGCACCGATCGAGCCGGCGAGCACGGCGAGCTCCTCGGCCCGCTGGCGCGCCACGTCCTCGGCCTCGCCGGAGTCGCCGCGCGAGCTCAGGAGCCGGTCGCGGGTGGCGGTCAGGTCGTCGATCTGGGCCGCGAGGCGCTCGTTCGCGACGTCCACCGACTTGAGCAGCTCGACGAGCTCGATCCCCCGCAAGGACCCGAAGTCGGTCGAGTCGTCCTGACGGACCTGGACGGTGACACCGAAGGCGAGGGCGCCCACGAGCAGGGCCACCACGGCCTGCGACGCGAACCGGTTGCCGGACTCCTGGGCGACGGGCGCGGCGTCGTCGGACTCAGGCATGGAAGATCCTGCGCCGGATGGCCGCCGCGTTGGCGAAGATGCGGATGCCCAGCACCACGATCACGCCGGTCGACAGCTGCGAGCCCACGCCGAGCTGGTCGCCGAGGAAAACCATGAAGCCGGCGATGAACACGTTGGAGATGAAGGAGACCACGAAGACCCGGTCGTCGAAGCGTCTTTCCCCGAGCGCGCGCAGGGCGCCGACGACGGCGTCGAGGGCGGCGACGATCGCGATGGGCAGGTACGGCTGCAGCCACAACGGCACCTCCGGCTGCAGGAACAGCCCGAGCGCCACGCCCACCACGAGTCCGAGCACCGGGATCATGCTCAGCCCTCCCCTCGCGCGTCGTCCGCCGACGCCGGCAGTGGCTCGGCGCGGCGCAGGCCAGTCTGCTCCTCGGGCGCGGACGGCACCTCTTCGTCGTCCGATGGTGCCATGCCCACGGAGATGCCGACGCTGTCGGCCCGACCTGCGAGGTACCGTCCCGCCGGGTTGGACTCCAGCCGGGAGCGCAGGGAGGCCCCGTCGCCCAGGGCGACGATGCGCACCGGGACCTCGATGCGCGAGAAGTTGACGGTGAGGTTGCCGTCGATGCTGCTGATCGCCGACTCCGACGTGAGGCGCTGGCCACCCACCGAGATCGCCTCCGCGCCGGCGTACCAGAGCCCGTTCACCACGGTCAGCAGGTCCTGCACCGTCAGACGACCCGCGCGCTCGCCGTCCGGGCTGCCCGCCATGGTCACCACGAGCGCCGTGCCGCGCAGCGCCCTGCCCCCGGCGAGCACCGTGTCGGAGGCGACGTCGGTCGACGTCTCGGGGCCGGCGCCGCCCTGGAGCGCTGCGACCTGGTCGCGCAACGCCTCGGCGGCACCCTGGCGGGCGGCCAGGACGTCACGCCGGTCGGCCACGTCGGCGGCGAGGGTGCGCCGCTCGAGGTCGGACCCGGGCCGGTCGTTCTGCGTCTGGACCGCCGTGATGGTCAGCAGCGCCGCGAGGACCGCCACCACGACACCGACCGCGGGTGTCGTCGCGGAGCGGTCGCCGTACGGCTCCCCCGCCCGCACGACGTAGTAGTCGTCGTCGAGCGCGTTCTCGGCCACCTGCTCCAGCAGGTTCTCGGCGGGACGGACGGCGGACACGCAGCGACCTCAGCGCGGGACGCGCTCGGTGGTGGCCAGCAGCCGGCGCACCTGGAAGGCGTACAGCACCCCGCCCCACCAGTAGAGACCCACGCCCCAGATGGCGAAGGCCCAGCCGAAGACGTCGGCGAGGTCGGCGACCGTGCCGCTGCCGTCGCCCAGCAGCAGGAGCGGGAAGGCGTAGAGCAGACCCGCCGTGGCGGCCTTCCCGAGGAAGTGCACCGGCAGGGAGCTGTAGCCCCGGGTGCGCAGGAACGGCACGAGGCTGAACAGGAAGACGTCGCGCAGGGGCAGCATGACCGCCAGCCACCACGGGATGATGTCGCGCAGCGCGAGCCCGACGACCACGGCGAGGATGTAGAGCCGGTCGGCGACGGGGTCGAGGATCGCGCCGATCTTCGAGGTCTGGTTCAGGCGCCGGGCGAGCTTGCCGTCGAGGTAGTCGGTGATGCCGGAGACCACGAGCACGAGCAGGGCCAGCACGTCGGCCTCGGGCACGAGCACCAGCCAGAGGAAGACCGGCAGCAGGACGATCCGAACCACGCTGAGCAGGTTCGGGATCGTCAGGACCCTGTCCTCACCCACGTCGATCCTCCTGCTGCTCCGTCATCGCGGGGATCAGCCTAGGGCATCGCACCGCACGGACGGGGACGTCCCGGACCGGCGCGACGAAAGCTCCCCGCGTCCGCATGGCGGGCCGCTCTTGCGTGTGCGGGAGCGACTGACAGACTGAACGAGCACGACCAGATTCGAAACCGCGGGCACCACGTGTGCCCCGACCTAGGAGGACGCGTGGCCGACTACACCCTGCCCGAGCTGCCCTACGACTACGGCGCACTCGATCCGCACATCTCCGGCAAGATCATGGAGCTGCACCACAGCAAGCACCACCAGAACTACGTGAACGGCCTCAACACGGCCCTCGAGAAGCTCGAGGAGTCCCGCGCGGCCGGGTCGTACGACACGATCAACCTGCTCGAGAAGAACCTCGCGTTCAACCTCGGTGGTCACATCAACCACTCGATCTTCTGGAAGAACCTGTCCCCCGACGGCGGCGACAAGCCGACCGGCGAGCTCGCCGCGGCCATCGACGACAACTTCGGCTCGTTCGACGCCTACCGGGCGCAGTTCGAGGCCACGGCCCTGGGCATCCAGGGCTCGGGCTGGGCCATCACGGCCTGGGACACGCTCGGACAGAAGCTCGTCATCGTGCAGCTGTACGACCAGCAGGCCAACATCCCGGCCACGCTGATCCCGGTCTCCCAGCTCGACATGTGGGAGCACGCGTTCTACCTCGACTACCTCAACGTCAAGGGCGACTACGTCAAGGCGTTCTGGAACATCGCGAACTGGGCCGACGCCCAGGAGCGCTTCACGGCAGCCACGAGCGGCGGCCAGGTCATCTTCTGAGGACCTGTTCCCCCTCGTCACCGGGGCCCCGCACCGAGTTCGGTGCGGGGCCCCGGTGCGTGCAGGACGTGGGCGTCCGGGCCGAGGGCGGGCCGTCAGGCGTCCGGGTCGCGCCGCTTGCCGTGGGCGGCGAGGTCCTGGAGCCGGGCGTTGTACGCCGCGAGCTCGGCGTCGCCATCGCGGTCGGCCGCTCGGTCGAGGCGCCGGGCCTCCCGCTGGTCGGAGCGGAACCACTGCGCGAGCAGGGCGATCATCACCAGGATCAGCGGGACCTCGCCGAGCGCCCACGAGATGCTGCCGCCGAGGTACTGGTCGGCCAGCAGGTCGGTGCTGTAGGGCCGCTCGAGCGTCGTCCAGTACGACTGCGCGAGGACGGTCGCCGACGACATGATCGCGATCGAGAAGAACGCGTGGAACGGCAACGTCACGAGCATGACGCCGAACCGCGCGAGCGGCGGGAGGCGTCGCGGCGAGGGGTCGACGCCGATGATCACGTAGTAGAACAGCGAGCCCACCAGCAGGAAGTGCACCTCCATCGCCGTGTGGCCCCAGTGCTCGCGCATGAGGAACCCGAACAACGGGGTGAAGTACAGCGCGTAGAGGCTGCCGACGAACAGGGCCGGACCCACGACGGGGTGGGTCAGGAACGCCATGAGCCGTGAGTGCAGGAACGACGTCAGCAGGGTGCGCGGCGAGACGTCACCCGGCTGGCGCGGGCCCGGGAGGGTGCGCAGGGCGAGGGTCACCGGCGCGGCGAGCACCAGGAAGATCGGCGCCACCATGGAGAGCAGCATGTGGGAGACCATGTGGGCGCTGAACAGCACGTGCGAGTACTCCCCCAGTCCACCGACGGTGCTCCAGGCCACGACGAGCAGCCCGACGAACCAGGAGATCGTGCGGCCCACCGGCCAGTGGACCCCACGACGGCGCAGCGTCCACAGACCACGGAGGTACAGCGCGGCGCCGAGCGCGACGATCGTCAGTCCGAGACCGTTGGCGGACCACCCCCAGGCGAGGCGCAGCGCGTCGGGAGCCGGCGGCAGCGGTCCGCCGAGCAGCTCCTGCGCCGGGGAGGTCAGCACGTCGCCGACCGGGGTCGGGGTGCGCGACAACGCCACGGCCAGCCCGATCGTCGCCGCCATCAGCAGCACCTCGGAAGCGGCGATCGGCAGGAAACCCGCGTCGCGGTCCGCGAGGCGTCGCCGCTGGACCCAGCCGAACCAGCCGAGCAGCACGAGTGCCACGACCTTGGCGATGACGAGCTGCCCGTACCCGGTGCCGACGACGTCGGAGACGCTGCGCAGGCGTACGGCGGCGTTCACCACGCCCGAGACCCCGACGATCACGAAGGCCCACAGCGCGAGGCTGGAGAAGCGACGGAGCGCGGGCGTGAGTCGTTTGCTCCCCCGCCACGCCACCCAGGTCAGGGCGACGAGGCCGCCGACCCACAGGCAGACGCCGACCAGGTGGAGCAGCAGGCTCAGGGCCGCGAGGTCGTGGGACCCCGACTGCGCCGAGTGGCCCGCGAAGGAGACGGGCACGAGGGAGGCGAGGACGATGCCGAGGCCGACCGCCAGGGCACGGACGGAGATCGTCCACCGCAGGACGCCCCAGGCCACGGCACCGACCACCACCTGGAGCAGGACCACGCCGCCCGTGGACGTGGTCGCCAGCTCGGTGAGCAGAGGGAAGGTGATCGACCCGATCGTGCGGGCGAACACGTCCGCGACGGTGAGGACGTACAGCGCGACACCCACCACCGACCACGCCGCGGCTGCGCGGGCGGCCCCACGGACGGCGTCGACGCTGAGGCCCTGCACGACGTCGCTCGACGACGGCAGGAGGAACACCGCGGCGAGCAGCAGGCCGATGAGCACGACCAGCAGGGCGTCGGAGACGACGCTGAGCAGCGGCAGGCCCCACCCGACCAGCTGCCCGGGGTCGGGCAGACCCTCGGGCACGGGCTGGGGCGCGCCGCCGCCCAGGCTCAGGGCGGCGACGCAGGCCGCGGCGGCGACGAGGAAAGCCGCCGCGCTCGACCGCACGACGCTCACGAGTCGACCTCGCTGCGTCGACGGACGAGTGGCCACAGGATGAGCCCGACGGCCACCAGGCCACCACCGACGGCCCACCAGAGGTGCTCGGCGTGACGGTGCAGGAACGACTCGTCGTCCTGCGCCTGGTCCACCTGCTCGACGGCCCGGCCCGACGTGGTCTCGAACTCCGACGTCCCGGCGATCGGGTGCCCGTCGGCCGAGACCACGCGGAACGCGATCGTGTACGTGCCGCGCTGGGCCTCGGCGTCCGCGCCGACGCTGCCGGTCACCTCGCGGTCGCGCGCGGACACCTCGAGGGGCACGCGCGACCCGTCGGGCGCGGTCAGCACGAGCTCGGAGCGGGTCACCGGCTCGTTGAACTCGAGGGTGACCGACGCCGGCGCCGTCTCCAGCACGGCTCCGTCGCGCGGGTCCGTGCCGACGAGCGCGGCGTGCGCGCTCGCCGGCAGGGGCGCCGCGACCACCAGGGCCGCGACGAGCACCGCGAGGAGAGGACCGACAGATCTACGCACGGCGTCGATCCTGCCGCACGACACCCAGCAGGGCGAGCGCGGCGACGGCGAGCGCTGCAGCGGAGAGCACCCTGCTCAGGGTGTCGGAGCCTCCCTGGTCGTCGCTCGCGCTCGAGGCCTCGTCGGCGTCTGCACCCGCCCCGTGGCCACCGGAGCCGTGGCCGTCGGCGGAGGCCGCGAGGAGGGTGAGGGTCGGTGCGGGCTTCTCGGGCTCCTCGTCGCCCTGCTGCACCTGGTCCCAGTCGACGACCTCGCCGTCGTCGTACGTCTGCTCGGCGGCGAACCGGACCGAGTCCGCGTCGGGGAAGGGGCCGCCGGAGAGCGCGAACTCGTCGAACTCACCGGGTGCGATGCCGTCACCCTCGGCGGTCCAGGTGACCGTGCGGACGGCCTCGGTGATCTCGGTGCCGTCGACCTCCACGGGCTCGGGGAGCGGGCCCTCCTGCATAAAGACCTTCCACCCCGGCTTGGGCTGCGCGGTGAGGTGGAGGAACGGGGTGTCGGCGGGGAGGGTGACGACGAGCTTCGTGGTGTCGGCCGTGTCGGACTCGGTGGGGACGCGGAACACGACCTTGCCGTACCCCTCGCGCGCGGCGTCGGGCGAGGAGACGGACACGTGGGCCGAGGCCGGTCCCGCGAGGGCGAGGACGGCGGCGACGGTCAGGAGTGGAGCGGCGGTCAGCCGGGCAGGCAGACGCGAGTGGTGCATGGACATGAAGGAACCTCCGGGTGGTGCAGGAACGGGTGGTGCAGGACGGTCGGGTCGGTCACGCCGCCGAGGGCGGCGCGCGACTCCTGACCGTCCGGACCACCCGACGACCGCGGTGGACGGTCGCCGTCACCCGGACGACGTGGTCGACGACAGGCACGGGCACGACCTGCGGGACAGCCAGCACGTCGCCGACGGCGTCGGCCAGACGCCACCAGAGGTCCTCGGCGTGGCGCAGCGCCAGCAGGCTGATGCCCGTGGCCACCACGTGCGTGAGGACCATCGAGGCGTCGTGCGGACCCGATCCGGACCCCAGGACGTGCAGACCCACCTGGCCGAGCGCCAGCAGACCGACGAGCTGGCCGGTCGTGAGCCGCCGTCCGGCCAGGAGTGCGGTGGTCGCCGAGGCGACGACCGCGACCGTGAGCAGGGCTCCTGCCCCGACCTCTCCCCCGGCACCCACGTGCGCCGTGGCGCCGCACAGGGCCACGGTCAGGCCCACCAGCACCGACCGGAGCGCACGCACGGCGGCGCCCCGCGGGCTGACGGTGGGCATCATCGACACGGCACGACCCTAGGCCAGGGGCATCGGCGACCTGGCGGCGGCCGTTACCGTGGTGGCCATGTCCGACACGCAGACCACCGCAGGGATCATCGCGCTCGACGACCAGTGGGGGGCGCACAACTACCACCCGCTGCCCGTCGTGATCGCCGAGGCCGAGGGCGCCTGGGTCACCGACGTCGAGGGCACGCGCTACCTCGACTTCCTCTCCGGCTACTCGGCTCTCAACTTCGGTCACCGCCACCCCGACCTCGTCCGGGCCGCGCACGAGCAGATCGACCGGCTCACGCTCACCTCGCGGGCCTTCCACAACGACCAGTTCGGGGCGTTCTGCCGCGAGCTCGCCCAGCTCACCGGCACCGAGATGGTGCTCACCATGAACACGGGCGCCGAAGCGGTGGAGTCGGCCATCAAGGTGGCCCGCAAGTGGGCGTACGAGGTCAAGGGAGTGGCCTTCGACGCCGCCGAGATCATCGTGGCCACGAACAACTTCCACGGTCGCACCACCACGATCGTCTCGTTCTCCGACGACCCGGCCGCGCACGACAACTACGGTCCCTTCACCCCCGGCTTCGTCACGGTGCCCTACGGCGACGCCCAGGCGGTGCGCGACGCGATCGGCCCGAACACGGCGGCCGTGCTCATGGAGCCGATCCAGGGTGAGGCCGGCGTCGTGGTCCCGCCCGAGGGATTCTGGGCCGACGTCCGCGAGGCGTGCACCGAGAACCAGGTGCTGCTGATCGCCGACGAGATCCAGTCGGGCCTGGCCCGCACCGGACGCCTGTTCGCGCTGGACCACGAGGACGTCCGCGCCGACCTCTACACGCTCGGCAAGGCGCTCGGCGGAGGGATCATCCCGGTCTCGGCCGTGGTCGGCCGCGCCGACGTCCTGGGAGTGCTCAAGCCCGGCCAGCACGGCTCGACCTTCGGCGGCTACCCGGTGGCCTGTGCCGTCGGGCGCGCCGTCGTGCAGCTGCTGGCGTCCGGGGAGTTCCAGGAGCGTTCCGCCGACCTCGGTC
The DNA here is from genome assembly GCF_001422865.1 of Aeromicrobium sp. Leaf272. Lineage (NCBI taxonomy): Bacteria > Bacillati > Actinomycetota > Actinomycetes > Propionibacteriales > Nocardioidaceae > Aeromicrobium > Aeromicrobium sp. Leaf272. Next base: position 48,136 of record NZ_LMMY01000008.1, read on the forward strand.
GCCACCTGCACGACCGCCTGCAGGCCCTCGTCGGCCAGGGCGTCGCCGAGGTCCGGGGCCGCGGACTCTGGGCGGGCGTCGACATCGACCCGATGGCCAAGACCGGACGCGAGGTGTCCATGGCGCTGCGCGACGAGGGCGTGCTGTGCAAGGAGACGCACGAGCGGACCCTGCGCATCGCTCCCCCGCTGGTCATCACGCGCGACGAGATCGACCACGCGGTCGACGCGCTCGAGCGCGCGCTCAAGGCCTGAGCGGACCGGCATGGACGTCCTGCTGACGGTGCTCGGCCTGGTGGCGGGTCTCGTCCTGCTGCTGGTCGCGGCGGCCGTCGTCCGCGTGGTGCGTCTGCGCCGCCAGCACCGGCGTCGGGTGGCCGAGCTCCGCCCCGAGCACACGGAGCAGGCCGTCCTCTTCGCCGTGGCGTCGGACCGTCAGACCCAGGTCCGTGGCATCGGCTCGCTGCTGCTCGGGCCCGAGCACCTGGCGTTCGTCACCCTCGTGGCCGGCCGCGACGTGGTGGTCCCGCGGGACACCGTCACGTCCGCGTCCGTCTCACGGACGTTCATGGGCCGCTCGTCCGGCCAGGACCTGCTGGTGGTCACGTGGGAGCGCGAAGGGCTCGGCGACGCCGCCGCCTTCCAGGTGGGCGATCCCGCCGCGTGGCGCGAGCGGCTCGTCTGAGCACTCCTCGGGGCGTCAGGAGAAGAACGTCGCCCCGCCGGGCGGTGCGGGTGAGGGCTCGGTGCGCTCGTCGGTGAAGGCCTCTCCCCCGGCGAGCCTGTCCCGGACCTGCGCGGTGTCGAGGACCCGGTAGGGGAACGGCGAGCTGGCCGCACGACGCGAGAGCGGGCCCGGATCGACCGGGCACCGGGACGCGACCACCAGCACGTTGCCGTGGCGTCGTCCCTTCAAGGTGGCCGGCTCGGCGCTCACGAGCAGGTGCGGGAGCGATGTCTCGATCGCCCGCAGCGCGTTGCGCACGAAGCCGAACGGAGCCCGGTCGGCGAGGTTCAGCAGGACGATCCCGCTGGAGCCCGCCACGCGCGCGACGTCGGCGTACCACTCGCGGGTCACCAGGTCGGCCGGCACGCGGGCGCCGTCGAAGGCGTCGACCACCACCAGGTCGTAGGCCTCGTCGCGCAGGCTGGCCACGCCGGCGCGACCGTCCTGCGGCCGCACGCGGATGCCGCTGCGCTCGGGCAGCGGCAGCTCGCGGCGCACCAGCTCGGTGAGGGCGGCGTCGGGCTCGAGCACCAGCTGGCGCGAGCGGGGGCGGGTGACGGCCACGTACCGCGCGAGCGTCATGCCCGCTCCCCCGACGTGCAGCGAGCGCACCTGCTCGCCGGCCGGCCACGAGGTGTCGACGACGTCGGCCATGCGACGCACGTAGTCGAACTCCAGGCGGGTGGGATCGTCCAGGTCGACGTACGACTGCTCCGTGCCGTCGACGCGCACGGTGGCGGCGCCGGGCCGGTCCCGGTCGGCGACGACCTCCACGGTGCGGCTCACCAGGGCACGTCGACGTCGCCGTCGCCGGAGCCCGTCTCGACACGCAGCACCCGCGCACCCTGCGGGGTCGCGATCGTCACCACCGAACCGGCGTGCAGCTGACGTCCGCGCCGGGTCTCGACCTCGCCGTCGACGCGCACGTCGCCCGAGGCGACCAGCTCACCGGCCTGGGCCCCCGACTCGGCGACGTCGGCGAACTTCAGCAGCTGCCCGAGCCGGATCATCTCGCCGGCGATCTCGATGGTCTCCGCCTCGTCGGGTCGTGTCATGGCTCCAGCCTAGATCCCGGGATCTACGCTGGACGGGTGGAGCCGACGAGCGTGCGCGCCGACGTGTGGGTGTGGTCGGTGCGGTTGTTCGCCTCGCGGTCGGCCGCCACGACCGCCTGCAAGGGCGGCCAGGTGCACGTCAACGGCAAGCGCGCCAAGCCGTCGCAGGCCGTGCACGTCGGTGACCGCGTCGAGGCCACCACGCCCGGCGGTCCCCGTGTCGTCGTGGTCCGCAGGGTGCTGCTCAAGCGGGTCGGTGCGGCCATCGCCGTCGAGTGCTACACCGATCACTCGCCTCCCCCTCCGCCCCGCGAGGAACGCCTCGTGATGCCCCGACGTGAGCGAGGGGCCGGTCGCCCGACCAAGCGTGAACGTCGCGAGATGGACCGCTTCCGGGGCCGGTGAGACCGACCGGCTCAGAGCCCCCGGACCAGCCACGGCAGGAGGTGGTCCGAGGCCAAGGGAGCGAGCGCGACGTCCGGGTCGGCGGGGTCGACCCACCGCGCCTCCTCGATCTCTGCGGCCGCAGCGTGCCGAGGATCGTCCAGACGCAGCGTGAAGCAGTGCGCGAGGAGGTCGTGACCGGGCTCGTTGGCCGCCACGGTGCGGATCGTGGCGAGGGGAACGAGGTCGCCGGCGGCCACGTCGAGGCCCAGCTCCTCGGCCAGCTCGCGGCGCAGTGCCGCCACGTGCGCCTCACCCGGCTCGGGCTTGCCGCCCGGGTTCATGAACAGACACGTGCCGCGCTTGCGCACGAGCAGGGTACGGCCGTCCGGACCGCTCACGAGCGCCGCGACGACCTCGATGACGGGTCGGTCGGGCGGTGACGGAGACAGGTCGCTCACGGCGTCGGGGTCGGCAGCGCGCCGCCCCACTTGTCGGTCCAGCCCGGCGGCTCGGCGAGGCGGGCGAGCAGGCGCTCCAGGTCGTCGTCGACCGTGACGATGTCCTGCTGCTCCGGGCGGACGAAGCCCTCGGCGACCATCCGGTCGAGCATCAGGCGGATCGGGGACCAGAAGCCGTTGACGTCGAGGAAGCCGCACCGCTTCGCGTGGATGGTGAGCTGGGCCCACGTCCACTGCTCGGCGATCTCCTCGAGCGTGCCGGCGCCGCCGGGGAGGGCGAGGAACGCGTCGGCCAGCTCGGACATCCGCAGCTTGCGCTCGTGCATCGTCTCGACCACGTGCAGCTCGGTGACGCCCGTGTGCGCGAGCTCTCGCGCGTGCAGCGACTGCGGGATGACGCCGACCACCCGGCCACCGGCGGACAGCGCGGCGTCGGCCACGACCCCCATGAGTCCCACCCGTCCACCGCCGTAGACCACCGTGACGCCGCGCTCGGCGAGCGTGCGGCCCACCTGGGCGGCCGCGTCGCCGTACGCCGCGTCGGACCCGAGGCTGGATCCGCAGAACACCGCGACGGCTCGCTCCGCACGGGCCCCGGCCGTCACGGCGCCGCCTCCAGCGCGTCTCGGAGGGCGGTCACGCTCCGGCGCCCACCGGCCACCGACCAGGTGAGCCCGTCGACCGCCACCTGCTCCGCCACGCCACCAGCACCCCTGACGAGCGCGGCACCGGGCAGCCAGTCCCACGCGGGGGTGCTGTGCTGGAACCAGGCACCGAGTCGTCCGGTCACCACGCCGACGAGGTCCATCGACCCCGAGCCGTGCATGCGCAGGGTGGCCGGGAGCGCCGCGGCACGCAGGAACGGGTCGCGCACGTGCGCGTCGCCCACGTTGCCCGGGTGCAGGTAGGTGGCCGCGCCGACCAGGCGGATCTCGTCGTCGGCCATGGGTCCGACCTCGCGACCGTTCCAGGTGGTGGGCGTCCCGGGACCTCCGACGAGCACCCCGTCCCGCGCGTGGGCCACCGCTCCGAGGAGCAGCTCGTCGCCGTCGACGAGGGCGACGGCGGAGCACCAGTAGTCCGAGCCACTGGCGAAGTTGTAGGTGCCGTCCACGGGATCGATCACCCAGCGGCGGCCGGACGAACCGGTCTCGTCCGTGCCCTCCTCGCCCAGCAGCCCGTCGTCCGGCCGCTCCGCCCGCAGCGCCTCGACGACGAGCGCCTCGGCGGCGTGGTCGGCCGCCGTGACCACGTCGGAGACGGAGGTCTTGCTGCGCACGTCGAGGTCGGAGCCCGCCCGCATCCGGGCGGCCAGCGCGGCGGCCTCCGTGACGAGCCTGACAGCGAGGTCTGCATCGGCGGCGAGTTCACTCACGCGACCATCCTGCCGTCCGACGCCGCCCGGACGCGGCGCGGGTCAGGCTTCGCGGGGTGCGTACATGATCACCGCGACCCCCACGAGACAGACCGTGGCACCGAGCACGTCCCAGCGGTCGGGCCGGAAGCCGTCGACGAGCATGCCCCACAGCAGCGAGCCGGCCACGAACACGCCGCCGTACGCGGCGAGGATCCGGCCGAAGTTCGCATCGGGCTGCAGGGTCGCCACCAGGCCGTAGATCCCCAGCGCGACGAAGCCGGCACCGATCCACAGCAGGCCGCGGTTCTCGCGGACGCCCTGCCACACCAGCCATGCACCGCCGATCTCGGCGACGGCCGCCAGGACGAAGAGGACGACGGACCGGACGAGGTCGAGGCGCTCGGGCTCCATGCGCTCAGGCTCCCGCGGCCGCGCTCAGGCGCTCCCGCACGGTGCCGACGAGCCGCCGCAGCGTCACGAGGTCGGCCTCGCTCATGTCGAGGATCTCGGCGCCGTGGGCGTAGATGCGCGCAGCGAGGGGCCTCAGCGCGGCGCCCTCCTCGGTGAGGGTCACGAGGGTGGACCGCTCGTCGGCGGGGTTGCGCGCGCGCACCACGCGTCCGTGCGCCTCCAACCGCTTCACCAGCGGCGACAGCGTGCCGTAGTCGAGGTGCAGACGCGCCGCCAGGTCCTTGACGCTCTGTCCGTCCCGCTCCCACAGCGCCAGCAGGACCAGGTACTGGGGGTACGTCAGGTGGTGCTCGTCCAGGATGGGCCGGTACGCGGCCGTCATCTGGCGCGAGGTGGAGTACAGGTCGAAGCAGAGCAGGTCGGACACCGTGGGATCGGTCATCGGGCCAGATTACATCGCGGACGATGCAATATGGGCCGTGCGCGCGCTCCGTCAGTCGAGCGAGACGCGCACCAGCACCGGGTTGTGGTCGGAGACCAGCGGCGCGGCGTAGCGGGTCCCCGCCATCGGCGCCGCGTTCTCCCAGCGGCTCACGACCGACCGACCGGGCACGACCCACACCTTGTCGACGTGGTCGCCCCAGGTCACCGACGTGGTCGGGGAGGTCTCCCAGTCGTTGTAGCTGTTGTGGTGCTGACGGCCCACGCTGCGGGCGAGGTCGAAGGCGTCGCGATACCCCGCTGCGCGGAGCACCGAGGCCTGCCAGTCGTTCGACCGGTTGCGGTGGCTGTTCCAGTCACCCGCCAGCACGACGGGCAGACCGTCGGGATTGGCCTTCGCGACAGCGTCGACCAGCCTGGTCACCTCGGTCCGGCGCGTCCTCGCTGCCGCGTCGCTCTTGCCGCTCGTGAGGTGCACGCTCACGTAGATCACGTGCTGGCCCGTGGCCAGGTCCTCGACCTCGGCCCACACCGCGTACTTGCCTCCACCGAGCGAGAAGCAGCCGTACCGTCCGTCGTCGGCCTCGCGGCACTCGCGCAGAGTGCCGTCGATCTCGTCGCGAGTGGCATCGCCCTTGGTCACCACGCCGTAGACGGAGGAGTCCAGGAACAGGGACTTGCTGGAGTAGTAGGCCGCGCGCGTGTAGTCGGGCACGGCGGTCGGACGTCCGGAGGCGAGCACCTTGGACTCCTGGAGGGCGATCACGGACGGCTTGCGGGCCTTCACGAAGGCCTGGAAGGCCGCCTGGCGACGTGACCACGCTCCGCCGCCGGAGACGCAGCCCGACTTCTCCGTGCACAGGTTCCAGGTCGTCACGCTCCGAGGCGCGTGGGCACCGGATCCCTGCGAGACGATCGTCGTCCGTCCCACCCGCGAGGCGCGGGCACCCTTCGTCGAGCCGTTCACGCCGCGGACCGTGATGAAGTACGTCGCGCCCCGCTTCAGTCCCGCGAGGGTGATCGACGTCTTGCTGGTGCGCTTGTAGACCTTGGCCTTCAGCACGCCGCTGTAGGACGGCGAGATGAACAGCTCGTACGACCTGGCGTTGCGGGCCGCGGGCCAGCGCAGCGTGAGCGACGCCTTGGTCCCGCTGAGGCTCGCACCCGTGAAGGTGATGAGCCCGACCTTCGACGGCTTGGCGGCCGCCTCCGCGGGCGCGCCGAGCAGTCCCACCACGAGCACGGCGCCCACGACGGCAGCGCTGACACGACTCCACACGATGATCTCCCGTGACGCCTCTCCCAGTGCCTCCCAGCACGACGTCGGTGCGAGCCTAGGCGATGGTCCCGGCCTCCGAAGGACTTTCGTCACTTTCGCCGCGACGGTCGCCCCGATGCGCCCCCGCGGTGACGTACCGCTCCCGCCAGTCGCGCCGCCGCACCTTCCCGGTGTCGGACCGGAGCGACTCCGTGACGACCTCCCATGAGCGTGGGCGCTTCTCCCGGTCGAGCCGACCGGCGACCCACCTGGTCAGCTCCGCGACGCTCGCGGTGGTCTGCACGACGGCATGCACCACCTCGCCGCGCTCCTCGTCGGGACGTCCGACGACCACGGATCCAGCCACGTCCGGGTGGGCATCGAGCACTTGCTCGACGTCGGCGGGCTGCACCGGTCCCCCGGCCGTCACGATGACGTCGTCCAGGCGGTCGCCGACGTAGAGGTACCCGTCGGCGTCGAGGTGGCCGCTGTCGCGCAGGGTGTGCCAGCCGTCGCGCACCTGCGGTCGGGCGCCGACGTACTCGTACGTGGGCGCGTCCCGACGCATGACGATCTCGCCGACCTCGCCGGGGTCGCAGTCCGACCCGTCCGGCCGGACCACGCGGAACCGGGAGCCGCCGCAGCCCCGACCGACCGACCCCGGGTGGTCGAGCCACTCCCGTCCCGAGATCGTCGCGATCCCCTGGGACTCGGTCCCGGCGTAGACCTCGACGACCCGGTCGGGCCCCAGCCAGTCGATCCAAGCGCGCTTGAGCCAGGGCGCACACCGCGCCCCGAGGTGCAGCACCGAGTCCAGCGACGAGACGTCGGCGGCGTCGAGACGGTCCTGACCCAGTCGGTGGATGCGGTGCATCATCGTCGGGACGAGCATCCCCCAGGTCACCCGGTGCTCGGCGACGAGGGAGAGCCACGCGTCGGGGTCGAAGCCCGACATCAGCACCACCTCGTGACCCGTCATCAGGCCCCGCATCGCGTAGACGAACGGGGCGGCGTGGGTCAGCGGGCCGGCGACCAGCTGCACGGCGTCGCGCGGGACGAACTCGGCGACCGGCCCGTGCGGGTCGACGGTGCCCGCTGCGGCGGCGCGCACGAGCTTCGGACGACCGGTGCTCCCGCTCGAGACCGGGGCCTTCCACGACGCCGCGACCCGGTCCGGCACGGGGGCGTCGTCGCCGTCCACGACGCCGATCGGCTGGTCGACCACGAGTGCCGGCCCGGCCAGCTCGAGGACGCGGTCACGCTCCTCCGCCCCGATCGTGGTCGACAACGGCTGTGGGGTCGCACCGAGCTTCCAGGCGGCGAAGCAGGCCCGCACGAAGTCGAGGCCGTTCGGCAGCGCGACGGTGACCAGGTCGTCCTGGCCCACCCGGTCGGACCACCGGCGCGCCAGGCGCGTGGTGTCGAGGTCCAGCTCACGTCGGGTCATGGTGACGTCGCCGTGCCGGACGGCCACGGCGTCGGGTGCCTCCTGGGCCAGCACGTCGAGGGCGCGACCGATGCTGACCGTCATGCCCGCCCTGCGTGTCGCGCGTAGAGGTCGAGATGGGCGGACGCGGCCGCCTCCCACGACGACGAGCGCGCCAGGACCCGACCGGCCTCCGGGTCGGGCGGGTTCTCGAGCACGTCTGCGAGCGATCCCGCGATGCTCATCAGGTCCGAGGCGAAGACGACGGCGTCACCGAAGACCTCGCGGAGCACCGGCAGGTCGCGGGCGACGACCGGCACCCCGGCGGCCAGCGCCTCCATCGCGGCGAGACCGAAGCCCTCCTTGGTCGACACGAACGCCATGGCCGACGCCGCGGCCACCAGGGACGGGAGCTCGTCGTCGTCGACCACGCCGAGCAGGGCGGGCTGCAGGTGGAGCTCGGACGCCCGCCGGTCGAACGCGGCGCGGTAGTCGCGGTAGTCGAACAACGTCTCGCCGCCCGCGAACACCAGGCGCATCTCGGGGCGTCGGCGGCGGATGAGCGCGAAGGCCTCCAGCAGGTCGATGCTGCCCTTGCGGGGCTCGATGCCGCCGAGCGCGAGCACGTACGGTCCGAGCTCCTCCTGCCACCGACCTCGAGAGGCGGCGGCGTCCGGCCCGGCCGCGCGAGCGAAGCGCGCGGCGTCGACGCCGTTGGGGATGACCACCGGTCGCACGCCGAACTGCGCCGCGACCTCCATCGCCACCGTCTCCGACACGCAGACGTGCCCGCTCGGCTCGACGACGGCGCGGTCGTGGCAGGCCACCAGCTCGGGGGTGGTGAAGGTGTCGAGGTGGTGGATCGTGCGCAGGCAGGGCAGCCCGGCGGCCAGCACGGCGTTGGCGCTGATGCAGTCCTGGGCGTGGACCACGTCGTAGGAGACGTCGGCGAGCGCGGCGGCCAGCGTGTCGATCGAGCGGACGATGCGGGCCCCGACGCCCTCCGCCGGCACCTCCGGGAACGGCACCGCGTGGACGCCGACGGCCGGGTCGACGGATCGGAAGAAGGTCCGGTCACCTCCGCGCGCCAAGGTCCAGACGTCGACGTCGCAGCCCTGGCGGTCCAGCGCCTCGGCCAGGGCGAGGGTGTGCACCACGCCGCCGCGGGGCTTGGTCGAGTAGGTGAGCAGAGCGACGCGCATCAGCGTCCCCGACGATCGGTGACGTAGCTGCTCGGCGTCAGCTCCTCGAGGTGGTGGAGGATCCGGCGTGACCGGGCGATCTCGTGCTGGACGTCGACCTCGGCGACCGCCAGGGCACCCTTCGACCAGGTGCGGGCGAGCACGTCCCCGCCCGGGCCGACGACCTTGGCCTGGCCGAGGAACCGCAGGCCGCCCATGACCCCCGTCTGGTTCGAGGACACCCACACGACCTGGTTCTCGGCGGCCCGCGCGCTGTCGTACAGGTCGAACAACCGTGACTGGCGGTCCTGAGGCAGACGGGACGCGCGGTCCGTGATGCTCGCCGGCCAGGCCGAGAGGCAGGCGACGACGTCGGCGCCGTCGAGGGCGAGCGACCGGGCCGACTCGGGGAACGTCTTGTCGTAGTCGATCACCATGCCGAGCCGGCCGACCGGGGTGTCGAACGCACCGAACCGCTCCCCCGCCCGGTAGGCCAGCGCCTCGCCCGCGGGCTGGTGCACCTTGCGGTGACGTCCGAGCACCCCGTCGCCGGTCACGCAGAGCGCCGCGTTGTGGTGGACGACCTCCTCGCCCCGCGTCGTCTCCTCGGTGTAGCCGAAGCAGACCACCATGTCGCCCGCCATCTCCACGACGCGGGCGATCTGCCAGGCGTCCTCGCGCAGGGCGGGCGGCATCGCGTCGGCGGACGGGTGCCGCAGGTCGGTGAGGTAGCCACCCAGGGTGGCGTCGGGGAACACGAGCAGCTCCACGCCGCTCGTCCGGGCGTCGTCGACGATCCGCTGCATCTTCTCGAGGCCCCGGTCGAGGTCGCGCCCGAAGTGGGCGGCGACCGCGCCGATCCGCACGTCAAGCCTCCTGCACCACCGGGCGGAGGGCACCCGTGATGCAGTCAGCCACGTGACCGGCGTCGGCCGCGACGCCGAGGAAGCGCCCGGACCCCCAGGTGTGCATCCACGGGAGGCCGACGAAGTGCAGGCCGGGCACCGACGTCACGCCCCGCGTGTGGGTGGGTCGTCCCGTGCCGTCGAACACCCCGACGCGGAGCCAGCGGTAGTCGGGCCGGTAGCCGATGGCCCACACGACGGACGTGATCCCCTCGGCGGCGAGGTCCAGGGACGTCGGGTCCTCGGCGGGCGCCCAGGGAGGCGCGTACGGATCCTCGACGGGGGCGTCGATGCCCTCGCGCTCGATGTAGCGATCGATGTCCCGCTGGATGGAGGTGTACACGGCGTCGGCCGCGTCGAGCGAGGCCGTCAGGGTCGGCGCGACGTCGAGGGAGGTGCCACGGGCGTCGACGACGGCACCGTAGAGACGCATGCCCTCGCGTGCGAAGACGCGCAGGTCGATGTCCCGCCCGCCGTCGCGTCCGGTGACGTAGTGGTTGGTCTTCTCGCGCGCGGCGAGCCCGCCCGGGTACTGCTGCACGGCCGTGTCGTAGAGCCCCATGTCGGCGAGCCAGGTCATGCAGTCGCGACCGCGGTAGGTCCGTGCCACCCGGGGTGCGTTGCCGAGTGCGAGGTGGACCTGGCGGCCCTCGAGGTGGAGGTCCTCGGCGATCTGTGCACCGGACTGGCCGGTCCCCACCACCAGCACGGCACCGGCCGGCAGCTGGTCGGCCCGCATGTACTCCTGCGAGTGCAGCTGGACGATGGACGGGTCGATGGCCCGGGCGAACGCCGGCTCGATCGGACGGTGGTAGCCGCCGGTGGCCACGACGACGTCCTGCGCCTCCATCGACTCCGGGCCGTCGGGGGTCTCGAGGTCGAGGACGAACCCGCCCCCTTCCCGCTCCCGGACCTCCACGACGCGGGTGTGGTCCCGGACGGGTGGGTCGAACGAGCGCACGTACCCGTCCAGCCAGGCGACGACCTCGTCGCGGGTCATGAACCCGTCCGGGTCGGGCCCGTCGTACGCGTAGCCCGGGAGACGGCAGTGCCAGTTGGGGGTCACCAGGGTGAAGTTGTCCCACCGGCTGTCCGCCCACTCGTGGGCGGGCGTGCCGGCCTCGAGGAGCACGTGCTCGACGCCCCGCGCCATGAGGTGGTGGCTGACGGAGAGCCCGGCCTGCCCGGCTCCGACGATCGCGACGGGGATGGTCATGCGGGTCCTCCTGGCAGGGGCGGGTGCATCGCGACGACCTCGACGCTCGCGTCGGGGGCGAACGCCGACGCGGCGTCCTCGATGCGCTCGCGCGAGGCGTCGGACGCGCTGCAGGCGAAGCCGTACCGCGCCCGGACCCGCTCGCTCGCGACCGAGAGCGCCTCGGAGGAACGTCGGACGAACTCCTCCACGGCGTAGGTCCGGCCGACCTCGAGGTGGTCGTGCACCACGAGCGAGGGCGAGTAGCACGGCTCGATCCGTCCGTCGGGCCAGCGCACCGAGAACGTCATCTCAGGCATGGACGGGCTCCCGGTAGGTCTCCGGACGCCGGTCACCGAGGTGGAACATGGCCCGTCGTGCACCCTCGAGCTCGGCACGGACGTCGAGACTCGCGACGGCCGTGCCGCCGTCCGTCCCCGTCGTCGCCCGGACGTCGCCGCCGGGACCGACGATCTTCGCGCTCCCGACGAACCGCAGCGAGCCGAAGGTGCCGACCTGGTTCGAGGCCACCCACACGATCTGGTTCTCCAGGGCCCGCGCGCTGTCGAACAGGTTGAAGCGGTGCGTCCAGCGATCGTCGGCGAGGTCGTCCGCCGTCGCCGTCCGGGAGGCCGGCCAGGCGGAGATGCAGGCCACGACCTCCGCCCCGTCGAGGGCCAGGGCGCGCGCCGCCTCGGGGAAGGCCTTGTCGTAGCAGATCAGGGCGCCGAGGCGGCCGACCGGCGTCGAGAACGCCTCGAAGGTCTCGCCCGCCGCGTAGAAGGAGCCCTCGCCGAGGGGTTGGTGCACCTTGCGGTGCACGCCGAGCACCCCGTCCCCCGTGACGATCGCCGCACTGTTGTACCGGGTGGCCCCGTCGGACTCGCAGAGGCCGACGACGAGGGTCATGTCGCCGGCGATCTCGGCGACACGACGCAGCTCGGGACCCTCCACGTCCATGACGGGCGGCAGCGACTCGGGCTGCTCGTCGTGGCTGCCGTCCCGGCCCCGGCCGAGCACGGACAGGTAGCCGCCGAGGCAGGCCTCCGGCAGGGCGAGCAGGTCGACCCCGCGTCCGCGGGCGGACGCTGCGAGCTCGGCGATGCGCCTGAGGTTCTGGTCGACGTCGCGCCCGAAGTTCTCCGAGACGGCTGCGAAGGTGGTCATGCTGCTCCCATTCCGGTGACGGGACCGCGGACGGCCTCCGTCACCACTCCGTCGGGCCAGCGCAGCCCGACCCCGGCCCCGGCGGTGATCTCGCCGCAGACCTCTGAAGTGACGAACCCGGGCAGGTCGCCCGCGTCCGCCGTCGGTCGATCCGTGGTGACCATCGCGAAGCCGGGGAAGCAGGTGAACCAGTCCCCGTGCGTGGCGCCCCGCGGTGTCGGCACGCGCTCGACGTCGACCAGGGCGCGGACACCGCTGGCCTCGGCGAGCATGCCCGTGCTGCCGACGAGGCCGGACATGCTGACGTCCTTCGCCGCCGTCGGCGCGAGGGAGCCGACGACGCCACCCAGGGCTCGCAGCTGCTCGCCGGTGCGGTGCGACGAGGAGTCCCACTGGGCTCCCGTGTAGCCAGGTCGCCAGCCTCCGCCGAGGTCGGCCGTCAGTCGCAGCGCCTCGCCGGGGCTCGCTCCCCCGCCGGGCACCGGGCGCGACGTGCGTCCGAGGGCGGTGACCGACAGGGCGGCCGGCACCCCGAGCTGGGTGTGGCCCCCGAGCACGGGCACCTCCCACGCCTGGACCGCGGAGCGGAGCCCGGCCACGATGCGTTGCGCGAACGAGGCGTCCCGGGCGCCCACGGCGTCGAGCAGACCGACCGGTGCGGCGCCCATCGCCGTCAGGTCGTTGAGGTTGACCAGCGCCGCGCACCAGCCGGCCCACTCGGGGTCGCGCTCGACCATCGAGGGCAGGATCGCGTCGCACGCGGCGACCAGGTCCGAGCCCGGCACGGGGACGCCGTCGTCCCCGCGGAACCCGGCCGGCCCGTCGAGCCCGGCCAGGAGGGCACCGAGCGGCGCCTTCGTGGCGGTCGCGAGCCTCTGGACCCGACCGATGGGCCAGTCGACGAGGACGTGCGGCTGCCCCAGCAGGTCGACGTCGCCCCGGACCTCCCACCCGAGCCGCGTGAACAGCGCTGCGTGCCGGGCCTGGACCTGCGCGTCGAAGCGCAGGGCGCCTGCCGCCTCGGCGCGGGCACAGGCGGCCCGCACCAGTGCGGCACCGACGCCGACGCCGTGACGCGCCGCCGGCAGCACGGCGAGGCGGCTCCCGCGCCACCAGGCGATGTCGCGGCCGGCGGTCGACGCGTGCGGCGCCGGGTGCAACCGCACGCCGCCGAGCACCTCGCCGTCCGTCGTGCGGGCGACGAGGACGACGGTGCGGGGGTCGTCGTCGGCGTCGTCGCGGTCGTGGCCCTCGAACAGTCCCTGCTCGCGGACGAACACCTCGCGTCGCAGCCGTCGGTACGCGTCGATCTCCGGCGGGCCGGCCTCGACCACGATGAAGGCCTCCGTGGCCGCCACGGGGACACGGCGGATGCCGGTGAGGATCCCGTTGTCGACGGTCATGTCAGGCCCCCTCGCAGCTGAGGGCGGAGCACGCGCCGCACGCGGCGCAGCCTGCGGCCTGGTCGGACCCGGCCATCCCGGAACGACGCAGCGCCGCCGCCACGCGGATCGTCACCGAGCCGACCTTCGACGCGGCCGGTGCCGGGGCGTGGTCGACGTCGGTGGCGAGCGTGCCCGCGAGCGGACGGAACGGGACGACGAAGGGGTAGACACCCATGTCGATGAGCTCCTGCGCCGCGGCGACGAGCTCGTCGGGGTCCTCGCCGAGCCCCACGAGCAAGTAGGTGGAGACCTGGTTGTGCCCGAAGACGCGCACGGCCTCGCGCCAGGCTGCGCGGTACTTGTCGATCGACACCGTGGCCTTGCCCGGGGTCCAGCGCCGCCGCACCTCGTCGTCCATCGACTCGACGTGGATCCCGATGGACCGGGCGCCCGCGTCGTACAGCTGGGTGATCGACGCGAGGTCGGCCGGCGGTTCGATCTGCACCTGGATCGGCAGGTCCGGCAGGACCTCGCGGACCGCCCGGACGCAGCGGGCGAGGTGGGTCGCACCTCGGTCGCGTCCTCGGGAGGTGCCGGTGGTCATGACCATCTGGGTGATGCCGTCGAGGTCGTGGGCGGCCTTCGCCACCTCGGCGACCTGCTGCGGCGTCTTCACCGCGATCGTCGTGCCCTGCTCCAGCGACTGCTCGATCGCGCAGAAGCGGCAGCGGTCCGACTCGTCGTACCGCATGCAGGTCTGCACGACCGTCGTGGCGAGCACGTTCGCGGCGTGGAGGCGGGCGATCTTCTCCATGCTGGTGCCGTCGGAGGTCGTCAGGTCGTAGAAGGCCGGCCTGGACACCGCCTCCACACCGAGCCCGGTGTCGGCGCCGTCGAGCAGCAGACGTCCGCCGTCGACGGAGTAGGGGCTGCGGGGGTTGAGCGGGATGGCCGCACCGATCCCGTCGAGGAGCACGTGCCCGTCGGCGCTCGGGCCCGCGCCGTTGGGGCGGGTGAGCGGGGCGTCGAGCAGGCGGATGCCCTGGATCGCGACGTCGACCCGCGTGCTGGTGCGCGTCTCCTCGGAGGACGGTGCGGTCATCCCGGCCGCCTCAGAGGTTGTACGTCGAGTTGATGATGGCGCCCTTGCGGGCGTAGTGGATCAGCGCGTCCTGCACGTCGAGCGGGTGCGCCGGGATGACGCCCTCGATCAGGTCCTCCTCGCGGAGTCCGTGCAGGGCCAGCCCGAAGCGACAGCAGTAGACCGTGCCGCCCTCCCCGATGAACGTCTCGAGCGAGGCGTTCATGTTGAGCTCGCCCGGGAAGCCGGCGTCCCCGGTCGTCGGGAAGCCGCGGGTGGCCATGCAGGCGAGCGTGCCGGGTCCGTAGAAGTACATCGCGGAGTCGAAGCCCTTCCGCAGGGCACGCGTGGCCTGCAGGATCGCGACGAAGCTGACCGACGACTCGTGCGGGATGCCGTGCACGAGCGTGAAGTACGACTCGCCGTCCTCGGCCTGGTAGTCGGGGAACAACTTGGTCGAGCCGTAGAGGTTCGTGCCCTTCGGCTGCGAGGGGTGCGGGATCTCGGCGAGCGACTTGGCGATGTTCTCGGCGATCTGGTCGTCGATGTCGGTCATGCGGGTTCTCCTGATGATCGGTGCTGCGGTCGGGTCCTGCGGTCGGTCGTGCACTGGCGCCACGTCGGTGTGGTCCAGGGACTGGGGGCTAGGTGCCGTAGAGCGCCTCGAAGTTGCGGCGGAAGAAGTGGTCGGCGAGCTCGCCGTCGCCGGCCGCGGCGGACAGGCGCGCGTGCTCGCCCTCGAAGTCGCCCCACGGGGCGTCGGTGGCGAAGAGGATGCGGTCGTGGCCGACGCCACGCTTCTCGATCTCCTGCACGAGCCAGGCGGGCGCGAAGCCGATGGTCCACGACGTGTCGGTGTAGACCTGCTTGCCCGCCTCGATCCAGTCGAAGAGACGACCGCCGATCAGCTTCATGTGGCCGCTCATGCCACCACCGAGATGGACCAGGTGGATCTTGGTGTCGTCGCCGTACCGCTCCACGAGCGTGCCGACCTCGTCGACGTCGGACGCCGCGCCCGGCGACGTGTGCACGTGGACCACGAGGTCGTGGGCCGCTGCCGTCGTGAAGATGCGGTCGATCTGCTCGGCGCAGTCGGGGTCGGACGGGCTGCCTCCGAGCAGGAAGCTCGTCTTGAGCGCCTTCACGCCCTGCTCCCCCACCAGCGCGAGCGCGGCGTCGTTGCGGGTGGCGTCCGAGGCCTTCGGCGAGACCCAGAGGCCGCAGCTGATGCGGTCGTCCTTCTGCGCGGCCTCGATCGCGAGGGGGTTGAGGTCGAAGGCCGCGTCGGGGACGGGGACGCCGTAGTTGGGCAGGACGAGCGCCCGATCCGTGCCCTCGGCGTCGAGGGTGGCGACGAACTCGGCGACGGTCGCCTTCGCCGTGACGTCGGCGCGGATCGCCGGGCCCCCGTAGAACGGGTAGGCCGGCAGCGCACCGATGTGGCGATGGGAGTCGAGCTGCGAGCGGGCCATGACTCAAGTCAGCCTGGCTGTCGTTTCAGGCTGGTCACGTCCGGAACAAAGCCGCGATAAGCGGTGATGTCGTTCCTGTTTCGACGCCCTCGCAGCTCCGTCGTGCGCGGAGTCCCCCTCACCCGGGCCGGGCGTCACCGGGCGAGTGGATCACCCGTCGAGGAAGTCGTCCCGGCCGCTGGGATCGCCGGCGCGCTGCAGGTGGACGCGCCGCGCAAGTCGGATGAGCGGCCGCGCGAGCAGCTCCACGCCCCCGGCCACGAAGAACCAGGTCCCGATCGTCGTGGTGGACTCCCAGAGGAACAGGATGCTCCCGACCAGGAACCGGAGGGCGACGAGGACGTCGTTGACGATGCTCGACGTCTCGTAGCGCTGGCGGATCACCAGCGTCTCCCGGCCCACGGTCAGCGTGAGGTCGTC
Organism: Aeromicrobium sp. Leaf272; assembly: GCF_001422865.1. Lineage (NCBI taxonomy): Bacteria > Bacillati > Actinomycetota > Actinomycetes > Propionibacteriales > Nocardioidaceae > Aeromicrobium > Aeromicrobium sp. Leaf272. The sequence continues at coordinate 64,461 of NZ_LMMY01000008.1, forward strand.
GTCCTTGGTCATCGTCCACTCCCTCTCAATGTCCCGTGCCGGCGCAGGAACGGCCTGAGAACGAGGCAGAGGCCGCCCCCGCGACGAGCGGGAACGGCCTCTGGCCTGCGGTTTTCTCGGTCGGGCTGACAGGATTTGAACCTGCGACCCCCTGACCCCCAGTCAGGTGCGCTACCAAGCTGCGCTACAGCCCGATGAACCTCCGCAACCCTACCCCACACGGCACGGCGCCCCGGCGCGAGGTCATCGGTCGCCGACGGTCAGCGGCAGGCTCCGGTGACTCGTGAAGGTACGTGGCTGCTCGTCGACCGGGTCGTCGAAGGACAGCGTGTGGGCGAGGAGCTGCAACGGCGTGCTCATGTCGTCGACGGGCAGGTCGAGCACGTCGGGGTAGAGCGGGTCCCCGACGATCGGGATCCCCAGCCCGCACAGGTGCAGGCGCAGCTGGTGGGTGCGGCCCGTGGCCGGGCTCAGGCGGTAGACCGCGAGCCCGCCGCGGACCTCGTCGAGGTCGACGTGGGTCACCGCGTTCACCGGGGCGTCGGGCACCACCTCGGCACGCAGGGTGCCCCGGTCCTTGCGCACGTGGTTGCTCACGGTCAGCGGGAGCGAGAGCCCGGGGTCGTGCCGAGCGAGCGCCAGGTAGGTCTTCTGCACCTCCCGGCGGGCGAACAGCGACTGGTAGGCGCCCCGCCAGCGCCGTTCCTTGACCAGCACGAGGACCCCGGACGTCACCCGGTCCAGCCGGTGCGCGGGCGTCAGCTCGGGCAGGCCGAGCTGGTCGCGCAGTCGGACCACGACGCTCTGGCGCACGTGGCGCCCGCGCGGGATCGTGGCGAGGAAGGCCGGCTTGTCGACGACGAGCAGCCGGTCGTCCTCGTGGAGCACCGGCATGTCGCCCGGCACCTCGGGCTCGTCGCGCAGGTCGCGGTGGAACCAGACGAACGTGTGCGGGCGGTAGGGCTCGTCACCGACGAGCGGTGTGCCGTCGCCCAGCACGAAGCGACCCGCCTCGAGCATCGCCTCGACGTCGACCCGCTCGGGCAACCGGTCGCGCAACCACGCGCCCAGCGTCGGCGCGGGGGCCGGAGAGGTGCGGTCGTGGTCGGGCGTGCGCACCCAGGCCGCACCGAGCCCGTGGCGTGGCGGCAGGGGTGAGCGCGGCGGCACCTCGGGTCAGCGCCTGCCGCGCTTCTCGCGAGGACGCTGCTGGATGTGGATGGGCGTACCGACGAACCCGAATTCCTCGCGCAGCCGACGCTCGACGAACCGGAGGTAGCCGGCCTCGAGCTTGCCGGACGTGAAGAGGACGAACGTGGGCGGCGCCGTCGACGCCTGGGTGCCGAACAGGATCTTGGCCTGCTTGCCACCACGCACCGGGTGCGGGTGCTCGGCCACGAGGCGGCCGAGGAACGCGTTCAGCGCACCGGTGCCGATGCGGGTCTCCCACCCCTCCAGCGCGGCGTCGAGCGCCCGCACCAGACGGTCGACGTGCCAGCCCGTGCGGGCCGCGAAGTTGATCCGCGGCGCCCACTGCACCTGCACGAGCTCACGCTCGATCTCGCGCTCCAGGTAGTAGCGCCGCTCCTCGTCGACGAGGTCCCACTTGTTGAAGGCCACGACGAGGGCCCGGCCGGTCTCCGCCACCGACGTGACGATGCGGATGTCCTGCTCGGTGAACGGCTGGCTGGCGTCGACGATCACGACGGCCACCTCGGCGCGCTCCACCGCGGTGGACGTGCGCAGGCTGGCGTAGTACTCGTGTCCGGAGGCCTCGCGGACCCGACGGCGGATGCCGGCGGTGTCGATGAAGCGCCACTCGCGACCGCCCAGCTCGACGAGCTCGTCGACCGGGTCGACCGTGGTGCCCGACGCGTCGTCCACGACGACGCGGTACTCCCCCGCCAGCTGGTTCAGCAGGCTGGACTTGCCGACGTTGGGCTTGCCGACGATGGCGACGCGACGCGGGCCACCGAGCTCGGGGTCGCGATCCGGCGGCGCGTCGGGCAGGACGGCCAGGATGGCGTCGAGCATGTCGCCGCTGCCACGACCGTGCAGGGCCGAGACGGGGTAGGGCTCGCCCAGGCCGAGGTTCCAGAGCGATGCGGCCTCGAGCTCGCTGCGCTGGTCGTCGACCTTGTTCGCCGCGAGCACGACCGGCTTCTTGGCCGCCCGCAGGATCTTGACGACGGCCGCGTCGGCGTCGGTGATGCCGACCGTGGCGTCGACGACGAACAGCACGGCGTCGGCGGCCTGGACGGCCACCTCGGCCTGGGCGGCGATGCGCTCGGCGAGTCCGCGTGCGTCGGGGTCCCAGCCGCCGGTGTCGACGACCGTGAAGGCCTTGCCGTTCCACTCCGCGTCGTAGGGCACGCGGTCGCGGGTGACGCCGGGGACGTCCTCGACGACGGCCTCGCGGCGTCCGATGATGCGGTTGACGAGGGTCGACTTGCCGACGTTCGGACGGCCGATGATCGCGAGGACGGGCAGAGCGGGGTCGACCGGCTCGCGGGCGGGGGTGTCAGACATCGGTACTTCCTCGGGGCAGGGGGCCGGGCAGCTGCAGGTGCCCGGTGGCCGCGGCCCACTCGACGTGGTGCCGCAGGTGCTCGGTGATCCGACGCCCGACCTCGGCCACGTGGGCCCGCGTGCGGGGCCACGGGACGGGCGTGATCCGTAAGGGTTCACCGTAGACGACATCGATGCGAGAACCACGCTCGGGCCTGCTCTCGGAGGGCTCACCCGGGGCTCGGGTGCCGAAGATCGCGACCGGCACCACCGGGGCGCCGCTCACCATCGCGAGCCAGGCGACGCCGTCCTTCGTCCGGGCCACGTCACCGGCCCCGCGCAGGCCCTCGGGGTACACGACGACCGACTGGCCGCTCGCGAGCGCCTGCGCCGCGGTCCGCAGGGCCCCGACGTCGCGTCGGAACCGGTCCAGCGGGATCTGCCCGGCGAACCGCAGGAGGCGTCCGGTTCGACCTTCGAACGCCTCGACCTTCACCAGGGCGTGGGCCGGCCTAGGGGTGCACAGGATGAGCAGCGGACCGTCGAGCCACCCGATGTGGTTGCTCGCGTAGATCACGGGACCGTCGTCGGGCACCCGGTGCTCACCCCGCTGACGCACGTCCCACCGGCGGTCCAGGTACCGCCGCGCGAGCGGTCGGAGCACCCGCAGCCCGGTCTCCGGGAGGCCCTGTGGAGGGCGACTCCCCCGCGCTGCGGAGAGGAGGTGCTCGCTCACGCCGTCCGGGCCTCCTCCACCAGGGCAGCGACGGCGTCGACGACCTCCTCCAGGCTCAGGTGGGTGCCGTCGATCTGGACGGCGCCGTCGGCGCGGGTCAGGGGCGACGTGGCGCGCGTGGAGTCGATCCGGTCGCGAGCGGCGAGCGAGGCGGCCGTGGCCTCCTGGTCCGCGCCCCCGCGCTCCGCGGCCCTGCGGGCCGCCCGTGCCTCGGCGTCGGCCACCAGGTAGACCTTCACGGCCGCGTCGGGCGCGACGGTGGAACCGATGTCGCGTCCCTCGACGACGATGCCCTGGTCCGCCGACGCGATGACCCGGCGCTGCAGCTCGACGAGGAGCGTCCGCACCTGCGGGACCGCCGCGACGGGACTCACGTGCGCCGTGACGTCGTCCTCGCGGATGGCCTGCGACACGTCGGTCCCGTCGGCCGTGATGGTGGGGGCCTGCGGATCGGTGCCCGAGACGATCTGGACGTCGGCCGCGTCGCGGGCGATGGCGTCGGGGTCACCGAGGTCGGTGCCGCGCTGGAGCAGCGCCCACGTGACGGCGCGGTACATCGCCCCGGTGTCGAGGTAGGCCAGCGACAGTCGCGTCGCGACTCCCCGCGCGGTGCTCGACTTGCCCGAGCCGGACGGTCCGTCGACGGCGACGACGAGGGTGCTGCTCACAGGGGGTGACTCCTTGGGGTGCTGGTTCGTGGTGAGGGACGAGGTGGGACGGGTCAACGGTAGGCCGACCAACCCTGGTCGGCGAGGCGCTCCACCAGGGTGTCGGCCCGATCGGCCGCGACGGAGATCTCGACGAGGCCGACCGGACGACCGAGCTCGTGGTCGATGCGCAGGTCCTCGATGTTGACGCCCGACTCCCCCACGTGCGCGAAGAGCCGCGACAGCGCCCCCGGCGTGTCGGGGATCTGGACGTTGACCACGACGAGCTCGACGGGGTCCCCGCCGTGCTTGCCGGGGATGGACCGGGTCCCGGCACGACCGGCCTCGAGCACCGTGCCGACGGCGTCGCGGTCGTGCAACGCCGCGATCATGGCGTCGAGGTCGTCGCGCACGGCACCGAGGACCTGGCCGATCTCGGCGGCGTTCGTGGAGATGATGTCGCGCCACAGCGCGGGGTCGCTGCCGGCGATGCGGGTCACGTCGCGCAGCCCCTGGCCGGCGAGGGCCAGGTGCGCCGGCGGCGCGTCGACGAGGCGTGCCGCCGCCAGTGTCGACAGCACCTGGGGCACGTGCGAGACGAGCGCGACCGCACGGTCGTGGGCGTCGGCCTCCATGACGATCGGGACCGCACCGAGCATGACGGCGACCTCCTCGACCAGCCGGACGGCGGCGTCGCTCGCCCCGTCGACGGGGGTGATCACCCACGGACGGCCCTCGAAGAGCCGCGCCGAGGCGGCCAGCGGACCGGACCGTTCGCTGCCGGCCATCGGGTGGCTGCCGACGTAGCGGTCGATCCCACCCGTCCGGTCGAGCGCGCGGACGATGCTGCCCTTGACGCTCGCCACGTCGGTGACCACGGCTTCGGGGAAGGTCTCCAGCGCCTCGCGGACCGCAGCCGCGGTGGCACCGGGCGGCACGGCCACGACCACGAGGGCGGGGTCGCGCACGGGCTCCGGACTGCCCGCACCCCGCTCGACGGCGGCTGCGACGTGCTCGGGGTCGCGGTCGGTGAGGTGCACGTCGATCCCGTGCTCACGCAGTGCGAGAGCCACGGAGGTGCCGATGAGGCCACAGCCCACGACGAGGGTGGGGGGCAGCGACGTCATGGGGCCACGCTATCGAAGAGGTCCCCCAGCTCCTCGCGTGACAGCTCGCGCGACCGACCGACCGCCAGACCGCCCAGACGCACCGGTCCGAAGCTGGTCCGCGTGAGCTCCACGACCGGGTGCCCGACGGCGTCGAGCAGCCGCCGCACGATCCGGTTGCGCCCCATGTGCAGGTCGAGCTCCACGAGCGAACGGCCCCGCCCGCGGTCCTTCACCACGAACCGGTCGACCGAGGCGGCCCCGTCGTCGAGGTCCACCCCGGCACGCAGCCTCCGACCCACGGAGTCGCCCACGGCGCCCTCGACGAGCGCCACGTAGGTCTTGGTGATCTCGAACGAGGGGTGGGCCAGCCGGTGGGCGAGGTCGCCGTCGTTGGTCAGCAGGAGCAGCCCCGACGTGTCCGTGTCGAGACGGCCGACGTGGAACAGGCGTTCCTCGCGGCCGGCCACGAACTCCGTGAGGTCCCGGCGCCCCTGCTCGTCGGCCATGCTCGAGACGACGCCGCGCGGCTTGTTGAGCACGAGGTACACGTGGTCCGACGGCGGAGGGATGCGTCGGCCGTCGACGCGCACCACGTCGGCGAGCGGGTCGACGCGGACCCCCATCTGCGTCACGACCTCGCCGTTGACCTCCACCCGGCCGGTGGCCATGAGCTCCTCGCAGCGACGCCGACTGCCCACGCCGGCCTGCGCGAGCACCTTCTGCAGGCGCACGCCCTCGACCTCACCGCTGCTCATGCGGCACCTCGTCGGACTCGGGGGCGGGCGCGCCGTCCTGCTCCTCGGGCTGCGGGTCGTCGATCGCGTCCTCGGGTCCAGCAGCGTCCGCAGGGGCCGTCACGGACACGACCTCGTCGTCCATCTCCTCGATCTCGGGCAGCATGGGCGCGATGTCGGGGAGCTCGGCGAGGGAGGCCAGCCCCATCCGCTCGAGGAAGTAGCTGGTCGTGCGGTAGAGGAAGGCGCCGCTCTCGCTGTCGGTGCCGGCCTCCTCGAGCAGTCCGCGCGTCACGAGGGTGCGGACCACGCCGTCCACGTTCACGCCGCGGATCGCCGAGATGCGCGACCGGCTGATCGGCTGCCGGTACGCCACCACGGCCAGGGTCTCGAGCGCCGCCTGGGTGAGCCTGGCCTGCTGGCCGTCGAGCACGAAGCGCTCCACCGCGGGGGCGAACGTCTCACGGGTGAAGTAGCGCCACCCTCCGCCGACGTTGCGCAGCTCGAAGCCGCGCGCCTGCTCGTCGTACTCCGCGGCGAGCGCCCCCAGCGCCGCCTCGACCTCGGCCGGCGGGTGGCCGACGGCCTGCGCGAGCGTCAGGTGGTCGAGTGGCTGGTCGGCGACCATGAGCACGGCCTCCAGGGCCGGCCGCAGCTCCAGCAGCTCGAGCTCCAGCTCGTGCGGGCCTCGGGGCAGCGACGGGTCCGAGGCCGGGCCCCCCGGCTCCGGGGCCTCACGGCCCCCGTCGTCGGTCCCGTCCTGCGTGGAGGTCTCCAGCGGGGTCTCGGTCATGTCCTCAGACATCGTCGTCCTCCGGGGTGGTCGGTGCGGTGGGCTCCTCGACCGGGCCGCCGTCGAACTCGTCGCCGACGTCGATGTCGACGTCCGCGTCGTCGGTGCCGGTCCAGCGCAGGTGCAGGTCGCCGAGCGGGGTGGCCTGCTCGAAGCCGACCACACCCTCGCGGAACAGCTCCAGCAGGGCCAGGAAGCGCGCCACGGTGGTCATCAGGTCGGCGTCGGCCGTCAGCGCTCGGAAGGTGGTGCTCCGCTCGCGGCGCAGCCGGTCGACCACGAGGTGGGCCTGCTCCCGCACGCTCACGGTGGGCGCGTGCAGGTGGGCGAGCGAGACGATCGGTTCGGGCCTCGGCTCGAGCGCCCGCGCGGCCAGGGCGGCCAGCTCGTCCGGCCCGACGGACACGATCACCTCGGGCAGCAGTGCCGCGAAGCGCGGCTCGAGACCGACCTGGCGGGGGTGGCGGCGCCCCTCGGTGGCCAGCCGGTCCGCGACGAACCGCGCCACCTGCTTGAAGGCCCGGTACTGCATGAGGCGGGCGAACAGCAGGTCACGCGCCTCCAGGAGGGCGAGGTCCTCCTCGTCCTCCACGTCGGCCTGGGGCAGGAGCCGCGCGGTCTTGAGGTCGAGCAGCGTCGCGGCGACCACCAGGAACTGCGTGGTCTGCTCGAGGTCGCCGCCCAGCTCGCGCACGTAGCCGATGAACTCGGACGTCACGGTCGAGAGCGCGACCTCGGTGATGTCGAGCTGGTGCTTGGAGATGAGCGAGAGCAGGAGGTCGAACGGTCCCTCGAAGACCCCGACGTCGACGTGGAAGCCCTTCCCCTCGTCGACCCCGTCCGTGCCGTCCGTGTCGAGGCCGGCCTCGTCGACCGGCAGGCTCATGCGGAGCCGAGGCGACGGGCGAGGTCGCTCTCCTCGCCCCGAATCTCGAGGTCCTCCAAGGCCAGCGCGATGGCGGCACGCACGAGTCGGCCGCGGTCGACGTTGCGCCCCACGGTGCCGCGCAGCCCGAGCCGCGCCTGCTCGATCGCCAGCAGCTCGGCCGACGTCACGTACACCGTCATCTTCTCGTCGTGCTTGACCCGCCCGCTGTCACGCGGCGGGGCCTGCGACGCGTCGTCCCGCCCCTGTGCCGGCGGGCCGTCCGCACCCCCGCCGGTGGGCTTGCGTGCCTGCGACGCGGGGGCGGTGGGGCGGAACAGCTCGTCCGCCCCGGGCATGCTCACGCGTCGGGGCATCGATGCAGCACCTCCTGGGCCAGCTGGCGGTACGACGCGGCACCCGGGGACCCGCCCGCGAACTCGGTGATCGGCAGACCCGCGACCGTGGCGTCGGAGAACTTGACCGTGCGCCGGATGACGGTGTGGAAGACCAGGTCGCCCCACCCCTGCACGAGCGTCTGCAGCACCTCGCGGCCGTGGAGGGTGCGCCCGTCGTACATGGTGCCGAGCAGACCGATGATCTTGAGGTCGAAGTTCGTGCGGTCGCGCACCTTCTCGATGGTCTCCTTGAGCAGCGCCACGCCCCGGAGCGCGAAGTACTCGCACTCGAGCGGGATGATCACGCCGTCGGCCGCCGTGAGGGCGTTCACCGTGAGCAGGCCGAGCGACGGCTGGCAGTCGATGAGGACCACGTCGTAGTCGTGCAGCACGGGGTGCAGAGCACGGGCGAGCACCTGCTCACGACCGACCTCGGTCACCAGGCGCATCTCGGCGGCCGAGAGGTCGATGTTGGCCGGGACGAGGTCGAGGCCGGGCACCGCGGTCTCGAGGACGATGTCCTTGAGCGTGAGCTCGCGGTCCATCAGCACGTGGTAGATCGACTGCTCGAGCTCATGGGCGTTGAAGCCGAGCCCGACGGTGAGCGACCCCTGCGGGTCGAAGTCGAGCAGCAGCACCCGACGGCCGGCCTCGACGAGGGCGGCACCCAGGTTGATCGTGGTCGTGGTCTTGCCCACGCCGCCCTTCTGGTTGCACATCGCGATGATCTGCGCAGGCTGCCCACCGCGGCGGGGGGACGGCTCGGGGAAGTCCGGTCGTGGGCGTCCGGTGGGCCCGAGGTCGTCGCTCATCTGTCTCCTTCACGCCGCGTTGGTCGCCTGCCCGGCGATCGTCGTGTCACTGTATCGCGATCCGTGGGTGGCTCTCGGCAGCCGGCGCCCGAAGGCCGGCGCACCGTGACCGGCACTCGGTCACCAGCACTCAGTAACCAGCGCGGGGGTGCGACGTCGCGTAGACCTCGCGCAGCCGGTCGACCGTCACGAGCGTGTAGATCTGCGTGGTCGTCACCGAGGCGTGCCCGAGCAGCTCCTGCACCACGCGCACGTCGGCGCCCCCGTCGAGCAGGTGGGTGGCGAAGGAGTGGCGCAGGGTGTGCGGCGAGACGTCGACCCCGATGCCGGCCGCGCGGGCGGCGCGCACCAGGACCGTCCAGGCGCTCTGCCGGCTCAGCCGTCCACCTCGCGCGTTGAGGAACAGGGCTGCGCCACCGGTGCCCGTCACCGAGACGAGCCCCGGCCGCGCGACGGTCAGGTAGTCGGTGATCGCACCTCTGGCGAAGGATCCGACGGGCACGAGCCGCTGCTTGCCACCCTTGCCGCGCAGCAGGGCGGTGCCCTCCTCGAGGTCGACGTCGTCGACGTCCAGACCGACGGCCTCGGAGATGCGGGCCCCGGTCCCGTACAGGACCTCGAGCAGGGCTCGGTCGCGCTTGGCCAGGCTGGTGCCCGCCGCACCGGAGGCCTCGAGGATCGCCTCGACGTCGGCCAGCGGGAGCGCCTTGGGAAGCCTGGAGGCCGGTCGCGGCGGCTTGACCGCGGCCGTGACGTCCTGCGCCACCAGCTGCTCACGCAGGCAGAACTTGTGGAACCCCCGGACGGCCACCACGGCGCGCGCCGCACTGGAGGCGCCCAGGGGTGGGTGCTCGTCGTTCCCGGTGCGCAGGGCCGCCAGGAAGGCCAGCACGTCGGTCTCGGTGACGTCGGCGACGTCGGTGACGTCGGCACCGTGGAGGTGCTCGCGGTACCGCCGCAGGTCACGGCGGTAGCTGGCCAAGGTGTTGGCGGCCAGGCCGCGCTCGACCCCCAGGTGGCTCACGTAGTCCAGGATCGAGCGGTCGAGGTCGCCGGTCCCGGTCGTGGACCCGTCGCTCATCGGGACCGACGGTGGGCGGCCTCGGCGAGCACCGCGGCGCACATCGTCGCGTCGCGTACGCTCCCGTCGAGCACGGCGTCGACGACCTTCTCGAAGGGCACCCACCACTGCTCCATGCCGGCCTCCTCGGCCCGCCGCTCGGTCCGCTCGTCCTCGGGGACCGCGCTGAGACCGCTGGCCCGGAAGATCTGGCAGGCCTCGCTCGTGTACCCGGCGCTCGACAGCAGCGAGATCAGCGGCGCCCACTCGGCGGCCACCACGTCGGCCTCCTCCGCGAGCTCGCGAGCCGCAGCCTCCTGGGGCTCCTCCCCCTCGACGTCGAGGGTGCCGGCAGGAAGCTCGACCAGCCGTGCGGCCACGGGGTGTCGGTACTGCACGACGAGCAGCAGTCGGTCGTCCTCGTCGAGCGCCAGCACGCCGACGGCGCCGTTCGGTCGCACGACGGCGCGTGAGTGCTCGTCCCCCTGCGGGTCGACGATCACGTCGACGTCGACGTCGAGGTACGCGCTGCTGTAGACCCGATCGCTGGAGGCCACCGGCCACGTGGCGGGTCGATCGGCGACGTCGTCGACCAGCTCTCCCGGCAGGGTCGGGTGCGCGCTCACGAGAGGGTCATCCGGTCAGGCCGTCGGGGTGCCTGCGTCGGCCTCGACGCCGTGCGCGGCGGGCTCGTCGACGGGCAGCCGGGTCTCGCGCTGGCGCTGGAGGGCGGCCTTCACGAGACCGGCGAAGAGCGGGTGCGGGCGGGTGGGACGCGAGCGCAGCTCGGGGTGCGCCTGCGTGGCGACGTAGAACGGGTGCACGTCGGCCGGCAGCTCGACGAACTCCACGAGCGTGCCGTCGGGCGAGGTGCCGCTGAAGACCAGTCCGGACTGCTCGAGCTGGTCGCGGTAGCCGTTGTTGACCTCGTAGCGGTGCCGGTGGCGCTCCTCGACCTTGTCGGCGCCGTAGACGCCCGCCACGATGCTGCCGGGCGCCAGGGCGGCCTCGTACAGGCCGAGCCGCATGGTGCCGCCCAGGTCGCCGGCGCCCTCGACGAACGCGTGCTGCTCGGCCATGGTGGCGATCACCGGGTCGCTCGCGTCGGGGTCGAACTCGGTGGAGCTCGCCCCGGGGATGCCGGCCACGTTCCGGGCGTGCTCGATCACGATGCACTGCAGGCCCAGGCAGAGGCCGAGGGTCGGGATGCCGCGGGTCCGGGCGAGGTGCAGCGCACCGATCTTGCCCTCGATGCCACGGATGCCGAAGCCGCCGGGCACGCAGATGCCGTCGACGTCGCCGAGGTGCCGTGCCGCACCCGACTCGGTCGCGCACTCGTCGGACGGCACCCAGCGCAGGTTCACCTTCGCGTCGTTGGCGAAGCCACCGGCCCGCAGCGCCTCCGCCACCGAGAGGTAGGCGTCGGGCAGGTCGACGTACTTGCCGACCAGCGCGATGGTCACCTCGTCGGCGGGCTGGTGGACCCGGCGCAGCAGCGCGTCCCACTCGGTCCAGTCGACGTCGCGGAACGGCAGGTCGAGACGGCGCACGACGTAGGCGTCGAGACCCTCGCGGTGGACCACCTTGGGGATGTCGTAGATCGAGGGGGCGTCGCTCGCGGTCACGACGGCCTCGGTGTCGACGTCGCACATGAGCGAGATCTTGCGCTTGACCGACTCGGGGATCTCGCGGTCGGAGCGGCAGACGATGGCGTCGGGCTGGATGCCGATCGAGCGCAGCGCCGCGACCGAGTGCTGCGTGGGCTTGGTCTTCAGCTCACCGGACGGGCCGATGAACGGCACCAGCGACACGTGCAGGAAGAACACGTGCCCGCGGCCGATCTCGTGGCGCACCTGGCGGGCCGACTCCAGGAACGGCTGGCTCTCGATGTCGCCGACCGTGCCGCCGATCTCGTGGATCACGACGTCGACGTCGGGCCCGCCCATGGCGAGCATCCGGTCCTTGATCTCGTTCGTGATGTGCGGGATGACCTGCACGGTGTCGCCGAGGTAGTCGCCGCGGCGCTCCCGGGCGATGACCTCGGAGTACACCTGTCCGGTGGTCACGTTCGCGCGACCCACGAGGTCCTCGTCGAGGAAGCGCTCGTAGTGGCCGATGTCGAGGTCGGTCTCGGCCCCGTCGTCGGTGACGAACACCTCGCCGTGCTGGAACGGGTTCATCGTCCCGGGATCGACGTTGAGGTAGGGGTCGAGCTTCTGCATCGTGACCCGCAGACCGCGGGACTTCAGCAGTCGGCCGAGCGACGAGGCGGTGAGCCCCTTGCCGAGCGAGGAGGCGACCCCGCCGGTGACGAAGACGTGCTTGGTGACGGCGCTGCCCTGCAAGGTGACTCCCGTGGTCGTGGGCCTGGATGCGGCGCAGCGAGGGTGTCGGACGATCCGTGCGGGCCGGCCGGGGCCGTCACTGCTCCACGGGATTCCAGTGTAGCCGCTCCCGACCCCGCCCGTGACCAGCCCAGGCGCGACGCGCCGCGCGGGTCCGTGCTACTCGGGGACGGGTCCGTCGTTGCTGCGCGACGTGCCCCAGGAGCCCGTCTCGCCGTCGGCGGCCCGCGCCAGCGCGAGAGCCGTGACCGCGCGCCCGGCCGCGGAGTCGATCACGTCGATGGTGGAGACCTGCGAGGCCTCCCGCCGCACCACGTCGACGGCCCCGCCCTCGCGGCTCGCTGACGACGGGCCCGCGACGAGGGCACCGGAACCGGAGCCCGCGATCGACCGGACCAGTCCCGACAGGACCTCGGCGGCGTCACCGACGCGCGACGGACCGGTGACGACGACGGCCAGGTCGGCGAAGGCGTCGGGCGCCTCCTCGGCGGCCGTGAGTCCACCTTCGTCGAAGGCGGACGCCACGGTGCGCGCCGTCTCGTCGAGCTCACCGCCGGCATCGCCCAGCACCGAGCTGCCGAGCGCCGCGCCCACCCGCGTGTACCCCTCGCCGCTGGCGTCGGGGGCCGCCTCCTCGGCGACGCTCTCGGCGAACTGGCGGTTGCCCGGGTCGATGAGCTTCGCGGTCAGGCCCACGGTCCCGGTCACCGTGGCACCGGCCCGCTCGAGGTCCCGGCGCACACCGGCGACCTCGTCGTCGCGTGCGCCGGGCAGCGTCAGCACGACCACCGAACGGTCGTCCAGCGACCCGTCGATGAGGCCGGACGAGGTCCGGGCCGCGTAACCGTCCTCGAAGGAGGCCAGCGCGGCGTCGCCGCCGGTGCTCGCGCTGCCGTCCTCGGGTGCCGAGAGCGACTCGTCGAGCACGCCCGCTCCGAGTGCGACACCGGCGGCCAGTGCGAGGAGCACGGCCGCGATCGAGACGAGGTGGTACCGGAAGGTGATCATCTACAGCAGTCCTTCGAGCCAGGTTCGGAGATCGCCCAGGCTGTCGCCCAGCGCGTCGTACCAGTCGCGACCGGTCGGGGTGACGCCGATCGCCGCGACGACGGCCAGCACCCCCGCGACCAGGACGAGCAGCACGGGCCAGGCGGGCATGGTGCGTCGGGTGAAGTGGGCCACGGCACGCGCGTCGACGAGCGTGCTCGCCGCGCGCAGCCGGGTGACGAACGAGCTGGCGACCTCGGCGGTGCCCCGCTCGAGGAACTCCACCAGCCCGCGGGGTGCGCCGACCTCGACGATGACGGGTGCGTCGTTGGAGTCGGCCAGCAGGATCGCGAGGTCGCTCGGCGCACCGGAGGCGGTGAACGTCGCGACATCGACACCGGCTCGCTCGAACCGCTCGTGCCCCTCGCTGCGTCCCGAGGACGTCACGACCACGACGTCGGCCCCGCTGCGCAGGGCCCGGTCGGAGAGGTCGTCGAGGTGGCCGATGACGACGTCGGGCGTGATCTTGGCGTCGATCAACGCGTCGGCTCCCGCCGTCACGCCGACGACGACGGCGCCGGAGTCCCTGATCCAGCGTCGGATCCGCTTGAGGTCGTCCTGCCATCCGTACGTGCGCGAGACCACCACGACCGGCCGACCGCGCAGGCGGGTCGGGAGCCGCGGGATGCGCGCACCCTCGAGCAGCAGCTCGCGCTCGCGCTCGAGGTGGTCCGAGGCGTTGGCGGTGAGGGACCCCAGGCGGGTGGCGAGGTCGCGCTCGGCGACGCCGAGCCGCTGGGAGCGCGTCGCGTCGTCGACCATGTGGCCCTGCGCGACGAGGACCTCGTCCTTGAAGACCTTGCCGTCCGCGATCCGCACCGTGTCGCCGCTGCGCAGACGCGACCAGATGCCGGCGCCCACGTGGTCGATGAGGGTGACGCCGGCGTCGGCCAGGACCTGGGGGCCGAGGTTCGGGAAGCGGCCCGTCGAGGACTCCGCCGCGTTGAGGACCGCGCGGACGTTGCGGGCCACGAGGGCCTCGGCCTGGCCGCGGTCGAGGTCGGGCAGGTCGACGACGGCGATGTCGCCGTCGCGCAGCGCCTTGGAGGAGGCGTCACCGGTGCGGGCGAAGCGCACGACGCCGACGATGTCGTCGGTCGTGTCGTCGGCTACACCTTCGGAGGGGCGGGTTCGTCGAGACATCGTCGTCCATCGTGGCACGGGGACCCGCCTCGGCCGCGCAGCGCGGGCCCGGCGCGTCCCCGGCCCACCACCGCGTCGGCTACTGCTGCCGCGCCAGGTCCAGCAGCTCGCGTGCGTGGGCCTGGGCGGCCTCGGAGTCGTCCTGGCCGGCCAGCATGCGGGCGAGCTCGTCGACGCGCGCCTGGCCGTCCAGACGCACCACGCTGCTGGACGTGACGTTGCCGTCGTCGTCCTTGGTCACGTGGAAGTGGTGGTGGGCGAAGGCCGCCACCTGGGGCAGGTGGGTGACCGCGAGCACCTGGGGGCCGCGCGAGAGACGGGCCAGCCGGCGGCCCACCTCGACCGCGGCGCGACCGCCGATACCCGCGTCGACCTCGTCGAAGACGAGCGTGGGGACCGTGGTCCGGTCGGCGAGCACCACCTCGAGCGCCAGCATGAGTCGCGACAGCTCACCGCCACTGGCTCCCTTGGCCAGCGGCCGCGGCGCGGCACCGTTGTTGGCGGCGAACAGCAGCTCGACCTCGTCGAGGCCGTGCGCGGACAGGACGGCGTCGTCGGCCACGCGGACCGCCACCTCGAGTCGGGCCGACGGCATGGCGAGCTGGGCGAGCTCCTCGCACACCAGGGCGCCCAGCCGCTCCCCCGCCTCGCGCCGGACCTCGCTCATCCGCCGCGCGAGGTCGTGGACCTGCGGGGTCAGCCGTGCGATCTCGTCCTCGAGCTCGGCGATGGCCTGGTCGTCGTGGTCCAGGTCCTCCACGCTCGTGGCGGCCTTCTGCTGCCACGCGAGCACGTCGGCGACGCCGGGTCCGTACTTGCGCTGCAACGAGACGATCGCCGCACGGCGCTCCTGGACGGCCGCGAGCCGCGCCGGGTCGACCTCCACCCCGTCGGCGTACGCGCTCAGGTCGGTAGACACCTCGTCGAGCAGGATCCCGACCTCGCGCAGCCGCGTCGTGAGGTCGTCGAGCGTCGGGTCGTGGCCGGCGACGTCCTGGAGGGCCGCGGTGGCGACGGCCACGACGTCGCGCGCGGCCGTCCCGTGGTCGCCCGCCAGGCCTTCGTGCGCCGCGAGGGCAGCCCGGGCGAGTGCCTCGGCGTGGGCGAGGCGCCCCTCCTCGGCGACGAGCTGGTCGTCCTCGCCCTCGAGCGGCTCGACCGCCTCGATCTCGGCGAGCCCGTGGCGCAGGAGGTCGAGCTCGCGGGCACGCTCCTGGGCGTGCTCCGTGAGCTCGCGCACCCGAGCGTGCGCCGCCTTCAGCCGGGCGTGCTGCGGGGTGTACTCCGCGAGCAGGTCCGCGAGCGGCTCACCGGCGAAGGCGTCCAGGGCCGCGCGCTGGGCCGGTCCGCGCAGCAGGCGGTGCTGGTCCGACTGCCCGTGCACCGCGACCAGCTCGTCGGTGATCTCCGCCAGCAGGGCTGCGGGCACGGTTGCTCCGCCGGCGAAGGCCCGCGACCGTCCCTGCGCCGACAGCACGCGACCCAGGACGACCACGTCGTCGTCGACCGCTCCCCCGGCGTCGTCGACGATCCGACCCACCGTGGAGCCGGGCGCGACCTCCACGCTCGCCTCGACACGCGCCTGACGCTCTCCGTGACGCACGAGCCCGAGGTCGGCGCGACCACCACGCAGCAGGCCGAGTGCCGTGACGACCATCGTCTTTCCGGCACCGGTCTCACCGGTGATGACGGTGAAGCCGGAGTCGAGCTCGAGCTCGGCGGACTCGATGACGCCGAGGGAGCTGAGCCGCAGGTGCTGCCACATCAGCGACCCCCGCCCCGTCGCTCGACCCCGCGCTGCTCGGCGGCGCCGCGCCAGCCCGCGACCGGGAGGTCGAACTTGCGCACCAGCCGGTCCGCGAACGGCGCCTCGTGCAACCGGGCGAGGCGCGCCGGCGTACCGCTGCGACGGACCTCGACCCGAGCGCCCTGCGGCAGGTCGGCGGCGCGGCGGCCGTCGCACCACAGCACCCCCGCGGTGGTCTCCCCCACGACCTCGATCGCCAGGGTCGAGGCGGGCGAGACGACGAGCGGGCGGGCGAAGAGCGCGTGGGCGCTGATCGGCACGAGCAGCAGTGCCTCCACCTCGGGCCACACGATCGGGCCTCCGGCGCTGAAGTTGTACGCGGTCGAGCCGGTCGGGGTCGCGCAGACCACGCCGTCGCACCCCCACCGGGAGACCGGTCGGTCGTCGATCTCCACGACCAGCTCGAGCATGCGCTCCCGGGAGGCCTTCTCGACGGTGGCCTCGTTGAGGGCCCAGTTCGTGGCGACGACCTCGCCCCCGACCGTGACCTCGACCTCCACCGTCAGCCGCTCCTCGACCCGGTAGGACCGCTCGACGACGCCTTGGACCACGGCCTGGAGGTCCTCGACGTCGGCCTCGGCCAGGAAGCCCACGTGGCCCAGGTTCACGCCCAGGACGGGCGTCAGGGTGCCACGGCAGATCTCGGTGGCGCGCAGGATGGTGCCGTCACCGCCCAGGACGATCGCGAGCTCGCACCCGGCGGCCGCGCCCTCGGTGGCCGGGATCACTCCGACCTCCCCGATGCCGGCGGCCTGCAGCTCGTCGAGGTCGGACTCCAGCACGCAGACGGCGAGCCCGGCCCCTCGTAGGTCGGTCGCCAACCGGGCAGCGAGCGAGGTGGCCTCGGCGCGGGCGGTGTGCACGATGAGCAGGATGCGGCGCTCGCTCATCCGTCGACCTCGTCGCCGGGACGGGAGCCGAGCGGCCCGGCGGCGATCACGTCCATCACGTCGGAGCGTGCCGGCGCAGCGGCATCGGGGTCGTGCCGCAGCCAGCAGAAGTACTCGACGTTGCCGGCCGGACCGGGCAGCGGGCTCGCGGTGAGTCCCTGCGTGCCCCACCCCTGCTCGCGCGCCGAGGCGCTCACGCGCAGCACCGCGTCGGCGTGCAGGTCCGGGTCGCGGACGACGCCGTTCTTTCCCAGGTTCCCGCGTCCGACCTCGAACTGCGGCTTGATCATCAGCACGATGTCACCCTTCTCGTCGCACACGGCGGTCAGCGCGGGCATGACCACGGTAAGGGAGATGAACGACAGGTCCGACACGACCGCGTCGACGGGGCCGTCGATGTCGTCGCGGGTCAGGGCGCGCACGTTGGTGCGGTCGTGCACCTGGACCCGTGGGTCGTCCCGCAGCCTCCAGATCAGCTGGCCGTAGCCGACGTCGACCGCCACGACCTCCCGGACGCCACGTCGCAGCAGGACGTCGGTGAAGCCACCGGTCGAGGCACCGGCGTCGAGGCAGCGTCGACCTGCCAGCTCGAGTCCTCCGGGCTCGAAGGCAGCCAGGGCACCCAGGAGCTTGTGGGCTCCGCGGGAGGCCCAGCCGGCGTCGTCGCCGTCCTTCACCACGACGGGCTGGTCCGTGCCCACCTGGGTGGCCGGCTTCGTGGCGCGCTGACCGCCGACGCGCACGCGGCCGTCCTCGATCAGCTGCGCCGCGTGGTCCCGGGAGCGGGCCAGGCCGCGTCGCACGAGCTCGGAGTCGAGCCGGACGCGGCGGGTCACGATCGCGGGTCCGGCCGTCCCGCGCCGGCGAGCACCTCGCGCAGCGTGCGGTGCGCGGCGTCGAGCACCTCGGGTCGGCGTGACAGCTCGACCTCGTCGAGCCGGTCGA
The DNA here is from genome assembly GCF_001422865.1 of Aeromicrobium sp. Leaf272. Lineage (NCBI taxonomy): Bacteria > Bacillati > Actinomycetota > Actinomycetes > Propionibacteriales > Nocardioidaceae > Aeromicrobium > Aeromicrobium sp. Leaf272. The sequence continues at coordinate 82,300 of NZ_LMMY01000008.1, forward strand.
GGTGGTCCAGCTGCTCGAGGAGCTCGGGGTGGCCGGAGCACGCCTCGCGGGCCCGCGCGACGAGGTCCGCCACCGGATCGCCGGCGGGATCGACGTCGGGTGCCTCGTCGCCGTGGGACGCGACGGTCGGGCGGTCGCTGTGCTCGCTCACCTCGTCATCCTCCCAGACCGTCGACGAGTCGGAGGTCGGCGTCGCTCCCTCGGGTGTCGCGCGTCGCCCAGGCGAGTCCGAGGAGGGCGCGGACCGACGCGGTCTCGGCGGGGTCGCCGTCGGTCAGCCGGATCACGTCGCCGTCGAGGCGGGCCGCAGCCCGACCGCACCGCGCCACGTCACCGTCGACGGCCACGTGCTCGTGGGTCTCCACGAGACCCCGCAGGTCCGTCGCCACGTAGGTGGGACGACGCCGCGGGTCGAGGCCGGCGATCTCCTGGAGGTCGCTGACGCCGGTGAGCACGGCGAGGGACGGGATGTCGAGCGCGGTGGCGCCGTCGATGTCGGTGTCGATCCGGTCGCCGACCATGAGGGGTCGACGTGCCCCCGTCCGCCGGACCGTCTCGTCGAACAGGGGCCGCTCGGGCTTGCCGGCGACGACCGGCTCGAGGCCGGTCGCGTTGGCGACCGCCTGTACGAGCGAGCCGTTGCCCGGCGCGGTGCCGCGCGGCGTGGGGATGCTGAGGTCACGGTTGCTCGCGTACCACGGCAGGCCGCGGCCGACGGCGTAGGCGACCTCCGCGAGGTCCGACCAGCCGATGTCGGGGTGGAACCCCTGGACGACGGCGACCGGCTCGCCGTCGGGACCGTCGACCGGCACCAGACCCTCGGACTCCAGCGACTCCCTCAGCCCGGGGCCACCGACCACGAGGACCCGTGCTCCCGGCGCGAGATCGGCGGCCATGAGTCGGGCCACCGCCTGTGCGGACGTGACCACGTCGGCGTCGTCCGGGACCGGCATGCCGATCCGTCGCAGGTGGTCGGCCACCACGGTGGCCGGCCGGGACGCGTTGTTCGTCAGGTAGGCCGGTCGGAGGCCCCGCTCGACGGCCGTCTGCAGGGCCGTGGCGGCGCCGTCGACCGCGTCGGCCCCCACGTAGACCACCCCGTCGAGGTCGAGCATCACGACGTCGTGCAGGTCGCAGAGCGGGACGTCGGTGCTCCGGAGCGGCATGGCACGAGCCTACTGAGCCGCCGGCGACCGGGAGCACGTGGTCAGCTCGACGGCGTACCAGCTCTGGGCGCCGCCGGACCCGCGCTGGAACCGGCGACGCAGCTCGCCCGTGACCGAGACGACCGCGCCGTCCGGCAGCCGCGCGCAGGTCCGACGCAGGCGCGACGACCAGGCCACGCACTCGATCGTGTCGACGGTCTGCGCCGACCGGGCCGTGCCGCGCCGCGGCCTCGTGCGACGGACGACGAGGCGGAAGGTGACGATCTCGTCGCCACTCGGCAACGTGCGTGCCTCCGGGGTCCCCGACACCCGCCCGGTCAGGGCCACGTGGTTGTGGTGCTGTGGTTCAGTCATCCCCCCAGCGTGGCCGCGTCGGCGTCGCGGGCCGAGCCATCCGGCGAGCCCTGTGGACGACGAAGGGCCGGGCGCATCGTCCCTGTGGACGACGGCCCGGCCCTGCGGTGCGCTCGCGCGCAGAGGTCACGACAGCGCGGAGAGGCGCTCCTCGGCATCGGTGATCTTGTTGCCGTCGACCGCCACGACCCGGTGGAACCACTCGACGGCCTCCTCCTGGCGGCCGGCCCCCAGGAGCGTGTCCGCGTACGCGTAGCGCAGGCGAGCGACCCACTCGGACCGGTTCTTGCTGTTCAGCGACTCGGTCTCGAGCAGACGGAGCGCAGCGTCGACCTGACCCAGGTCGCGTCGGGCGCCCGCGACCACGATGGTCAGCTCGACGCCGCCGGCGTCGTCCAGCGCGGCCCGGATGTCCGGGGTGTCGTAGGCCAGCGCCTTCTCCGGTCGTCCCAGGGCACGCTCGCAGTCGGCCATCATGGGCGCGTAGAGCAGCTGTCCGTTCATGCGACGCGCAGCGCGCAGCTCCGACAGCGCCTCGGCGAACTTGCCGGCGGCGTACGCGGTCTCGCCGCACGCCTCGCGGACGAGGCCGTTGCGCTGCGCTCGGGCCCGCGCCGCGAGCGCGTGCTTGTAGGCCGTCTCCGGGTCGGTGGCGACGAGCAGCCCCGCCATCACGAGGTGGCGCGCGACCCGGTCGGCGAGCTTGGCCGGCAGGTTCTGCAGCTGGTCGCGGGCGTACCGGTCCAGGTCCTTCGCCGACACGTCGTCCGGGATCGGCGGACCGTCGTAGACGACCTGGTCGACCGTGCGCTCCTCGCGCTCGGGACGACGGCCGGTGCCGCCCGTCCCGGGTCGCCCCCGGGTGTCACGACGCTCCGGGCGCCCTGCAGCGTCGCCTCGCCGCCCTCCGTCCGAACGCCCCTGTCCAGGACGCCCACCACGGGGGCTCTCGTCACGACCACGACCGCCCGAGCCCGACCGACCGCCGGCACCGGGCCGACCGCTCGATCCGCCTCGACCACCGGTCGATCCACGTCGGCCGTCTCGACCTGCGCCCCCACCACGGGGGCCCTTCTGCTCACTCATTCCGACTCCTGCTGAAATGCAG
>NZ_LMMY01000009.1:0-133 GCF_001422865.1 Aeromicrobium sp. Leaf272
CCCTCGGCCGAGAACTCCGACCGCGACACCGACACCGACGGCGCAGGCGCCTCGGGCTCCTCGGGCTCGACCGGCTCGGTCGGCGTCTCCGGCTCGGTCGGCGTCTCCGGCTCCGCCGGCGTCTCCGGCTCGG
>NZ_LMMY01000009.1:230-2867 GCF_001422865.1 Aeromicrobium sp. Leaf272
GGCGGGCTCCTCGGTCTCGACGAGGGTCGTGAAGTCGAGGTCGACGGGGACCTCGGCGTTCTGCGACGGGTCGGACGCCGCCTGGCCGTGCGCCTTGAACGTGTAGACGGCGTACGTCTTCGAGGCGTCGAGCCGCGCGATCTCGTCGGCGCCGAGCTCGAGCGTCTGGGAGAAGCGACCCCCGTCACCGATCTGGACCGGACGGACGAACTCCGTGTGGACGTAGGCGCTCGCGTCGACCACACTCGCACCACCGCGGGGCGCGATGCCGACGTAGATGCCCGGCGCCTCGCGCGAGTACCCCTCGCCCGCGACGTCGATCGCGAGCCGCGTCGGCGTCGACTCCTTCACCGTCGCGGCGAGTGAGACCTCGGCCGCCGCAGCACTCGTCGGCGCGAGGAGGGCCGCCGGGAGCAGGACGCTCAGGAGCAGGGGCAGGACGGCACGGACGGAGCCGCGTCGAGACGGTCGGGGGCGCATCGGACCTCACTGTGTTTAGGCTTGCCTAAGGTAGGCTAGGCGAGCCTAAGTAGACCACAATGATGACAAGGTGTCTGCATCCGGCGACATGACGCGGGTCACATCGACGGACGATCGCGACGCCTCAGGCGAGGAGGGCCCGCTGCACGAAGTCCACGACGGTGTCGGCGTCGACGTTGCGAGGCTGCAGGCAGGCCTGCACCAGCCGCATGACCTGGTCGATGTCGACCTCGCGGAAGTCGCCCGTCGCGACACCGTCGACCAGGATCGTCCGCACGACGTCCTCGATCTCGAGGACGTGGTCGCGGATCGCGAGGCGGGACTCCGGCCCGAGCTGGCCGTAGATGTCCGGGCCGAAGCCGAAGTGCTGCTCGCCCTGGGTGTCGATGTGGTGCCGCACGTAGGCGCGCAGCCGCTCGCGCGGAGTCCCTGCGTCGGCCAGCACCGCGTTCAGTCGCTCCAGGTACTTGCTCGTCTCGGAGGTCGCGAACCCCACGATGACGGCATCCTTGTCGCGGAAGTGGTTGTAGATCGCCGTGCGGCCCACGCCCGCCTCGGCCGCGAGGTCGGCCATGCGGACGGCGTCGAAGGACATGCGGTCCAGGAGCCGGACGAGCGCGTCGAAGACCGCCTGCCGCGTCTGGGTGCGGTGCTCCTCCAGGGAGCCACCGGTGATCTTGGGCACGGGCTCAACCTACGGGAACGGACCCCCTGGCACCGGCTGGAGCGACGGGAGTCCGGTGGCCTCCCGCGTCACTTCCGCCCCACGAGTCCCGAAAATCACGTACGCTGCTCGGCGTGTCGCAATCTCGGGTGCTGACCGCGCTGATATCTTTCGCCGCCTCCCTGGCCGTGGTGGGCGGACTGATCGTCTCCGCGGGCGTCTCGGCGCAGGCCGGCTCGTCGTTGCTGTGCTCGGGGTACGCCTCCTGCAAGCGCGCCGGCTACGACCACTTCGGCTACGAGACGAAGCAGAGGACCAGCTACTGGCGCATGTACACGGGGACCAACTGCACCAACTACGTCGCCTACCGACTGATCACCACCAACGGGATGCCCAACGTCCGGCCGAAGTCGGGCGTGGGCAACGCGCGCGACTGGGGCACGGCGATGGCGTCGGTCACCGACCAGACACCGACGGTCGGCTCCGTGGCCTGGTGGGGCAGGACCGGCAACCACGTCGCCTACGTCGAGAAGGTGGCCTCCCCCACCGAGATCATCGTCTCGGAGTCCAACTGGGGTCGCACGTTCGACCACCGCCGGATCACCAAGTCCGGATCGGGGTGGCCCGACGGGTTCATCCACTTCGCCGACCCCGACACCACACCCGCCTTCAGCGCCACGCCCCGCCCGACGTTCACGGGCGGGGAGACGGTCGGCAGCCGGTTGAGCGCCACCACGTCCGCCTGGAAGCCGGGCGCGAGCTTCACCTACCAGTGGTACGCCGACGGGAAGGCCATCTCCGGCGCCTCCTCCGCGACCTACACCCTCGCCGCGGGCGACCTGGGCAAGGCCGTGCGGGTCATCGTCACCGGCAAGAAGTCCGGGTACCCCACGAAGAGCCTGGCCTCGACGCGGATCACCGACGCCGTGACCGCCGGCAGCTTCGCCTCGACGAGCCGTCCCACGTTCTCCGGTCAGGAGACGGTGGGCTCGCGGCTCGTGGCGAGCACGCCGGCCTGGTCGCCCACCGCCCAGGTCAGCTACCAGTGGTACGCCGACGGCAAGCCCATCCCCGGGGCGACCTCGGCCGTGCACACGGTCGACGCCGATCAGCTCGGGGCGAAGGTGCGCGTCCTCGCGACGGCCACGCGCCCCGGCTACACCTCCCGCACCCTGGCGTCCGAGCGCCTCACCGGTCCCGTGGCTCCGGGCGGCTTCACCACCACGCCCCGCCCCGAGCTCACCGGTGAGGAGAGCGTCGGCTCCACCCTCACCGCCACCACTGCCCCGTGGTCACCCGAGGCCACCCTCGCGCACCAGTGGTACGCCGACGGCAAGCCGATCGCCGGCGCCACCTCGGCCACCTACACCCTCACCGCCGCCGACCGCGGCAAGAAGGTCCGCGTCATCGTCACCGGCACCCGCGACGGGTTCACCACCAGGAGCCTGGCCTCGGTGCGCATCACCGGCCCCGTCGCCGCCGGACGCTTCACC
>NZ_LMMY01000009.1:2890-3161 GCF_001422865.1 Aeromicrobium sp. Leaf272
GGCGCCGCGCCCCGAGCTCACCGGTGAGGAGAGCGTGGGCTCCACCCTCACCGCCACCACTGCCCCGTGGTCGGGCGACGCCGCGCTGGCCTACCAGTGGTACGCCGACGGCAAGCCCATCGTCGGTGCCACCTCGGCCACCTACACCCTCACCGCCGCAGACCGCGGCAAGAAGGTCCGCGTCATCGTCACCGGCACCCGCGACGGATTCACCACCAGGAGCCTGGCCTCGGTGCGCATCACCGGCCCCGTCGCCGCCGGACGCTTCACC
>NZ_LMMY01000009.1:3178-13966 GCF_001422865.1 Aeromicrobium sp. Leaf272
CGCGCCGCGCCCCGAGTTCACCGGCGCGGAGAGTGTCGGCTCCACCCTCACCGCCACCACTGCTCCGTGGTCGCCGTCGGCGCGGTTCACCTACCAGTGGTACGCCGACGGCAGGGCCGTGCGCGGGGCGACCCGCACGACCTACACCCTCACCGCGGCCGACCGCGGCAAGAAGGTCCGCGTCATCGTCACCGGCACCCGCGACGGATTCACGACCAGGAGCCTGGCCTCGGTGCGCATCACGGCGGGCGTCACGGCGAAGTCCGCTGCGACGTCGGCCACCACGGCGCCCACCGACGACTGAGGCCTTCGGGGCGCTCGCTCGTCGAGAGGTGCCTCAGGCCGCGCTGTCGAACAGGACCTTCCACGTGCCGTCGACCCGCTGGACCTCGTAGGACTCGCTCGGGTCGCCGTCGTTCCAGTCGATCTCGACCGTGGCCTGGTCCCCGGACGACTCCGCCACGGTGAAGTCCACCTCGTCGAGCTCGAGGCCCTCGTCGGCGAACATGCCACCGAGGTCCGTCACGAAGCCGCAGTCGATCTCCGAGGGAGTCAGCACCACGTCCTTGACGGCCTGGCAGTCGCCCGCGTCGAGCGCTCGCATCATCGTCTCGACCGCTGCGGCCGGGTCGTCGGAGCCGTCGGAGCCACCGGAGCACGCTCCGACCAGCACGAGGACGGCGCCGGTGAGCAGCGCAGGAACGAGCCGACGGATGCCGCTCATGCGTCGTCCCCGGCGTACGCGACCCCGAGCGCCGCGAGCTGGGCCCGGCCGCCGTCGACCGCGGTCAGCACCCAGGCTCCCTCCTCGGTCCACGTCACCGTGTGCTCCCAGTGCGCGGCCCACGAGCCGTCCACCGTCACGACGGTCCACTGGTCCTCGGTCGTGCGGTTGTCCGGCGAGCCGAGCGTCACCATCGGCTCGACGGCGAGGACGAGTCCGGGCACGATCTTCGGGCCCTTGCCGGGCCGGCCGACGTTCGGCACGTCGGGTGCCTGGTGCATGGCGGTGCCGATGCCGTGACCGGTGTAGCCGTCGGCGATGCCGTACGTCCCGGCGGACCGGACGCTGCGCTCGATGGCGTGGCTGATGTCGCCGACGCGACGCCCGGGCGCCCCCGCGGCGATCCCCGCCCAGAGGGCCCGTTCGGTCTCGACCACGAGCGTGTGCACCTCCGGCCGCACCTCACCCACCTCGACGGTGATGGCCGCGTCGCCGTGCCAGCCGTCGACGATGGCCCCGCAGTCGACGGAGATGACGTCGCCGTCGCGCAGGACCCGCGGGCCCGGGATGCCGTGCACGACCTCGTCGTTGACCGAGGTGCAGATGACGCCCGGGAAGCCGGGGACACCCGGCTCCGCGCCGTAGTGCAGGAAGTTCGAGGTGGCGCCGTGCGCTCGGATCGTGTCGTGCGCCAACGCGTCCAGCTCGGCGGTGGTCACGCCGGGCGCGATCGCCGACCTGACCGCGTCGAGTGCATGGGCCACCACGAGCCCGGCACGCCGCATCGCGACGACCTGCTCCGGACTCTTGAGCTCGATGCCCCGGCCGAACACGGACGCGCCCCGGTCCGCGCGGTCAGAGACCGAGCGCGGCGTCGATGCGCGCCTCGACCTCGTCGACCGTGCCCATCCCGTCGACCTCGCGCAGCAGGCCCCGCTCGCGGTAGACCGGCAGCAACGGCGCGGTCTCGGCGATGTAGACCTCCTGGCGGTGCCGGATGACGTCCTCGGTGTCGTCGGCGCGACCGCTGGTCTCGGCCCGCTTCAGCAGTCGGCCGATCAGCTCCTCGTGATCCACCGTCAGCACCAGCACGTGGTCGAGCTGGGACCCCAGGTCGGAGAGGATCGTGTCGAGGGTCGAGACCTGCTCGACCGTCCGCGGGTAGCCGTCCAGGATGAACGCGTCGCGCGCGTCGTCCTGGGCCAGTCGATCCTTCACCATGGCGTTCGTGACCTCGTCGGGCACGTACTCACCGGCGTCCATGTAGCGCTGGGCCGTCTTCCCCAGCTCGGTCTGCTGCTGCACGTTCGCCCGGAAGATGTCACCGGTCGAGATGTGGGCGCCGCTGATGCGCTGGGCGAGCGTCGCCGCCTGCGTCCCCTTGCCCGCCCCCGGCGGGCCCATGATGAGAAGTCGCGTCACCGCAGGAACCCTTCGTAGTTGCGCTGCTGGAGCTGGCTCTCGATCTGCTTCACCGTGTCGAGGCCGACGCCCACGATGATGAGGATCGACGTACCGCCGAACGGGAAGTTCTGGCTCGCGCCGAGCAGGGCGACGGCGATCATCGGGATGAGCGCGACCATGCCCAGGTACACCGCGCCGGGCGCCGTGATGCGGCTCAGGACGTAGGCGAGGTAGTCCTGCGTGGGACGACCCGCGCGGATGCCCGGGATGAACCCGCCGTACTTCTTCATGTTGTCGGCGACCTCTTCGGGGTTGAAGGTGATCGCGACGTAGAAGTAGGCGAAGAACACGATCAGCGCGAAGTACGTGATCATGTAGTACGGGTGGTCGCCCCGCACGAAGTGGTCGTTGATCCAGACCGCGCCCACGCCGTCCGGACGGAACTGGGCGTAGAGGGCCGGCAGGTACAGCAGGCTCGAGGCGAAGATCACCGGGATGATGCCGGCCTGGTTGACCTTGAGCGGGATGTAGGTCGACGAGCCGCCGAACATGCGACGCCCGACCATCCGCTTGGCGTACTGGACGGGGATGCGCCGCTGGGCCTGCTCGATGAAGATGACCGCCGCGACGATCACGAGACCGACGGCCACGACGGCGGAGAACGTCGCCCAGCCCTTCTGCTCCTTGATCAGCCACATCGCGCCGGGGAAGGTGGCGACGACCTGCGTGAAGATCAGGATCGACATGCCGTTGCCGACGCCGCGGTCGGTGATGAGCTCGCCGAGCCACATGATGACGGCGGTGCCGGAGACCATGACGAGCACGATGAGCAGGAAGGCCAGGATGCTGTCCTGGCGGTAGAGCAGGTCGCCGCAGTCGACGCCGCCGAACAGCTGTCCGCTGCGCGCCAGGGCCACGATGCCGGTCGCCTGGAGCACGGCCAGACCCAGCGTGAGGTAGCGGGTGTACTGCGTGATCTTCGCCTGACCGGACTGGCCCTCCTTCTTGAGGGCCTCGAGCCTGGGGATGACCACGACGAGCAGCTGCAGGATGATGCTCGCGGTGATGTACGGCATGATGCCGAGCGCGAACACGGTGAGCTGCAGGAGCGCACCACCGGAGAAGACGTTGATGAGCGCGAACAGGCTGCTGTTCTCGCCCTGGGAGGCGAGGTCGACGCAGCGCTGGACGTTGCTGACGTTGATGCCGGGAGCCGGAAGGGTCGAGCCGAGACGGAACAGCACGATGACGCCGAGGACGAACAGCAGCTTGCGCCGTAGGTCAGGCGTCTTGAACGCGTTCACGAAGGCGCTGAGCACCTGATGTCCTCCTCGATCGTGGAACCCGTACGGGCCCCCGCGACTCTAACAGTCAGTTCTCGCAGGTCGGCCGTTGCCCGGTGGTTGCAGGACGGTCGTCCTGCGCCGGCACGGCGTCTGCGTCGGCACGAGGTGCCGGACGACGAACGACGGCGAGGCTCTCGGGTGGACCCGAGGGGTCCGAGAGCCTCGCCGTCGTGCGTCAGAGCGTCATTCAGAGCTCGGTCGCGCTGCCGCCGGCGGCCTCGATCTTGCTGCGGGCCGAACCGGAGAACTTGTGAGCCGTGACCTGGACGGCGACCGAGAGGTCGCCCTCGCCGAGCACCTTGACCAGGTGGCCCTTGCGGACCGCCCCGGCCTCGACCAGCGCGTCCACGTCGATGGCGCCACCCTCGGGGAAGAGGGTGCCGATCCGCTCGACGTTGACGACCTGGTACTCCTCACGGAAGGGGTTCTTGAACCCCTTCAGCTTGGGCAGGCGCATGTGGAGGGGGATCTGGCCACCCTCGAAACCGGCCGGCACCTGGTAGCGGGCCTTGGTGCCCTTGGTGCCGCGGCCGGCGGTCTTGCCCTTGGAGCCCTCACCGCGACCCACACGGGTCTTCGCGGTCTTGGCACCGGGGGCGGGGCGCAGGTGGTGGAGCTTCAGCGCCATGTCAGTCAACCTCCTTGACGTCCACGAGGTGCGGGATGGTCTCAGCCATGCCGCGGATCTCCGGACGGTCTTCCTTGACGACGACGTCACCGATGCGCTTGAGACCCAGCGACCGCAACGTGTGGCGCTGGTTCTGCTGGCGACCGATGGCCGAACGAACCTGGGTGATCTCGAGACGTGCCATCAGACACCAGCCTCGACGGGCGCGTTCTGCGCCTCCTTGATGCCCTCGGCCTGCGCCTTGAGCAGGGCGGCGGGCGCGACGTCCTCGACCGACAGGCCGCGACGCTGCGCGACCATCTCGGGCGACTCCAGGCCCTTGAGGGCCGCCACCGTCGCGTGGACGATGTTGATGGAGTTCGAGGAACCGAGCGACTTGCTCAGCACGTCGTGCACACCGGCGGCCTCGAGCACCGCGCGCACCGGGCCACCGGCGATGACGCCGGTACCGGGCGATGCCGGACGCAGGAAGACGACACCGGCCGCCTTCTCGCCCGTCACCGGGTGCGGGATGGTGCCCTGGATGCGCGGGACGCGGAAGAAGTTCTTCTTCGCCTCCTCGACACCCTTGGAGATCGCCGTGGGGACCTCCTTGGCCTTGCCGTAGCCGACACCGACCTGGCCGTCACCGTCGCCGACGATCACGAGGGCGGTGAAGCTGAAGCGACGTCCACCCTTGACCACCTTCGCGACACGGTTGATCGTGACGACCTTCTCGATGTAGTTGGACTTGTCGCCGCCGCGGTCGCCTCGACCACCGCGACGGTCTCCGCCTCCTCGGCGGTTCTGCTGGGCGCTCATGCGGCACTCCCCATGTCGTTGGTGTTGATGTTGTGGGTCATCAGAACTCCAGCCCGCCTTCACGCGCACCGTCGGCCAGCGCCGCGACACGACCGGCGTACCGGTTGCCCGCGCGGTCGAAGACGACGCTCTCGATGCCGGCGGCCTTCGCCCGGTCGGCCACGAGCTCGCCGACCTTCTTCGCCTTGGCGGTCTTGTCGCCCTCGAAGGACCGCAGGTCGGCCTCGAGGGTCGAGGCCGAGGCCAGCGTGTGACCCTCGAGGTCGTTCACGACCTGGGCCACGATGTGCTTGCTGGACCGGGTCACGACGAGACGAGGACGCTCGGGCGAGCCGTGGAGCTTCTTGCGACCGCGGATCTGGCGACGCGCGCGCGACGTGGCGCGAGCGGAGCGACCCTTGGACTGCTTGATGGAGACGGCCATCACTTACCAGCCTTTCCAGCCTTGCGCAGCACGCGCTCGCCGGCGTAACGGACGCCCTTGCCCTTGTAGGGCTCGGGCTTGCGGATCTTGCGGATGTTCGCGGCGACCTCGCCGACCGACTGCTTGTCGATGCCGATGACCGAGAACTTGGTCGGGGCCTCCACGTTGAACGTGATGCCCTCGGGGGCCTTGACGACCACGGGGTGGCTGAAGCCGAGCGCGAACTCGAGCTCCGTCGGGCCCTTGGACAGGACGCGGTAGCCGACGCCGACGATCTCGAGCTTCTTCTCGTAGCCGTCGGTGACGCCGACGACCATGTTGCTGATGAGCGTGCGGCTCAGCCCGTGGAGGGCCTTGCTCCTGCGCTCGTCGTCGGGACGGTTGACCTCGAGGCTGCCGTCCTCACCACGGGCGACCGTGATGGGGTCGGCGACCGTGTGGGACAGCTCGCCCTTGGGGCCCTTGACGCGGACGTCCTGGCCTTCGATGGTGACCTCGACGCCGTTCGGGACGGCGACGGGCAGCTTGCCGATGCGCGACATGTGTTCGTCTCCTCCCTCACCAGACGTAGGCGAGGACTTCTCCGCCTACACCCTTGGTCGTGGCCTGACGATCGGTCAGCAGGCCCTGGCTGGTCGAGATGATGGCGACACCGAGTCCGCCGAGCACCTTCGGCAGGTTCGTGGACTTGGCGTACACCCGCAGGCCCGGCTTGCTGATGCGGCGGATGCCGGCGATCGAGCGCTCGCGCTGGGGGCCGTACTTGAGGGTGATCTGCAGGTTCTTGGCCACCTCGCCCTCAGCGGGCTCGATGACGCGGTAGTCGGTGATGTAGCCCTCCTGCTTGAGCAGGGCGAGGACGCCCTCCTTCAGCTTGGAGTACGGCGCCGACACCTCGTCGTGGAACGCCTGGTTGCCGTTGCGGATCCGCGTGAGCAGATCCGCGATCGGATCGGTCATGGTCATGGTGGTGTGTTCCGTTCCTGCCGCGGTTTCGCATCCCGTGCCCCCAGGCGATGTGCCATGCGGGTGAGGGAGGACCTACGACGGTCGTGAGGGTTGGTGGATTACCAGCTGCTCTTGGTGACGCCCGGGAGCTCGCCGCGGTGCGCCATCTCGCGCAGGCAGATGCGGCACAGGCCGAACTTCTTGTACACCGAGCGGGGACGGCCGCAGCGCTGGCAGCGCGTGTAGCCACGGACCGCGAACTTGGGCTTGCGGGCCGCCTTGATCTTCAGGCCGGTCTTCGCCATGTCAGTTCTCCTTGAACGGGAAGCCGAGCCGCTTCAGCAGCGCGCGACCCTCGTCGTCGTTGATGGCCGTGGTGACGATGGTGATGTCCATGCCACGCGAGCGATCGATCTTGTCCTGGTCGATCTCGTGGAACATGACCTGCTCGGTGAGACCGAAGGTGTAGTTGCCGCGGCCGTCGAACTGCTTGCCGTTCAGACCACGGAAGTCGCGGATGCGCGGGAGGGCGAGCGTCAGCAGACGATCGAGGAACTCCCACATGCGGTCGCCCCGCAGCGTGACGTGCGCGCCGATCGGCATGCCCTCACGCAGCTTGAACTGGGCGATCGACTTGCGCGCCTTGGTCACCTGCGGCTTCTGGCCCGTGATGGCGGTGAGGTCGCGGATCGCGCCCTCGATGAGCTTGCCGTCGCGAGCAGCCTCGCCGACACCCATGTTGACGACGATCTTCGTCAGCCCGGGCACCTGCATGACGTTCGCGTGGTCGAACTCCTCGCGCAGGGCCGGGAGGATCTCCTCGCGGTACTTGGCCTTCAGCCGCGGAGCGGCGGTGGTGGACTCGGCCATGCTCAGATCTCCTTTCCGGTCTTGGAGGACACGCGCACGCTGCGCTGGGCCTCGTAGCTGGAACCGTCTGCACGGTTCTTGGTCACGTCGTCGCGGCGGTAGGACACGCGCGTGGTGGTCTTGTCACCGTCGACGTCGACCACGAGCATCACGTTCGAGACGTGGATCGGGGCCTCACGCGTGATGATGCCGCCCTGGCCGCCGTCGGCGCCGGCGCGCGTGTGCCGCTTGATGCGGTTCACGCCCTCGACGATGACGCGGTTGCGCTCGGCGATCACCTCGATGACCTTGCCCTCGACGCCCTTGTCGGCTCCGGCGATGACCTTGACCTGGTCACCCTTGCGGATCGACAGCGTCGACTTCTTGTTGCTGGTCATGTCAGAGCACCTCCGGGGCGAGCGAGATGATCCGCATGAACTTCTTGTCGCGCAGCTCGCGGCCCACGGGGCCGAAGATGCGCGTTCCACGCGGATCGCCGTCGGTCTTCAGGATGACCGCGGCGTTCTCGTCGAACTTGATGTACGAACCGTCCGGACGACGGCGCTCCTTGACGGTGCGCACGATGACGGCCTTGACGACGTCGCCCTTCTTGACGTTGCCGCCGGGGATGGCGTCCTTGACGGTGGCGACGATGGTGTCGCCGATACCGGCGTAGCGTCGACCCGATCCGCCGAGAACACGGATGCAGAGGATCTCCTTCGCACCGGTGTTGTCGGCGACCTTGAGTCGCGACTCCTGCTGAATCATCTGTCTCTCACTTCGCCTTCTCGAGGATCTCCACGACGCGCCAGCGCTTGGTGGCCGACAGCGGGCGGGTCTCCTGGATGAGCACACGGTCGCCGACGCCGGCCGCGTTGGCCTCGTCGTGCGCCTTGAGCTTCACGTTGCGACGCAGCACCTTGCCGTACAGGGCGTGCTTGACGCGGTCCTCGACGATGACGACGACGGTCTTGTCCATCTTGTCGCTCGTGACGAGTCCCTCGCGCACCTTGCGGTAGTTGCGGTCGCTGCTGGGGGTGTCGTTCGTGGTGGTCACGGTGTCCTTCTCGCTGGTGCTCATGCCTCGACCGCCTCGATGATGCCCAGCTCGCGCTCGGTCAGCACCGTGTAGATGCGGGCGATGTCGCGACGGACGGTCTTGAGGCGAGCGGTGTTGTCGAGCTGGCCCGTGGCGTTCTGGAAGCGCAGGTTGAACAGCTCTTCCTTGGCCTCGCGCAGCTTGGTCTCCAGAGCCTCGGCATCGAGGCCGCGCAGCTCTGCGGCAGTGGTCTTCGCAGCCATGCTCAGAACCCTCCCTCGGTGTCGCGGGTGATGAAGCGGGCCTTCATCGGCAGCTTGTGGATGGCGCGGCGCATCGCCTCACGGGCGACCTCCTCGGTCACGCCCGACAGCTCGAACATGACGCGTCCGGGCTTGACGTTCGCGACCCACCACTCGGGCGAGCCCTTGCCCGAGCCCATGCGGGTCTCGGCCGGCTTCTTGGTCAGCGGGCGGTCGGGGTAGATGTTGATCCACACCTTGCCGCCACGCTTGATGTGACGCGTCATGGCGATACGAGCGGACTCGATCTGGCGGTTGGTCACGTAGTGACCCTCGACCGCCTGGATGCCGAAGTCGCCGAACGCGAGCTCCGTGCCGCCCTTGGCCATGCCGCGCCGCTTGGGGTGGTGCTGCTTGCGGTACTTGACCCTACGAGGCATCAACATCAGGACTGCCCTCCTTCGGTGGCAGCGCCCGCGGCGGCCGCGGCAGGAGCTGCCTCGGCTGCGGGTGCGGCCTGCTCGGCCGAGGCCTGCGCAGCACCCTGTGCTGCCGGAGCCTGGCCGGCCTGGTCGTCACGTGCGGGACGACGCCCGCGCTGGGGGCGACGGCTGCCGGGAGCGGCGGCGCGACGCGCGGTCTCGGCCTCGCGCTCGGCGCGGGTACCGGCGACCTCACCCTTGTAGATCCACACCTTGACGCCGATGCGACCGAAGGTGGTCTTGGCCTCGTAGAAGCCGTAGTCGACGTCGGCGCGGAGCGTGTGCAGGGGCACGCGGCCCTCGCGGTAGAACTCCGAGCGGCTCATCTCGGCGCCGCCGAGACGACCCGAGCACTGGATCCGGATGCCCTTGGCACCGGAGCGCATGGTCGTCTGCATCGCCTTGCGCATCGCGCGACGGAACTGCACGCGACCGCTCAGCTGCTCGGCGACACCCTGAGCGACGAGCTGGGCGTCGAGCTCGGGCTGCTTGACCTCGAGGATGTTGAGCTGCACCTGCTTGCCGGTGAGCTTCTCGAGCTCACCACGAATGCGGTCGGCCTCGGCGCCACGGCGACCGATGACGATGCCCGGACGCGCGGTGTGGATGTCGACGCGGACGCGGTCACGCGTGCGCTCGATCTCCACGCGGCTGATGCCGGCGCGATCCATGCCCTTGGTCAGCAGCTTGCGGATCTTGACGTCCTCACCGACGTAGCTGCTGTACAGCTTGTCGGCGTACCAGCGGCTCTTGTGGTCGGTCGAGATGCCGAGTCGGAAGCCGTGCGGGTTGATCTTCTGGCCCATGTCAGCGACCGCCCTTCTTCGAGTTCTTGCGCGACTGCGGCACGTCAGCGGCCGGCTGCACGACGACGGTCAGGTGGCTCGTGCGCTTGAGGATGCGGTTGGCCGCACCCTTGGCGCGCGGGCGCCAACGCTTCATGGTCGGCCCCTCGTCGACGTGCACGACGGAGATCACGAGGTCGGACGCGTCCAGGCCCTCGGTGGTCTCGGCGTTCGCGACGGCGGACTCCACGAGCTTGTAGAAGTTCGACGCGACGGCCTGCGGAGCGAACCGCAGGATCGCGAGAGCCTCGTCGGTGTCCATGCCGCGGACCAGGTCGCCGACACGGCGGGCCTTCTGCGGCGTGACCCGCACGAAGCGGGCCACGGCGAACGCGCCCGGTGCGTCGCCCAGCAGGCGCTCGCGGCGCGCGCTGACGTTGTCTCGGGTGGCTGCACTCATCGCCTCTTGGCCTTTCGATCGTCCTTCTCGTGACCGCGGAAGGTACGGGTGGGGGCGAACTCGCCCAGCTTGTGCCCGACCATCGCGTCGGTGATGAACACCGGGACGTGCTTGCGGCCGTCGTGCACGGCGACCGTGTGTCCGATGAAGGACGGCAGGATCATCGAGCGACGCGACCAGGTCTTGATCACGGTGTGGGTTCCGGCCTCGTTCTGAGCGTCCACCTTCTTCTCGAGGTGGCCGTCGACGAAGGGACCCTTCTTCAAACTACGGGGCATTCTCTACTCCTGGTTCCTGAGCTCGTCGTAGCTCAGCGGCCGGACTTGCGGCGGCGGACGATCATCTGGTCGCTGGCCTTGCGCTTGCGCGTACGGCCCTCGGGCTTGCCCCACGGGGAGACGGGGTGACGTCCACCGGACGTCTTGCCCTCGCCACCACCGTGCGGGTGGTCGATCGGGTTCATGGCGACACCACGGACGGTCGGGCGCTTGCCCTTCCAGCGGTTGCGTCCTGCCTTGCCCCAGTTGATGTTGGACTGCTCGGCGTTGCCGACCTCGCCGATCGTGGCGCGGCAGCGGACGTCGACGTAGCGCATCTCGCCGGAGGGCAGGCGCACCTGGGCGCGCGTACCCTCCTTGGCGACGAGCTGGACACGC
>NZ_LMMY01000009.1:13975-18881 GCF_001422865.1 Aeromicrobium sp. Leaf272
TACCGACGGGGATGTTGCGCAGCGGCAGGTTGTTGCCGACCTTGATGTCGGCGGTCGGCCCGGCCTCGATGGCCTGGCCCTGACGGATGCCGTCGGGCGCGATGATGTAGCGCTTCTCGCCGTCGGCGTAGTGCAGGAGCGCGATGCGCGCGGTGCGGTTGGGGTCGTACTCGATGTGAGCGACCTTGGCCGGCACGCCGTCCTTGTCGTAGCGCTTGAAGTCGATCACGCGGTAGGCACGCTTGTGGCCGCCACCCTGGTGGCGCGTGGTGATGCGACCCTGGTTGTTGCGGCCGCCCTTCTTGGGCAGCGGCTCCACGAGGGACTTCTCCGGCGTGGTGCGGGTGATCTCGGCGAAGTCGGCGACGCTGGAGCCTCGACGGCCCGGCGTGGTCGGCTTGTACTTGCGAATAGCCATGTCTGGTCAGTCCTCAGCTCGGGCTCGAGAAGATGTCGATGCTCTGGCCGGCGGCGACGCTCACGATGGCCCGCTTGGTGTCCTTGCGCTTGCCCTCACCGTTGCGGGTGCGACGCGTCTTGCCCTTGCGGTTGATCGTGTTGACGGCCGTCACCTTGACGCCGAACACGTTCTCGACGGCGATCTTGATCTCCGTCTTGTTCGCGTCCGGACGCACCAGGAACGTGTACTTGTTGTCGTCGATGAGCGCGTACGTCTTCTCGGAGACGACGGGCGCGATCAGGACGTCGCGGTGGTCCTTGTGCAGGGTGCTCATGCTCACTCACCAGCCTTCGTGAAACCGGCGGCCTGCGCGGTCTCCTCGGTGTCGAACCAGACCTCGGCGACCGTCTGGTCGTACCAGGGGCTGTCCGCGGTGTGGTACTTCATCGAGTCGGCGTTGCCCTTGATCTCGTGACCCTTGGGGGCGTTGCCGCTCTTGAGCGGGGCCTTGGAGCCGGGACCGTAGGGCTGCGTCTTGGTCGCACCCTCGTTCGCGTCGGCGGCCGGGGCCTCGACCTTCTCGGCGGGCTCGGCGTCGGCCTTCGTGGCCTCGGCCTTCTTCGCCGGAGCCTTCTTCGCCTTGGCCTTCGTGGCCGGCTTCGCAGCAGGCTTGGCGTCGGCCTCGACGACCGCGGCGCTCAGCGCGACGGTCTCGGTGCCCTCGGCCGAACGCGCCTCGACGAAGGCCTCGAACGCGGCCTGCGTGAAGATCACGTCGTCGCTCAGCACGACGTCGTACGTGTTCAGCTGGTCGAAGGTCAGCACGACGAGGTCGGTGACGTTGCGCAGGCTCTTGGCCGTCAGCGCGTCCTCGCGCTTGACGACCACGAGCACGCGGCGACGCGTGGTGAGCTCGGCGATCGCGGCGACGGCGGCCTTGGTGGAGGGCACCTCACCGGTGACGAGCGACTCCACCACGTGCAGACGTCCGGAGCGGGCCCGGTCCGAGAGGGCACCGCGCAGGGCGGCGGCCTTCATCTTCTTGGGGGTCCGCTGGTCGTAGCTGCGCGGCGTGGGGCCGTGCACGATGCCACCACCGTTGTACTGGGGTGCGCGGATCGAGCCCTGACGGGCGCGGCCGGTTCCCTTCTGGCGGTAGGGCTTCTTGCCACCACCGGACACCTCGCCACGCGACTTGACGTCGTGCGTGCCCTGACGGGCGGCGGCGAGCTGGGCGGTGACGACCTGGTGGATCAGGGGGATGTTCGTCTGCACGCCGAAGATGTCGACGGGCAGCGCGGCATCAATGGTCTTGACGGCCATGGATCAGGCTCCCTTCGCGGCAGAGCGGACCACGACGAGTCCACCCTTGGGGCCGGGGACCGCGCCCTTGACGAGGATGACGCCCTTGGCGGCATCCACGGCGTGGACGGTCAGGTTCTGGGTGGTGACGGTCTCGGCGCCCATGTGGCCGGCCATGCGCAGGCCCTTGAAGACGCGACCCGGGGTGGCGCAGCCACCGATCGAGCCGGGCTTGCGGTGGTTGCGGTGCGCGCCGTGGGAGGCTCCGACGCCGGAGAAGCCGTGACGCTTCATGACGCCGGCGAAGCCCTTGCCCTTGCTCGTGGCGGTCACGTCGATCTCGTCGCCCGCGGCGAAGATCTCCGGGGAGATCTCCTGGCCCAGGGCGTAGTCGGCGATGGCCTCGGTGCGGATCTCGACGACGTGGCGGCGCGGCGTGACGCCGGCCTTCGCGAAGTGTCCGGCCTCGGGCTTGTTGACCTTGCGTCCGTCGATCTCGCCGAAGCCGATCTGGACGGCGCTGTAGCCGTCGGTCTCGGGCGTGCGGATCTGCGTGACGACGTTGGTCTCGGCAGCGAGGACCGTGACGGGCACGATCTTGCCCTCGGCGTCCCAGACCTGGGTCATGCCGAGCTTGCGGCCCAGGAGGCCGCGCGCGTTGACGGTGGAGGAGGTGCTCATGTGTTCAGGTCCTCCCTCAGAGCTTGATCTCGATGTCGACACCGGCCGGCAGGTCGAGTCGCATGAGCGAGTCGACGGTCTTCGGCGTCGGGTCGATGATGTCGATGAGCCGCTTGTGCGTACGCATCTCGAAGTGCTCGCGGCTGTCCTTGTACTTGTGCGGCGACCGGATGACGCAGTACACGTTCTTCTCGGTCGGCAGGGGCACGGGGCCGGCCACGGAGGCTCCGGTGCGCGTGACCGTGTCGACGATCTTGCGCGCCGAGGTGTCGATCACCTCGTGGTCGTAGGCCTTGAGCCGGATACGGATCTTCTGTCCCGCCATGCTCTGGTCGTCCTTACTCTTCGTCAGCTGTGTGTGCCCCTGGGGCTGGTTCTCCCTGGAGGGGATCGCTCCCCCTCCGCCCCCGAGGTCGGGCGTGTCGCGGAGTTGACCACGAGCGTGCGCGAACCTTCTGGAGTTGGGTGGTTGGACCGCCGGTCCCGGGCCGCGGCCTCTGACGAGTCCGCGTCTCCTACGTTTCCAGCAGCCAGGCCGTTCACCGTGCGGCGCACCCGTCGGTCCCGGCGTGAGTTCCGGGCAAGCACGCCCCAGCAATACGGCCGGAGCAACCGCACTAGTCTGACAGAGACTCCCCCGCAAACACAAATCGCCCCCTCCCTCGTTCTCGGGGGGCACGCGTGGGGGCTCCGTCGCCCCGCGGTTGCGCGGCGTCAGCACCCGCTGAGCCTGCTGCTGCGCCGGGCCGGCTCCTCCTCGAGGTGCGCTCCGAAAGGGCCTCGACCGAGGACCTGGGTGCGTCTCCGGACCGGGCTCGCGAGCTCCGGCGGGGCCAGGAGGCAAGAGGTAGGCGACGCGCCGAACCACTCCGTCAGAGGTAGGTGACGCACCTGTCTGCCGCGCTGAGAGGTGCGTCACCTACCTCTGACCAGACGGTCAGGCGCGTCACCTACCCCCACGCACTCGCCGACTGCCCGGGAGCCCGCCCGAACCCGGTGCCACCCGGCCGACCCCCGCAGGAAACCCGCCCATGAGCCCGGACACGACGAAGCCCCCCGGACCCGAGGGTCCGAGGGGCTTCGTCTCAGCAGTGCTGGTGTGTCGTCAGATCACTTGTTGATCTTGGTGACACGACCGGCGCCGACGGTGCGGCCGCCCTCGCGGATGGCGAAGCGCAGGCCCTCCTCCATGGCGATCGGCTGGATCAGCTCGACGCTCATCTCGGTGTTGTCGCCGGGCATGACCATCTCGGTGCCCTCGGGCAGCGTGACGACGCCGGTGACGTCCGTCGTGCGGAAGTAGAACTGCGGACGGTAGTTGTTGAAGAACGGCGTGTGACGACCACCCTCCTCCTTGGACAGGATGTAGACCTGGCCCTCGAACTCCGTGTGCGGCGTGGTGGAACCGGGCGCGATGATGACCATGCCGCGCTCGACGTCCTCACGCTTCGTGCCACGCAGGAGCAGTCCGACGTTCTCGCCGGCCTGGCCCTCGTCGAGCAGCTTGCGGAACATCTCGATGCCCGTGACGGTCGTCGTCTGCTTGGTCTCACGGATGCCGACGATGTCGACGGTCTCGTTGACCTTGACGATGCCGCGCTCGATGCGACCGGTGATGACCGTGCCACGACCGGTGATCGTGAAGACGTCCTCGACCGGCATGAGGAACGGCTTGTCCGTCTCACGCGGGGGCAGCGGGATGTACTCGTCGACCGCGTTCATGAGCTCGAGGATCGACTCGCCCCACTTGGCGTCGCCCTGCAGCGCCGGGTGAGCAGCGACCTTGACGACGGGGACGTTGTCGCCGTCGAACTCCTGGTCGCTGAGCAGCTCGCGGACCTCGAGCTCGACGAGCTCCAGGATCTCCTCGTCGTCGACCATGTCGCACTTGTTCAGGGCGACGACCATGGCGGGGACGCCGACCTGGCGGGCCAGGAGGACGTGCTCACGGGTCTGCGGCATCGGGCCGTCGGTGGCGGCGACCACGAGGATCGCGCCGTCCATCTGAGCCGCGCCGGTGATCATGTTCTTGACGTAGTCGGCGTGACCGGGGCAGTCGACGTGCGCGTAGTGACGGTTCTCCGTCTGGTACTCCACGTGCGCGATCGAGATCGTGATGCCGCGCTGACGCTCCTCGGGAGCCTTGTCGATCTGGTCGAAGGCCGAGGCCTCGTTCAGATCGGGGTACTTGTCGTGCAGCACCTTGGTGATCGCCGCGGTCAGCGTCGTCTTACCGTGGTCGATGTGACCGATGGTGCCGATGTTCATGTGCGGCTTGGTCCGCTCGAACTTCGCCTTAGCCACTGGGGCTCCTTCTGGGTTGTGAGTTGCAGTGTCTGGAATGTTGCCGGATCTGAAAGCCGTCGGGTCCCGCGGGGAGACCTAGGCCACCTTACCGATGACGCCGAGCGTTACTCGCCGCGGGCCTTCTTGATGATCTCCTCCGCCACGGCCTTGGGGACCTCGGCGTAGGAGTCGAACTGCATCGAGTACGAGGCACGCCCCGAGGTCTTGGACCTCAGG
>NZ_LMMY01000009.1:18887-42690 GCF_001422865.1 Aeromicrobium sp. Leaf272
AGCCCTCCTCCATCGCCTGGACCTGTCCACGGCGGGAGTTGAGGTCGCCGATCACGTCGCCCATGTAGTCCTCGGGCGTCGTGACCTCGACGGCGAACATCGGCTCGAGCAGAGCCGGGTCGGCCTTGCGTGCGGCCTCCTTGAAGGCCATGTTGCCGGCCAGCTTGAACGCCAGCTCGCTGGAGTCGACGTCGTGGTACGCGCCGTCCTCCAGGGTGAACTTGACGTCGACCATGGGGTAGCCGGCGAGCACGCCGAACTCCATGGCTGCCTGACCGCCGGCGTCGACCGAGGGGATGTACTCCTTCGGCACGCGACCACCGGTGACCTCGTTGTGGAACTCGTAGCCGCCCTCGCCGCCCGCGTCGGGGCCGTTGGGGGCCACGCCGATGACGACCTTGGCGAACTGTCCGGAACCACCGGTCTGCTTCTTGTGGGTGTAGCTGTGCCCGGTGACCGTCTTCTTGATGGTCTCGCGGTACGCGACCTGCGGCTTGCCGACGTTGGCCTCGACCTTGAACTCGCGCTTCATGCGGTCCACGAGGATGTCGAGGTGGAGCTCGCCCATGCCGGCGATGATCGTCTGTCCGGTCTCCTCGTCGGTGTGGACCTGGAACGTCGGGTCCTCCTCGGCGAGCTTCTGGATGGCGACGCCGAGCTTCTCCTGGTCGCTCTTGGTCTTGGGCTCGATGGCGACCTGGATGACCGGGTCGGGGAAGGTCATCGACTCGAGCACGATCGGCTTGGCCGAGTCGGCCAGCGTCTCGCCCGTGGTCGTGTCCTTGAGGCCCATGACGGCCACGATCTGGCCGGCGCCGACCGACGCGATCTCCTCACGCTTGTTGGCGTGCATCTGGTAGACCTTGCCGATCCGCTCCTTGCGGCCCTTGGTCACGTTGAGCACCGAGGTGCCCGACTCCAGGCGACCGGAGTACACGCGGACGAAGGTGAGCTTGCCCAGGTGCGGGTCCGTGGCGATCTTGAAGGCCAGGCCGGCGAACGGCGCGTCCTCCGACGGCGGGCGGGTGTCCTCGACGGTCTCGTCCTTGGCGTCGTGGCCCTTGACGTCGCCCACGTCGATCGGGGACGGCAGGAAGTCGACGACGGCGTCGAGCAGGGGCTGCACGCCCTTGTTCTTGAACGCCGTGCCGCACAGCACCGGGTTGAGCTCGGCGGCCAGGGTGGCGCGACGGATCGCGGCCTTCAGCTCGTCGACGGGGATGTCCTCGCCGTCGAGGAACTTCTCGGCGATCGCGTCGTCGACGTCGGAGAGCGTCTCCAGGAGGGCCTCGCGACCCTCGGCGGCGGCGTCGGCGAGCTCGGCCGGGATCTCCTCGACCGTGTAGTCCTCACCGATCGTCGTCTCGCCGCGCCACGTGAGGGCACGCATGCCGACGAGGTCGACGACGCCGAGGAAGTCGCTCTCGGCACCGATGGGCAGCTGCAGGACCAGCGGCGTGGCGCCGAGGCGCTCGCGGATGGTCTTGACGCAGAAGTCGAACGAGGCGCCCGTGCGGTCGAGCTTGTTGACGAAGCACATGCGCGGCACGCCGTACTTGTCGGCCTGGCGCCACACGGTCTCGGACTGCGGCTCGACACCGGCGACACCGTCGAACACGGCGACGGCACCGTCGAGGACGCGCAGCGAGCGCTCGACCTCGACCGTGAAGTCGACGTGACCGGGGGTGTCGATGATGTTGATCTGGTGGTCCTTCCACCAGCAGGTCGTCGCGGCGGACGTGATGGTGATGCCGCGCTCCTGCTCCTGCTCCATCCAGTCCATGGTGGCGCCGCCGTCGTGGACCTCACCGATCTTGTAGGTGATGCCGGTGTAGAACAGGATCCGCTCGGTGGTGGTGGTCTTGCCGGCGTCGATGTGCGCCATGATGCCGATGTTGCGGACCCGGGTCAGGTCGGTGGTGATGTCGGTTGCCACGTGGCTTCAGCTTTCCTTCGGAAGTCTTGGATGTTCTGTCGCCGGAGCACCGGGGTGCTCCGGCGAACCGGCTACCAGCGGTAGTGGGCGAAGGCGCGGTTGGCCTCTGCCATCTTGTGCGTGTCCTCGCGCTTCTTGACGCTGCCGCCGAGGCCATTGCTGGCGTCGAGGAGCTCGTTCATGAGGCGCTCGGCCATCGTCTTCTCGCGACGCTCGCTCGAGTACTTGACCAGCCAGCGCAGGGCGAGGGTGGTCTGGCGGGCGGGGCGGACCTCGATCGGGACCTGGTAGGTCGCACCGCCGACACGACGGGACTTGACCTCGAGGGCGGGCTTGACGTTGTCGAGCGCGCGCTTGAGGGTGACGACCGGGTCGGTGCCGGACTTGTCGCGGGTGCCCTCGAGCGCGGTGTAGACGATGCGCTGGGCGGTCTGCTTCTTGCCGTCGACGAGGATCTTGTTGATCAGCATCGTGACGAGCTGGTTGTTGTAGACCGGGTCGGTCTCGGGGATGCGCTTCGGCGCGGGACCCTTGCGAGGCATTAGCTCTTCTCCTTCTTCGCGCCGTAGCGGCTGCGAGCCTGCTTGCGACCCTTGACACCCTGGGTGTCGAGGGAGCCGCGAACGATCTTGTAGCGCACACCCGGGAGGTCCTTCACACGACCGCCACGCACGAGCACGATGGAGTGCTCCTGGAGGTTGTGGCCCTCACCGGGGATGTACGCGGTGACCTCGGTACCGGAAGACAGACGCACACGAGCGACCTTGCGAAGCGCCGAGTTCGGCTTCTTCGGGGTCGTGGTGTAGACGCGGGTGCAGACACCGCGGCGCTGGGGCGAGCCCTTGAGTGCCGGCGTGGTGGTCTTGGTCACCTTGGTCTGGCGGCCCTTGCGGACCAGCTGGTTGATCGTGGGCACTACGGACTTCTTTCTTCAGGCGAGAAGGACTCTGAGTCGTGCTGCACTCGCCGCCGAACTGGTGCTGGGTGGCGGGATGCGCGCAGCGGCCTGGCAGATCCAGGCACAGCACTCAACAGTACCTTCCCGCACAACGCCCGAGCAAATCGCGGAGTTCCCGCGGCCGGGCTGTTCCGGACGGGTCTCGTCCTGCGGCTGCGTCGGCTCGGACTCGTCCTGCGGCTGCGCTGCCTCGGCGCCGAGCCGGGTCAGGCTCCGAAACGCCTCGAACGGGGAGCCGACCGGGCCGGCGGGGCCACCACCGGGCAGTGAAAGGTAGGTGGGCCGCGCCACGCGAGGGGTGGAGGTAGGCCGCCCGCGGATGGCGGGCCCGTATCCGCGGGCGGCCTACCTCCCGGGGCGGCTGAAGCGCGGGCCACCTACCGCGCGGGGCCCGGAGCGGGCGCACCCGGATCGGCGCGCACCCAGGTCCCTCGTCGAGGCCTCCGGGGCGCAGGTCCGCGGCGAGGCGCGGCGGCGCAGCCGCAGGACGGGACGAAGCCGGGCGGCGCAGCCTCGGGACGAGACCTACTCCCCCGGCGCGAGCAGCTCGGTCAGGTGGATTGCCGGCACGTCGGCCAGGTCGTCGAGCTGGGTGCGGCAGGAGAAGCCGTCGGCCAGGACGACCGCGCCCTCCCCCATCGCGCGGACGGCGGGCATCAGCTGCTGCTCGGCGACCGCCACCGACACCTCGTAGTGGCCGCGCTCGACCCCGAAGTTGCCGGCCAGGCCGCAGCAGCCCGACAGCCTCGTGACCGTGGCCCCGGTCCGGCCGAGCAGGTCCATGTCGGCCTCGAAGCCGAGCACCGACGACTGGTGGCAGTGCGGCTGGACGACGACCTCGGTGCCCCTGAGGTCCGGCGGCTCCCAGCCGTCGGTCCGCGCCAGCAGCTCGGCCACGGTGTGCACGCCTGCCGCGACCTCGACGGCCCGCGGGTCGTCGGTCAGCTCCACGGCGTCGGACCGCAGGACGGCGAGGCACGAGGGCTCGAGACCGACCACCGGCACGCCGGCGGCGACGTACTCGTGCAGCACGGCCACGGTGCGCTCGACGAGCTCGCGGGCGGTGTCGAGCTGGCCGGTCGTGATCCACGTGAGCCCGCAGCAGGACTGCTTCTGCACGACCTCGACCCGGTAGCCGGCGGACTCCAGGAGCCGGACGGCGGCGAGGCCGCCCGACGTGGAGAAGTACTCGGTGAAGGAGTCGGCCCAGATCGCCACGCGCGGTCGCTCGTCGCGGGAGGCCTCGGCCCGAGCGGTGAGCAGCGGTCGCGCCGCCCGGCTGAAGCGCTGCGTGGCGAAGGCAGGCAGGCTGCGACGCTGGTCGACGCCCGCCACCCAGCGCGCCACGTGGGCGAGTCCGGGCACGCGCAGCGCGAGGTTCGCCAGGCGAGCCACCGGAGAGGTGAGCCGCGCCCAGAACGGCAGCTTGCCGAGCACGTAGTGGCTGCGGGGACGGACCCGCCCCCGGTAGGTCTGGTGCAGCACCTCGGACTTGTAGGTGGCCATGTCGATGCCGGTGGGGCAGTCGTTCAGGCAGCCCTTGCAGGAGAGGCAGAGGTCGAGCGCCTCGTGCACCTCGGGAGCGCGGTAGCCGCCGGTGACGAGACGACCGTCGACCATCTCCTGCAGCACACGGGCGCGGCCACGGGTGGAGTCCTTCTCGTCGCGGGTGGCCTGGAACGAGGGGCACATGACGCCGTTCGACGTCCGGTTGTCGGCCAGGCACTTGCCGACGCCGGTGCAGCGGTGCACGGCGGCACCCAGGTCGCCGTCGTCGTGCAGCAGGCGCAGGCCGCGACGGGTGCCCTGGAGGCCCGCGGCCCAGCCCTTGCCCTGCGCGCGTAGATCGGCATCCAGGGCGCGCACGCCCGGCAGGGGTGCCGGGACTCCGCGGCCATGGGGGGCGGCGGACGGCACAGGATCGGGGTCGACGAGGACGCCGGGGTTGAGCAGGTCGTCGGGGTCGAGCACGTGCTTGACCCCGCGGAAGAGCGCGAGCGCCGGGGCGGAGTACATGAGCGGCAGCAGCTCCGAGCGGGCCCGGCCGTCGCCGTGCTCGCCCGAGAAGGAGCCGCCGTGCGACGCGGTCAGGCGGGCGGCGTCCTCGATGAAGGCCCGGTACCCGGCCGGACCACCGGGCTCGGAGATCGGGAAGTCGATCCGCACGTGCACGCAGCCGTCGCCGAGGTGGCCGTACGGCTCGCCGTGCAGGTCGTGCTGCTGGAGCAGGGCGTCGAAGTCGCGCAGGTAGGCGCCGACGCTCGCGGGCGGCACGGCGGCGTCCTCCCAGCCGGAGAGCGCGGGACGGTCCCAGATGCGTGAGGCGAGACCGGCGCCCTCCTCGCGGATCCGCCAGAACGCCGCCTGCTCGGCCACCGACGTCACGTGGCGGTGCGCCAGCGCGGCCGAGTCGGCCACGACGCGGTCGGCCTGGGCCGCGAGCTCGGCGGGGTCGTCTCCGGCCAGCTCCACGTAGAGGAAGCCGCCGCCACGGGGGTACTCGGGCACGCCCGCGGCACCCTTGGCGGCCCGGTAGACCTCGATGATCCGGGCGCCCAGGCCCTCGCAGGCGATCGGACCGTGCGGAAGCATGGTGGGCACGTCGTCCCCGGCCTCGGCCATCGACCCGTAGCCCAGCACGACGAGGTGCACGTGGCGCGGCGTGGCCACGAGGTCGACGGTGGCACCGAGCAGCACGCCGAGCGTGCCCTCGGACCCGGCCATGAAGGACGCGACGTCGAAGCCCCGCTCGGGCAGCAGGTGCTCGAGGCTGTAGCCGGAGACCTGGCGGCCGAAGCGGCCGAGCTCGGTGCGCACGGTCGCGAGGTCGGTCGCGACGACGTCGCGCAGCCGGTCCAGGGTGGACGACGTCGCGGTGACGTCACGGCCCACCACCAGGCGCTCCCCCGTCCCCGTGGCGAGGTCCAGCGCGGCCACGTTGTCGGAGCTGCGGCCGTACCCGAGGGCACGGTTGCCGCACGCGTTGTTGCCGATCATGCCGCCGATCGTGCAGCGGGTGTGCGTGGACGGGTCGGGCCCGAAGCGCAGGCCCTGCGGCGCCGCGACCTTCTGCAGCGCAGCGTGCACCACACCCGGGTCGACCCGTGCGACCCGCCGCTCGGCGTCGACCTCGTGCACCCGGTTGAGGTGCTTGGCGAAGTCGACCACGATCCCGGTGCCGACGGCGTTGCCGGCGATGGAGGTGCCGGCGCCGCGGGACGTGACGGGCACCCCGGTGGCGCGCGACGCGTCGAGGACGGCGAGCACCTCGTCGACCTCGCGCGGCCGCACGACCACCTGCGGCACGACGCGGTAGAGCGAGGCGTCGGTGCTGTAGAGCGCACGCGTGGTGGTCGAGTCGTCGACGTCGGCGACGCCGCGGCGGCGCAGCTCGGCCACCACGTCGGTCGCGGAGGCGCTCCCGGCCGTCGGCGGCGCCTCGAGGCTCACCACAGCTCGAGCGAGGCGTCGAGGATCCCCGCGACGTCGTCCTCGGTGACCTCGCGCGGGGCCGTGGCGAGGAGGCGCTGCTGCTTCATGGCGCCCTCGACGAGCGGGTCGAGGTCGGCGGCGCCGAACCCGACGGCGGCGAGGCCGGCGGGGATGCCGACGTCGCGCATGACCGCCGTGAGAACCTGCGGCAGCAGGTCGGCCGGGTCGTCGGTCATGACGGCGTCGGGGTCGAGCAGCCGGGCGGCGCGCACGTGGCGGTCGGGGGCGGCGTCGAAGGTGAACCGGAACGCGGCGGGTGCGGTGAGGGAGACCGCCATGCCGTGCGGCACCAGGCCGGCGTGGCCGGAGGCGCCGTCGTCGGCCGGGTAGTGGTCGGGACGGAACTCGCGGACCTGTCCGGCGATCGGGTAGGCGTTCGCGTGCGGGATGTGCACGCCCGCGTTGCCGAACCCGAGCCCGGCGAAGGTGGCGGCCGTGGCCACCTGCGTGCGCGCCTCGAGGTCGCCGCCGTGGGTCACGGCGCGGCGGAAGGACGTGGCCATGAGGGCGAGCGCGCGCTCGGACCAGACGTCGGAGATCGGGTTGGAGCCGCAGTAGGGCACCCGCTGGTCGGCGGTCTTGGCCTCGTAGGACGCGTAGGGCCGAGCCGTGTAGCTCTCCAGCGCGTGGCACAGGATGTCGAGCCCGGACGCGGCGGTCACGTTCGCCGGCTGGGTCAGGGTCAGCTCGGGGTCCACGACGGCCAGGGTCGGCCGCAGCCGGGGGTGGGAGATGCCGGTCTTGACGTGCTGGCTCACCACGTCGAGGACGCAGATGGTCGTGCTCTCGCTGCCCGTCCCGGTCGTGGTCGGCACGGCCACGAGGGGAAGCAGCGGGTTGGCCGGGGCGCGACCGCCGCCGACGGGGGCGTTCACGTAGTCCATGAGCTCGCCGTCGTTGGTCAGCATCAGGTCGACGGCCTTGGCGGTGTCGATGCTGCTGCCGCCACCGACCGCGAGCACGGCGTCGAACGGGCCGTTCTCGCGGGCGAAGGCGATGGCCTCGAGCAGGCTCGCGTCGGTGGGCTCCACCCGACTCCGGTCGAAGGTCACGACGTCGATCCCGTCGCGACCGACGCGCTCGGCGATCTCGGCGGGCGCCCCGGTGGCGGCCACGCCGGGGTCGGTCACGAGCAGCACCCGCCGCGCGCCCAGCACGGCAAGGTCGTGGCCGAGCTCGTGGCGCGCGCCGACGCCCAGCTTGAGGCCGGGAGCACCGTAGGTGAAGACGGTCTCGGGATGGTCGGGGGTGAACCCGCTCGCACCGTGGCTCATGTCCGCTCCTGCCGGCCGGGATCCGATGATCGGGAGATGTCGTCCGACAGTAGCATGCTACTGACGACGAACGAGGCGGTCCGCGTCCTCCAGGCCGCGACGTCGACCTCCGGGTCCAGCTGGCGCGCGAGCAGCTCGGCGGTGTGCACGAGGTGGTCGCGCATGAGCACCGCCGCGCTCCGGACGTCACCGGCGACGACCGCCTCGACGATGGGCGTGTGCTCCTCGAGGATCTCCTGCGCACCACGCGACCGGTGCAGGGTCACCGCGCCTCGCGCCTGGATGGAGGCGCGCAGCGCCAGCACCTCCTCCCCCAGCCTGCTGTTGCCGCTCACCGCGTGCAGGGCGGCGTGCAGGGCCCGGTCGTGGCCATCGAACGCCTGCTCGTCCCCGTCCCGGGCCGCCTGCTCCATCGCCGCCAGGTGACCCTCCAGAGCGGCGCACTGGTCGGCGTCGGCGTGCCGTGCGGCGAACGCGGCGGCGGGGACCTCCAGCAGCAGGCGCAGGTCGAAGACCTCCAGCACGTCCTGCACCGTGACGCCCCGGACCCGGAGCCCCCGGTTGCGCTCGACCGTGACGAGCCCGGCGTCGGCCAGGCGGAGCACGGCCTCGCGCACGGGGGTGCGGGAGACCTCGAGCTCGTCGGCGAGCCGGTAGATCGAGTGCTGGGACCCCGGAGCCATCCGACCGGTCAGGATCTCCTCCCGCAGGCGGGCGAACACCCGCTCGGCGGTCGTCGTGCGGGCGGTCATCGCGTCGCCTCCTCGCCCCGTGTCCGGACCTGACGCGCCAACCTACCGCGCCTGCGTCGACCTGGGAGGCGCACCGTTGTGCGCCTGCGGCAGGATGGAACGGACCGGTTCGCGCTCCGGACCGGTCGAGGCACGCCCCCGCACCGGGCTCGACCCAGCCCCGAGGAGACCCATGAGACGGACCGCGACCCTGCTCGCCCTCGTCGGCGTGCTCACCCTCGGCGCGTGCGAGACCCGGTCCCAGTCCGACGTCGACCCGAGTGCCGACCCGAGCGCCCAGGCCTCTGCCGCCGTCGACGTCACCGAGCACGAGTCCGGCCCGCAGAGCCCGATCTCCTACGGGCTGGAGGTGCCCTCCGGCGCCGCGCAGCTCGGCCCGCTCGTGCGCTACCGCAGCCCCGCACTCATCCAGGCCTACCAGCCGCAGCTCGACGCGGCCGAGGCCCAGAGGGAGGCGGCCGAGGCCGACGGCGACGAGGACGCCTCCGAGGCACCGGAGCCCACGCCGAGCGAGAGCGAGACGCCCGCGACGCGCCCCAGCGACGACACGTTCGCCCTCATCGACGACGCACCTCGCCCCGACGTCACGATCTCGCTGCTGCGCGTCGACGGGGACCCGACGCTCGTGCTGCGGCGGCTGATCGCCCAGGTCAACGCCGTCATCCCCGATGCCAACCTCGTCGAGGACGACCTCTCGCAGTTCTGCAGGGCCGAGGGCAAGCGGATCACCGGCTGCACGGTCTCCGCGCGCGGCGCCACCGCCGACGACCGCGACATCCGCATCACCATCACCGCCGACCCCGGCGACGTGGCCACCCGCACCGCGTACCCGGCCAGCGACCGCCGCCCCGTCATGACCGTGCGCGCCGAGTACCTGGGCGATCCCCGCAGTGGTCAGCTGGAGCCCCGCGCCTCCTCGGCCGAGGTCCCCCGCGACGTCGAGGGCGAGGACCGGTCCGGGCTCATCTGGCCGAGCATGGACGTCGAGGCCGAGGGCAGCGAACCCCTGCTCGACGGACGCTGGACCGTCCCGTCCACGGGGACCCTCCTGCTGAGCGGCGACCGACCGCGCTTCGCGGCCGTCGTGGCCGACCGGGTGCGCGAGGCCGACGCGATCGCCGAGGACTTCGCGGCCAGCGTCGGGACGCCCACCAAGGACGTGGTGGAGGACCTCAACGAGATCAGCACGACGTACTCGGCGCGCGGCGAGGACGGGAGCCGCGCCCGCGCGACCTTCGTGCTGTCGGCCCGCGGGAGCTACGCGATGCTCTTCTACACGCCCGCGCCCGCCAAGCCCTGATCGTCCCGGCTCGCTACCGACACCGCCCGCTACCGGTACTGGTCGAGGTGGTCGAGCGCGTGCTGGACGGCGGGCAGCAGCCGGCGTTCTCCGTCGTCGACGTGGTCGAGCGGGAGCCAGGCCGCGACGTCGGCGGTGCCGTCGACCTCGACGACCCGAGGCGCGGGCAGCGGTCGGCCGGGCCCTGCCCCCTCGACGGTGACGGCGTACAGCAGGTGGACGCCGTGGTAGTCCTCGAACCGGTCGTCGCGCCCCGGCGCCACGGTGTGCACGTCGTGGACGTCGACCAGGCGGCTGGTGGTCGCGGCGAGACCCGTCTCCTCGTGCAGCTCGCGCAGCACGGCGTCGTGCGGCGACTCCCCGTGCTCGACGCCGCCGCCGGGCAGCGCCCACCACCCCGCGGGGTAGCCGGACGGCGAGACCCGCGTCAGCAGCAGGTGCGGCACGCCGCGCTCGTCGTCGACGACCACGACCGCATAGGCACCCAGTCGCTGCGTGCGACGCGCGTCCTGGCTGCTCGTCATCGGCTCCCCCTTGCCCGCTCCACTAGAGTTCATCCACGATGAGCGCTCTCGACCCGTTGCCCGTGACGACCGCTGCCCCCAAGGAGCGTGTCGCCTACCTCGACAACGCACGGTACTGGGTGATGCTGCTCGTCGTGATCGGGCACTCCCTGACGCAGTTCGTGGCCATGGACTCGGCGCGCGGCGTGTACGTGTGGATCTACGCGTTCCACATGCCGTTCTTCATCCTGATCTCCGGGTACACCGCGCGCCGGTACATGGGCGACGCCCGCCAGGTGCGGCGGATCGTCAGCACCCTCGTCGTCCCGTACCTGATCGTCGAGATCTCGATGCAGATGATCACGCGCCACTACACCGACGAGCCGGACCCCTACATGTTCCTCTCGCCCCAGTGGCTGGCCTGGTTCATGGCGGCGCTGTTCGTGTGGCGGCTGACCACCCCGATCTGGCGGGCGCTGAAGTACCCCATCACGACGTCGATCGCCATCTCGCTCCTCGTCGGGCTCATCGAGGTGCCGAACGTGCTCGCGCTGCCGAAGATCCTGGGGTTCCTGCCCTTCTACGTGATCGGGCTGCACATGAGTCGCGAGCGCTTCGAGCGGCTGGCCGACACCCGCATCCGCATCGCGTCGGCGCTGCTGCTCGCCGGCAGCTTCGTGGTCTGCTACCTGTACTCGGCCGACTGGACGCTCGACTGGCTGCTCTGGAAGCAGCGCTACGACGAGGACCCGTTGGGCGCCACCCCGCTCGAGGGGATCACGCAGCGCGCCGAGCTGTTGGTGGTGGGCCTCGTGCTCACGTTCGCGGCCCTCTCGCTCGTGCCGCGTCGACGCTCGTGGACGACGTTCATGGGCAGCCGCACCTTCTACTGCTACCTCCTGCACGGCTACATCATCCTGGTCCTGCGGTACCAGTTCGAGGTCTTCGACCGGATCGACCGGTACGGCGCCCCCGCCGCGGCCCTCACGATGGTGGTGGCCGTCGTGGTGGCCAACCTGCTGATGACCAAGCTCGTCTCCACCGTCTTCCGACCGGTCTTCGAGCCGCGCCTGACCTGGTTGTTCCGTCCCGAGGCGGACGCGAAGCCGGCCGAGAAGAAGGCGGCCACGGCGGGCTGAGTCGGCGCGCTGCCGGCGGTAGGTCTCGACCTGCGTGGGCGCTGCCTGCGCGGATCCGGTCCAGGCGTCGGGGTGACGCAGGATGCTGCGTCCCCCGAGGCCCGACGACAGCCCGAGAGCTCGACGAAGGTCCCGCCCCGCCGCCCGGTCGAGGCTCTTTCGGAGACCGCGCCGAGCGCTGGCCGAGGCAGCGCACCAGGAAGGTCGCGACCCCCTGCGAGAGCGCACCGGTGGGTCGGACGAAGGGCGACAGCGCACCACCACGTCGTCCGCCCGAACGCCGACGGCCCCGGACCGTGAGGTCCGGGGCCGTCGGGGTGTCAGTCGCTCAGGACTCGTACGACGTGAAGTCGTAGTCGTCGAGCTGGACGGGCTGGCCGTCGGCGGAGCCGAAGCCGTAGTCGTAGGACTCGTAGCCCGTGACGGCGTACGCCGCCTGGCGTGCCTCCTCGGTGGGCTCGACCCGGATGTTGCGGTACCGGTCGAGACCGGTGCCTGCCGGGATGAGCTTGCCGATGATGATGTTCTCCTTCAGGCCACGCAACGAGTCCGACTTGCCGTGGATCGCCGCGTCGGTGAGGACGCGGGTCGTCTCCTGGAAGGAGGCGGCCGACAGCCACGACTCGACGGCCAGCGAGGCCTTCGTGATGCCCATCAGCACCGGACGACCCGAGGCCGGGGTGCCGCCCTCGGCGACGACCCGACGGTTCTCGGACTCGAACGTCGCACGATCGGCCAGGTCACCGGGGATCAGGTTGGAGTCACCCTGCTCGATGACCGTCACCCGACGCAGCATCTGCCGCACGATGATCTCGATGTGCTTGTCGTGGATCGCCACGCCCTGGCTGCGGTAGACCTCCTGGACCTCGTCCACGAGGTGCTCCTGCGCCCGACGGACACCGAGGATGCGCAGGACCTCCTGCGGGTCCGGCGTGCCGTGCGTGAGCTGGTCGCCGACCTCGACGTGGGAGCCGTCCTCGATGAGCAGGCGCGAGCGCTTGCTGACCGGGTACTCCTGCTCCTCGGACCCGTCGTCGGGGACGACGACGAGCTTGCGGGTCTTGTCGGTGTCGTCGATGCGCACCCGTCCGGCCGACTCCGTGATGGGAGCGCGACCCTTGGGCTGGCGTGCCTCGAACAGCTCGACCACGCGCGGCAGACCGTGCGTGATGTCGTCACCGGCCACACCACCGGTGTGGAAGGTACGCATGGTCAGCTGCGTGCCGGGCTCACCGATCGACTGGGCGGCGATGGTGCCGACCGCCTCGCCGATGTCGACGAGCTTGCCGGTGGCCAGCGAACGGCCGTAGCACTTGGCGCAGGTACCGGCCGCCGCCTCGCACGTGAGCACCGTGCGGACCCGGATGGACTCCACACCGGCCACGACGAGCTGGCTGATCTCGACGTCGCCGAGGTCGCCACCGGCCTCCACGAGCACCTCGCCCGTCTCCGGGTGCGTGATCTGGGTGGCCGCGCTGCGCGAGTACGCCGAGGTCTCGACGTTCTCGGCGGGCACGAACGTGCCGTCGTCCAGGCGGGTCGCGATCACCTTGGGCAGACCGCGCTCGGTGCCGCAGTCCTCCTCGCGGATGATCACGTCCTGGCTGACGTCGACGAGTCGACGCGTCAGGTAGCCGGAGTCGGCCGTGCGCAGGGCGGTGTCGGCCAGGCCCTTGCGGGCACCGTGCGTCGCGATGAAGTACTCGACGACGCTCAGGCCCTCACGGAAGTTGGCCTTGATCGGGCGCGGGATGATCTCGCCCTTCGGGTTGGCCACGAGGCCACGCATGGCGGCGATCTGACGCACCTGCATCATGTTGCCTCGTGCGCCCGAGTGGACCATCATCCAGATCGGGTTGTCGGCGTCGGCCGTGAACTTCTTCTCCATCTCGCTGGAGACCTCGGCCGTGGCCTGGGTCCAGATCTCGATGAGCTCCTGGCGCCGCTCGTCCTCGGTGATGAGACCGCGGTCGAACTGCTGCTGGACCTTGGCAGCCTGACCCTCGTACTTGGTGAGGATCTCCTGCTTGTTCTCCGGCGTGACGACGTCCTCGATGGAGATGGTGACGCCCGAGCGCGTGGCCCAGTGGAAACCGGTCTCCTTGAGGTTGTCGAGCGCGACGCCCACGTCGATCTTGCTGTAGCGCTCGGCGAGGTCGTTGACGATGACCCCGAGCTCCTTCTTGCCGACCTGGTAGTTCACGTACGCGTAGTCGTCCGGCAGCGCCTGGTTGAAGATGGCGCGACCCAGCGTGGTCTCGCGCGACTCGACCGTTCCGTCGACGCCCGGGATGCGGATGCGCACCTTGCTCTGCAGGGTGATCTCGTGGCGGTCGAACGCCATGACCGCCTCGGAGACCGAGCTGAACGCACGACCCTCGCCCACGTGCCCCTCACGCTCGAGCGTGAGGAAGTACAGGCCGATGATCATGTCCTGGGTCGGCATGGTGACCGGGCGGCCGTCGGACGGCTTCAGGATGTTGTTCGTGCTCAGCATGAGGATGCGGGCCTCGGCCTGCGCCTCGGCGCTCAGCGGCAGGTGCACGGCCATCTGGTCACCGTCGAAGTCGGCGTTGAAGGCCGAGCAGACGAGCGGGTGGATCTGGATGGCCTTGCCCTCGATGAGCTGCGGCTCGAACGCCTGGATGCCCAGACGGTGCAGGGTGGGTGCACGGTTGAGCAGCACGGGGTGCTCGGTGATGACCTCCTCGAGCACGTCCCAGACCTCGGCCCGGACTCCGCGCTCGACCATGCGCTTGGCGCTCTTGATGTTCTGCGCGTGGTTGAGGTCGACGAGACGCTTCATGACGAACGGCTTGAACAGCTCGATCGCCATCTGCTTGGGCAGACCGCACTGGTGCAGCTTGAGCTGCGGGCCGACCACGATGACCGAACGGCCGGAGTAGTCGACGCGCTTGCCGAGCAGGTTCTGACGGAACCGACCCTGCTTGCCCTTGAGCATGTCCGAGATGGACTTGAGCGGACGGTTGCCCGGTCCCGTGACGGGACGGCCACGACGGCCGTTGTCGAACAGCGAGTCGACGGCCTCCTGCAGCATCCGCTTCTCGTTGTTGACGATGATCTCGGGCGCGCCGAGGTCGAGCAGTCGCTTGAGACGGTTGTTGCGGTTGATGACGCGGCGGTACAGGTCGTTGAGATCGCTCGTCGCGAAGCGGCCACCGTCGAGCTGGACCATCGGGCGCAGCTCCGGCGGGATCACCGGGACGGCGTCGAGGACCATGCCCTCGGGGTGGTTGCTGCTGCCGAGGAACGCGGAGACGACCTTGAGGCGCTTGAGCGCACGGGTCTTCTTCTGGCCCTTGCCGGTGGCGATGATCTCGCGCAGCGACTCGGCCTCGGCGTCGAGGTCGAACGACTGCAGGCGCTTCTGGATGGCGGCGGCGCCCATGTACCCCTCGAAGTACGCACCGAAGCGGTACGTCATCTCGCGGTAGAGCATCTCGTCGCCCTCGAGGTCCTGGACCTTGAGGTTCTTGAAGCGGTCCCAGACCTCGTTCAGGCGGTCGATCTCGCGCTGGATGCGGTCACGACGCTGCTTGGCCTCACGCTCGGCGGCGTCCTTGACCTTGCGCTTGGCGTCGGCCTTGGCACCCTCGGCCTCGAGGGCCTTGAGGTCCTCCTCGAGCTTCTGCAGACGCTCGTTGACCTCGTTGTCGCGACGGGTCTCGAGCTGCTCGACCTCGAGGCCGATCTTCGACTCCAGGGACGACAGGTCGCGGTGACGCGCGTCCTCGTCGACGCGGGTGATCATGTAGGCCGCGAAGTAGATGACCTTCTCGAGGTCCTTCGGGGCGAGGTCGAGCAGGTAGCCCAGACGGCTGGGAACACCCTTGAAGTACCAGATGTGGGTGACGGGAGCGGCGAGCTCGATGTGGCCCATGCGCTCGCGACGGACCTTCGAACGGGTCACCTCGACGCCGCAGCGCTCGCAGATGATGCCCTTGAAGCGCACGCGCTTGTACTTGCCGCAGTAGCACTCCCAGTCCCGGGTGGGACCGAAGATCTTCTCGCAGAAGAGGCCGTCACGCTCAGGCTTGAGCGTGCGGTAGTTGATCGTCTCAGGCTTCTTGACCTCGCCGAACGACCACTGACGGATGTCGTCCGCGGTGGCGAGGCCGATCTTGAGCTGATCGAAGAAGTTCACGTCGAGCACGTTGTCTTCTTTCCCTTACGTTTCGAAAGTTCTGTGTAGAGCGGGGAGTGAGGGTGGGGCGCCGCCGAGGCGGCGCCCCAGGGGCTCACACTTCTTCGACGCTGGAGGGCTCGCGACGCGACAGGTCGATGCCGAGCTCCTCGGCGGCGCGGAAGAGGTCTTCCTCCGCGTCGCGCATCTCGACCCTCGAGCCGTCGGCCGAGAGGACCTCGACGTTCAGGCACAGCGACTGCATCTCCTTGACGAGCACCTTGAAGGACTCCGGGATGCCGGGCTCGGGCACGTTCTCGCCCTTGACGATGGCCTCGTAGACCTTGACGCGGCCCACGATGTCGTCGGACTTGATCGTCAGGAGCTCCTGCAGCGCGTACGCGGCACCGTAGGCCTCGAGGGCCCAGACCTCCATCTCACCGAAGCGCTGGCCACCGAACTGGGCCTTACCGCCGAGCGGCTGCTGGGTGATCATCGAGTACGGACCGGTCGAGCGGGCGTGGATCTTGTCGTCGACCAGGTGGTGCAGCTTCAGGATGTACATGTAGCCGACGCTGATCGGGTCGGGGAACTTCTCGCCGGTACGACCGTCGAAGAGCACCGCCTTGCCGTCGGGGCCGACCATGCGCTCGCCGTCGCGGTTGGGCAGGGTCGAGGCGAGCAGGCCCTGGATCTCGTCCTCGCGGGCACCGTCGAAGACGGGCGTCGCGATGTTGGAGTTCGAGGGTGCCCGGTCGGCGCCGATGGCGCGCAGCCGGTCGGCCCACTCGTCCTTCATGTCCTTGATGTCCCAGCCGGCCTTGGCGACCCACCCGAGGTGGATCTCCAGCACCTGGCCGACGTTCATGCGGCCGGGCACGCCCAGCGGGTTCAGCACGATGTCGACCGGCGTCCCGTCCTCGAGGAACGGCATGTCCTCGATGGGCAGGATCTTGGAGATGACGCCCTTGTTGCCGTGACGTCCGGCCAGCTTGTCGCCGTCGGAGATCTTGCGCTTCTGCGCCACGTACACGCGCACCAGCTGGTTCACGCCGGGGCTCAGCTCGTCGCCGTCGGCCGCGTCGAACACGCGGACGCCGATGACGGTGCCGGACTCGCCGTGGGGCACCTTGAGCGACGTGTCGCGGACCTCGCGCGCCTTCTCGCCGAAGATGGCGCGCAGCAGGCGCTCCTCCGGCGTCAGCTCGGTCTCGCCCTTGGGCGTGACCTTGCCGACGAGGATGTCGCCGTTGCCGACCTCGGCGCCGATGCGGATGATGCCGCGCTCGTCGAGGTCGGCCAGCATCTCCTCGCTGACGTTCGGGATGTCGCGGGTGATCTCCTCCGGGCCCAGCTTGGTGTCGCGCGCGTCGACCTCGTGCTCCTCGATGTGGATCGAGGTGAGCAGGTCGTCCTGCACGACGCGCTGGCTGAGGATGATCGCGTCCTCGTAGTTGTGGCCCTGCCAGGGCATGAAGGCCACGAGCAGGTTGGTGCCCAGGGCCATCTCGCCCTCGTCGGTGCACGGACCGTCGGCCAGCGGGGTGCCGACCTCGACGCGCTGGCCCTCGGCGACGAGGGGGCGCTGGTTCGTGCAGGTGCCGTGGTTGGAGCGGCGGAACTTGGCCAGGCGGTACGTGGTGTACGTGCCCTCGTCCTCCATGATCTCGACCATGTCGGCCGAGACCTCCTTGACCACACCCGCCTTCTTGGCGATCGTGACGTCGCCGGCGTCGACGGCGGCACGGAACTCCATGCCGGTACCGACGAGCGGGGCGTCGTTGCGCACCAGCGGCACGGCCTGACGCTGCATGTTGGCGCCCATGAGCGCGCGGTTGGCGTCGTCGTGCTCGAGGAACGGGATCAGCGCGGTCGCGACCGACACCATCTGGCGCGGCGAGACGTCCATGTAGTCGACGTCGCCGGCGGGGCGCAGCTCGGCCTCGCCACCGCGCTGGCGCACCAGCACGGCGTCGTCGACGAACGTGCTGTCGTCGGTGAGCGGCGAGTTCGCCTGGGCGATGATGTAGCGGTCCTCGTCCGTGGCGGTCAGGTAGTCGATCTGCTCGGTGACCGTGCCGTCGACGACCTTGCGGTACGGCGACTCGATGAAGCCGAACGCGTTGATCCGACCGTAGGAGGCGAGCGAGCCGATGAGGCCGATGTTCGGGCCTTCCGGCGTCTCGATCGGGCACATGCGGCCGTAGTGCGACGGGTGGACGTCGCGGACCTCGTAGCCGGCGCGCTCACGCGACAGACCACCCGGGCCGAGGGCGTTCAGACGACGCTTGTGCGTCAGGCCCGCCAGCGGGTTGTTCTGGTCCATGAACTGCGACAGCTGGCTCGTGCCGAAGAACTCCTTCAGCGCCGCCACGACCGGACGGATGTTGATGAGCGTCTGCGGCGTGATGGCCTCGACGTCCTGGGTGGTCATGCGCTCGCGCACGACGCGCTCCATGCGGGCCAGGCCCGTGCGGAGCTGGTTCTGGATCAGCTCGCCGACCGTGCGGATGCGACGGTTGCCGAAGTGGTCGATGTCGTCGGCCTCGACGATCGTGGAGCCCACGGGCGTCTCGAGCTCGGTCTCGCCGGCGTGCAGCGCCACCACGTACTTGATGGTCGCGACGACGTCGTCGATCGTCAGCGTCTGCTGGTCGAAGGCCTCGTCCGCACCCAGCTTCTTGTTGACCTTGTGACGACCGACCTTCGCGAGGTCGTACCGCTTCGTGTTGAAGTAGTAGTTGTCGAGCAGGTTCTGGGCGGCCTCGCGCGACGGCGGCTCGCCCGGACGCAGCTTGCGGTAGATGTCGAGCAGCGCCTCGTCCTGGGTCTGGACGTTGTCCTTCTCCAGCGTGAGGCGGATCGACTCGTACTGGCCGAACTCCTCGAGGATCTGCGCCTCGGTGAAGCCGAGGGCCTTGAGCAGCACGGTGACGCTCTGCTTGCGCTTGCGGTCCAGACGGACGCCGACGAGGTCGCGCTTGTCGACCTCGAACTCCAGCCAGGCGCCACGCGACGGGATGACCTTCGCGGTGTAGATGTCCTTGTCGGACGTCTTGTCGGGCGTGCGCTCGAAGTAGACGCCCGGCGAGCGGACGAGCTGGCTGACGACGACACGCTCGGTGCCGTTGATGACGAAGGTGCCCTTGCCGGTCATGAGCGGGAACTCACCCATGAAGACGGTCTGGCTCTTGATCTCGCCGGTCTCGTTGTTCATGAACTCGGCGGTCACGAACAGCGGGGCGGCGTAGGTGACGTCGCGGTCCTTGCAGTCCTCCACCGAGTACTTCGGCGGCTCGAACCGGTGGTCGCGGAACGACAGGCTCATCGTCTCGGAGAAGTCCTCGATGGGCGAGATCTCCTCGAAGATCTCCTCCAGACCGGACTTCGTGGAGATGTCGGTGCGGCCGGCAGCGAGGGATGCCTCGACCTCGGCCTTCCACTTCTCGCTGCCGATCAGCCAGTCGAAGCTGTCGGTCTGCAGGGCCAGGAGCTCGGGAACCTCGAGCGGTTCGGAGATCTTGGCGAAGGAGATGCGGCGGGGGGCGTTCTTGTCCCCGGTGTTCTGGACAGGTGCGGCGGCGGTGCGCGAGGCGGCCAAGAGGGGTCCTTCCAAAGGCTCGCAAAGGGGTGTCACGTGATGGACTGCGCGCATGACTGACGCCCCCAGTCAAGGGGCAACGAGGGCGACGAGGTGGGCGCGAAGAATCAGTCTAGCCCCCGGGCCCACACGCACGCAAGCCTGGTCCTTGACAAGACGGCCGGTATGGTTCAGAGTATTCGGCCGCTCGTACGGGGAGCAGCGTGTTGGGACTGCAATGCCAGTGATTCTCGAGGACCCCAGGCGCCCGGTCGGCACCGGGCGAAGCACCGTCGCCCGCGGGCGGGCGTCGGTTCAGAGGGCCTGGATGTCGTCGACGAGCCAGCGGCCGTCGCGCTCGACCATGGTGAGCTCGACACGGTTGCCGAAGACCGTCGGCACCTGCGACCCGTCGGCGAGCCGAGCCTGGTCGACGAAGAGCAGGACCTTCGCCTCGCTGCGCGTGCAGTCGTCTCCGCACGGCAGCGCAGCGGAGTCGCGGGTCGTGGCCTCGACCTGGATCTTGCGCTGCGGAGCCAGGTCGTTGAGGGCCGGCGAGATGGTCTCGAAGTCCTTCGCGAACGAGGGCGTCATGACGTCCTTGGAGTCCTCGAGGTACTGGTCGAGCTGGTCGTAGCGATACGTGAAGATCGTCTCCGCCGCGGACGCCGCGGTCTCGGCCGCCTCCTCGTGGGCGCCGTCCACGCCGTGCGTCTGGCGCCACTCGACGACGCCCCGGTACCCGAAGAACGCGCCGAACACGAGCGAGGCCACCACCATGGCGAGCAGCAGGACCCGCCCGAGCGGCGGGCGGCCACGCGGACCGCTCGGCTCCACCGGAGCGGCCGACGTGGTCTCCGACGTGCCCTCCCCGTCGGTGGCCGCGGCTGCGGCGGCGCGATCCTGACGACGCGCGACACGCGGAGCCACGCGCGGCGCGGCGACACGGTCCTCGTCGTGGTCCTGGTCCGCGCCGGTCCCGACCTGCGCGGCGTCGGCGGCGCCGGTGTCGCGGTCGTCGGTCGGGGTCGCCTCGGGTGCAGCAGGACCCGTGGTCGACTCCTCGACGGGCGTGGCCGGCTCCTCGCGCGGGGTCGAGCCGGGCGTCGACGTCGGAGGCGTGCCGGGACGCGCGACAGGCTTCTTGACGACCTTCTTGGCCGGTCCGGGGCGGGGCGCGTCGCTCGGCTTGCTCTCGCCGGC
The DNA here is from genome assembly GCF_001422865.1 of Aeromicrobium sp. Leaf272. Lineage (NCBI taxonomy): Bacteria > Bacillati > Actinomycetota > Actinomycetes > Propionibacteriales > Nocardioidaceae > Aeromicrobium > Aeromicrobium sp. Leaf272. The sequence goes on from NZ_LMMY01000009.1 coordinate 39,169, forward strand.
GATGCGGCGGCGCCTGGAGGGTCCGTCGTGGGTGCTCACTGGTCGGCCTCCGGCGTCTCCTGGGGCTCCGCGCCGGCGCTCGGGGTGGCGCTCGGCGCCGGGGTGGCGCCGCCGTCGGTGCCGGGCTCGCCCGTGGTGGCGTCGAGCGGCACGACGGTCTCGAACTGGCTCACGAGCCAGTCGTCGCCGCTGCGCGTGAGCGTGACCTTCCAGCGGAAGCGACGCTGCACGGCTGCCTCGTCGGCCGACGTCGTGATCGAGGCGTCGACGGCGACGATGGCCACGGCCGAGTCGTCGTCGATGCTGTCGACGGCGACCCCGAGCACGTTGGCGGCGCCGCTCTTCTGGTCCTTGGACTCGAGGGCTCCGAAGACGGCGCCGGTGATCCGCTCGAACTCGGTGTAGTAGCCCGGCGTCAGCAGCGGCTTCATCCGCTTCTGGTAGTCCGCGAGGTCGGCCACGTCGTAGGTGTTGTACACCGTGGCGAAGTCGTTGACCCGCGCCGCGACGGCGGAACGGTCGGAGTCCTCGCCGCCGTCGCCGATCACCCGCGGCACCACCAGGCCCGCGGCCCCCACGAGCACGCCGAGGACGGCGAGCACGACGAGGATGCGGGAGGAGCGGTGCGCGGTCAGCTGGTCGCCGGTCCGAGCAGGAGCCACTTCCACGAGTCCTTTCCGGCGGCGTCCGCCCCGGTCCCCACGGCGGCCCGGTCACGGTTGATGACGGTCTTGTCGGGCCCGCGCGGGACCTTGTCCTTGACGATACAGCCGGCCTCAAGGTCGAACTGCATGTCGTACAGCTCCTGCGGCTCGCGCCGCGGGCGCTGGCCGTTGTCGTCCTCGTCGCACGGCTTGATCGCGGCCGGGTCGGCCGGGTTGGTGATGACCAGGCCGAACGTGGCGTCGAACTCGCCCTCGGCCTGCTTGGCCGGGGCGACCACGCTGAACGAGCCCTCGAGCAGGTACGGGTAGAGGATCGCCAGCACGCGCAGCGACTTGGCGTTGCGTGCGAGCGGCTCGGTGGCCGAGCGCAGGTCGGCGAAGATCGTCTGCAGCTGCGCTGCGTTCTCCTCCACGACGTCGTTGACGAGCGCCGCGCTCGGCGCGCCCTCGTCGACCAGACGTCGCAGGTCCGGGTCCGCGTCGACCAGCGTGTCCGAGAGCAGAGCGAGGTTCTCGGCGAACGTCGCGAGCTGGGGCTGCTTGTCGATCTGGGTCTGCAGGACTCCCGAGGAGTTGCGGATGAGGCTCTGGGTCACGCCGAGGTTCTCCTGGGCGGCCTCGATGAACTCCGACGACGTGTCGAGGATGCGCTCCAGGTCGGGCGCGGTCCCCTCGAAGGCGGCGCCGAGCTCGTCGACCACGGTCTTGAGGCTGCCGGTGTCGATGCTGGAGACCAGCGAGTTCAGGTTGAGCAGCAGCGTCGTGGTGGAGATCGGGATGTTCGTGTCCGACCGCGGGATGACGGTGCCGGCCTTGAGGTACGGGGCCTGGTTGGAGCGCGGCGACAGGTCGACGTACTGCTCGCCGATGGCCGACTTGTTGGCCACGGTGGCGACCACGTCGTCGGAGATCTTGGGGGCGCTCTTCTCGATGTCGAGGATCACGTCCACGCCGTCGTCGGTGAACTTCAGCTGCTTGACCTTGCCGACCGCGATGCCGCGGTAGGTCACCTCGGCGCCGGCGAAGATACCGCCGGAGTCGGCGAAGTCGGCCGTGACCGGGAAGGTCCGGTCGACGAAGAGCCGGTCGAGCTGGGCGTACTTGCCGCCGACGAAGGTCGCACCGACCGCCACGATGATGGCGAAGATGACGAGCTGGATCTTGGTGAGCCTGGTGATCATCGCGACACCACCGGTCCGAGCACGAGCCGGCCGACGTCCTCGGTCTGCTCCGCCATCAGCTGGCTCGTGGTGGTGACCCGGCAGTTGCCGAGCAGCGCGCAGATGCCGCTCCCACCGGATCCGCCCTGGCTCGAGCCGCCCCCGCCCGAGCTGCTCGACCCCGCGGACGGCGAGGCACTGGGCCTCGGCGTGGTGCCGGTGAGCGAGCCGAGGCCACCGTCGGTGGGCAGCGACGTGAGGCCCTCGACCAGGTCGACGAGCTGGCCCGCCGGGTCCGTCGCGGTCTCGCCCTCGGCGGGCGCCTCGGCGGTGGCCCCGGCCGGGACGAGCGTGTTGCCGAGCGACAGCAGGCCCTCGATCAGGCTCGTGAGCTGGTTGGTGTTGAGCGACAGGTTGATGTCGAGGTTCATGAAGTCGCCGTAGCAGGCGCCGTCGGCCACGTCCTGACGGACGGTCGCATCGTTCTGCGTGGAGGCGTCGTCGGGGTTGTAGGCCGTGCAGGGGTTGCTCGCACGGGCGGGGCTGCCGCCGACGATCGCGTCGGTGAACGGGAAGCTGAAGATCAGCTGGCTCGCGGTCGCGAGGTCGTCACCGGCGTTCGCCAGCTCGCGCAGCGTCGGCTCGAGGTCGCGCAGCACCGCGAGCGTGTCGTCCTTCGACCGGCGGATGACCCCGGTCGCGGTGTCGCTGAGCCGGTCGAGCGAGGTGAGCAGGCCGACGAGGTCGTCGCGCTGGGCGTTCAGCACCCGCAGGGCCTCGGGCAGGTCGTCGAGTGCGGCGGTGATGGCGCCCTCCTGGTCCTGCGTGGCCCGGGCGAGGTTGTCGACCTTCTCGAGCGCGGTGAGGATGTCGGCCTTGTTGTCGTCGAGCTGACCGACGAACGTCGTGGTGCTCTGCAGGAGCTGCTTGATCTCCGGCTCGTTGCCGTCGAGCGTCTTGTTGAGCTCCTTGACGATGGTGTTGGTCTTCTCGAGCCCGCCGCCGTTGAGCAGCAGCGAGGCAGCGCCCAGCACCTCCTCGATGTCGGGGTTGCGTCCCGAGCGGTCGAGCGGGATGCGGTCGCCGTTGCCGAGCTGGCCCACACCGCCGGTGGTCGGCGGGGCGAGCGAGACGAACTTCTCGCCCAGCAGGCTCGTCTGACGGATCTGGGCCTCGGCGTTGTCGGGCAGCTCCACGTCGCGGTTGATCTTGAGCGTGGCGGTGGCCGTCCAGCCGTCGAGCCGGATCTTGGTGACCTTGCCGACCGCGATGTCGTCGACCCGGACGGCGCTCTGGGGCACCAGGTCGAGGACGTCGCGGAACTGCACCGTGACGGTGTACGGGTCGGACCCGAGGTCCGCGCCGCCGGGCAGCGGGAGCTCGTAGGGCGAGAACGAGCAGCCCGAGAGCAGCACGGCGCTCGCCGCGCCGGCGGCCACGGTCCGCCAGGGGCGTCGTCGCGTGGAGGTGTTCACGGTCCGGGTGCTCATCGGTCCACCGCCAGCATCTGGGAGAGGGACGTGTCGGTGCGGTCCGGCGACGTGGGCTCGGCCACCGCCGCGTTCGCCACTGCGGCCCGTGGGAGCGGGAGCCCGCCGATGATCGGCGAGACGATCCCGTCGAGGATCGGTCCGAGCACGTCCTCGCAGGGTCCGTTGAGGTCGATCGGCAGCTGCTCGCTGAGGTTGCAGAGGAGG
>NZ_LMMY01000009.1:42724-53295 GCF_001422865.1 Aeromicrobium sp. Leaf272
CGGAGTCGCCGTTGTAGGCCAGCGCGACGTTCGACAGCGCCGTGGGGCCGCTCACGGTGAACTCCTCGAGGTCCTTCTGGTGGTCACCCAGCACCTCGGCGATCGTGGCGAGCTGCTTGACGTTGCCGCGCAGCTCCGAGCGGTTGTCCTTGACGAGCCCGCGCACCTCGACGAGGGCCTTGGCCAGCGCCTTCACGGTGGCCTGGAGGTCCTCGCGCTCGCCCTCGAGCACGGTGGAGACCTCCGCCGTGCTGTCGAAGAAGTCGCGGACCGCCTGGTCGTTGGTCTGGAGCAGCTGCACGAACTGGTCGACCTCGCGCATGCTGCCGAACAGCTCGTCCTTGTTGTCGGAGAGCGTCTGGCTGAGCTTGCCGAAGTTGCGCAGGGTCTCGTTGAGCTGGGTGCCCTGGCCGTCGAGCTGCGCCGCGGTGTCCTTCACCAGGTTGCTCACGGCACCGTTCCTGTTGGCGCCGTCGGGACCCAGGGCCACCGACAGGTCGTCGAGCGACTTGTAGATCTGGTCGAGCTCCACCGGCACGGCGGTGCGGTCGACGCCCAGCCGGGCGCCGTCCGCCAGCACCTGCCCACCGTCGTAGGCCGGGGCCAGCTGCACGAACCGGTCCCCCACGATCGACGGCGAGACCACGACGGCCTTGACGTCGGCCGGCAGCTTGACGTCGGCGTCGTAGGAGATCGTCGCGCGCACGGTCTCGCCGCGCGGGACGAGCCGGTCGACGGTGCCGACGGCCACGCCGAGGATGCGGACGTCGGAACCCTCGTACAGCGAGTTGGTCTGGGCGAAGTCGACCGTGATCGTGTTCTTCGCGTCGCGCTGGCCGAAGACGATCACCAGTCCCACGACGAGGACGAGGGCGACGAGCACGGTGAGGATGCGGGCGACGCCGGCGAGCCTGGTCATCCGGCACCTCCGATCTTGACGTAGGTCTCGAACCACGGACCGTTGCCCAGGGCGTTGGCGAAGACCCGCAGGAAGCCGGGCATCACGGTGAGGGCGCGGTCGAGGCTCTGCTCGTTGCGCGCCAGCATGGTCGTGACGGCGCGCAGCTGCCTGAGGGCGGGCTTGAGGTCGGCCTCCGTGTCGTCCACGAGGGCGCTGAGCTGCTCGGAGATCTCCTGCGTCGAGACGAGCAGGCGGTGGATGGCCTCGCGTCGCTCGGTGACCGCGTCGAAGAGGACCGAGGAGTCCTTCACCAGCTGGACGAGCTCGTCGTCGCGCGAGTTGATGACACCCGTGACCTTCTTGAGGTTCACCAGGAGGGTGTTGATCTGGTCGTCGCGCGCCGCGAGGTTGCGCGAGAGGTCCGAGACCCCGCGGATCGCGCCGCGGAACTCCTCGGGCGTCTGGGCGGCGACGTCGGACAAGGTCTCGAGCGCGTCGGAGATCTGGCCGACGTCGAGCGCGTCGGTGGTGGTGCTGAGGTCGGAGAAGGCCTGCACCACGTCGTACGGCGGCACCGTGCGGGACACCGGGATCGTGGTGCCCTTCTCGAGGCGGCCCGAGCCCGAGGGCGTGAGTGCCAGGAACTGCGCGCCGAGGAGGGTGCGGATGCGGATCTCCGCACCTGTCTCGCGGCCCAGCCGCGTGCCCTTGTCGACCTTGAACGTGACCTTGACCTTGTTGCCGGCGAGCTCGATGCCACGCACCTTGCCGACCGGCACGCCGGCCACGCGGACCTCGTTGCCGTCCTTGAGGCCACCGATCTCGGAGAACTCGGCGTGGTACGTGTCCCCTGCGCCGATGATCGGGAGCCGATCGGCGCGGAAGGCCGCGACGAGGAGCAGCGCGATGATCGTGAACCCGAGCAGGCCGATGATGACGGGGTTGCGTTCGCGGAAGGGCTTCATGAGGCGGCCTTCCCGTACTCGCCGTTGCCGGTGCGGCAGCGGTCGCCGCCGGCCTGGACGGCACCCAGCTCGCTGATCAGGCCGTCGAGCAGGCCGTCGAGCGGGGTTCCGGTCAGCTGGGAGACGTCGACGTTCAGCTCGCAGACGTAGAAGTTGAACAGGCTGCCGTTGGAGGCCAGGTTGCCCAGCTTCTCCATCTTGATGGGCAGGATCTGCACGGCTTCCTCGATGGTCTTGAGGTTGCGCTCGCTCGACAGGTTCTTGGTCAGGCGGCGCAGCTGCTTGACGTCGGCCGTGAGGTCGGGCCGGCCTTCCACGAGCAGGTTGGAGGTCTCGGTGGTGAGGTCGGAGATCGAGTCGAGCGAGCCGAGGATCGCCTCGCGGTCGCCCTTCAGGCCGGTGACGAACTGCTGCAGGGTGTCGATCGTGGCCGTGAGCTGCTGGTCGCGGCTGCCGATCGTGTCGAGCACGTCGGACAGGTTCACCACGACGTCGCCGATGAGCTCGTCGCGGTCGGCGAGCGTGCTGGTCAGCGACGCGGTGCGGGCCAGCAGGCTCTGCACGTTGCCGGCCTCGCCCTGCAGGGTCTGGACGATCTCGAAGGCGAACTTGTTGGTGTCCGACGGTGACAGCGCCTGGAAGACGGGCTTGAAGCCGTTGAGCAGCACGTTGAGGTCGAGTGCCTCCTCGGTGCGGTCCTGCGGGATGGTCGAGCCCGGGGCCAGGCGTGCGGTGCCGCCCTCGCCGCCCTGGAAGAGCGCCAGGTAGCGCTGGCCGACGAGGTTGCGGAACCGCAGCTGCGCGTTGGTGTCCTGGGTGAGCGGGGTCGAGGTGCGCACCGAGAAGGTGATGATGGCCTCGTCGGTGTCGTGGATCTCGACCTTCTTGATCGACCCGACGGAGACGCCGGCGATGCGGACGTCGTCGCCCTTGGCCACGCCGGTGACGTCGGAGAAGACGGCCTTGTACTCGTTGCTGCTGCCGAGGTTGGCCCCGCTGAGGGTCAGCATCAGCAGGAACGTGGCCGCACCGGTGACGGCGAAGAAGATCGACAGCTTGACGATCGCAGAGATGGACTCGCGGTCCAGAGCCTTGCTCATCGCGTCACCCCCGTCGGAAGAGCACGGTCCGGGAGCAACGCGATGAGGTGCTGGTCGTTCGCTCGCTTGCGCTCGCTCATCTCACCGTCACCTCCGTGCCACGCAGGATCGGGCTGAGCAGGAGCGACGCGGCGTCGGGGACGCGGTCGGCGTCGACACCGGCCACGGCGGCGGCCATCCGGCGCACGTCGTCACGCTGCTGGGCGCTGTCGGTGTCGGCCAGGCTGGGGTTCCAGAAGCCTGCCGAGTCGAGGTTGGCCACGGCAGCGCGCTCGAAGTCCGCCTCGCTGCCGAACTTGCCGTTGTGGCTGTTCTCGACGCCCACGAGCTTGTAGATCTCCGGAGCGACCTGGAACGGGTCGGCCTGGTTGTAGGGCCACTTGCTCGGGTCGTTGGCGTTCTTCTTGAAGACCTTGAGGTCCTCGCACACGGCGCCCAGGGTGTTGGGGAGTCGACCGTTGTCCTTGTCCGGCGCGTCGATGTACTTCACCTTGTTCGGGTCGGTCTGCTCGGTCTCGTCGAGGGTCTTGTTGTCGGGCACCACGGCGTTCTCCCCCAGCTGGTAGCCGGTGGGCTGCTCGGCGAGGAGCTCCAGGTCGATGTGCACGGTGTTGTTGCGCAGGACGCTGTTGAGCTTCGGCAGCACCGTGGCCATGCCGCCCGTGAAGCACGGGAAGGTGCTGGAGTAGTCGGCCGTGACGCTGAGCAGCTCGCGGTTCTGCTTGGCGAGCACCTCGAGGTTCTCGCCGTTGGCGTCGACGAAGTCGGTCAGCGTGTTCGCCAGCCGGGTGCCCTCGTCGAAGAACGCCGCGAGCTGCGTGCGCTTGGCGACGACCGTGTTGCCGGTGACGACCGTGTTCTTCAGCAGGCGCCCGAGGGTGGGCATCTGCGCGGCGTAGCCGTCGGAGACGGTGCCGAGCTTGGTGAGGTCGTCGACCAGCGTCGGGACGTCGGGGTTGAGTGCCGTGAGGTACTCGTTGGCGGACACGAGGGTCTCGCCGAGCTTCTCACCGCGTCCCTCGAGCGCCTGGGAGACCGCCGTGAGCGTGTACGACAGCTCGGCCGGTTCCACGGCCTGCAGCAGCGGGTAGAGGTCGTTGAGCAGCTCCTCGACCTCGATCGGCACCTCGGCGCGCTGGATCGTGTCGCCGGCCTTCAGCCGCTCGCTGCCCGCGTCGTCGGCGGGGATCAGCGCGACGTACTTCTCGCCGAACAGGGTCTTGGGCACGATCTCCGCGGTGACGTCGGCCGGCACCTGGCCGATCAGGTCGGGCTTGAGACCGAGCACGAGTCGCACGCCGCCGTCGCGCGGCTCGACGTCCTTGACCTCGCCCACGATCATGCCGCGCAGCTTGACGTCGGCGGCCTGCGGCAGGTTCAGGCCGGCCTTGCCGGTGTCGACGGTGACGTCGTCGGTGGCCACGAAGGTCTTGGAGAAGAACGCGAACGTCAGCCAGACGAAGAAGGCCATGAGGACGACGAGACCGGCCCCGAGGAGCTTCAGGCTCGTGGGACGCTCGGCGAAGGGAGTGGCAGCCATCGTCAACCTGCCAATCTGACGGTGACGGTCGTGCCCCAGATCGCCATGGAGGCGAGCAGGTCGACGACGTTGACGGCGACGATCGACGTACGGACGGCGCGGCCCACGGCCACACCCACGCCCGCGGGTCCGCCGGAGGCGTAGTAGCCGTAGTAGCAGTGGATCAGGATCACCACGACGGCGAAGATCAGCACCTTGCCGAACGACCACAGCACGTCACCTGGTGGCAGGAACGTCGAGAAGTAGTGGTCGTAGGTCCCGGTGCTCTGCCCGAGGAACTGCGTGATCGTCAATCTGGTCGCGAAGTAGGACGACAGCAGGCCGACGACGTAGAGCGGGACCACGGCGATGAGCCCGGCCAGCACGCGCGTGGTGACGAGGAACTGCATCGACGGCACGGCCATGACCTCGAGCGCGTCGACCTCCTCGGAGATCCGCATGGCGCCGAGCTGCGCGGTGAAGCCGCAGCCGACGGTCGCGGCGAGCGCGATGCCGGCGACGATCGGCGCGATCTCACGCGTGTTGAAGTAGGCCGAGACGAAGCCGGACAGTGCGGCGGTGCCGAGCTGGTCGAGCGCGGCGAAGCCCTGGATGCCGACCTCGGTGCCGGTGAAGAAGCACATGGCCACGATGACGCCGACGGTTCCGCCGATGACGGCGAGGGCGCCGGAACCGAGCGCGACCTCGGCGAGAAGCCGCAGGATCTCGCGGCTGTAGTTCTTGATCGTGAACGGGATGGCCCGCAGGACGCGCAGGTAGAACAGCAGCTGGGTGCCGAGGCCCTCCAGCGCTGCCGCGGGGCGCTCGTAGACGGCACTGATCTTCGTCGCCATGTCACATCCCCTTCGGTGGGACGAGCTGGATGTAGATGGACGACACGAAGAAGTTCACGATGAACAGCAGCAGGAAGGTGATGACGACGGCCTCGTTGACCGCGTCGCCCACGCCCTTCGGGCCGCCCTTGGCGTTCATCCCCTTGTAGGCGGCCACGATGGCCGCGATGTAGCCGAAGATGACGGCCTTCACCATGCCTTGGTACATGTCGGGCAGCTGGGCCAGCGCCGTGAACGAGGCCAGATAGGCCCCTGGTGTGCCGTCCTGCAGCACGACGTTGAACACGTAGCCACCGGCGACACCGACGATCGTCACCAGGCCGTTGAGGAAGACGGCGATGAGCATGGCGGCGAGCACGCGGGGCACGACGAGGCGCTGGATGGGGTCGATGCCCAGCACCATCATCGCGTCGAGCTCCTCGCGGATCTTGCGCGAGCCGAAGTCGGCCGCGATGGCCGAGCCGGCGGCACCGGCGATCAGCAGCGCGGTGGCGATGGGGCCGGCCTCGCGCACCACGGCCAGCACCGCGGCGGAGCCCGTGAACGACTGCGCACCGAACTGCTTGATGAGCCCGCCGACCTGGAGGGCGATGACGGCACCGAAGGGGATCGAGACCAGGGCCGTCGGCACGATCGTCACGGTGACGATGAACCAGGCCTGGGTCAGGAACTCCTTGAGCTGGAAGGGTCGCCGGAACAGCGCGACGGTGACGTCGAGCATGAAGGCGAAGAGGCCACCTGCGATCCGTGCGGGCGCCGCGATCTTGGTTGCGCTCACGCGGTGCTGCCCGGAGCGAGGCTCATGTTCTCGTCGAACGACCCGGGCGGAGGCGTGATGCCGTTGTCGCGGCACCAGGCGCCCGGCTCGCGCTGCGCGACACGGGGACGACCGTCCGACGGCTCGAGCTGGCGCGGGATGGGCGGCAGCGGCGGCATCTCGATCTCGGACTCGGCCGCGAGCTCGTCGGCGTCCTTCTCCTCGGACATGCCGATCGGACCGACGCGCTGGGCGTTGAGGAACTGCGCGACGACGGGCTCGGTGCTCGACAGCAGCATCTCGCGCGGGCCGAACATCGCCAGGTGCTTGTGGTAGAGCAGGCCGATGTTGTCGGGCACGGTGCGGGTGGAGTTGATGTCGTGCGTGACGATGAGGAACGTGGCGTCGATCTGGGCGTTCAGGTCGATGAACAGCTGGTTGATGTAGGCCGTGCGCACCGGGTCGAGGCCGGAGTCGGGCTCGTCGATGAGCAGGATCTCGGGCTCCAGCACGAGTGCGCGGGCCAGGCCGGCACGCTTGCGCATGCCGCCGGAGATCTCGCCGGGGAGCTTGTTCTCCGCACCGGCCAGGCCGACGATGTCCATCTTGTCCATGACGATCTGGCGGATCTCGGACTCGGACTTCTTGGTGTGCTCGCGCAGCGGGAAGGCGCAGTTGTCGTAGAGGTCCATGGAGCCGAACATGGCGCCGTCCTGGAACAGCACGCCGAACAGCTTGCGGATCTCGTAGAGGTCCTTCTCCTTGCACGTCGCGATGTCGACGCCCTCGATCCAGATGTGGCCCTCGTCAGGCTTCAGCAGACCGATCAGCGTCTTGAGGAACACCGACTTGCCCGTGCCGGACGGACCGAGCATCACGGAGATCTCACCCGCGGGGAGGGTCAACGAGACGTCGCCCCAGATCAGCTGCGAGCCGAAGCTCTTCGTCAGGTTCTCGACCTTGACCTCGACGCCCACGGACCCCTCCTCCACTCCAGCTCGGCCGGTCCCCGTACCGGGCCCGCAGTCGATGTGACCCGGGCCACCCAGCCTAACGAATTTCGGGCGACTCGGTTACGAGTTCGCTCCGTCATGATGACCCGCGAGTAACGTGTCGCAGGTCTCAGAGACCGTACCCCATGCAACTGCGAGTCACAAAGGTGGCCTCGGTCACGTCCCCGACCCTGCCGTTCGGCCCGTCAGCGGAGCGCGACGGCCGCTCAGGCGATCGGCGCGCCGCCGCCTCCGGACACGACGAGACCCCCGCCGACCCGGTCGGAACCGGGTCTGCGGGGGTCTGCGTCGACGTCACGTGGACGTCAGGCTGACAGCCAGGTCACTTGAGCGTGACGGTGGCGCCGGCGGCCTCGAGGGCCTCCTTGGCCTTCTCGGCGGCATCCTTGGCGACCTTCTCCAGGACGGGCTTCGGAGCGCCCTCGACGAGGTCCTTGGCCTCCTTCAGGCCGAGGCTCGTGAGACCGCGCACCTCCTTGATGACCTGGATCTTCTTGTCGCCGGCCGACTCGAGGACGACGTCGAACTCGTCCTGCTCGGCGGCGTCGCCACCGGCGTCGCCACCGGCGGCAGCGGGGGCCGCAGCGGCCACGGCCACGGGGGCAGCGGCGGTGACCTCGAAGGTCTCCTCGAAGGCCTTCACGAACTCGGAGAGCTCGATGAGGGTCAGTTCCTTGAATGCGTCGAGCAGCTCGTCGGTGCTGAGCTTCGCCATGATGTGGCGTCCTTTCGTTGGTGAGACCCCGAGGGGGTCCCGATCAGATCGGGCGTTCAGCCCTCGGTGGAGTCGGTCTCGGCGGGAGCCTCGACCTCGGGTGCCGCCTCGGCCGCGGGGGCCTCGGCAGCAGTGTCGGTGGAAGCGTCGGCGGGAGCCTCTTCGGCCTTCTTCGCCTCGAGGGCCGCCACGAGGCGGGCCGTCTGGGCGAGCGGGGCGTTGAAGAGGGACGCGGCGTTCTGAAGGCTGCCCTTCATGGCGCCAGCGAGCTTGGCGAGGAGGACCTCGCGCGACTCGAGGTCCGCCAGCTTCTTGACCTCGTCGGCATCGAGCGACTTCCCGTCGAGGAAGCCTCCCTTGATGACGAGGGTGGTGTTCGCCTTCGCGAAGTCACGCAGACCCTTGGCGGCCTCGACGACGTCGCCCTTGATGAAGGCGATGGCGGTCGGGCCGGTGAGCAGGTCGTCCGACAGGTCGACCCCGGCCTCCTTGGCCGCGATCCTCGTCAGCGTGTTCTTGGCGACGGCATAGCTCGCACCCTCACCGAGCGAGCGCCGCAGTTCCTGCAGCTGCTTCACGGTGAGACCGCGGTACTCGGTGAGGACGATGCCGTCGGAGTCGCGCAGGCTCTGCGTGAGCTCGGCGACGGCAGCAACCTTGTCCGGGCTTGCCATGGGTCTCCTTCTGGTGGTCGTTGCCTCGACCGACGCACGCGCTGCGGTGCACGTCGTCGGGAGGTCCTGACGGACCCACCTCTGAAGGACACCTGCGCGGGCCGCCTCGTTCGAGGCACTTCGCGGGACCCTTGCGGGACCCGGCCAGCGGTCTTCGGCGTGGTCAGTCTACGCACGAGCCCCCGCCGCACCAAATCGGTGCGACGGGGGCTCGTGTGGAGCGCTGGTCGAGCGGCGTCACCCGGCAGGTGCCGGGCGGGCTCGATCGAGCTCAGGCACCGCCCATCTGGGAGAGGTCGACGTCGGAGATCTGGTCCTTCGCCGGCGCCTCGATGGTGACGTCCTCGCCCCACTTGGTGTAGTCCATGGTCATCTTCGTGCCCGCGACGTCCATCAGGATGCGACGCGGCAGGTTGTCCGGGCCGATGTACATCGTGTAGGTGAGGGTCTCCGGGACCTGGGCGGCGTCCTGGCCCGGAGCACCCATCTGCTCGGTGAGCTTGCTGGAGTCCACGGTGACGACGTACGGGGTGGCCTCGACGCCGTCGAGCTTCTCGGCGTCGCCCTTCTGCTCGAAGCCGGTGACCGCTTCCTGCATCTGCTCGATCTGCTTGGAGGGATCGACGCTGTCGAGCAGGCTGCCGTACTGCTCGCCCAGCGGGTTGCTCTTGTCGTTCAGATCGATCTTGGCGAACTTGTTCTGCGACATCGAGCCCATGTTCATGTAGAGGACGCCGTCGATGAGGCGCATCTCCATCTCGCCCTGGGCGCCGAGCGTCATGGTCATGCTCATGGCGGAGTCGGCGGCGGTCTTGCCGGTCGACACGTCGCCGGAGGCCTTGATGTCCTGGCCGCCGACGCCGAACGCCATCTCGACGTGGCTGGTCTTGGCGTCCTGCTGGGCCTTCGTCACCTCCGTGAAGAAGTTCTCCTGGGTGAGCTCGGTGTCGGCCTTCTCGCCGACCGAGGACGTGTCACCCTTGGCGCTGGAGGAGTCGTCACCGCCGCAGGCGGCGAGGCCGAGGCCGGCGGTCAGGACGATGGCCACCGCGGCGGCGGACTTCTTGAGGCGCAGGTTCATGTTTGGATCATACCTCTCACTTCGCCCGAGTCGGCGTCCGGTCGGCCAATTCCGGACGTCCGTCCGGCGACGGGCGAAGCTCGCCGCGCCGGCGGACCGCGCCGGGACGCGCCAGGTGTGACATGGTCGAGCGAAGCGATCGAGGAGGTCCGGTGAGCACCGTCGTCGGGGGAACGATCGAGCAGCAGGAGCTCGAGCTGGAGCGCTACGCCGTGCTCACCGAGCCCGTGGGTCGCGACCTGCAGGCGCTCGTCGACCTCGTGGCGCAGGCGTGCGACGTCCCCAGCGCGGCCATCAACATCATCACGCGCAGCCAGCAGCACCAGATCGTCGCGACGGCCGGCATCGAGCCGTCCGTCTGCTCCCGGTCGGACTCCATGTGTGCCGCCGTGATGGCCGAGACCGGGAACGTGGTCGTGCCCGACGCGACGCAGGACGAGCGGTTCCGCACCAACCCCTTCGTCACCGGCGACATCGGGGCCGTGCGCTTCTACGCGTCGGCGCCGTTGGTCACGCCCGACGACGTGCACCTCGGCCGGTTGTGCCTGTTCGACGAGACCGCTCGCACCCTGACGCCCGCTCAGGAGGTCTCGCTGCGCACCGTGGCCGGGCAGGTGATGGACGTCCTCGAGCTGCGCCTGCGCACCCGCGAGCTGGAGCGGGCCAACCACCACCTGGCGCTCTTCGCGGGCCAGGTCAGCCACGACCTGCGCAGCCCGCTCACCGCCATCCTCGCCAACGCCGAGCTGCTCGAGACCGAGCCCGTGGTGGTCACCCACGACGACCTCGGCGCCGTCGTGCGCGCCGTGTCGGAGGCGGGCCGGCGGATGAACCGCATGATCGAGGAGATGCTCGACTTCGCGGTCCGCGGTGGTCGGCTGTCGCTCGTCGACACCCCACTGGAGCACGTGTTCACGCTGGCCCTCGCGGACCTGGAGCCGGTCGTGCGCCGCGGTGGCGCGACGATCACCGTCGAGTCGCTGCCCACCGTG
>NZ_LMMY01000009.1:53330-61595 GCF_001422865.1 Aeromicrobium sp. Leaf272
CCCGTGAGGGCGTGTCCGCCCAGGTGGTCGTGAGCGCCGAGCGACACGGCGACGCGTGGCGGGTCGTCGTGGCCGACAACGGGCGCGGCATCGAACCCTCTCGCCGTAGCGAGGTCTTCGACCTGTACGACCGCGGCGACGACCCCGGCGGGCACGGCATCGGCCTGGCCACCACGCGTCGCCTGGTCCGCGCGCACGGGGGCCGAGTCGGCGTGGACGAGTCGCCGACCGGTGGCGCCGCGGTGTGGTTCGAGCTGCCCGCGAGGTAGCCGGCGGCGAGTTCCGAGATGTGGATCTCGTGGGGAGCTCGTGGGGGACTCGTGTGGATCTGGGCTCCGTAGCGTTCCAGACATCACCTCGACCACGGTCGAGCCCCACCGGTCCACACAGGAAGAACCCCCATGAACACCAAGAAGGTCCTCGTCCCCCTCGCCACCCTGCTCGCCGCCGGCGCCGTCGCCATCGGCTCGGGCGCCACGTTCACCTCGAGCACCGCCAACACCATCAGCTCGGTGACCTCCGGCACCCTGTCGCACACCAACTCCAAGAGCAACGCCGCGGTCTTCAACCTCACGAACATCAAGCCCGGCGACGTCGTCAACGGCAGCCTGACCATCACCAACACCGGCTCGCTGCCGGCCGCGTTCAGCCTGACCGAGACCACCTCGACGAACCAGTTCGCCGACGACGCCCTGACCCTCACCATCACGAACACGACCTCGGGCACCCAGGTCTACAGCGGCAACTTCGGCGGTCTCGTCGACGGCAAGAAGAACACCCTGGGCACCGTCGAGCCCGGCGTCGTGAGCAACTACACCTTCTCGGTGCGCCTCGCCGACACCGCCGACAACACGCAGCAGGGCAAGACCGCCTCCGCCGCGTACAGCTGGGACTCCACGCAGCTCTCGGCCACCACCACCAACCAGTGAGAGCCACCCGGACGCCGGCCGTGAGGGAGGCCGACGTCCGGGCGCCCCGGCCAACAGGGGTGGTCCGCGCACCTGACCGGGTTCGCGGACCACGGCCGGACGCAGGACACGTGCTGGTCCCCGTACGAGGAGAGGGACCGCACGGTACGACCACCCGCCACGAGCAGGAGAAGGAGAAGGACATGACCATCCCGCACCGCCGCACCCCCCGACGCGCAGGCCGGGTCCTCCCGGTCATCGTCAACTCCCTCCTGCTCGTGGCGACCGTGGCCGGGCTGGCCTACCTGGCGCCCAGCCTGCTGGGCTACGAGCGCTACGTCATCACCGGCGGGTCCATGTCCGGCTCGATCGAGAAGGGCGCGGTCGCCTTCGAGAAGGCCACCCCCGTCGCCGACCTCGCCGTCGGCGACGTGATCACCTACCAGCCCCCGGCCGACAGCGGCGTCACGAACCTGGTGACGCACCGCATCATCGACATCGGCACGTCCGAGAGCGGCGCCCCGCTGTTCCGCACCCAGGGCGACGCCAACCCCCAGCCCGACCCCTGGACCTTCTCCCTCACCGCACCGGACCAGCCGGTCGTCGAGTTCCACGTCCCGCACGTCGGCTGGGCCCTCGTCGCGCTCGCCGACCGCGACACCCGCCTCCTCGTGATCGGCGTGCCGGCCGGCCTGATCGCCCTCGCGAGCGGCGTCGAGCTGCTCGGCGCCCTCCGCAGCGGCGGACGACGCCGCGACCGGACCGAGGCGCCCGTCCAGCCGACCGCCCCACTGGTCCCCGTCCAGCTCCCCGTCCCCGTCCCCGTCCACTCCTGACCGGTTCCGTGGAGGTCGTGTGACCTTCGCGTGGGGTCTTCGTGGAGTCGACCTCCCTACCGTTGAGGACATGAGCATGAACGCCCGTCACCGAGCACCGTCCCCCCTGCGGGGCCGCGCGCCGCTGGCGGGCGTCGTCGTGGTCCTGGTCGCGCTCGCGTTCTCCGTGACCGGCTTCTCGTCGGCCAGCTTCTCGGCCCGCACCGTCAACCCGGTCGGTACCGTGACCGCGGCGTCGGACTGGACGCCGCCCAGCGTGGCCGTCACGGCGCCGGCCGGCGGCAGCGTGACCGGGACCGCCACGATCGCCGCCACCGCGAGCGACGCCGAGTCCGGAGTCGCCCAGGTGGTGCTGCAGCACCAGGCCGCCGACGCGTCGAGCTGGACCACGCTCTGCACGGACACCACTGCGCCGTACTCCTGCTCGTGGGACACCCGGACGGGCGCGACCCCCGACGGCCCCTACGACCTGCGCGCTGTCGCCACCGACAAGGCGGGCCACACCACCATCTCCGAGCCCGTCCGGACCTACGTCGCCAACACCTTCGCCATCGTGCTGGCCCCGCTCGGCGAGGCCCTGACCGGCACGGTGACGGCATCCATGAGCGTCTACAACGCCGGCCTCGCCATCGGCTCCCCCCGGTTCGAGTACTCCCCCGCCGGCACGAACAAGTGGACCCGAGCCTGCACCGGCAGCCTGTTCATCAACACCACCACCACCTGCTCCTGGAGCACCACGACGGTGCCGGACGGCACCTACGACGTGCGCGCCGCGATCGACACCCTCGCCGGCACCCGGTACTCCACCGTGCAGACCGACGTCCTCGTCGACAACACCAAGCCCGCCGTCACGATGACCGACCCGGGCACGCCGCTGAGCGGAACCCGCACCTTCTCCGCCACGGCGACCGACGCGGGCTCGGGTGTCGAGACGGTCGAGCTGCAGTACTCCCAGGGCACCATCGGCACGTGGAAGACGCTGTGCACCGTCACCTCCGCGCCGTGGTCGTGCCGCTACGACACCACCGCGCTGACCGGCGGCACCTACTCCTTCCGCGCCGTCGCCACCGACGCCGTCGGCCTGCAGTCCACCTCCGCTGCCGTGGCCAACCGGGTCGTCGACAACACCGTCTCCTCGGTGTCGCTGGCCGACCCCGGCCAGTACCTCACCGGCACGGTCACGCTGACCGCCGCCGCCAACGCCTCGGCGGGGATCGCCTCGGTCGGGATCCAGCGCGCCCCCGCCGGAGGCAGCACCTGGACCGACGTGTGCACCGACACGACCGCTCCCTACACCTGCGCCTTCGACACCAAGTCCGTCGGCGACGGCAGCTACGACCTCCGAGCGCAGCTGGTCGACACTCGCGGCACGATCACGACCTCCGCCGTCGTCGGTGCCCGCCTCGTCGACAACAGCCCGGTACGGGCGCTCGACGTGCAGTCCGCCAACGGCGGCGGCACCGTGGGCCGGGTCGACAACGGCGACACCGTCACCTTCACCTACAGCGAGAAGCTCGACCTCGCCACCGTGGTCGGCGGGTGGGACGGCACCGCCAGGGCCGTCACCGTCCGGCTGCGCGACGGCAACCTCGTCGGCGGCGGCGCCAAGGACGACACGATCGACGTGACCGGGGCCAACCTCGGCGCCGTCAACCTCAAGGCCGACTACGTCAAGAGCGGCAAGACCGTCCAGTGGGCCGGAAGCATGACGGCCACGACCGTGACCGTCGGCGCCTCCACCCGCACCGTCGTGACCGTGAAGATCGGTGCCGTGACCTCAGGATCGGGGCTGCGCACCGTGACCAGCGCAGCCACCATGACGTGGACGCCGTCCGCGTCCGCTGCCGACCTGTCCGGCCAGAAGTGCTCGACGGCCCCGGCCGTCGAGACCGGCACCGCCGACCGGGACTTCTGATGGCACGCGTCGCTCCGTCGCACCTCGCGCCGGCCGGCACGGCCCTGCTCGGGCTGCTGCTCGGACGGGCGGCCGTGTCCACCGCGCACGAGCCGTACGCGTCGGTGCTGCTGGGGGTCCTGGCCGCCATCGCGCTCCTCTCGGCGGCCCGCCTGGGCACGGCCCGGTGCATCGAGTCGCGGGTGGCTGCGACCGCGGTGGCCCTGGCGACGGTGACGGGCGTCGTGCTCGCCAGCACCGTGGGTCCTCCCGGCTCGACACCGCACCCGGTCGACGTCACGTTGGTCGCACTTGCGCTGGCGGCCGCGGCGGTCCTGACCCTGGTGGTGGCACCCGAGCCGGAGCGCGCGCCCGCAGGTGACCTCTATGCTCGATGAGGTGTCTCACACTCTCTTGATCGTCGAGGACGACGACCAGATCGCCGCTCCCCTGATCCGCACGCTGGAGCGCGAGGAGCACCTGGTCGAGCGCGTGGCCACCGGCACCGAAGCCCTGGAGCGGCTGGCCGTCGGCGGCGTCGACCTGGTGCTGCTCGACCTCGGCCTGCCCGACCTCGACGGGCTCGAGGTCTGCCGGAGGGCCCGGGCGGACGGGTTCGAGGGCGGCATCATGATCCTGACCGCCCGCGGTGGGGAGCTCGACCGCGTCGTCGGTCTGGACGTCGGCGCGGACGACTACCTCGCCAAGCCCTTCGCCCTGGCCGAGCTGCTCGCCCGGGTCCGGGCACTGCTGCGGCGCAGCGCCCGGCCAGGACCCGAGGTCGCCCCCGCGCCTCCCGTGTCGTCCCCGACCGGCGGGGTTCGCGTCGACCGCGACACCCGGCGCGCCTGGGTGGGCGACTCCGAGCTCACGTTGACGGTCAAGGAGTTCGACGTGCTGGCACTGGTCGAGGCCGCCGGCGGCAGCGTCGTCACGCGCGAGCACGTGATGGACGAGGTGTGGGACGAGAACTGGTTCGGCTCCACCAAGACGCTCGACACCACGATCGGTCGGTTGCGCCAGAAGCTCGAGGACGCCGACGCGCGGGGCCGTGTCGTCACCGTGCGGGGCGTCGGCTTCCGCTGGGAGATCGACGCCGCGGATGCGTGACCGCCTGGTCGCGACGTTCGTCGGGCTGACCCTGCTCGTGCTGGCGCTGTTCGCCGTCGCGGCGTCCTACGTGGTCGCCGACGTCGTGCAGGACCAGGAGCGCGAGCGCGCCGATCGCACCGCCGCCCTGATGGCGGCCGCGGTGGGCGCCCGGCTGACCGCGGGAGCCACCGTCGACCAGGACTACTTCACGTCCCTGCTGCAGGACGACGAGCGCGTGGTCTACCAGCCCCCCGCCGGCGAGCGCATCACCGCAGGGACGGTGACCGTCGACGGCCCGCGCAGCACCCGGGCGGTCGACGGTGGGGGCAGCGTGACCCTCAGCCTCTCCGGTCGGTCGATGACCGACCGCGTGTCGGCCGGAGTCCTGCCGCTGGTCCTGCTCTCCCTCGCGCTGGCCGCGGTCGCGGGCGTCGTGGCGGTGGTCATGGCACGTCGCTTCGCCCGGCCCTTCGGCGAGCTGTCGATCGTGGCCGCCGAGATCGGCGCGGGCCGCTTCGACACGCCGGTCCCCCGCTACCGGGTCCGGGAGGCCGACGAGCTGGGCCGGGCGCTGCGCGACACCGGTCGCCGGCTCGACGTCCTGCTGGAGCGTGAGCGCTCGCTGGCCGTGACCGCCTCGCACGAGCTCCGCACGCCCATCACCGCCCTGCGCCTCTCGCTGGAGGACCTCACGCTCTGGAAGCAGGTGCCGCCCGAGGTGGCAGCGGAGCTGACCAGCGCGATCGCCGCCGTGGACCGGCTGGGCGTCGCGGTCACCGAGCTGCTCGAGGTACGTCGCGACGACGCCCTCGACGACGAGGTCGCCCTGGACCTCGTGGACCTCACGTCCACCGTCGCCGAGCGCTGGCGGGAACGGCTGTCCGAGCAGGGTCGCGATCTCGTCCTCACGTCGCGGGCGCCCGTCCCGGCCAAGGTGGCCCCCGAGCCGGTGCGGCAGGTCGTCGACGCCCTGCTGGCACAGGCGACCGACGGCGGCACGGGCAACGTCACCGTCGACGTGTCGACGCTGCGCACCGTGCTGCGCGTGCGCGTGACCGACCAGGGACCACGTCGCCTGCCGAGCGGCGTGCTGCACGGCGACGCCGGGGTCGACGGCCTGGCCGAGGCTGCCGTGACCGCCGAGTCGGTGGGCGGCTACGTCACCGTGCAGGACGCACCGCAGTCACGCGTGATGCTGATCCTGCCCCACCACTGAGGTCGCGCCCCCGGACGCACGGACCCCCTCCGCCCGAGGGGCGGAGGGGGTCCGGTGTCGGCTGGAGGCTCAGGCCTCGTCGGCCGACGTGAAGTTCCGCAGGTGCGTCGTGTCGACGGGGACACCCGGGCCGTTCGTCGTGGAGACGGTGATCTTCTTCAGGTACCGACCCTTGGAGCTGGCCGGCTTGAGACGCAGGATCTCCTCGAGGGCCGCGCCGTAGTTCTCGGCGAGCTGCTCGGCCGAGAACGAGGCCTTGCCGATCACGAAGTGCAGGTTGGCGTGACGGTCGACGCGGAACTGGACCTTGCCGCCCTTGATGTCGCCGACGGCCTTGGCGACGTCGGTGGTCACCGTGCCGGTCTTCGGGTTCGGCATCAGGTTGCGCGGGCCGAGGACGCGGCCGAGCCGGCCGACCTTGCCCATCATGTCGGGCGTGGCGACGACGGCGTCGAAGTCGAGCCAGCCCTCGTTGACCTTGTCGACGAGCTCGTCGGCACCCACGTGGTCGGCGCCGGCCTCGCGGGCGGCGTCGGCGTTGGCACCGGTCGCGAAGACCAGGACCCGAGCGGTCTTGCCGGTGCCGTGGGGCAGGTTGACGGTGCCGCGCACCATCTGGTCGGCCTTGCGGGGGTCGACGCCGAGGCGGACGGAGACGTCGACCGTGGAGTCGTAGTTCTTGCTGCCCGACTCCTTGGCCAGCGTGGTGGCCTCGAGCGGGGTGTAGACGGCGTCCTTGTCGATCTTCTCGGCGACGGCGCGGTACGCCTTGCTGTGCTGTGTCATGTCTGGCTTCCTTCGGTGTGCACCAGGTGTGGTCTCGCGGGCCCAGCCGGCCCTGCCACGTGTTGCTGGTCGGGGTGGGTGTGTCAGTCGGTGGTGACGCCCATGGAGCGGGCGGTTCCCTCGACGATCTTCATGGCCTGGTCGAGGTCGTTCGCGTTCAGGTCAGGCAGCTTGGTCGTGGCGATCTCGCGGATCTGGTCCTTGCTGAGCTTGCCGACCTTGTCGGTGTGCGGCGTGGACGAGCCCTTGGACAGACCGGCGGCCTTCTTGATCAGCTCGGCGGCCGGCGGCGTCTTGGTCACGAACGTGAACGAGCGGTCCTCGTAGATCGTGATCTCGACGGGGACGACGTTGCCGCGCATGGACTCCGTGGCGGCGTTGTACGCCTTGCAGAACTCCATGATGTTCACGCCGTGCGGGCCGAGCGCGGTACCGACGGGGGGCGCCGGGTTCGCCATGCCGGCGTTGAGCTGCACCTTGACGAGTGCGGCGACCTTCTTCTTGGGAGGCATTGTTCTTCGGGTCCTTCTGTGGATGGGTGGTGCAGGCCGGAGGAGCCGGCTCAGACCTTCTGGATCTGGGTGAAGCTCAGCTCGACCGGGGTCTCGCGACCGAAGATCTCGACGAGGGCCTTGACCCTCTGCGCGTCGAGGTTGATCTCCGTGATCGTCGCGTGGAGCGTGGCGAACGGACCGTCGACGACCATGACGGAGTCACCCGTCGTGAAGTCGGCGAACTCGACCTTGGGGGACGATGCGGTCTGCTGCTGCTCGGGGGCGTCGGCCGCCTGCTGGGCGACCTCGGCCTCCACCGCCGGGGCGAGCATCTGCTCGACCTCGGCGAGGCTGAGGGGCACCGGCTGGTGGGAGTTGCCCACGAAGCCGGTGACCGACGGGGTGTGGCGCACGACGCCCCACGACTCGTCGGTGAGGTCCATGCGGACCAGGACGTAGCCGGGGAGCACGGTGCGCTTGACGAGCTTGCGCTGCCCGTTCTTGATCTCGGCGACCTCCTCGGTGGGGACGACGATCTCGAAGATGTAGTCCTCGGCGTTGAGCGAGGTGATGCGGTTCTCGAGGTTCGCCTTCACACGCTTCTCCATGCCGGAGTAGGTGTGCACGACGTACCAGTCGCCGAACTGGCTGTAGAGCCGCTCGCGGAACTCCGCGAGCGCGTCGACGGGGGCGTCCTCGCCGGCCTCTTCACCGTCCCCGGCCTCGTCGGCAGGGACGTCGGCGTCGAGCTCGGCGTCGACCTCGGCCTCGGCGGCCTGGTCGGCGTCGACGGTCTCGTCGGCGCCCTCGGGCACGTCCTCGACCTCGGGGGCCTCGTCGATCGACGCGGCGGACTCGTCCGACGCCTCGACGTCGGAGAGCTCCTCGACCTCGACGTTGCTCGTCTCGGGGGACTGTTCAGTCACTGGTTTCCTCTGCAGTTCACGCGAACACGGCGAACATCGCCTTGCCGAACCCGTAGTCCAGGCCGGCGACGAACGCCATCATGATCAGGACGAAGACGAGCACGACGAAGAAG
>NZ_LMMY01000009.1:61635-66912 GCF_001422865.1 Aeromicrobium sp. Leaf272
AGAAGGTCAACGGCGACGTGCGCCGTTCCTTCGTGGCCGACGTCTCGTGGCGATCGCTCACGGTGTCCCCTTCGTTGGTCGTGCTGGTCTGGATGGTGCGATGTGGTGATGGTGCTGGCACGGCACGAGGGACTTGAACCCCCAACCTTCGGTTTTGGAGACCGATGCTCTGCCAGTTGAGCTAGTGCCGTCCACCGGCGCTTCTGCCCGTCTCCCCCGTCCTGCGTGCAGGACACGAGGGCATGACGAAACAGAGTGAGATCTCACCGGTCCGTCCAGTGTACGGGGTGCGCACCGGCCGAGTCGAACCGACCGCCGGCGCCCTCTGCCGCCTGCGGCCCGGCAACCCCGCCGCGCCGTCTGCCGCCTGCGGCCCGGCACCCCCGCCGTACCGTCCGCCGCCCACGGCCCGGCACCCCCGCCGGGCGGCGTGAACTCAATGTGCACGACTCGCGGGTAACCGGTCCGGTCCCGTAGAACAGAGGATCGTGAGCCATTCCACGACCGAAAGTGCCGTCGGCGCGTCCCCCGCCCCGAACGTGTCCCACTCCATCACGGTGCGCCTCGAGGTGCCGGCCGGCGGCACCGCCGTGAGCCACCTGACGACCACGGTGGAGTCCAGCGGGGGCATCGTGACCGCGCTCGACGTGGCCGCGTCGCGCGCCGACGCCCTGCGCATCGACCTGACCATCGCCGCCGGCGACACCGCCCACGCCGACCGCATCGTCGAGGGGCTGCGGGCGATCCCCGACGTCGCCGTCAAGAAGGTCTCCGACCGCACCTTCCTCATGCACCTCGGCGGGGTCATCGAGACCGCGTCCAAGCACGCGCTGCGCAACCGCGACGACCTCTCGATGGTCTACACCCCCGGCGTCGCCCGCATCTGCCAGGCGATCGCGGCCGACCGCGAGGACGCGCGGCGCCTGACCATCAAGCGCAACAGCGTGGCCGTGGTCACCGACGGCTCGGCCGTGCTCGGACTCGGCAACATCGGCCCGCACGCAGCCCTGCCGGTCATGGAGGGCAAGGCCGCCCTGTTCAAGACCTTCGGCGGCATCGACGCCTGGCCGCTGTGCCTGGACACCCAGGACGTGGACCAGATCGTCGAGACCGTCGCCGCCGTGGCCCCCGGGTTCGCCGGCATCAACCTCGAGGACATCTCGGCGCCGCGGTGCTTCGAGATCGAGGCACGCCTGCGCGAGCGGCTCGACATCCCCGTCTTCCACGACGACCAGCACGGCACCGCCATCGTGGTGCTGGCCGCGCTGCGCAACGCCCTGCGCGTGGTCGAGAAGTCGCTCGAGGACGTGCGCGTGGTGCTGGTGGGTGCCGGCGCCGCCGGCACCGCGATCCTGCGGCTGCTCCTCGGGGCGGGCCTGCGCGACGTGGTCGTGTGCGACGTCGACGGCATCGTCTCCACGGAGCGCGGCGACACCGACCCCACGCTCGCCTGGATCGGGGAGAACACCAACCCGCGTGGCGTCTCGGGCACCCTGAAGGACGCTCTCGTCGACGCCGACGTGTTCATCGGCGTCAGCGCGCCCCGCCTGCTCGGTGCCGCCGACGTCGCCACGATGGCCGACGACGCCGTGGTGTTCGCCCTCGCCAACCCGGACCCGGAGATCGACCCGGCCCTCGCCCGCGAGCACGCGCGCGTGGTGGCCACCGGTCGGTCGGACTACCCGAACCAGATCAACAACGTGCTGGCGTTCCCGGGGATCTTCCGCGGACTGCTCGACGCGCACAGCCACGGCATCGACGTGCCGGTGCTCCTGGCGGCGGCCGAGGCCATCGCGGCGTGCGTCGAGGACGACGAGCTCAACGCCGACTACATCGTGCCGAGCGTCTTCCACCCGGAGGTCCACCACCGCGTGGCCGACGCGGTCGAGCGTGCCGCCCGCGCCTCGCAGTAGCCGCGGCCTCCACCCGGCGCACGCGCGACGCACCCGGCGGTGGACGGGCGCGGGGTCGGCACCGGCCGATACGGTGACGCCATGAGCGTCGCCCAGCCCGCCCCGTCCCCCGGCCGCTCGCTGCGGGTCCTCGCGCTCACGTTGGGCACCTCGCCCCTCATCGTGCTGGTCGCGATCCTGTTCGTGCTGCCTCCCGACCAGGGTGAGCTCTCGGTGGTCGGCGCGGCCGCCGCCCTCGGCGCCGTGGTCCTCGGCTTCCTCGCCGCGCAGACGATCGGCTACCGCGTGGCCGCACTGGAGCCCGGGCTCGACGAGGCCGCCGCCCGGCGCGCCTCGGTGCAGGCGTTCCAGACCACGATGATCCTGCGCTTCGTCCTGACGGAGGCCCCGCTGATCGCCGCGCTGGCGCTGTCGTTCGTCCTCGACGAGGGGCCGTGGCCGTTCGTCCTCGCCGTCGTCGTCGGGGTGCCCTCCATGCTGTTCCACGTGCTGGTGCGTCCTCGCACGATCGAGCGGGTCCGGGCCGGGCTCGAGGCCCGCGGGGCCCGCTCGTACGTGGCGGAGGCCCTCACCCCGTGAGGTCCGTCGCCACGCTGCCCAAGGCGCACCTGCACCTGCACTTCACCGGGTCGATGCGCCACACGACCCTGGTGGAGCTCGCCGAGCGCGACGGCATCCGGCTGCCGCCGGCCCTCGTCGAGGAGTGGCCGCCCCAGCTCGTGGCCACGGACGAGAAGGGCTGGTTCCGGTTCCAGCGGCTGTACGACGTGGCACGCTCGGTCCTGCGCACGGAGGACGACGTGCGGCGCCTGGTCCTGGAGGCGGCCGAGGACGACGCCCGCGACGGTGCGGTGTGGACCGAGATCCAGGTCGACCCGTCGGGCTACGGCGCCCGGTTCGGTGGCATCACCGCCTTCACCGACCTCGTGATCGACGCCGCCCGTGACGCCGGAGAGCGCGTGGGCACCGGCATGGCGGTCGTGGTGGCCGCGAACCGCACCCGCCACCCCCTCGACGCCCGCACGCTGGCGCGCCTCGCCGGGCAGTACGCCGGACGCGGCGTGGTCGGCTTCGGGCTCTCGAACGACGAGCGGCGGGGCGACACGGCCGCCTTCGCCCCGGCCTTCGCGATCGCCGAGCGGGCCGGGCTCTCGCTCGTGCCCCACGGCGGTGAGCTGCGCGGCCCGGCCCACGTGGCGCAGTGCCTCGACCACCTGCACCCCACCCGCCTGGGCCACGGCGTGCGCTCGAGCGAGGACCCGGCGGTGCTCGAGCGGGTCGCCGAGGCCGGCGTGGCCCTCGAGGTGTGCCCCACCTCAAACGTGGCGCTCGGCGTGTACGCCACGCTCGAGGAGGTGCCGGTGCGCACCCTCGTCGAGGCCGGCGTCGACGTCGCGCTCGGCGCCGACGACCCGTTGCTCTTCGGCTCGCGGCTGGCCGGTCAGTACAACGTGCTGCGGGCCGCGCAGGACTTCAGCGACGACGAGCTGGCCGACCTCGCCGCGATGTCGCTGCGCCGCTCGCACGCCCCCGACGACCTCAAGGCTGCGGCCCTGGCCGACGTCGACCGGTGGCGGACGTCGTGAGCGGCATCGACGTGCCGGACCTCGACCACCCCGCGCCCACCGTCCACCCCGGCGCGGACCGGGCCTACGTGCTGGGCCTGCTGTCCCTCGTCGGGGCCGTGTTCGTGCTGCCCGCCCTGCTCGGCCCGTACGTCTGGCACCTGGGGGTCTCGACGCGTCGCGAGATCGACCGTGATCCTGCACGGTGGGTCGGCCGCCGACAGGCCACGGCCGGCATGGTCCTCGGCGCGCTCGCCACGGCACTGGTCGTCGTCGGCCTGCTCGTCCTGGTGGGCTTCGCCGTACGGGCCCACCTGCAGCTCTCCGCGGACACGGGGTACTGAGGCCCTCGCCCGAACCGTTCGTCCGCGAGGCCGGCTCAGAGGGTGCAGCCGACGAGCACGGGTTCCGGCACGAGGGTGATGCCGAAGGCGTCGCGCACGCCGTCGCGCACCTCCCGGGCCAGGGCGAGCAGGTCCTCGCCCGTGGCGTCGCCGCGGTTCGTGAGGGCCAGGGTGTGCTTGGAGGAGACCGCGGCCCGCCCACCGGCCACCGTGTGACCGCGCTCGAACCCGGCGGCCTGGATGAGCCATGCCGCGCTCGTCTTGACGGTTCCGTCGGCCTGCGGGAACCGCGGGGCCCCCTCGGGCAGACGCCCGGCCGCGTCGGCGTCGAGGACGGGGTTGGTGAAGAACGACCCCGCGCTCCACGTGTCGTGGTCGTCGGCGTCGAGCACCATGCCCTTCGCGGCCCGCAGCCCGAGCACCGCCCCACGGACGTCGGCCAGGGGGGCGCGGTCGCCCACGTCGACGCCCAGGCGGGTGGCCAGCTCGGCGTACGCGACGGGCGCGGACAGGTCGCCCAGACGCAGCTGGAACGCCACGGCGAGCACCACGAACCGGCCGGGCTCGGCCTTGAAGCGGCTGTGCCGGTAGCCGAACCCGCAGTCCACGGCGAACAGGGTGCGCACCCGCTGCTCGGCGCGGTCGTAGACCCGCACCGAGGCGATGGTCTGCGCGACCTCCTGGCCGTAGGCACCGACGTTCTGGATGGGCGTGGCCCCCACGGACCCGGGGATGCCCGACAGCGCCTCCAGCCCGACCCAGCCGGACTCGACGGCCACCGCGACGAGCGCGTCCCACGACTCCCCCGCCTGCACGGTGACCATGGCGCCGCTGCAGGCGTCGGCGTCGACCTGGCGCCCCGTCGTGCGCACGAGCACGACGGTCCCCTCGAAGCCGGCGTCGCCGACCACGAGGTTGCTCCCGCCCGCGACCAGCAGGAGCGGGACGCCGGCGTCGTCGGCCGTCCGCACCGCGTCGACGAGCTCCTGCTCGGTGGTGGCCTCGACGACGTCGCGCGCCGGCCCCCCGAGGCGCAGGGTGGTCAGCTGCGCGAGATCCATGCGTCGAGCCTAGGACCCGCTCCCACGGTCAGGGGAAGGAGGTGACGCACCGGACCAGGACGCACGAGACCCCCGGCCGTGCGGCCGGGGGTCTCGTGACGGTGGTGCGGGAGGCTCAGCGCGTCTCGCGGTGGACCTGGTGGGTCTTGCAGCGCGGGCAGAACTTCTTGAGGTCGAGACGATCGGGATCGTTGCGACGGTTCTTCTTGGTGATGTAGTTGCGCTCCTTGCACTCGGTGCAAGCCAAGGTGATCTTGGGTCGAACGTCGGAGCTCTTGCTCGCCACTGGTCTGCCTCTTCTGGTCTGGGGGTGATGCCGTGCACGTGCGGTCTTCGGTAGCTGGGGCGGGACTCGAACCCGCGACACCACGATTATGAGTCGTGTGCTCTAACC
>NZ_LMMY01000009.1:66962-70636 GCF_001422865.1 Aeromicrobium sp. Leaf272
CCTTTTCCTTACCATGGAAACGCTCTGCCGACTGAGCTAAAGGGGCAAGCCGACAGCCAACAGTACCCAATGGTCGGCGCAGGACGAAATCGGGGGGTCCCCCTTCTCCGCCGACGTCGCTCAGAGCCTGGAAGCGCGGGCCAGACGGGCCGGCCACAGCGGCCCGCCGTAGACGAATCCGGTGTACGCCTGCACCAGGTCCGCACCCGCGTCGAGGCGGTCGCGGACGTCCTGCGGCGTGGTCACGCCGCCGACGCCGACCAGGGCCAGCCGGTCGCCCACACGTCCCCTCAGGCGGCGCAGCACCTCCGTGGACCGGTCGGCGAGCACCGGCCCGGAGAGGCCCCCGGCACCCGCGGCGTCGACCGTCGCCCGGGGCGTGCGCAACGAGTCCGGGCGCGCGATCGTCGTGTTGGTGGCGCTGATGCCGTCCAGCCCCAGCTCGAGAGCCAGGTCGGCCACCGCGTCGACGTCGGCGTCGGCGAGGTCCGGCGCGATCTTGACCACCAGAGGAACGCCCTCTCGGGCGGTGACGTCGCCCACGGCCTCGAGGATGGGCCGGAGCGAGTCGACGGCCTGCAGGTCGCGCAGGCCCGGGGTGTTCGGGCTCGAGACGTTGACCACGAGGTAGCTCGCGTAGGGGGCGAGCAGGCGGGCGCTCTCCACGTAGTCGGCCACGGCCTCGGCCGCCGGCACGACCTTCGTCTTGCCGATGTTGACGCCGATCACCGCGTCGGCACCCGCACGGGTGCGGCGCAGCCGGTGCAGGCGGGACGCCACCACGGCCGCACCGTCGTTGTTGAACCCCATCCGGTTCACGATCGCCTCGTCCTCGAGCAGCCGGAACAGGCGCGGCCGTGGGTTCCCCGGCTGCGGGCGCGCCGTGACCGTCCCGACCTCGACGTGCCCGAAGCCCAGCCCCAGCAGGCCCGGGACGGCGCGGGCGTTCTTGTCGAAGCCCGCCGCCAGCCCGAACGCGTTCGGGAACTCCACCCCCATCACGGTGCGGGGCGCCGGGGGCACCGACGTCAGCGGAGCGGCGAGGCGACCCCCGAGCCGGATCGCCCGGAACGCCTGCTCGTGCGCGACCTCGGGGTCCATGCGGGCGAAGACCGTCGAGAACAGCGCGTCGTAGGCCACGGCCGCCAGCCTAGTCCGGGCCGATCACGCCCATCGCGGCGACGCTGCCGTGGCCCGGGGTGCCGGCCCCGCCCGCCCTGTTGCCGAGCGGGACCGGCACCTACTGGGACGGAGCAGGACCCCGGTCATGACGCGGGACCGGGCACCTCGTCGAGGTGCGGCGCTCAGCCGACCGTGCGGATGAGCTTCTTGTTGACGAACTCGTCCATGCCGAAGCGTCCGAGCTCGCGGCCGAACCCGGACCGCTTGACGCCGCCGAAGGGCAGCTCGGCACCCTCGGCGCCGACGCCGTTGACGAAGACCATGCCGGCCTCGATGCGGTCGGCCACCCGCTGGGCCTGGTCGGCGTCGTCGGTGAACACGTAGGAGCCGAGACCGAACGGGGTGTCGTTCGCGAGCTCCACGGCCTCCTCCTCCGACCCGACCTTGAACACGATGCCCACCGGGCCGAACAGCTCCTCGTGGAAGGCGTCGTCACCGGGCTTCACGCCCGTGAGCACGCCGGGCGGGAAGTGGGCGCCGTCGCGCTCCCCCGCGCTCTCCAGGTGCGCGCCCTGCTCGACGGCACGCTCAACCTGGTCGGCCAGACGCTCGGCCGCGGCGACGGACGACAGCGGCGCGATGCCCTCGGCGGCCGCGAGCATCTTGGCGGTGAACTTCTCGACGAACGAGTCGTAGAGGTCCTCGACGACGATGAACCGCTTGCCCGCGTTGCAGGCCTGGCCGGTGTTGTCGAGCCGCGCCGCCACGGCCTTGTCGACCGTGTCGTCGAGGTCGGAGCTGCCCAGCACCACGAACGGGTCGGACCCGCCGAGCTCGAGGACGACCTTCTTGAGGTGGCGACCGGCGATCTCGGCCACGGCCGCACCGGCGCGCTCGGACCCGGTGAGCGAGACGCCCTGGACCCGCGGGTCGGCGATGACGTCGGCGACCTGCTCGTTCGTGGCGTAGACGTTGACGTAGGCACCCTCGGGGAAGCCGGCGTCGAGGAAGATCCGCTCGAGCGCCGCGGCGGACTCGGGGCACTGCGGTGCGTGCTTGAGGACGATGGTGTTGCCGGTCGCGAGGTTGGGGCCCGCGAAGCGGGCGATCTGGTAGTACGGGAAGTTCCACGGCATGATGCCGAGCAGCACGCCCACGGCCGTGCGCTTCACGACGGCCGATCCCTCGCCCTCGAGCAGCTCGAGCGGCTCGTCGGCCATGAACGCCTCGGCGTTGTCGGCGTAGAAGTCGTAGATGGCGGTGCAGAAGTCGACCTCGCCCAGGCACTCCTCGAGCGGCTTGCCCATCTCGCGCTGGATGATGGCGGCCAGCTCGTCGCGACGCTCGTGGTGCAGCGCTCCGACGCGGCGCACCAGCTCGGCCCGCTCGGCCACGGTGGAGGACCGCGACCACGTGCGGAACGCCTCGTGCGCGGCCGTGACCGCGTTCTCGACGTCGGCGTCGCTGGCGGTGGGGTACTCCTGGACGACCTCGCCGGTAGCGGGGTTCGTGACGGCGTAGAGGCTCATCGGGGGCTCCTTCGATCAGGGGCGGACGGTGGTGGCTGGTCGTGAGGTCGGGAGTCCGACGTTACGCGGTGCGCGGGTCCTCGGCCCGGGGACGAGCGGCGGCACGGGTGCGCCGCTCATCGAACCGTCTCCGCCTCGCCGGCGATGCGCTGCGCGATCCAGATCGGCACCACGGAGACGACGATCAGCACCACGGCCACGACCGCGACCACGGGCGCCTGGTTGGGACGGAACAGGTTGTTGAGGATCCAGATCGGCAGGGTCGTGGTGCCGGGCCCGGCCGTGAAGGTGGTCACGATGATCTCGTCGAAGCTCAGCGCGAAGGCGAGGAGACCACCGGCGAGCAGCGCCGAGCGCAGCTGCGGGAACGTGACGAGTCGGAACGTCGTCCAGAGGCCCGCGCCCAGGTCGGCCGAGGCCTCCTCCAGGTTGCCGCCCATGCGGCGCAGCCGGGCGATGACGTTGTTGAACACCGTGACGATGCAGAAGGTGGCGTGCGCGACGATCAGCGTGGCCACGCCCAGCTCGATGGCCAGGATCCCGCGGAAGGCGTTGTTCAGCGCCACGCCGGTGACGATGCCGGGCAGGGCGATCGGCAGGATCACGAGCAGGTTCACCGTGTTGCGCCCGAAGAACGCGAACCGCTGCAGCGCGAAGGCCATGAGCGTGCCGAGCAGCAGCGCCACGGCGGTCGAGGCGAGCGCCACCTGCACGCTCGTGAGCACCGCGTCGCGGGCGCCCGCGCTGTGGAACGCGCGCACCCACCACTGGGTGGTGAACCCCTCGGGCGGCCACGTCATCGACGGGTCGGGGTTGAAGGAGTTGGCCACCACGACCAGCAGCGGCGCGTACATGAGCACCAGCACGAGGCCGGTGACGCCGAGCAGCAGACGTCGCGCGAGAGGACTGAGGGTCACGACGCGCTCCTAGAGGGTGTCCAGGGCGCCCGTGCGGCGGACCGCCGCGAGGTACCCGAGCATGACGACGATGGGGATGAGGGCGATCGCGGCGGCGAGCGGCAGG
>NZ_LMMY01000009.1:70672-75765 GCF_001422865.1 Aeromicrobium sp. Leaf272
AGAAGCTGAAGATCGAGCCCGCGGCGACCGAGGGCAGCAGCAGCGGCATCACGACGGTCCGGACGGTGGTGCCCGCCGACGCGCCCAGGTCGCCCGCAGCCTCGAGCATCGAGTCGGGGACGCGCTCCATGCCGGCGAAGATCGGCAGGATCACGTACGGCAGCCAGATGTAGGCCTGCGTGAGCACGACGGCGGTCAGCCCGTAGCCGGGCGTCTGGCCGCCGAACGGGTTCAGCACCCAGTCGACGAGCCCGCCCTCGCTGAGCAGCGACCGCCAGGCGAACGCCTTGACGAGGTAGCTCGCCCACAGCGGCGTGAGGACCGCGACCACCAGCAGACGCCGGGCACGCGGCGACGCGACCTTGGCCATGTAGAAGGCGATCGGCAGCGCGATCGCGACGTCGACGACCGTCACCAGCGCCGCGACACCGAGCGTGCGCAGCGTGACCGTGCGGTAGAGCGAGTTGGTGACGACCTCGCGCAGGTTGTCGAGGGTGAGGCCGCGGTCGATCTCACCGGTGAAGCTGTCGACCGACCACAGCGCCGTCACGAGCAGCGCCGAGAGCGCCACCACGTAGACGAGCACGAGCCACGTCAGCGGCGCGGTCAGGAACAGCCCGAGCCTCAGCCGCGGCCGCGTGGCGAGGAAGGAGGAGGCCCGGCGGGTGGCCGCCCCGGTCCCGGACAGGGACGGGACGGCCACCTCGGACGTGGTCGACTGGGTCACGTCAGCCCTTGATCTCGGTCCAGGCCTTGGTCCAGTCCGAGTAGTCGGTGCACTCGACGTCCGTGCGGCCGTCGAGGCACTCGGCGATCGGCGTGCGCCAGTACCAGATCTTGTCCGAGTAGGCCTTGTCGCCGGCGTGGTACGTCTCGCAGAAGCCCTCGCTCGCGAAGTCGCACGCCTCCTCGCTGTTCGGCGACTCGCCGAAGTACTCGGTGGCCTGCGCGTTGGTCTTCGGGTCCTCGATGTGGTCGAGCCACTTGTAGGCGCAGTTGGGGTTCTTGGCCTTGGCGGCGATCATCCAGGTGTCGTTCCAGCCCGTGACGCCCTCCTTCGGCACCGTGACCTTGACGTTGTCCTGGTCGATCGTGTTCGCGATGACCTGCCAGGTGGTGCCCACCACGGAGTCGCCGGTCTTGAAGGCCGAGGCCTCCTTGAGGTAGTCCGACCAGTACTCGCCGACGTTGGTGCGCTGGCCCTTGAGCAGGTCGACCGCGGCGG
Organism: Aeromicrobium sp. Leaf272; assembly: GCF_001422865.1. Classification (NCBI taxonomy): domain Bacteria; kingdom Bacillati; phylum Actinomycetota; class Actinomycetes; order Propionibacteriales; family Nocardioidaceae; genus Aeromicrobium; species Aeromicrobium sp. Leaf272. The sequence goes on from NZ_LMMY01000009.1 coordinate 71,898, forward strand.
CCAGCTGCTTCTCGTCGAGGGCGTAGGGGTTCTCGATCTTCAGCTCCGGCTGCGTCGACATGAGGTACATGGCGGCGTCGGCGATGTAGATCGGCGAGTCGTAGGCCGTGACCTTGCCCTTGTACTGCGAGGACTTGTCGAACACGACGTCCCACGACGTCGGCTCGTCCTTCACGACGTCGGCGTTGTACATGAGCAGGTTGGCGCCGTAGCCGTGCGGGACGCCGTAGTTCTTGCCGTCGACGGTGTTCCACTCCTGGTCCTTCAGGAAGTCGAAGACCTTCTCGTAGTTCGGCACCAGGTCGGTGTTGACCTCGGCGGCCGCCTTGGCGGCGATCATGCGCAGCGTGAGGTCGCCGGACGCGGCGACGACGTCGTAGTCGCCGGACTTGGCGAGGTTGAACGCCTCGTCGGACGTGCCGTAGACCTTGCTCGTGACCTTGCAGCCGGTCTCCTCCTCGAAGGAGGTGACCCAGTCGGCGTCGGGGTCGTTGCTGCCGTCCTCGACGTAGCCGGGCCACGCCAGGATCGAGACCTGGCCCTCGGTCTTGCCGAGCTTCGTGGGTGCACCCGTGGCGGCGTCGTCGTCGGAGCCCCCGCCACAGGCGGCGAGAGCGAGGCTGCAGGTGACGGCGGCGGCGATGGCGCCGACGCGGCCTCTCCTGGTCGTGGGGATCATCTCGGATTCCGTTCTCTTCTGTGGGTGTGGTGGGGGGATCAGGTGAGCGTCACGAGGTCGTCGTGGCGCCACGAGGCGACGACGGCGTCGCCCCGCTCGACCGCCGCCAGGGCGGTGGAGGGCTCGAGGACGACCAGGCGGGCGCCCTGCTCGGTGTCGACGACGACGCGCCGACCGATGCCGAGGTAGATGGTCTCGGCGACGACGCCGCGGACGCTGTCGCGACCGTCGACCGGGTCGCTGGCGATGCCGGAGGCCGCGAGGTGGATCTTCTCCGGCCGCAGCGCGTAGCGACCCTCCCGTCCGAGGACGGTGCGCGAGGCGTCGGGGTCGAAGAGGTTCGACGTGCCGACGAACGACGCGACGTACTCATCGACCGGGGTCTCGTAGACGTCCCGGGGGCTGCCCAGCTGCACGATCCGCCCCTCGTTGAAGACGGCGACCCGGTCGCTGAGCGTGAGCGCCTCCTCCTGGTCGTGGGTGACGAAGACGAAGGTGATGCCGAGCTCGCGCTGCAGCTGCTTGAGCTCCACCTGCATCTGCTCGCGGAGCTTGAGGTCGAGGGCGCCGAGGGGCTCGTCGAGCAGGAGCACCTTCGGGCGGACCACGACGGCCCGGGCCAGGGCCACACGTTGGCGCTGGCCGCCCGAGAGCTGCGTGGGGCGACGGTCGGCCACGTGCTGCAGGCGCACCGTCTCGAGGGCCTCGAGCGCACGGGACCGGCGCTCGCGGCGGTCGACACCGCGCACCCGCAGTCCGTAGGCCACGTTCTCGAGCACGCTCATGTGCGGGAACAGCGCATAGTCCTGGAACACGGTGTTGACGTCGCGCTCGAAGGGTGCCGAGCCGGTGACGTCGCGGCCCCCGAGCTCGATCGAGCCCGCGGTCGGCTGCTCGAAGCCGGCCACGAGACGCAGCACCGTGGTCTTGCCGGACCCCGACGGACCCAGCATCGAGAAGAACTCGCCGTCGGCGATCTCCAGGTCCACGCCGTCGACGGCCCGGACCTCGCCGAAGTGCTTCTGCAGGCCGCTCAGTCGGATCGCGGGGGTGGCGCCGGTGCCGGTCATCGGGCTCCTTCGACGGATTCTCCCCGTCCGTCCTGACGGTCGGGAGGAGTGGTGCGGATCACCTTCCGCCGCAAAACATATGGTCTTGGATGTTAAATGTCCACACCTTCGTGTCACGATCCGGTAAACATGTGCGCACCGGCAGCCCGGCCGGTCCGAGGACACGAGGAGATCCATGGCCGCCGTCCGTCGACGCTCGACCCGGGCGCGGACCGCCGTGTTCGCGCCGATCGGCGAGCTCGGCCGCGCGGTCCGCGTGGAGCAGCGCCTGGCGCAGGCGATCCGCTCGGGGATCCTCGAGGACGGGGAGCGACTGCCCAGCGAGTCCGAGCTGGCGAGCATGCTCGGCGTCGCCACGGTCACGGCGCGCGAGGCGCTCGTGTCGCTGCGCGCGCAGGGGCTCGTCACCACCACGCGCGGGCGCGGCGGCGGCTCGTTCGTCACCCGCCCCGTCGGCGCGACCGACGACGTCCTCGAGCGTCGCGTGGCTGCCATGACCCGCGTCGACATCGCCGACCACGGCATCCACTACGCGACCGTGCTGAGCGGGTGCGCCGAGCTGGCCGCCGAGCGGGCCAACGTCGAGGAGGTCGAGGACCTGCGGGCGATCCTGCCCCCCGACGACACCGACGACGCGGCCACGTGGCGCCACGTCGACACCGAGCTCAACCTCGCCGTGGCGGCGCTCTCGCACTCGGCCCACCTGGCCCGCGACGTGATGCGCCTGGAGATGGAGTTCGGTGGGCTCCTGCGGCTCGGGTTCGGGCACGCGGACCAGCAGTCCGCCCTGCGCGACCACCACGGTGCCCTGCTCGCCGCCATCGCGAGCCACGACGGGAACGAGGCCCGACGCGTGGTGCGCGCCCGGGTGCGACGCCTGCTCGGCGAGCTCGCCGAGCTCCACGCGAGGATCAGGTGAGTCCGATGTCCCAACCCCCGAACGCCCCCGCCCCGGGTCCCGGCACCGAGGTGCCCCCTCAGGTCGCGGCCTGCGTGCAGGCCGTCGAGGACCTGTTCCACCCGCTGCTGGTGACGCTGCGCGAGAGCGGCGAGGCCCTGGCCCCCCTCTTCGACGGCCCCGTCGACGCCGCGCGGGTGCTCACCGCGTCGCGCCCCCACGCCCTCGAGGTGCTCGCCGACCCGCACACCGTGGGCGCGGGCTTCGTCGTGTCACCGGGGATCCTCACCGACGAGACCTACCTGCTCGCGTGGTGGCAGGGCGACGACCAGGGGCTCATCCCCGACTCCATCGCCCTCGTGCAGTCGACGGACTACAGCCGCCAGGAGTGGTTCCGCACCCCGCAGCGCACCCACGCGTCGCACGTGACCGGTCCCTACATCGACTACGTGTGCACCGACGAGTTCATGCTCACCTCGACGGTCCCGGTGGAGCGGGACGGACGCATGCTCGGGGTCATGGGGGCGGACGTGCTGGCCGAGACCGTCGAGCGGACGCTGCTCGAGGTCTTCCGCGCCGCCGACGCGACGCTCGTGAACGACCACGACCGCGTGGTCCTGTCCTCGCACGTGCACCTGTTCGCCGGCGAGCCGGTCGACCGCGGCGACTTCACGGCCCAGGTCCCGTGCCCGGGACTGCCCTTCACAGTGCTGGTCTGACCCAGCAGGGCACCGGGCACTGGGATCAGGCGGGACCCGCGCCCGGGTAGGCGTCCACGACGAAGGTCCGCAACCGGTCGGCCAGGGCCGCGAGCGTCTCCTGCGCGGGATGGGTCGAGGACCAGGCCACGAACAGCCGGACCGTGAGGTCGGCTCCCCCGGCCCGGACACGCACCCCGTGCAGGCCGTACCGGCTGTCGTCGGAGACCACCGCCACGCCGCGACCAGCGGCGGCGAGCGCCTGCGCCACGGTGCCGCTGCTCGCCTCCACGAGCGACGCCGGCCAGCGCTGCTCGCGCTCGACCACCGCGTCGAGCACCTGCCGGGCGGCGAACGTCCGGGGCACGGTGACCACGACCTGCTCGAGCAGCTCGGCGAGCCCGACCCTTTCGCGGTCGCCCCACGGGTGGTCGGCCGGCACGAACGCCCACACCGGCAGCTCCGGAAGCGCCGCCGAGCGCAGCGGTCGGCGCGGGCGGCGGGTGGTCACCACGAGGTCGGC
>NZ_LMMY01000009.1:75826-86607 GCF_001422865.1 Aeromicrobium sp. Leaf272
TCGGGGGCCAGGCTGGCGAGGAAGGGCGACACGACGTCGGTGAGCGTGGTCGCGGGAGCGGCGATGGTCACGCGGTCCAGACCGCCCTCGGCCCGCACCCGGGCAGCGGTGCGCAGGGCGTCGGCCGAGGCCAGGACGTCGCGGGCCAGCGGCAGCAGGCTGCGACCAGCGGAGGACAGCACCAGCCGCCCGCCGTGCCGCTCGAACAGGTCGAGACCCAGGTCGCGCTCGAGCTGGCGGACCTGGCGCGAGAGCGACGGCTGGGTCACCCGCACGCGTTCCGCCGCCGCGCTCACGGTCCCGGCGTCGACCACAGCGACGAAGTAGGTGAGGGTCCGCAGCTCCATCCGCCCACCATATGCCTGTCAGGCATCGACTTGATCCGACATCGGCATTGGACGGCATGACGTGACCGGCGGGAGACTGGCGTGGTCACCGCGTCCCAGGAGGAACCCATGTCCGTGCGACCGCCCGTCGTCCAGAAGCGCCACCTGGCCACCGAGCTGCCCGGACCGCGCTCGCGCGAGCTGATGGCCCGCAAGCACGCCGCGGTCGCCGCCGGCGTGGGCACGACCATGCCCGTCTTCGCCGTCGAGGCCGGGGGCGGCATCGTCGTGGACGTCGACGGCAACAGCCTCATCGACCTGGGGTCCGGCATCGCCGTGACCACGGTCGGCAACAGTGCGCCGCGCGTCGTGGCGGCCGTGCAGGAGCAGGTCGCCGCGTTCACGCACACGTGCTTCATGGTCACGCCCTACGAGGGCTACGTGGCCGTCGCGGAGACACTCAACCGGCTCACCCCGGGCGACCACGACAAGCGCACCGCCCTGTTCAACTCCGGCGCCGAGGCGGTCGAGAACGCCGTCAAGATCGCCCGCGCCCACACGAAGCGGCAGGCCGTCGTCGTCTTCGACCACGCGTACCACGGCCGCACGAACCTGACGATGGCCATGACCGCGAAGTCGATGCCGTACAAGCACGGCTTCGGACCGTTCGCCTCGGAGGTCTACCGCGCCCCGCTCTCCTACCCGTTCCGCGACGGCGACCTCGACGGGGCGACCGCGGCCGCCCGCGCGCTCGACGTGGTCGAGAAGCAGGTGGGGGCCGCCAACCTGGCCGCGATCGTCATCGAGCCCGTCCAGGGCGAGGGTGGCTTCATCGAGCCGGCGCCGGGCTTCCTCCCCGCGCTGGCCGCGTGGTGCCGCGCGAACGACGTGGTGTTCGTGGCCGACGAGGTGCAGACCGGCTTCGCGCGCACGGGCGACCTGTTCGCCTGCGACCACGAGGGCGTGGTCCCCGACCTGATCGTGACGGCCAAGGGCATCGCCGGCGGCCTGCCGCTGTCGGCGGTGACGGGCCGCGCCGAGATCATGGACGCCGCGCACGTCGCTGGGCTCGGCGGCACCTACGGCGGCAACCCGCTCGCCTGCGCCGCCGCGCTGGCCGCGATCGAGACCATCGAGGCCGAGGGGCTCGTCGAGCGGGCCCGCGAGGTGGGGACGCTCATGACGGAGCGGCTCCGAGCCCTGCAGGCGCGCGACGACCGACTCGGTGACGTGCGCGGCCGTGGCGCGATGATCGCCGTCGAGCTGGTGAAGCCGGGCACGACCGACCCCGACCCCGACCTCGCGAAGACCGTGGCGTCGGCCGCCCACGCCGAGGGCGTCATCGTGCTGACCTGCGGCACCTACGGCAACGTGCTGCGCTTCCTCCCGCCGCTGGCCATCGGTGACGACCTGCTCCACGAGGGGTTGGACGTGCTCGAGGCGGCCTTCGCGGCCGCGCCGCGGTCCGGGCAGACCCGATGAGCGTGCAGGTCACGTCCGCCCACGTCGAGGCCCTCGACCCGACCCGTGGCGTGCTCGTGGGTGGCGTCTGGCGGGCCGGGGGCTCGGGGCACTTCGACGTCGTGGACCCGGCCGACCTCTCGGTCGTCGCCCAGGTGTCCGACGGCGACCTGGGCGACGCCACCGCGGCCGTCGACGCCGCCGCGGACGCGTTCGTGGCGTGGCGTCGCACGTCGCCGCGCCAGCGGTCGGTGGTGCTGCACCGAGCGTTCGAGCTGATGATCCGCGACACCGACCGGCTGGCCGACCTCATCGTCAGCGAGAACGGCAAGTCCGTCACCGACGCGCGCGGCGAGGTCGTCTACGCCGCCGAGTTCTTTCGCTGGTTCGCCGAGGAGGCGGTGCGCCCTCACGGCGACTACGGCTCCTCCCCCGCCGGCGGCACGCGCACGATCGTGACGCACCGACCCGTCGGCGTGGCCGCGCTCGTGACGCCGTGGAACTTCCCGGCCGCGATGGCCACGCGCAAGATCGCGCCGGCCCTCGCAGCCGGCTGCACGGTGGTGCTGAAGCCCGCCGCCGAGACGCCGCTGACGGCCCTGGCCGTCGCCCGTCTGCTGACCGAGGCCGGCGTGCCCGACGGTGTCGTGAACGTGGTGCCGACGACCGACGCCGCCGGGGTCGTGGGCCACTGGCTCGCCGACCCGCGGATCCGCAAGATCTCGTTCACCGGGTCCACCCGCGTCGGCTCGATCCTGTTGGGCCAGGCCGCCGAGCGCGTCGTGAACGCGTCGATGGAGCTGGGCGGCAACGCCCCGTTCGTCGTAGCGGACGACGCCGACGTCGACGCGGCCGTGGCCGGCGCGATGGTCGCGAAGTTCCGCGGTGGCGGCCAGGCCTGCACGGCGGCGAACCGCTTCTACGTGCACGCCGACGTCGTGGACGCCTTCGTCGAGCGCCTCGGCGCCGAGGTCGAGCGGCTGTCGGTCGGTCCGGCACGCGGCGGCGCCACGGTCGGCCCCCTCATCTCCACCACGGCGGTCGAGACCCTGGGCCGCGTGGTGGACGAGGCGGTGCGGGCCGGCGCGCGCGTCAGCCACCGCGCCGAGCTGCCCGACGCACCCGGCCACTTCTTCGCGCCGACGGTCCTCGTGGACGTCCCGGCCGACGCCGCGATCCTCGACCACGAGCTGTTCGGTCCCGTGGCCCCGATCGTCACGTGGCACGACGACGAGGAGCTGCTCCGGCTCGTGAACGCCAGCGAGATGGGCCTGGCCGCGTACGTCTTCTCGCGCGACCTGCAGCGAGCGATCCGGCTCGGGGAGGCGTTCGACGCCGGCATGGTCGGCGTGAACCGCGGCCTCGTCTCCGACCCGTCGGCCCCGTTCGGCGGCGTCAAGCAGAGCGGTCTGGGCCGCGAGGGCGCCCGCGAGGGCCTCGAGGAGTACACCGAGACGCAGTACCTCAGCGTCGACTGGCCCGCCTGACCCCGCGCCTCGGGAGTCCTCACGAGGTACGACGGCTACGGCAGCAGGTCGCCGGCGCGCGTCTCGGTGCCGGTCGTCGCTCCGTACGACCGGTCGATCGCGGTGAGCACGGTCTCCAGAGCGGCCTCCCGCTCAGCGTCGGACGCACCGCGCACGGCGCCGTCGACGGCGAGCACGGAGAACCCGTGCATCGCGGACCAGCACGTGATCTCCGCACCCGGGCGAGCCTGTGCCGACAGGAACCCGACCTCGACCAGCTCGTCCAGGGCCTGGCCCAGCAGCAGGTAGGGACCGGCTCCCTCCAGGTCCGTCGAGACCGCCACGCTGGAGAACGCCAGCGAGAACAGGCCGGGCTCGCCCACGGCGAACTCCACGTACGACCGTCCGACCGCCGCGAGGCGACGGCGCGCCCGCAGCACGGGATCGTCGGTGTCGACGTCGGCCCAGCGCCGCTGCATCGTCTCGACCAGGCGGTCCATGACACGGCCCGCGACCTCCGCCACCAGGTCGTCGCGATTGGCGAAGTGCCGGTAGGCGGCGTTGTGCGAGACACCCACCCGGCGCGCGAGGTCGCGCAGCGCCAGGCCGTCGGCACCTCGCTCGCGGGCGGCGTCGACCGCGGCGTCGACGAGTGCCTCGCGCAGGTTGCCGTGGTGGTACGCGGGGGACGCCATGGCACCACCCTAGCGAAGGACGGCTCTAATGTTGACAGCGACAACACTAGCCCTCATGCTCGATGTTGACGCCATCAACTTCGAGGAGCGCGCATGCCCCGGAAGTCCCTGATCCTGCTCACCGTGTGCCTCGCGACGCTGACGATCAACCTCTCCACGATGATCGTGAACATCGCGCTGCCGTCGCTCGCGGACGAGCTCGACGCCGGCACGCGTGACCTGCTGTGGATCGTCGACGGCTACAACCTGGCCTTCGCCTCCCTCGTGCTCGCGATGGGCAGCCTGTCGGACCGGTTCGGTCGTCGGCCCGCCCTCGTCCTCGGCCTCGCCGGCTTCGGACTGAGCAGCGGCGCCGCCGCGCTGGTCGACAGCAGCGGTCAGCTGATCGCCCTCCGGTTCGCCATGGGCGTCTTCGCCGCCGTGATCTTCCCGACGACGCTGTCGATCATCGCCAACACCTTCACCGAACGGCGCGCACGTGCGTCCGCGCTCGGTCTGTGGGGCGCCTCCGTCGGCGTCGGCGTCGCCATCGGGCCCGTGGTCGGCGGCATCCTGCTCGAGCACTACTCCTGGCACAGCGTCTTCTGGGCGCTCGTGCCCCTGACCGTCGCCACCATGGGCATGGCGATCGCGTTCGTCCCGGAGTCACGCGACCCGTCGGTGCCGCGCATCGACCGGTACGGCTTCGCCGTCTCCGTCGCCGCCCTGGGCACGCTGACCTACACGATCACCGAGGGACCCGAGCACGGGTGGCGCAGCATCGAGACGTTGACCGGGTTCGCCGGCGCCGCGGCGCTGATCGCCGCGTTCATCGCGATCGAGCGGGCGGTGGAGCACCCCATGATCGACGTCACGCTGTTCCTCGACCGCCGGTTCAGCGCCGCCTGCGCGGCGGTCACGATCGCCTTCTTCGCGCTCTTCGGCTTCATCTTCCTCATCACGCAGTTCTTCCAGTTCATCCGTGACTACACGCCGCTCGAGACCGGCCTGCGCTTCCTGCCCGTGGCCCTCTCCCTGGCGGTCGCCTCGATCGTCGGCGCCCAGCTGGCACCGCGCATCGGCACGAAGCTCGTCGTCGCGCCCGGGCTCGCCCTGCTGGGTGGCGCCTTCCTCTGGATCTCCCAGATCCCGGCCGACGTGGACTACCCGACCGTCGTCGTGCCGCAGATGCTCATGCTCGGCATCGGGATCGGACTGGTCAGCACGCCGGCCACGGAGTCGATCATGCAGGTGCTCCCGCCCGCCCGCGCCGGGGTCGGCTCGGCCGTCAACGACGCGACCCGCGAGCTCGGTGGCACCTTGGGCGTCGCCGTCGTGGGCTCGATGTTCGCCTCCCGGTACGCCGACGCGCTCCGCTCGGCCCTCGAGGGGCGCGTCGAGGGGACGGTCCTCGACCGGGCCGCCGACTCCGTCGGGTTCGCCGACGTCGCCGCGTCCCAGGTCCCCGGCCTGTCCGCGGTGGTCGACGCGTCGTTCCTCGACGGCCTCGAGCTGGCGTGCGTCGTCGTCGGCGTGCTGTGCCTCGTTGGCGCCGCCGCAGGACTCCTGGCCCTGCCCGGCGACCGCTACGACCCCCTCGACGCCGAGGACGAGCCCGCCGACGGCACGGCACGCCTCGACGCGTGACTCCCTCACCCCCACCACGGAGGACCACATGAACGAAGCACGCCCCGTCGCCATCGTGACCGGTGCGTCGTCGGGCATCGGCCAGGCCGCCGCCCGGGCGCTCGCAGCCCGCGGGTTCGTCGTCGTCGGCACCAGCCGCCGCGGCAGCGGCGAACCCGACACCGACGGCATGCTGCTCCTGCCGCTCGACGTCACCAGCGACACGTCGGCGAGCGCACTCGTGCAGGACGTGCTCGACCGGTTCGGACGGATCGACGTCCTCGTCAACAACGCCGGCATCGGGCTGCTCGGCGCCGCCGAGGAGAGCTCGGCCGAGCAGGCCGCGAAAGTGTTCGACGTCAACGTGCTCGGTGCCATCCGGATGACGAACGCCGTGCTTCCGCACATGCGCGGACGCGGCAGCGGACGGGTCGTCAACGTCTCGTCGGTGCTGGGCCTGATGCCCGCCCCCTTCATGGCGGTCTACTCCGCCACCAAGCACGCGCTCGAGGGCTACTCGGAGTCGCTCGACCACGAGGTCCGCGCCCTCGGGGTGCGTGTGCTGCTGGTGGAGCCCGCCTACACCAGCACGTCCTTCGAGGGCAGCGCCCTCGCTCCGGACCGACCCCTCACCGGGTACGACGCGCAGCGGGCCACTGCGGCCGACGTGCTCGCCGGCGCCATGCGCGGTGCCGACGATCCGGCCGTCGTCGCCGACGTCGTCGCGAAGGCGGCCACCGACCGCCGACCTCGCGTCCGCTACCCCGCGGGCCCCCTCGCGCGGCGGGTGTCCGTCCTGCGTCGGCTCGCCCCGCAGGCGGCGTTCGACCGCCAGGTCCGCAGCCTGAACCGCCTGCCGTGAACCTCAGCGGGGCGGACGCGCCGACGTGCTGCGCGGGATGAGCGTGGGGGCGACGGTGACGTGCCGCGGCGACGCTCCGGCACGCGCCTCGTCGAGCAGCTCGAGCGCGGCGGCGGCGATCTGGTCGAACGGCACGCGCACCGTCGTGAGCGGACGGGGCAGGCGGGCCGAGACCGGGACGTCGTTGTAGCCCACCACGGAGAGGTCCTCGGGCACCGAGAGACCCAGTGCCTGGGCCGCCGCGAGCACGCCGATGGCCGTGTTGTCGTTGACCGCGAACACCGCGGTCGGCCGGTCGCGTGCCGCGAGCACCTCGCGCGCGACCAGCTCGCCGGACTCCATGCTGAACGCCGACTCGTGCACCAGGTCGTCGACGTCCGTCACCCCGGCCTCGGCCATCGCGCGCCGGAAGCCCGCCTGACGACCGACCGCGCTCGAGGCGAACGAGGGCCCGGCCACCAGGGCGATGCGCCGATGACCGAGGTCGAGCAGGTGCCGGGTGGCGAGGTAGCCACCGAGCTCGTCGTCACCGGTGGCCGACGGGGTGGTTCCGTCGGAGCGCAGAGCCAGCACCACCGGCACCCCGTGCCCACGCAGCCCCGACGTCACGTCGTCGTCGAGGCGCGCGGTCGTGAGCACCAGGCCGTCGATCCGCTGGTCGAGAAGCTGCTCGACGGCCTCGGCCTCGGCGGCCGGGTCGTCGTCGGTCGTGGCGACGATGGCGAACTGACCGCGGCGGGCGCACGCCGCAGCCAGCTGCTCGAAGGTCATGGCCATCACCGTGTCGGTGAGCCGTGGCACCAGCACGCCGATAGTGCGGGTCTGCTGGCGTCGCAGCGCGGAGGCGAAGCGGTCGCGTCGGTAGCCGAGCCGTCGCGCGGCCTCGCGGACGCGCTCCGCGGCCGGACTGCCCGACGGCGGCAGTCGCTCGTCGAGCACCCTCGACACGGTCGACTTCGAGACGCCTGCCTCGCGCGCGACGTCGAGGATCGTGGGGGGACGCACGGGCGTCTCGGTCACGCTGTCCTCCTCTGATCGACGGGCCGGGTGCTGGCCAGCATAGGCGCACACGGTGCTCGCACCCACCTGCCCGCTCCCGAAGACGCTCGCCCGAAACGGTTGACAGCGTGGTCCCCGTCACACACGATGGGAACGTTCCCGTGAACGTTGTCACACTCCGCAGCCACACACCGACGACGTCCGTCCACCACGAGGACACCGCCCGGACCGACCGGACTGCCCACACGAACGAGCCCCCGTGGGATAGACAGAGAAGGACGACCATGACTGACACCGCCCCCGCCACCGCCGAGCAGGCGGGACCCCGCTCGGACCGATCCCGCCGCTCACGCCGCGGGCTCGCCGCCACGCTCGCCCTCATGGGACCCAGCTTCATCGCCGGGGCCTGGCAGTTCGGACCCGGCAACCTCGCGTCGGCCGTGCAGGCCGGCAGCGCCCACGGATACGCCCTCATCTGGGTCATCGCCGTCTCGACGCTCCTCATGATCGTCTTCACCGACATGAGCGTGCGCCTGGCCATCGTCTCCCCCGGCTCCCTCGTGCAGACGATCAAGGACCGACTCGGCCGCCCGGTCGGGACGGCCGCCGGCATCGGCGTCTTCCTCATCAGCCTCTGCTTCTCGGTCGGCAACGCCGTCGGGTCGGGCCTGGGCTTCTCGATGCTGTTCGGGGGCTCCCCCACCCTCTGGACCATCGGCTGCACCGTCGTCGTGGGGGCCGTGGCCTGGGCACCCAACTACTACAAGCTCTTCGAACGCGCCATGCTCGGGCTGGTCGTGCTCATGGGCATCGGCTTCGTGCTCGGCGCCTTCCTGTCCAAGCCCGACTGGGTCGCCGCGGCCGACGGCCTCTTCCCGACCATCCCCTCCGACGCGGGCCTGCTGATCATCGCCCTCGTGGGCACCAACTTCTCGATCAACGCCGCGTTCTTCACCGGGTACGCCTCGCGCGAGCGGGGTCTGAAGGCCGAGGACTACCGCACGACGACGATCGCGGACACGATCCCCGGCATCCTGGCGCCCGGCATCATGACGGCCCTCGTCATCGTCACCGCGGCCGCCGCGCTGCAGAACACCGGCACCGGCGCCGCCACCTTCCCCGAGCTGGCAAACGTCCTCCGTCCGGTCGCGGGCGAGCTCGGCGCCACGCTGTTCGGGCTCGGCTTCTCCGCCGCTGCGTTCTCGTCGATGGTCGCCAACGCGACGGCCGGCGGCACGCTGCTCTCCGACGGCCTCGGACGCGGCAACACGATGGACCGGGTGAGCGTCAAGCTCGGCATGCTCGCGGTGCTGGCCTTCGGGCTCATGATCACGCTCGTCTCGAACGGCTCACCCGTGGAGCTGATCATCACGGCACAGGCCCTCACGGTGATCGTCGCACCGCTGCTCGGCCTCCTGCTGTTCGTCATGACCACGCGCCGCGACCTGATGGGTCGCTACGTGAACCGGTGGTGGCAGAACGCGCTCGGGCTGGTGGGGCTCGTGGCGATCTTCGCGCTCTGCTACCGACTGCTCACGATCGTGCTCTGACCCGCTGCGCAGCACGCCGCCGTCGGCCCCGCTCCTTCTCGAGGAGCGGGGCCGACGGCGTTCGCAGAGGCCGTCCCGATCGATCCCGGGTCGACGTCGCTTGGCCCTTGACACGGTGACCGGGGTCACGCACACTCGTTGTGGGAACGTTCCCGCGAACGTTCCGTAACCACGACCGACCCGTTCGAAGAGGACCCACCATGACGCTCGATCTCCGCGGCCTCACCCCGGCCCCCGTCACCCCGTTCACCCGCGACCTCGAGGTCGACTACGACGCCGTGGCGTCACTGACCCGCTGGTACGCCTCCATCCCCGGCATCACCGGCCTGGTCTATCTCGGCCACGCGGGCGAGGGCACCTACCTCACGCAGGAGGAGCAGGTGAAGGTCATCGAGGTGGCCGTCGCGAACGCCGGCGACGTGCCGGTCATCGCCGGCATCACCGGCGAGGGCGACAAGGTCGCGGGTCTCGAGGCCAAGCGCGCCGTCGACGCCGGCGCCAGCGCCGGACTCCTGTACCCCTCGCACGGCTGGCTCCGCTTCGGCTACCAGCAGGGCGCCCCGCAGGAGCGCTACCGCATCGTGCACGAGGAGTCGGGCCTGCCGCTCATCCTGTTCCAGTACCCCGATGCGACCAAGGCCTCCTACGACCTGCAGACCCAGCTCGAGATCGGCGCGCAGCCCGGCGTCTTCGCGACGAAGAACGGTGTGCGCAACATGCGCCGCTGGGACACCGAGATCCCCGTCCTGCGCCAGGAGCTGCCCGACCTGCAGATCCTCTCGTGCCACGACGAGTATCTGCTCCACACGATGTTCGACGTCGACGGTCTGCTCGTCGGCTACGGAGGAATCGCCCCCGAGCTGCTGGTCGAGCTCATCGCCGCCGGCAAGGCGCACGACTACCCCGCGGCCCGCGCCCTCCACGACGCGCTGCTCCCGGTGACCAAGAACGTCTACCACCGCGGTTCGCACATGGAGGGCACCGTGGCGCTGAAGCTGGCCCTCGTGGAGCGCGGCAAGCTCGAGCACGCCGCCGTCCGCCCTCCGCTGCTCGACCTCGCCCCCGAGGCGCAGGGCGAGATCAGCCTCGCCCTGAAGCAGGCCGGGATCATCTGATCCCACCCCGCGACCCGGTGGCTCCCGGCGTCGCGCCCCGACCCGCCGTGTGGACACGCGGGGCTCGGACCCACCTGACGGGTCCGGCTCGGGGCGCGACCCTGGGGGTCACCAGCGCACGAGACGCCCCTCGCCGACCGGCGAGGGGCGTCTCGTCGTGCGGGACGCGTGGCGCTCAGCCGCTGAAGCGCTCCCGGCCCTGGAGAGCAGACGTGCCGAGGTCGCTCTTCGGCAGCGCGGTGCCCGCCCGGGCGGCCTCGACCCAGTCGTCCGTGGTCCCGACGGCGGCGAAGTTGGAGTTGAGCAGCACCATCAGCGTCGAGTGCACCTGCTCGGCCGACGCGCTCCCCGCCTCGTTCGCGAGGTGGATGGCCCCGGTCGCGTCCGACAGCACCTCGGCGGCGATGCCCCGCGTCTCTGCGTCGGCGGCCGTGGCGAGGTCGCAGTTGTTGGTCATGTAGCCGACGATCGTGATCGTGTCGACCTGCCGGTCGGCGAGCCACTCGGTGACACCGTCGGCGCTGAACGCGCTGCCGTGGACCTTCGAGGCGCGGCCGAACTCCGGCCTCAGGCGGCGCTCGACCTCCGGGTGCAGCTCCCAGCCCTTCGAGCCGACCGCGAAGACGGGCGAACCCTCCGGCAGCTCGTGCTGGAGCACCAGGACCGGCACGTCGAGCTCGACGGCGACGTCGATGGCTCGGG
>NZ_LMMY01000009.1:86640-89929 GCF_001422865.1 Aeromicrobium sp. Leaf272
CGGCGGGTGGCGGTCACGATGGTGCTCCTTGGTTCGTCCGGGTGGACCTCCATCCTCGGGGTGGGGGCCAGGTACCGTGAGTGGCCCGAACGCCACCTATCGATGCTTCCAGGACAATCATGCGGATCGCGGTCCACGCCTTCGACGGCATCAGCCTGTTCCACCTTTCCGTGCCGACGACCGTCTTCGCCGAGGTCGCGCGGCTCGGCCTCGACTCCTCCTGGCGCACCACGGTCTGGAGCAGCGAGGCCCGCGTGATGACGGCGGAGGGAGTCTCCCTCGGCGACCTGGCCGGTCCCGACGCGACGACGGACGCCGACCTGCTCGTCTTCCCCTCGTGGCACGCCGACCTGCGCCCGGCCGACGACACCGTGGCCACGGTGATCCGGGAGGCGGCCTGGCGGAGTGCTCGCCTGGTGGGGCTGTGCCTGGGTGCGTTCCCCCTGGCCGGAGCGGGGGTGCTCGACGGACGGTCCTCGGTCACCCACTGGGGCGCCGCCGAGGACCTGGCGGCGCGGTACCCCGACGTCGACGTCGACGCCGACGCGATCTACGTCGACCACGGCGACGTGCTCACCTCGGCCGGGACGGCCTCGGCCATCGACGCCTGCCTGCACGTCGTCCGACGCGAGCTCGGCTCCGAGGCGGCGACGACCCTCGCCCGGCACCTCGTCGTCGCACCCCACCGCGAGGGCGGGCAGGCGCAGTACATCGCTCGCCCCATGCCCGAGCCCGACGGCGTCGGACAGCTCGGTGACACCATCGCGTGGACCATCGAGCACCTGGACCAGCGGATGTCCGTCGAGGCGATGGCCGACCACGCACGGATGAGCACCCGCAACTTCACCCGTCGCTTCACCGAGGCCACCGGCGCGAGCCCCGCGCGGTGGCTGTCCGGACGCCGCCTCGACGAGTCGCGCCGACTCCTGGAGCGGACCGACCTGCCGGTCGCGTCGGTCGCGCGGCGGTGCGGCTTCGGCAGCGTCGTCACGTTCCGCCAGCGCTTCACCGACGCCTACGGCACCACGCCGACCTCGTACCGTCGGCGCTTCGCTGCGCTTCCCCATCACTGAGCCGCCCGCAGCGGGTGGAGCTCGATCATGAAGAACGGGCCCCGCCGGGCTCTCGCCCGACGAGGCCCGTCGGTTCCAGCGACTCTCTCACGCTGTGGCAGGTGCAGGATTCGAACCTGCGAAGGCAATGCCGGCTGATTTACAGTCAGCTCCCTTTGGCCGCTCGGGCAACCTGCCAGGGATGCTGCCCGCCGAGACGGGCAACGACGAGAAACCATACCGCAGAGGGGCCTGCGCGGCCCAACCGCATCCATGCCGTCCACGGGGTTGACAACCTACAACCATCTAGTTGTAGGTTGTGGTCATGAGTGATCGCCAGGACGACGACCGGGCCGATGCCCTGTTCGGCGCCCTGGCCGACCGGACCCGGCGCGACATCCTGCGCCGCGTGCTGGCCGGGGAGCACTCCGTGAGCCGGCTCGCCGAGCACTACCCGATGAGCTTCGCCGCCGTGCAGAAGCACGTCGCGGTGCTCGAACGGGCCGGTCTGGTCACCAAGCGTCGGGTCGGCCGCGAGGCCCTCGCGAGCGGGGACGTCGAGGCCGTGCGGTCCGTCGCCTCGATGCTCGGCGAGATCGAGGCCGTGTGGCGCGGACGCGTCGCCCGGATCGACGACCTCCTCGCCCGACCCACCGCACCATCCGCCACACCGTCCGAGCAGCACGACACCACCACCCACACCACCCAGGAGAAGTGACATGCCCGTCATCGACGTCCAGAAGGACCTGGACCAGCGCACCATCACCATCACCGCCGAGTTCGCCGCTCCCGTCGAGCGCGTGTTCGGCATCTACGCCGACCCCCGCCAGCTGGAGAAGATCTGGGGACCGCCGACCCACCCCGCGACGTTCGTCGACCACGACCTGACGCCCGGCAGCCGCATCACCTACTACATGACCGGCCCGGAGGGCGAGAAGTACGGCGGCTACTGGGACGTGGTCTCCGTCGACGCCCCGCACGGCTTCGAGGTGCGGGACGGCTTCGCCGACGCGGACCTGAACCCCGTCGAGAGCATGCCGTCCTCGACCAACAGCTTCCGCTTCGAGCCGATCGACGGCGGCACCCGCGCCACCTACGTCTCCACCTACCCGACCGCCGAGGCCCTGCAGCAGGTGCTCGACATGGGGGTCGAGGAGGGCGCGCGCGCCGCCATGGGGCAGATCGACGACTTCCTGGCGGCCTGACCCGGCAGGGGTGCCGGGCCCTGGGCGGCAGACGGCCCGGCAGGGGTGCCGGGGCTGCGTCACGGCCTGGGGCGACGGACGGCACGGCGGGCACTCGAGGCGAGCGCCTAGTCTGAGGGGCGGGACCTGCGGGTCCCGTCCCTTCGCCGTCCCAGCCAGCACAGGAGAGAGAACCGTGGCCGACTCCTCGTTCGACATCGTCAGCAAGCTCGACCGTCAGGAGGCCGACAACGCCCTCAACCAGGCGATGAAGGAGATCTCCACCCGGTACGACTTCAAGAACACCGGCGCACTGCTGGAGTGGAAGGGCGAGGAGGGCATCGAGATCACCGCGAACGCCGACGAGCGCGCTCTCGCCGTGCTCGACGTCTTCAAGGAGAAGCTCGTCAAGCGCGGCATCAGCCTCAAGGCGCTCGAGACCGGTGATCCGCGCCAGAGCGGCAAGGACGTCAAGATCAACGGCACCTTCAGCCAGGGCATCAGCACCGAGCAGGCCAAGAAGGTCTCCAAGCTCATCCGCGACGAGGGGCCCAAGGGCGTGAAGGTCCAGATCCAGGGCGACGAGCTGCGCGTCACCAGCAAGAAGCGCGACGACCTGCAAGAGGTCATCGCGCTGCTGAAGGGTGCCGACCTCGACTTCGCGGTGCAGTTCGTCAACTACCGCTGACGGACGCACCACCCGGTCGAGGTCGGCCGCACCCCTTCGGCGTCAGCGGTCGACGCGGACCACCGACAGGTCCTCGGCGATCTCGACGCTGACGTCGTCGTCGTTGCCGAGGTCGACCTCGACCTCGTAGGCGTGGTCGCGGTCGTCGCTGCGCTCGACGTCGGTCACGCGACCCTGGCCGACCTCGTCGAGGGCGACCTTCTCGAGCTGGCCGCGCAGGTCGGCGTCGGTCACGTCGTCACCGTCACCGCCGTTCGTGGACCCGGCCGACGGGCTCTCCGACGTCGGCGCACTCTCGGTGGACTGCGCGGACGAGGTGGCGGCGGGGACGACGTCGTCATCGGCGTCGTCGGAGCCGCAGGCGG
>NZ_LMMY01000009.1:89964-93644 GCF_001422865.1 Aeromicrobium sp. Leaf272
GTTCTCCTCGGGGGCTTGGTGTGGTCCCCATGCAAGGCCCCGTGCGTGAGAGCGGCATGACGCGACGGTGAGAGGCTTCTCATGCAGGGCGCGCGGCGCCGGCGAGGGTGCCGGTGGGGGCGCGCGTCCACGGCCACACCAGCAGAGCCCAGACTGCGGCGACCACGGCGATCTCGACCGCCACGTACCAGGGCCACGCCGGCAGGACGTCGAGCAGCGAGGCGCGGCTCGGCTTGCCGTTGAGGTAGCCGTAGTTGGTGTCGGCGAGCGTGTTGTAGACCAAGACCGACGCCGCCCAGACGAGCGTGATCACGACCGTGCGGCGGTAGGTCGACCACGTCGGCAGCACACCGAGCCCGACGACGAGGTAGACCGCGGCCCACACGATGAGCAGGTGCATCGCCCAGAACATGACGAACCTCGGCTCGGGCCAGGCGGAGGCGAGGTCGGGCGTGGCCATGCCTTGCGTCGTGAGAGTGAGGCCCCAGAGGTAGGTGACGGTCGACGTGAGACGAGAACGCGTCCACAAGGCGTGCACCGCGAACATCCAGGCCAGGTCGCACAGCTGGAAGGGCAACGACGTGCGCGGGTTCCACTCCGCCGGCAGCAGCTGCAGGACCTGCAGGGGCACCGTCACGGCGACGATGCCGACGGCGAGGACGCGGCTCGTCGTGGCCTCCCCTGCCGTTCCGCGCACCCGCCGGCCGAGCAGCACGATCGGCACCAGGCCGACGGCGAACAGCACGAGCACCGTCACGTGGCTGGTGTCGTACGCCTGGAACTCCCCCGCTGCGAGCACGTCCCGTCCGTCGATCACCACGACCGCAGCGTAGACCGCTAGGCGGGCCGCCGGGCGATCGTCACCGCGAAGTCGGACGCAGGCGTGAGCGGCCGCAGGTCCCACGTGGCGAACCGCTGCTCCACGGCGAGGCCGGCGGCCTCGAGGTCGGCGTCGAGGTCGGGCAGGCCGTAGTGCCAGTCGAGGCGGAAGCCGAGCACCAGCGCCCCCTCGTCGTTCACGTGGCTCGCGAGCCGCTGCACCACCTGTCGCTCGGTTCCCGGCGCCAGGAAGACCATCACGTTGCCGGCGGTGACCACGACGTCGAACGTCTCGCCGAGGTCGAGCCCGGCGAGGTCGGCGACCAGCCAGCGAGGCCCGGGGTGCGTGGCCTGCGCCTCGGCGACCAGCACCTCGTCGGCGTCGACGCCGGTGACGTCGTGCCCCCGCCGGTGCAGGGTCCCGCCGAGACGTCCGGCACCGCACCCGGCGTCGAGCACCCGGGAGCCGCGCGGGCTCAGCGCGTCGACGAGCCGCGCCTCGCCCTCCAGGTCGGCACCCTCGGCCGCCAGCTCGCGGAACCGGTCGCGGTACCAGGTGGAGTGGTTCTCGTCGGTGTCGGTGAACCAGCGTGGTGTCGACGTCATGGACACCATCGTGGACGATCGCCCACCCCCGTGCGCGTCCGGCCGGACGGCCCGTCGCATCGACTCGGACCGGACCGGGCCTACGCTCGGACGGTGACGCAGCAGGACACCCCCACCACCACGGCGCCTCGAGAGGGCAGCGGGCTCCCCTACGGCATCGGCGCGTACCTCTGCTGGGGACTGTTCCCGCTGTACTGGCCGCTGCTCGAGCCGGCCGGACCGCTGGAGGTGCTGGCCCACCGCATCGTGTGGTCGCTGGTCTTCGTGCTCGTGCTCATTGCCGCGACCCGACGCTGGGGACGCTTCCGCGACATCGCCCGTGACCGCACGCTCATGCTGTTCCTCGCGCTCGCGTCGGTCACGATCGCGCTCAACTGGGGCGGGTTCATCTGGGGCGTCACCAACGGGCACGTCATCGAGACGTCGCT
The DNA here is from genome assembly GCF_001422865.1 of Aeromicrobium sp. Leaf272. NCBI lineage: Bacteria > Bacillati > Actinomycetota > Actinomycetes > Propionibacteriales > Nocardioidaceae > Aeromicrobium > Aeromicrobium sp. Leaf272. The sequence continues at coordinate 91,818 of NZ_LMMY01000009.1, forward strand.
CGGCTACTTCATCAACCCGCTGGTCACCGTGCTCCTCGGCGTGTTCGTGCTCAAGGAGACCCTGCGGCCCGCCCAGTGGGCCGCCGTCGGCATCGGGTTCGTGGCCGTGGTCGTGCTCACCGTGGACTACGGGCGCCTCCCCTGGATCGCGCTCCTGGTCGCGGGCTCGTTCGCGACCTACGGGTTCCTAAAGAAGCGGGCCTCGCTCGGGGCCTTCGAGGGGCTCGGCATGGAGACGCTCATCCTGGCGCCCGTGGCCGTGGCGTTCCTGGTCGTCCTCCAGCTGCGCGGCGACCTGACCTTCGGCCACGCGGGTGCCGCGAACGCGACGCTGCTCGTCGGGACCGGTGTGGTCACGGCCATCCCGCTGCTCATGTTCGGGGCCGCCGCCACCCGGCTGTCGCTCACCACCATCGGGCTCCTGCAGTACCTCGGACCGTTCCTGCAGTTCCTGCTCGGCCTGTTCGTCTTCGACGAGGCGATGAGCACCGCGCGCTGGATCGGCTTCGCCCTCGTGTGGTCGGCGCTCGTGATCTTCACGATCGACGCGATCGGCAACCGGCGCCGCATCCTGCGCCAGACCGCCACCAACGCCGAGGCCTGCTGACCTACCCGTCCGCTCCCGGGGCCGCGTCCTGACGCGGGCTGGGGGCGCGGGCGGGGCGAGGCGTCAGGCCAGACGCGTGGCGAGGGAGTCGCAGAGCGCCTCGAGGGCGCGGCGGGCCGGCACGTCGGGCAGGTCGGCCAGCAGGGCTCGGGCGGCGTCGGCCTCGGCCTGCACGTGCGCCCGCGCCTCGGCCATGGCCGGGTGCACCCGCAGCGCGGCAAGCACCTCCTCGACGACGGCGTCGTCCTCGATCGGGCCGGCGAGGAGCTCGCGCAGCTCGGCGTCGGCCGGGTCGGTGCCGCGCAGGGCGAGCAGCGTGGGCAGCGTCGGGACGCCCTCGCGCAGGTCGGTGCCGGGCGTCTTGCCCGAGTCGTCGCTCTCGCTGGCGATGTCGAGCACGTCGTCGCTCAGCTGGAACGCCACGCCGATGCGCTCGCCGAACTCCGTGAGCGCGGCCTCGACCTGCTCGCCCGCGCCCGCCGCCCGCGCACCGAAGCGCGCCGACGTGGCGATCAGCGAACCGGTCTTGTCGGCCACGACGTCGAGGTAGTGCTGCAGCGCGTCCTCACCCTCGGACGGACCGATGGTCTCGCGGATCTGCCCTCGGACGAGCCGCGAGAAGGTCTCGGCCTGGATGCGCACGGCCTCGGTGCCCAGCGTCGAGACGAGCTCGGAGGCCTGCGCGAAGAGGTAGTCGCCCACGAGGATCGCCAGCGAGTTGCCCCAGCGGTCGTTGGCGCTCGGCGCCCCCCGCCGCAACGGGGCCTCGTCCATCACGTCGTCGTGGTACAGCGTGGCCAGGTGGGTGAGCTCCACGACGACGGCCGACGGCACGACGTCGGGGTGCTCGGGGTCGCCCAGCTGCGCGGCGAGCACCACGAGCAGCGGCCGGAACCGCTTGCCCCCGGCGTTCACGAGGTGGGCGGCGGCCTCGGCCACGAACGGGTCGGGGCTGTCGACGGCCTCGGCGAGGCGACGCTCGACGGCCTCCACCCCGAGGCGCACGCGCTCCTCGAGGGTCGGGTCGTCGAACGAGACTCCCAGCGACACGTCTGCTCCTGGTCCGGTGGGCTCAGCGCACGAACGTGCCCGCGTGCTGAGCGAGATCGAGCACCGGCCCTGGAAGGATGCCCATGGCCACCGTGCCCACAGCGGCTGCTGCGATGACCACCGTAGTCAAGAGGCTCGGCAGCGCGACCGTCGGCCCGTCGCCGACGGGG
>NZ_LMMY01000009.1:93665-98790 GCF_001422865.1 Aeromicrobium sp. Leaf272
GGCGACCACCAGGGCGCCGTACCCGCCCGACCATGCGGCGCTGAACACGCTCCACTTCCCGATGAAGCCACCGGTGAGCGGGATCCCGGCGAACGACAGCATGAACAGGGCGAACGACCCGGCCAGGAACGGCGACTCCTTGCCCAGCCCGGCCCACCGCGACAGGTGCGTGGCCTCGCCTCCGGCGTCGCGCACCACCGTGACCACGGCGAACGCCCCGATGGAGGCGACGCCGTAGACACCGAGGTAGAAGAGGATGCCCGAGACCGAGGTGATCCGGTCGGTGTCGGCCACGTAGGCGCCGGCCAGACCCACCATGAGGAACCCGGCGTGCGCCACCGACGAGTAGGCGAGCATGCGCTTGACGTCGGTCTGCGCGATGGCGATGAGCGAGCCGACGACCATCGTCAGCAGGGCGATCACCCACAGGGTCGGACGCCAGTCCCACGAGGCTCCGCCGAAGGCCACGAACAGCACGCGCATGAACGCGATGAACGCCGCGGCCTTCGTGCCGGCCGCCATGAACGCGGTGACCGGGGTGGGGGCGCCCTGGTAGACGTCGGGGGTCCACTGGTGGAAGGGCACCGCGCCGACCTTGAACAGCATCCCGACGCTGATCAGCGCGACGGCCGCGAGCAGCAGGTGCTCACCGCCCGTGCGCGACGTGACCGCGGTGTCGATCTCCGAGAGCCGGAAGCTGCCGGAGTACCCGTACGCCAGGGCGACGCCGTAGAGAAAGAACACCGACGAGAACGCACCGAGCAGGAAGTACTTGAGCGCGGCCTCCTGGCTGAGCAGGCGCCGACGTCGCGCGAGCCCGCACAGCAGGTACAGCGGCAGGCTCATGACCTCCAGCGCCACGAACATGGTGATGAGGTCGTTGCTGGTGGCGAACAGCATCATGCCCGTCAGCGCGAACAGGGCCAGCGGGAAGGTCTCGGTGTGCTCGAGGCGCATCGTCGTGGCCTCGGCCTCGCCGGCCGAGCCGGGAGGATCGACCGCCCGGCCGGTGAAGGCGCTGAGCCCGCCGTCGAGGCGACGCTCGGCGAACAGGGCCACGCTGAGCAGGGCGAACAGCAGCAGCAGGGCCCACGTGAAGACGCCGGGCCCGTCCACGGCGAGGGCGCCCTCGGTCACGACCGAGCCGCGCGCCGTGACGTCGCCCTCGATGCGGTCGAGGGACAGGTAGACCCGCACCGTGTCAGCGAACGCGGCCACGATGCCGACGGCGGCGAGCAGCGCCTGTGCGGCGAATCGCGTGCGGCGGGGCCAGAAGGTCTCCACGAGCACGGCCACCATGGCCACGCCGCCCACGACCAGCAAGGGGGAGACGAGCGACCACTCGACGGTGGGCGCGGCGATGTCGGGTCGGTCGGCGACCAGTGGCAGCAGCGTCGACATCAGTGACCACCCTCCGTCTCGTGCGACTCACGGGTCGGGACGTAGGCCCCCGACTCGCTCAGACCGTCCAGGCTGGCCGGGGTCCGCGGCGCGGGGTCGCCGACGCCGACCTGGCTCACGACCTCGGTCACCGCGGGGTTGATGACGTTGAGCAGCGGCTGCGGGTAGAAGCCCAGCCCGACGATCAGGACGATCGCCGGCGTCAGGGCGGCCACCTCGCGCGGCTCGAGGTCGCGCACGGCCTCGGCCCCCGGCTGCAGCGGTCCGGTCATCGTCCGCTGGTACATGATCAGGATGTAGAGCGCCGCGAGCACGATGCCCAGCGTCGCGAGCACCGCGGCGGGCACCGACCGGGTGAACGTGCCGGCCAGCACCATGAACTCGCTGACGAACGGCGCGAGGCCGGGCAGCGACAGGCTCGACAGGCCCGCGACCAGCAGGATCCCCGCGAGCACGGGCGCGATCTTCTGGACCCCGCCGAAGTCACGGATGCTCGCCGACCCGCGGCGCGAGATCATCATGCCGGTCACGAGGAACAGCGCGGCCGTCGAGAGCCCGTGGTTGAACATGTAGAGCGTCGAGCCCGCGGTGGCCGTGTGGGTGAAGGTGAAGATGCCCAGGATGATGAAGCCGAAGTGCGAGACCGACGTGAACGCCACGAGCCGACGGATGTCGTCCTGTCCGATCGCGCACAGCGCCCCGTAGAGGATGCTGATGACCGCGAGGGTGATGACCACGGGGCTGGCCCACTCCGAGGCGCCGGGGAAGATCTCCAGGCACCAGCGCAGCATCCCGAACGTGCCGACCTTGTCGATCACGCTGACCATGAGCACCGACGTGCCCGGCGTGGCCGTGCCGGCGGCGTCGGGCAGCCAGGNCTCCGTCGTGGTGCTCATCTCCAGCCCCGAGAGGTCGGAGAGCAGGTACGTGGGATCGCCGGCGCGGGCCGTGACGACGTACAGGCCCACGATCGAGGCGAGCATGAGCAGGCCGCCGACCAGGTTGTAGATGAGGAACTTGACCGCCGCGTAGGTGCGCCCAGCCCCACCGTAGGAGCCGATGAGGAAGTAGATCGGGATCAGCGTCGCCTCGAACAGGACGTAGAACAAGAAGGCGTCGGTGGCGCAGAAGACACCGATCGCGAGACCTTCCAGCACGAGCATCCATGCGAGGTAGGAGTTCACGCTGCGGCTGGAGGGGATGCGGTCGTCCCAGGCGGCGAGCAGCACGATGGGCACGAGCACCGTGGTGAGCAGCACGAGCGTGAGGCCGATGCCGTTGACGCCCAGCGAGTAGTGCGCCCCCAGGGGACCGATCCAGTCGTGCAGCTCGGTCAGCTGGTAGCCACCGGCCTGCACGTCGTAGCGGGCCATCATCGCGAGCGAGAGCACGAGCGTCAGCACGCTGAACGCGAGCGCCACGATCTTCACCGAGCGCGCGCTCGCCGCGGAGCGCGGCATGAGCGAGATGGCCAGGGCACCCACGAGCGGGGTGGCGGCGAGGACGGACAGGATCATGCGAGGGTCACCGCCAGGAGAGCGAGCACCACGACGAGCGAGCCGACGAGGATGCTGAGGGCGTAGCTGCGCACGTAGCCGGTCTGGGGCTTGCGCAGGAACTGCGAGGTGTCGCCGAGTCGGTCGGCGAGGCCGGTGACCAGTCCGTCGACGAGCTTGGCGTCGAGGTACACGAGCACCCGGGTGAGGTGGCTCGTGGGCCGGACGACGAGCACGTCGTTGACGGTGTTGCCGTAGAGCTCGTGGCGGCCCGCGCGGGTGAAGGCGGAGACGTCGCCGTCGGACGGCGCCACCTGCGTGATGGGGCCGCGTCCGAACGAGCCCCGCGTGTAGGTGAGCCAGGCCAGGGCGACGCCGACCGCAACGACGAGCGTCACGATGATCGACATGCCCCACGCCGGCACCGCCAGCTCGTGGTGCTCGGTGGGTCCGACGACCGGCTCGAGCCAGTGCTCGATCCAGCCGCCGAGGAGCAGCACGCCGCCGAGCACCGACAGGGCGGCCAGCACCATGAGCGGCACCGTCATGACGCGCGGCGACTCGTGCGGGTGCACGTCGTCGAGCCAGCGCTTCGGCGAGGTGAAGGTCATGACCATGAGCCGGGTCATGTAGAACGCCGTGACCCCGGCACCGAGCAGCGTCGCGAGGCCCACCCAGAACGAGTGCCCGAACGCCGCCTCGATGATCTTGTCCTTGGAGAAGAAGCCGGAGAACCCGGGGAACCCGATGATGGCGAGGTAGCCCAGGCCGAACGTCGCGAAGGTGACGGGCATGGCTCGCTGGAGCGCGCCGTAGTGCCGCATGTCGACGTCGTCGTCCATGCCGTGCATCACCGAGCCGGCCCCGAGGAACATGTTGGCCTTGAAGAAGCCGTGGGTGATGAGGTGGAAGATCGCGAAGGCGTAGCCCGCCGGGCCGAGTCCGGCGGCCAGCATCATGTAGCCGATCTGGCTCATGGTCGAGCCGGCCAGCGCCTTCTTGATGTCGTCCTTCGCGCAGCCGATCCATGCACCGGCCAGGAGCGTGACGAGGCCGACGACCACGACCGCCGTCTGCGCCGTGGGCGCCGCGTCGTACACCCCGTTGCTGCGGACCACCAGGTAGACGCCGGCGGTGACCATCGTGGCGGCGTGGATGAGGGCCGAGACGGGCGTCGGGCCCTCCATGGCGTCGAGCAGCCAGGCCTGCAGGGGCACCTGGGCGGACTTGCCGCACGCGCCGAGGAGCAGGAGGAGGCCGAGCGCGGTCGCGACCGACTCGCTCGCCGAGCCGACCGCACCGTTGACCGCCTGGATCGACGACGTGCCGAACTGCGCGAACATCAGCATGATCGCGAGCGCCATGCCGAGGTCGCCCACGCGGTTGAGCACGAAGGCCTTCTTGGCCGCGGCGGCCGCCGACGGCTTGTGCTGCCAGAACCCGATGAGCAGGTACGAGGCCAGGCCCACGCCCTCCCAGCCCAGGAACAGCACCAGGTAGTCGTCCGCGAGCACGAGCGTGAGCATCGCCGCGATGAAGATGTTGAGGAACGCGAAGAACCGACGGCGCCGCTCGTCGTGCTCCATGTAGCCGATCGAGTAGACGTGGATCAGCGTGCCCACGCCGGTGATCAGCAGCACGAACAGCGCCGACAGCGGGTCGAACCGGTAGGCCATCTCGACGTTGAACGGACCGGCCGAGATCCAGGTGAACAGCGAGTCGGCGACCGAGCGGTCGTCCTCGGGTCGACCGAGGAGCTGGACGAAGGCCACCAGCCCGATGACGAACGAGGCCGCGGAGGCCGCCGTGCCGACGAGGTGGCCGACGCGGTCGCCCTCCTTGCCCCACACGAGCAGGCCGAGGCCGCTGACCAGCGGCACCACGACGAGCAGCCAGACGAGATCGAGCACGCCTACCCCTTCAGAGCTTCAGGAGGCTCGCCTCGTCGACCGAGGTCGTACGACGCGTGCTGTAGATGGACACGATGATGGCGAGGCCGATGACGACCTCCGCCGCGGCCACGACCATGACGAAGAACGCCGCGATCTGGCCGTCGAGGTTGCCGTGCTGACGGGCGAAGGTGACCAGGGCGAGGTTGGTCGCGTTCAGCATGAGCTCGATGCACATGAAGACGACGATCGCGTTGCGGCGCACGAGGACGCCGACCGCACCGATGGTGAACAGGATCATCGACAGCGTCAGGTACTCGTTCACGACTCGTCCTCCCG
>NZ_LMMY01000009.1:98812-119745 GCF_001422865.1 Aeromicrobium sp. Leaf272
GTGACGGCGTGGATGTCGTCGTCGAAGCCGTCACGCAGCTGGCCGCGCGCGACGATGCTCGGTGAGACCGAGTCGTCGGCGGGGGTGCCGTCGGGCAGCGGGGCCGGGGTGTCGACCGCGTTGTGGCGGGCGAAGACGCCCGGCGTCGGCGGGTTGCCCGGGTGGCGACCGGTGGCGGCGTACTCGGCCATCCGGTCCCGAGCGATGTCGCCCTGGCTGCGCCGGGGCGTCAGGGCCTCGCGGTGCGCGAGCACCATGGCGCCCAGCACCGCGGTGACCAGCAGCGCGGCGGTGAACTGCATCGCCACGACGTAGGGGCTGAACATCAGCTCCGCGAGCCCGAACACGTTGCCGTTCTCGTTGGCCGACCCGAGCCCGGTGACCGGGCCGAGGGCCGTCTGGCCGACGGCCGTGACGAGCACGAGGCCGAACCCGAGACCGGCGACCGACGCGGCGAGCCGCTGGCCCTTGATGGTCTCGGTCAGCGACTCCGAGGAGTCCACGCCCACGAGCATCAGCACGAACAGGAAGAGCATCATGATCGCGCCGGTGTAGACGATGATCTGCACGGCGAACAGGAACGGGGCGCCCTGCGCGGCGTACAGCACGGCCAGCCCGATCATGACGACCGCGACGCTGAGCGCCGCGTGCACCGCCTTGCGCGCGAAGACCAGCCCGAGGGCGGCCACCACCACGATCGGCGCGATGATCCAGAACGCGGTCACTCGCCCGGCTCCTCGTCCGTAGTGGCGCCACCGCTGGTGACGCCGACGATCGGGAGGGTCTTGCCCGCGTAGTAGTCGTGGTGGTCGTCGCTGATCAGCATCCCGTGCGGCGGCTCGACCATGCCCGGAAGCAGGGGTGCCAGCAGGTCGGACTTCTCGTAGATGAGGTCCTCGCGGTTGTTGTCGGCCAGCTCGTACTCGTTGGTCATCGTCAGGGCCCGCGTGGGGCACGCCTCGATGCACAGGCCGCACAGGATGCAACGCAGGTAGTTGATCTGGTAGACGCGGCCGTACCGCTCCCCCGGGCTGAAGCGCTCGTCGTCGGTCGTGCCGTTGGAGGCACCCTCGACGTAGATCGCGTCGGCCGGGCACGCCCAGGCGCACAGCTCGCAGCCCACGCACTTCTCGAGCCCGTCGGGCCAGCGGTTCAGCTGGTGCCGGCCGTGGAAGCGCGGCGCCGTCGGCACCTTCTCGAAGGGGTACTGCTGCGTGACGGGCTTCTTGAACATCGTGCGGAACGTGACGCCGAACCCGGCGATCGGGTCCCACAGCGTCTCCTTCAGGCTGCCTCCGCCGTTCGACTGCTGACTCATCGTCGGACGCCCTCCTTCCGGTTCCAGGACTGCTCGGGCATGGGCGGGGTCGGGTACCCCGCAGCGGGGCCCTCGTCGTCGGGCGCGGTCGCGCCGTCGGCTCCACTGGTCGGCACGGGTTCGGGCTTCTTCCGCTCGGGGATGAACAGGCTGACGAGCAGCACCACGGCGGCGACCCCGGCCGCGACGAACAGCGTCTGGCGGTCGAAGGTGCCGTCGGTCATGCCCTTGCGGACGATGATCACGGCCACGATCCAGGCCAGCGAGATGGGGATGAGCACCTTCCAGCCGAACGCCATGAACTGGTCGTAGCGCATGCGGGGCAGGGTGCCGCGCAGCCAGATGAACAGGAAGATGAAGCCCAGCGTCTTGCCGAGGAACCACAGCACCGGCCAGTAGCCCTCGTTGAGCATGCCGTCGTTGATCTGGCCGAGTCCGAACGGCGCGCGCCAGCCGCCGAGGAACAGCGTGGTGGCCAGCGCCGAGACGGTGACCATGTTGATGTACTCGGCCAGGAAGAACAGCGCGAACTTCAGCGACGAGTACTCGGTGTGGAACCCGCCGACCAGCTCGCCCTCGGCCTCCGGCAGGTCGAACGGCGCACGGTTCGTCTCGCCGACCATGGCGATGATGTAGATGATGAACGACGGCAGCAGCGGCACGAAGAACCACAGGTCCTCCTGGGCGGCCACGATCTCGCTCGTCGACATCGAGCCGGCGTAGATGAACACCGTCACGAAGCTCAGCCCCATCGCGACCTCGTAGGAGATCACCTGGGCGCTCGAGCGAAGACCGCCGAGCAGGGAGTAGGTGGAGCCCGAGGACCAGCCGGCCAGGACGATGCCGTAGACGCCGATCGACGTGACGGCCAGGACGTACAGCACGGCGACGGGCATGTCGGTCAGCTGCAGCGGGGTGACGGTGTCGGTGAAGGGGATCCGCACCTCGGGACCGAACGGGATGACCGCCCAGGCCAGGAAGGCCGGGATCGTGGCGAGGATCGGCGCGAGCACGTAGACGACCTTGTCGGCCGCCTTGACGACGATGTCCTCCTTGAGCGCGAGCTTGACGCCGTCGGCGAGGCTCTGCAGCAGGCCGAACGGGCCGTGCACGTTCGGGCCGACGCGGTGCTGCATGCGGGCCACGACGCGACGCTCGAACCAGATGTTGAACAGCGTGTAGACCACGAGGATCACGAAGACCAGCAGCGCCTTGAGCGCCACCACCCACAGCGGCTCGTTGCCGAACAGCTCACTCATGAGCGGCACCTCCAGCGCTCAGGCGGACGACCGAGCCGTGATCGGCGCCGAGGACGCCGCGCAGGTGGACGCCGTTGTTGCCGGGTGCCCACACGACGCCGTCGGGAAGGTCGGCCACCTGCGTCGGGAAGGCGGCGCTGCCGAGGTCGGTCGCGATCGTGGCGATGCCGCCCGGCTCGACGCCGGCCGAGGCGAGGGTCGCGACCGAGGCCTTGAGCACGGCCGGTCGCGCGGTGGCGCGGTAGCGCTCCTGGCCGTCCTGCAGACGGCCGTCGTCGACCAGCTGGCGCCACGTGGCCAGCAGGACCTCGCCGGACCCGGGTGCCGACGGTTCGGGAGCTGCCAGGTCGGGGTCGGCGACGCCGGACCCGTCCCACGGTCCCAGCTCCCGCATGCTGCGCATGGCGCCGGTCGTGGTGCGGAAGCCGAGCGGTGCGCCGAGCTCCTCGGCGATGCCGGCGAGCACCCGCACGTCGGTGAGGGACCCGGGCACCTGGAGCACCGTGTCGAACGGACGCAGCCGTCCTTCCCAGGTGACGAAGGTGCCGGACTTCTCCACGGGCGGGGCCACCGGCAGCACCACGTGCGCGGCACGGGTGACCTCGCTCTCGCGGACCTCCAGGCTGACGACGAAGTCGGCGGCGGCCAGGGCGGCACGTGCGGCCGCCGGGTCGGGCAGGTCGTCGATCTCGACGCCGCCCACGACGAGGGCGCGCAGCTGGCCCTTGGCGACGGCCTGCAGGATGCCGCTCGTGTCGCGTCCGGCCTTGGCCGGCACGGAGCGGATGCCCCAGGCCGCGGCGAGGTCGGCGCGCGCCTCGGCGTCACCCACCGGGCGTCCTCCCGGCAGCAGGGTCGGCAGGCACCCGGTCTCGACGGCGCCACGGTCCCCCGCACGGCGCGGCACCCACGCGAGGCGGGCTCCCGAGCGCTCGGCCAGACGCACGGCGGCGCTGAAGGAGCCGGGCGCACTGGCGAGACGGTCACCGAGCAGGACGATCGCCCGGGCGTCGAGGCCCAGCTCGTCCGCGGCGGTGCCCAGTCCGTCCAGCACCGAGGCCTCCTCGCCGGGTCGGGCGGTGAGCAGCTCACCACCGCACTTGGCGAGGCCACGGGTGGTGTGCGAGCCCACCGCGACGACGCGGACGCCGTGCTTGGAGGCCTTGCGCAGGCGCAGGAAGAGCGTGCCCGCCTCGTCCTCGGGCTCGAGCCCGACGAGCAGGACGGTCGAGGCCGACTCGAGGTCGCGCGTGACGACGTCGCGCCGGGCCGCCACCCGCGCAGCGAGGAACGCCGACTCCTCGAGGGAATGCGGACGGGTACGGAAGTCGATGTCGTTGGTGCGCAGGGCAGCGCGCGCGAAGACGCTGTAGGCGTAGGCGTCCTCGGCGGTCAGGCGACCTCCGGGCAGCACGCCGACCTTGCCGGCGGCCTCGCGCAGACCGGCCGCGGCCGCGGCCAGCGCACCCGGCCACGAGGCCGGCACCAGCTCGCCGGAGTCCGGGTCGCGCACGAGCGGCGTCCGCAGCCGGTCCTGCTGACGGCTCCACGCGAACGCGAAGCGGTCCTTGTCGGTGATCCACTCCTCGTTGACCTCGGGGTCGTCGCCGGCCAGGCGGCGCATGACCGCGCCGCGACGGTGGTCGACGCGGATCGCGGCGCCACAGGCGTCGTGCTCACCGACGGACGGCGTCGAGACGAGGTCGAAGGGGCGCGACCGGAACCGGTAGTCGGCACTCGTGAGGGCGCCGACCGGGCAGATCTGGATGGTGTTGCCGGAGAAGTAGGAGTGGAACGGCTGCTCGCCGCCCTCCCGGCGGTCACCGAAGGCCGCCTCGTCGGTGGCCGGTCCGATCCCGACCTGCTGACGGGCCCCACGCTCGACGAGCGCGATGAACGGGTCGCCCGCGATCTGCTCGGAGAAACGGGTGCAGCGGGCGCAAAGCACGCAGCGCTCGCGGTCGAGCAGCACCTGCTCGGAGACCGCCAGCGGCTTGGGGAACGTCCGCTTGGTCTCGGCGAACCGGCTCTCGCCGCGGCCATGGCTCATGGCCTGGTTCTGCAGCGGGCACTCGCCGCCCTTGTCGCACACCGGGCAGTCGAGCGGGTGGTTGACGAGCAGCAGCTCCATCGTGCCGTGCTGGGCCTTCTCGGCGACGGGCGACGTGACCTGCGTCCTGACGACCATCCCAGGGGCCACCTCGAGGGTGCACGACGCCTGCGGCTTGGGGAACCCACGACCGTTGCCGGCGTCGGGGACCTCCACGAGGCACTGGCGGCACGCCCCCACGGGCTCGAGCAGCGGGTGGTCGCAGAAGCGCGGGATCTCGGTGCCCACCAGCTCGGCGGCGCGGATGACGAGCGTCCCCTTGGGCACGCTCACCTCGACGTCGTCGATGGTGCACGTGACGAGGTCGACGGGGGTCTGCGTCTCGCGGGAGGCCTCGAGGGTCATGCGGTCACCTCGCTCGGGAACAGGGTCGACGCCGCAGGCGGGAACAGCTCGGCCGACGGCGTGTGCAGGCCGGCCTCGAACTCGCTGCGGAAGTGCTGGATGGCCGACGTGATGGGGCTCGTGGCGCCGTCGCCCAGCGCACAGAAGGACCGTCCGAGGATGTTGTCGCACAGGTCGAGCAGCAGCTCGATGTCGCCCTCGCGGCCCTCGCCCGCGTCGAGACGCTGCAGCACCTGCACGAGCCACCACGTGCCCTCGCGGCACGGCGTGCACTTGCCGCACGACTCGTGCTTGTAGAACTCGGTCCAGCGCAGCACGCAGCGCACCACCGACGTGGTCTGGTCGAAGACCTGCAGCGCCTTGGTGCCGAGCATGGACCCCGCTGCGCCGACGCCCTCGTAGTCGAGGGGGACGTCGAGGTGCTCGGCGGTGAGGATCGGGGNNNNGAGCAGCTGGCGCAGGGTGATGCCGAGCGGCGCCTCGTACTGACCGGGACGCTTCACGTGGCCCGACAGCGAGTAGAGCGTGAAGCCCTTGGACTTCTCGGTGCCCATGGAGCCGAACCAGTCGATGCCACCGCGCACGATGGCCGGCACCGAGGCGATCGACTCGACGTTGTTGATGACCGTGGGGCTGGCGTACAGACCCTCCACGGCGGGGAACGGCGGACGCAGCCGGGGCTGGCCGCGACGGCCCTCCAGCGAGTCGAGCAACGCCGTCTCCTCGCCGCAGATGTAGGCGCCCGCGCCGGCGTGGATGACCAGGTCGACCCGCCGGCCGGAGCCCAGGACGTCGGCTCCGAGGTAGCCCGCCTCGTAGGCCTCGCGGCACGCGGCGCGGAGCCGGCGCACGACGTGCAGCACCTCGCCGCGCACGTAGATGAAGGCCTGCTCCGCCCGGATCGCCAGGCTCGCGATGATGACGCCCTCGATCAGCTCGTGGGGGTTGGCCATCATGAGCGGGATGTCCTTACACGTGCCCGGCTCGGACTCGTCGGCGTTGACCACGAGGTACTTGGGGTTCGGGTTGTCCTGCGGGATGAAGCTCCACTTCATGCCCGTCGGGAAGCCGGCGCCTCCGCGGCCACGCAGGCCCGCGTCCTTGACCAGGGTGACGATCTCGTCGGGCGCCATGTCGAGCGCCGAGCGCAAGGCCGCGTAGCCGTCGCGCTCCTCGTAGGCCGCGCGGGTCCAGGACCGCTCGTCGGCCCAGTTCCGGCTCAGCACCGGCGTCAGCACGTCAGTCATCGGACTCCCCGCTCTCCTTCGAGCCGCCACCCTCGACATCGGCGTCGGACTCCTCCGCCACGGTCTCGTCCTCGGCCCGACTGGTGTCGGCCTCCGCCTCGGCCCTGTCCTTCTCCGCCCGTGGCCCGGAACCCCCGCCGGCGGCCTCGGACTCGGTCGCCGCGCTCGGCGGGCCACCGGCGGTCGTGTCGAGCGGCGGGGCGGACCAGCCACGCTCGTTGGCGATCTCCAGACCCACCAGCGACGCGGCTCCCGCGGACGGACCCTCGTCGACCCGGCCGTCCTCGAAGCCGGCGAGCACGCGCTCGGCCTCGCGCCAGCTGGTGATCGTGGCCCCTCGGCTGGAGGTGACCTGCTCGCCGGCACGCAGCCGGTCGACGAGCTCCACGGCCGACTCCGGCGTCTGGTTGTCCATGAACTCCCAGTTGACGGTCAGCACCGGCGCGTAGTCGCAGGCCGCGTTGCACTCGATGTGCTCGAGCGTGACCGTGCCGTCGGCGGTGGTCTCGTCGTTGCCGACGTCGAGGTGGTCCTTGAGCCGCTCGAAGATCAGGTCGCCGCCCATGACCGCGCACAGCGTGTTGGTGCACACGCCCACGTGGTGCTCGCCCATGGTCCGACGCTTGTACATCGTGTAGAAGGTCGCGACGCCCGAGACCTCGGCCGCCGAGAGGCCGAGCAGCTCGGCGCAGAGCTCGATGCCCTCGGCCGTGACGCTGCCCTGCACGGACTGCACGAGGTGCAGCATCGGCAGCAGCGCGGAGCGCGCCTGCGGGTACCGCCCCATGAGCTCGCGGAGCTCACCGACCGTGGTCTCGTCGATCGCCGGCGTGGACGACTGCAGCTCGCTCATCGATCGACACCTCCCATGACCGGGTCGATGCTGGCGATGGCCACGATGACGTCGGAGATCATCCCGCCCTCGCTCATGATCGACGTGCCCTGCAGGTTGATGAAGCTGGGATCGCGGAAGTGCGCGCGGTACGGGCGGGTGCCGCCGTCGGACACGACGTGGCAGCCGATCTCGCCGCGCGGCGCCTCGATGGCCACGTAGGCCTGGCCGGGCGGGACCCGGAAGCCCTCGGTGACGATCTTGAAGTGGTGGATGAGCGCTTCCATCGACTCGCCCATGATGTGCCGGATGTGCTCGGCGGAGTTGCCCTGGCCGTCGGAGCCGACGCTGAGCTTGGCCGGCCACGCGATCTTCGGGTCGTCGACCATGACCGGCGCTCCCTCGAGGGTCGCCAGACGCTCGATGGCCTGCTCGACGATGCGCATGGACTGCCACATCTCCTCCAGGCGCACCCGGAAGCGGCCGTAGGCGTCGGGCTCGTCCCAGGTGACGACGTCGAAGTCGTACGTGTCGTAGCCCCAGTACGGCTGCTTGCGGCGCAGGTCCCAGTCGTAGCCCGTGGCGCGCAGCGGCGGGCCGGTGAGACCGAGTGCGAGGCAGCCGTCGAGCTCGAGGTGGCCGACACCCTTGAGGCGCCCCTTGAAGATCGGGTTGGCGTTGCAGAGGGCGGCGTACTCGGGCAGGCGCTTCTTGAGCACCGCCACGGTGTCGCGAAGCTGCTGCAGGCCCCCGGCCGGCAGGTCCTGGGCCACGCCGCCGGGGCGGAAGTACGCGTGGTTCATGCGCAGCCCGGTGATCGCCTCGAACAGGTCGAGGATCAGCTCACGGTCGCGGAACCCGCAGGTCATGACCGTCAGCGCGCCGATCTCCATGCCGCCCGTGGCGATGCACACGAGGTGGGAGCTGATGCGGTTGAGCTCGAGCATGAGGACACGGATGACCTGGGCCTTCTCGGGGACGTCGTCCTCGATCCCGAGCAGCCGTTCGGTCGCGGCGACGTAGGCGGCCTCGTTGCTGAAGGGGGCCACGTAGTCCATGCGGGTGCAGAAGGTCACGCCCTGCGTCCAGGTGCGGAACTCCATGTTCTTCTCGATGCCGGTGTGCAGGTAGCCGATGCCGGGGCGGGCGTCCTTCACGGTCTCGCCGTCGATCTCGAGGATCAGGCGCAGCACGCCGTGCGTCGACGGGTGCTGCGGGCCCATGTTGACGACGATGCGGTCACCGTCGACGGCCGAGGCGTCGATGGTGTCCCAGTCCTGGCCGGTGACCGTGAAGACCGGTCCCGACGGCGTCTCGCTGGTGCCGGCGTACGCGTCGTGAGTGCCGGTCTCGTGGGTGCTCGTCACGAGTAGCTCCTGCGCTGGTCGGGGCTCGGGATCGTGCCGCCCTTGTACTCGACCGGGATGCCGCCCAACGGATAGTCCTTGCGCTGGGGGTGGCCCTGCCAGTCGTCGGGCATGAGGATGCGGGTGAGGGCGGGGTGGCCGTCGAACTCGATGCCGAACATGTCCCAGGCCTCGCGCTCCTGCCAGTCGGCCGTCGGGTAGGTGGCCACGACGCTGGGCACGTGCGGGTCGGCGTCGGGGCAGGTGACCTCGAGCCGGATGCGGCGGTTGTGGGTCATCGACAGCAGGTGGTAGACGACGTGCAGCTCGCGGCCGGTCTCGTGCGGGAAGTGCACGGCCGAGAGGCTGCTGCAGAACTCGAAGCGCAGGGCCGGGTCGTCGCGCAGGTGGCGGGCGGTGTCGGCGAGGGCCTCGCGGCGGACGAAGAAGGTGATCTCGCCGCGGTCGACGACGACCTTCTCGATCGCGCCGGTCTCCTCGGTGAGGGTGGCGAGCCGGCCGTGGACGTCGTCCCACCAGCTGGTCCCCCCGGCACCGAAGGGTGGCTGCGAGGGGGCGGGCATGGCCACGGGACGGGTCATGCCGCCGTAGCCGCTCGTGTCGCCCGTGCCGTGCACGCCGAACATGCCCTCGCGGACGTCGACGACCTCGAGGGTCTCGGCGTCGCTGGGGACCACGCTGGTGTCGGCGCTCGCGGCCCCGTCGTCAGTGGCCTCGGCGTCCGCGGCCCCGGCCTCAGCAGCCCCGGACCGAGCAGCCTTGGGGTCGCGGGAGCGGTCCTGCGTGTCGGTGTGGGCGTCGACCGTCTCGGTCTTGTCGCCCACCGCGGGCTTCGTCGCCTTGTCGGCGGCCTTCTTCCTCGCGGGCTTCTTCTTCTCGTCCGCCATCAGCGCATCAGGCCCTTCATGGCCGACGTGGGCGTGGCCGACAGCGCGACCTGCTCGTCGGCCTTGATCTCGGCGAGGCGGTTGGCGCCGAGCTTGGTGTGCTGGATCTGGTCGTGCAGCTTGAGGATCGCGTCGATCAGCATCTCGGGTCGCGGCGGGCAGCCGGGCAGGTACATGTCGACGGGGACGACGTGGTCGACGCCCTGGACGATCGCGTAGTTGTTGAACATGCCGCCGGAGCTGGCGCACACACCCATGGCGAGCACGTACTTGGGCTCGGCCATCTGGTCGTAGATCTGGCGCAGGACGGGGGCCATCTTGTTGCTCACGCGGCCGGCGACGATCATCAGGTCGGCCTGGCGCGGGCTGGGGCGGAAGACCTCCATGCCGAAGCGCGAGGAGTCGAACCGGGGCGCGCCGAACGTCATCATCTCGATCGCGCAGCACGCCAGCCCGAAGGTGGCGGGCCAGAACGAGGCCTTGCGCATGTAGCCGGCGAGGCCCTCCACCGTCGAGAGCAGGACGCCGCTGGGCAGCTTCTCCTCAAGACCCATCAGGTCCACTCCATTCCGCCGCGCCGCCACTCGTAGGCGTACGCGATCGTGACGTTGACGAGGAACAGCAGGATCGCGAAGACCGCGAACCAGCTCATCTGGTCGAAGGCGACCGCGAAGGGGTAGAGGAAGACGATCTCGATGTCGAAGACGATGAACATCATCGCGGTGAAGAAGTACTTGATGCTCACCTTGCCGCCGCCCTCGGGCAGCGGGCTCGGCTCGATGCCGGACTCGTAGCGGTCGAGCTTGGCGCGGTTGTACCGCTTGGGCCCGGTGAACGGGGCGATGCCCACGCTGAACACGGCGAACCCTGCCGCGAGCGCACCCAGGACGAGAACGGGTGTGTACTCGTTCACCGCCACCTCCAGCGAGATCGACGCAACCTGACGTAGAGCGAGATCGTGACCTTGTGAATCACTTCACAACGTGACCTGCGCCTCACTCTACGCCCGGCTCGGACCACCTGTAACTGAGGTCACACTAACCTCGCCCCGCACGCCGTCAGCGGTGGTGCGGCTCGCCCGTCACCACGTGGTCCGCATGGCCGATGGCCTCGAGCAGGAGCCGCCGCAGATGGCCGCCGACGAGCGTGTACCGCACCCGTCGGCCCTCGCGGTGCGCCTCCACGAGGCCGGCCAGCCGCAGCTTCGCCAGGTGCTGGCTGACCGAGGTCCGGCTCGCGTCCACGGTGTCGGCGAGCGTGGAGACGTCGGCGTCCTGACGGGCGAGCACCCACAGCAGGTGCAGCCGGGTGCGGTCGGAGAGGAGCCCGAAGACCTCGGACGCCTCCGCCAGGCGCTCCGGCGTCGGCTCGACGTCGTGGCGCAGGCTCGGCTCGGCCCGCACCGTCCTCGCGTCCGCACCGGTGTCGCTCACCCGGTCATTGTGTCGCAGGCACGGGCTCCTCCGACCCGGCGCGCCGCGGCGTCAGAACCACGACCGCCGCCACGAGGGCAACCCCGCCGAGCGCCACGAGCGCGAGGGCCGGGGAGACCTGCACGCCGACGAGCCCCGCCAGCGGGTACGTGAGGAGGTAGCAGGCGTGCGACCACGCGAAGTGGCCGGCGAACAGCACCGAGAGGGTCCGCCCTTCGGCCTGGGCGCGCAGCACCTGACCCGACGGAGTCAGCACGAGCGACGACCCCAGGCCCAGCAGCGCCCACAGGACCACCAGCCCTGCAGTGCTGCCGACCGCAGCCCCACCGGCCAGCAGCGTGACGGCGACGACGACCGCGCCGAGCCGCATCGTCGACCACGGGTCGCCCCGACCCGGCAGCCAGCCGGCGCGCGAGACGAGCAGCGCCCCGACGACCGACCCGGCGCCGAACACGGCCAGCACGACCCCCACCCCTGCCTCCGCGCCGCCGACGTCGTCCACGAGCGTCGGCGTGAGCACCAGCGCCGCGGCGTACGCACACGCAACCACGAGGTCGAGCAGGAGGAGCCGGCGCAGGGCCGAACGCCGGAGGAACTCCACGAACCCGCCGCCCACGCGGTCGTCGTCCCGCACCGGCGGGGCGGCACCAGGCGGACGCGCCAGGAGCACGGCGACCGCGGAGCCGACGAAGCCCGCCCCGGCGAGCACGAAGAGCGCGCGGGCGTCGACGACGAGCAGCGCGAGTGCCGCGAGGGACGGACTCACCACGGCCTCCGCGTCGTAGGCCACGCGCGACAGCGACAGCGCCTGGCGGTAATCGCCCTCGTCGCCGAGTACCCGAGGCAGCAGTGCCTGGTAGGCGGGCGTGAAGCCCGCCGAGGAGGCTTGGAGGACCAGCACGAGCAGGTAGACCTGCCAGGTGGCGTCGACCAGAGGCAGCGCCAGTGCCACCGCCACCCGCACGACGTCGGCTCCGACGAGCACCCGTAGCGGTGCCCAGCCCGCGGTCACGCGTGCGATCCACGGCGACAGGACGACGTACGCGGCGATCTTCACGGTCAGCGCCGTCGCCAGCACCCCCGCCGCCCGCGGTCCGGCGAGGTCGGCGGCGAGCAGCGCGAGGGCGACCGTGAGGACGCCGGTCCCCAGGAGACCGCTCAGCTGCGCGGCGAAGAGCCGGGCGTAGGTCGGGTGACGGCGGAGCGTGGTGAGCACGTGACCATCATGTGCGCATGCGCGCACATGTGCAACGGGGAAGGTGCGTCCACCAGCACGGCCCCGACGTTCGGCTCGCGCAGGTTCGCCCCCGCGGACGTGCCGACGCCCTAGGGCCTCCCCCGCCCGGTCAGGGACGGACGGAGTGGTGCAGCGCGACGATCCCGCCGGAGAGGTTGTGCCACTCCACGCGGCCCCAGCCCGCCTCGACCATGCGCAGCGCCAGACCCTTCTGGTCGGGCCACGCGCGGATGGACTCCGCGAGGTAGACGTACGACTCCGGGTTCGACGACGTGCGGCGCGCGATGCTCGGCAGCGCCCGCATGAGGTAGTTGGAGTAGAGCGCGTCGAACGGCTCCCACGTGGGCGTGCTGAACTCGCACACGACGATCCGTCCGCCGGGGCGGGTCACGCGCAGCAGCTCGGTGAGCCCCTGCACCGGGTCGTGGATGTTGCGCAGCCCGAAGGAGATCGTGACGGCGTCGAACGAGGCGTCCGCGAACGGGAGCCGCATCCCGTCGCCCGCGACGAACGGCAGGTGCGGGAAGCGACGACGGCCCTCCTGGAGCATGCCGAGGGAGAAGTCGCACGGGACCACGGTGGCGCCGGCCTCGCGGAACGGCTCGCTCGACGTGCCGGTGCCCGCGGCCAGGTCGAGGATGCGCTCGCCGGGCTGCGGATCGACCAGCTCGACGACCCGACGGCGCCAGCGTCGGTCCTGTCCCATCGACAGCACGTCGTTGGTCAGGTCGTAGCGACGCGCGACGGTGTCGAACATGCGCGCGACGTCGCGGGGCTCCTTGTCCAGGCCTGCTCGGGTCACCTCCTTACCTTCCCACGAGTAGCCTGGATCGGGTGACGAGCCCTCCGACGCCAGCCGTCGACACCGCCTCAGCAGCGAGCCCCCTGCCGAGGCCGCTCGTGGCCCGCACCGTGGAGGTCGACGACCCGGGCCCCCTCCTGGCCCTGCTGGGCCGCGACGTCGACGCCGTCGCCTGGGTGCACCACGGTGACGGGCTCGTCGGCTGGGGTCGTGCCGCCGCGTTCTCGACGGACGGCCCCGACCGCTTCGAGCGCGCGCACCGCTGGTGGCGCGAGGTCACCCGGCACAGCGTCGTGCGCGACGAGGTCGAGGTGCCCGGGAGCGGCCTGGTGGCCTTCGGCAGCTTCGCCTTCGCCGACGACGGCCGCGGCAGCAGCCTCGTCGTCCCCGAGGTCCTGGTGGGCCGACGCGACGGTCGCAGCTGGGTGACGGTCGTCGGCACCTCCATCAGGACCGCGCCCGAGCTCGTCCCTGCCGAGGCTCCCGTGCACCCGACCGGCATCGAGCTGGTCGACGGGCCCGTCGACAGCGACGCCTGGCAGGACGTCGTCGCCGAGGCGGTGCGTCGCATCGCCGCCGGGCAGCTCGACAAGGTGGTGCTCGCCCGCGACCTCGTGGCCGAGCTGGACGAGCCGCTCGACGTCCGCGCCCCCCTGCGTCGCCTCGCCCGCGACTACCCCGGCTGCTGGACCTTCCACGTCGACGGCTTCTTCGGCTCCACGCCGGAGATGCTGGTGCGCCTGGAGCGCGGGCTGGTCACGTCGCGCGTGCTGGCCGGCACGATCCGGCGGACCGGCGACGACACCCGCGACCTCGCGCTCGCCGCGTCCCTCGCGCGGTCCAGCAAGGACCTCGAGGAGCACGAGTACGCGGTGCGCTCGGTGGCCGAGGCGCTCGCCCCGCACTGCCGCAGCACCAACGTCCCCGACGCCCCGTTCGTGCTGCACCTGCCCAACGTCATGCACCTCGCGACGGACGTGACCGCCGTGCTGCGCGGCGACGCCAGCGCCCTGACGCTCGCGGCCGCCCTGCACCCGTCGGCGGCCGTCGGCGGCACCCCCACCGACGCCGCCGTGGCCCTGATCGCCGAGATCGAGGGACTCGACCGCGGCCGCTACGCCGGGCCGGTCGGCTGGATCGGGGCCGAGGGCGACGGCGAGTGGGGCATCGGGCTGCGCTCGGCCCAGCTGGAGGCCGACGGCCACCGCGTTCGCCTCTTCGCCGGCTGCGGCATCGTCGCGGACTCCGTCCCCGCCGACGAGCTGGCCGAGAGCCAGGCCAAGCTCGTGCCCGTGCGCGACGCCCTCGCCTGACGCCGACCGACCAGTCCCAACGTCTCGGACACTTCCGGGGCACTTTCGTGCCCTGGAATGCACCGCAGGTGTCCGAAACGCGAGGACTGACGGGTCGGGACTACTCCTTGAGCGTCTTCTTGCCGCCGTGCAGGAGCGTCACGATGAGGTTGAGGCCCTTCTCGTCGCGCACGGTGCGCTTGAAGGACGTCAGGTTCAGCGGCGGGGCGTAGCGCTGGCGCGTGATGGCCTTGGCGTACGTGAACTCCTTGAGCCCGTCGGGGCCGTGGATGCGCCCGAAGCCGGACTCGCCGACGCCGCCGAACGGCAGGCCGGGCACGCCCGCGAACGTGATGATGCCGTTGACCGACGTCATGCCCGAGCGGATGCGACGGGCGATCTCCATGCCGTTGCGCTTGGAGAACACCGCACCCGCGAGGCCGTACTTGCCGGCGTTCGTGAGGCGCACCGCCTCGTCCATGTCGCGCACCGGGTTGATCGCCAGCGTCGGGCCGAACGTCTCCTCGGTGATCGCACTGGACGTCTCCGGGACGTGGGTCAGGATCGTGGGCTGGACGAACCGCTCGCCCACCGCGTCGAGGCCGCCGACGACGGCGGTGGCACCGCGGTCGAGGGCGTCCTGGACGTGGCCGCGGATCACGTCCACCTGCGACGGCATGGTGATGGGGCCGATGTGGGCACCCGCGTCACCGCCGGCGCGCAGGCCCTGGGCCTGCTCGGTGATCTCGGCGACGAACGCGTCGAACACCCGCTCGTGCACGTACACGCGCTCGGTGCCGATGCAGGTCTGGCCGGCGTTGGACATGCCGCCCCAGAGCGCGGCCTCGGCCGCCTTCGCGATGTTGGCGTCCTCGTCGACGATCAGCGAGTCCTTGCCGCCGGCCTCGATCACGACGGGCGTGAGCCGCTCGGCGCACGCGGCCATGACCTTCTTGCCGGTGGCAGTGGAGCCGGTGAACGCCAGCTTGTCGACGCCCGAGGTGCACAGGGCGGCACCCGTGGGGCCGAGGCCGGTGACCGTCTGCAGGACCGGGATGCCGCCGACGACCTCGCTGAGGGTGTCGGCCAGCCACACGCCGACGCCCGGCGTGTACTCGCTGGGCTTGAACACGACGGTGTTGCCGGCGGCGAGGGCGTAGGCGATCGAGCCCATGGGCGTGAAGACCGGGTAGTTCCACGGACCGATGACGCCGACCACGCCGAGCGGCTTGTACTCGACCGTCGACTTCTGGTTGGCCATGACCAGGCCGGACGACACGTTCTGCGGGCCGAGCACCTTCTTGGCGTGCTTGGCGGCCCAGGCGACGTGGTCGATCGCGAGCGCGATCTCGAGCTGTGCGTCGGCGATCGGCTTGCCCGTCTCGCTGCGCGAGAGCGCCGCCAGCTGCGCGATGCGGCGGGTGATGACGCTGCGCCACGTGAGCAGGTGCTCGGCCCGCTCGTCGAAGCTCAGGGCACCCCACCACTGCGCGGCGTCGCGGGCCCGCTCGACGGCGAGCGCGACGTCCTCGGGGCCGGCGACCGGGTGGACACCGACCACGTCGCCCGTGGCCGGGTCGAGCGACTCGAAGGTCTCGACACCGTCGGCAGGCACCGAGGCGGACGTGGCGGGCGGGTTCGGGTGACGGTCGAACGTCGAGGTCATCGGGACTCCTTGATGAGGTCGGCAGCCTTCTCGCCGACCATGATGGTGGGGGCGTTGGTGTTGCCACGGGGGACGGCGGGCATGACGGAGGCGTCGGCGATCCGCAGGCCCTCCACGCCGCGAACGCGCAGCTGCGGGTCGACGACGCTGTCGTCGCCCGTGCCCATCGCACAGGTGGCGACGGGGTGGTAGAGCGTCTGGCACAGGCGCCCGATGGAGGCGAGCACCTGGTCCTCGGTCGGGTCGAGCGACGCGGGCTCCCACGGCGCCTTGACGAAGCGGGCCAGCGGACCGTCCTTCAGGATCTCGCAGGCGCGACGGATGCCGGCGGCGAGCGCCTCGAGGTCGGCGCGGTCGTCGAGGTAGCCCGCCTCGATCTCCGGCTTCCACGTCGGGTCGGCCGAGCGGAGGCGCACGTGCCCGCGGCTCTTCACGTTGACGAGCGTGGCGGCGAGCGTGAGCGCCGGCTGCGACGGCTCGTGCAGGCCGTTGTCCCAGAAGCCGGTGGGCGCGAAGTGGAACTGCAGGTCGGGCAGGTCGAGGTCGTCGCGGCTCTTGAAGAACGCACCGGCCTCGGCGACGTTCGAGGTGAGCGGTCCGCGGCCGAGCTTCTGCGCCTTGAGCAGCTGGGGCAGGTTGAGCGACGCGGCGATGTCGGTGGTGTCCTGCGTGTGGGCGAGCACCCCCGACACGGGGTGGTCCTGCAGGTTCTGGCCGACGCCCGGCAGGTCGACCTGCACGTCGATGCCGTGCTCCTTGAGATGGGCGCCCGGGCCGATGCCCGACAGCATGAGCAGCTGCGGTGAGTTGACGGCGCCACCGGCGAGCACGACCTCGCCGTTCACGCGCACCGACTCGGTGAACGCGCCCCGCCGGTACGTGACGCCCACCGCACGCCTGGCGCCCTTCGTGCCCTCGAGGTCGATCGACGTCACGAAGGCCTCGGTGCGCAGCACCAGGTTCGGGCGGCCGAGCGCAGGCCGGATGTAGGCGTCGGCCACGGACCAGCGCCGACCCTTGCGGCACGTGACCTGGTAGAGCCCGGCGCCCTCCTGCTCGGCGCCGTTGAAGTCGTCGGTGCGCTTCATGCCGTTGGCCACGGCCGACTCGACGAACGCGGTGCTGAGCTCGTGGTCGTGGCGGCGGTCCTCGACGTGCAGGGGACCGTCGTTGCCGTGGAAGGAGTTGCGGATCCGCTGATTGCCCTCGGACTTGCGGAAGTACGGCAGGACGTCGTCGTAGCCCCAGCCATCGGCGCCGTAGCCGTCGCGCCACTCGTCGTAGTCGGCGTGGTTGCCGCGGATGTAGATCATGGCGTTCATCGACGTGCAGCCACCGAGCGCCTTCATGCGCGGCCAGTCGGCCCGGCGGTTGCCGAGGTGCTTCTGCGGGGTGGTCTGGTAGCCCCAGTCCCACGACGTCTTGAACAGGGTGGAGAAGCCGGCCGGCAGGTGGATCATGTCGTCGTCGTCGGCCGGGCCCGCCTCGAGCAGCAGCACCCGGACGTCGGGGTCCTCGCTCAGGCGCGCGGCGACGACGCCGCCACCGCTGCCCGACCCGATGACGACGTAGTCGAAGGTCTCGATCCCCATGTCCGTCCTTCCCTCGTCCGGCTGCGAGGTCGTGGACGACCTACCGCCGGGATGCGTGATGCGCGTCACCACCGTACTCCCGGCATGGTCGATGACACCAGAACTGTCACGGTTTCTCGCCCACCGGACGGCCCCGTCGGACGGGGCCGTCGGACGGGGCCATCGGACGGGGCGCGGCCCTCTGCGGTCAGGAGCCGGCGAGGGCGCTCGTCGCGGCGGTGCGCAGAGCGGCGTCGAGGGCACGGCGGTCGTCGCGACGCAGGGTCACCTCGACCACCTCGAGCCCACCCGTCGGTGACGCGAGTGCGGCGGCGAGGCCGTCCGGCTCCACGCGTCGGTGCGGCACGTGGTACCCGGCGCAGAGCGCGCCAAGATCGGCACCCGTCGGGGTGCCGAAGACCCGCTCGAAGGCGTCGGCGTGCTCCGGGCCGCCCTGCTCGAGCGTCGCGAAGATGGCGCCGCCGTCGTCATTGACCACCACCACGGTGAGGTCGGGTCGGGGCTCGCCGGGGCCGACCAGCAGTCCGTTGCTGCCGTGCAGGAACGTGAGATCACCCATCACGGCGAGTGCTCGGGTGGAGTCGCGGGCGAGCGCCGCGCCCACCGCCGTCGACACCGTGCCGTCGATGCCCGCGAGGCCGCGGTTGGCGACCACGTAGCGGCGTTCCCCCACGATCCATGGCCTCGCGACGACGTCGAGGTCACGGATCGGCTGGGACGCGCCGACCACCAGCAGACCGCCGGGTGGGAGCGCCTCCGCCACGGTGCGGGCGACGGCGAGCCCCGACGCGGGGTTCGCGGCGACGACGGCGTCGACCGCGCCGACCACACGCGCGTCGGCGTCGGTCCACTCCCGCAGCCACGCGGCGTCACCGACCCCGGCCGCCGCGACCTCGTCGGTGAACGTGACGCGCGGACCGGCGGGCACCGGGAACGTGGCCTGCGTGCCCACGTGCACCACGTCGACGTCGGCGCGGGCGAGCAGCCGCGTGACGGGTCGGCTCAGCGTGGGGTGGCCGAACGAGACCACGCGCTCGACGCGGTCGGCGAGCGGCGCGTGGCCGAGCAGCAACCGGTACGTCGCGAGCGCGTCGCCGGTGCGCGAGCCCGACGTCGGCTCGGCGAGCAGCGGCCAGTTGGCGTCGCGGGCGAGCACCCGCGCGCGTCGGCCCGCGTCGTCGCCGGCGAGCACGACGGTGCGGGGCCCGGCGTCGAGCGTGACCAAGGTGCCCGGCTCGTACGCCCGTCGCACGCTGCCCAGGACGGACGCTGCGGGGTCGTCGAGGGTCCAGTCGATCGGCTCCACCAACGGCTCGTCGAGCTCGAGGTTGAGGTGCACCGGCGCGTCCGGGCCCATCAGCAGCTGCTTGACCCGGTCGATGCTCCGGATGCCGGGGAAGATGTCCGGCTGCACGGTGGTCTGGTTCGCGCCGGTGCCGCGCAGCCGCGCCGGGCGATCCGCGGTGACGGCGAGCACGCCGATGCCCGCGTGGAGCGCCTCGAGCATCGCCGGGTGCAGGTTGGCCACGGCGGTGCCCGACGTCGTGACCACGGGCACCACGCGGTGGGAGGTGCGGGCCAGGCCCAGCGCGAGGAAGCCGGCCTCCCGCTCGTCCACGCGCACGTGCAGACGGATGCGTCCGGCGCGGTCGGCGGCGTGCAGGGCCAGGGCGATCGGCGCCGACCGCGAACCGGGGGACAGGACGGCGTCCGTCACGCCGTGGGCCAGCAGCGTGTGCAGCAGCCGACGCGCGACACCGGTGGCGCGCTGCTCGCTCACGGCGCGTCCCCCACCCGGAGCAGCGCCTCGACCCGCTCGAACCTGGCCCGCCAGGCGGAGTCGGTCGGCAGGTCGGCGGCCACCGAGGCCAGGGCGGCGGGGTCGACGTCGACCCGGCGCACGGTCAACCAGCCGTCGACGGGCACCAGCGGGGCGTCCGTCACGTCGCCGCCGAGCAGCGAGGTGGTGCCCAGGCCGCAGGCGTAGGGCAGCTCCGGGAGCGCCGCGGCGAGCGCCACCCCGGCGGCGAGCCCCACGGACGACTCGACGGCACTGGAGACCACGACGGGCAGCCCGATCTCCTCGGCGACCCGCAGGCACGCTCGCACGCCCCCGAGCGGCTGGACCTTGAGCACCGCGACGTCGGCGGCCTCGAGGTCGCGCACGCGGTACGGGTCGGCGGCACGCCGGATCGACTCGTCAGCCGCCACCGGCACGTCGACCCGACGTCGGACGAGTGCGAGCTCCTCGACGTCGGCACACGGCTGCTCCACGTACTCGAGGGTGCCGACGGTGTCGAGCGCCCGGATCGCCACGACGGCGTCGTCGACCGACCAACCGCCGTTCGCGTCCACCCGGACCCGCCCGGCAGGACCCAGGGCGTCGCGCACCGCCTCGACGCGGGCGATGTCGTCGGCCAGCGACTGTCCGCGCTCGGCCACCTTGACCTTCGCCGTCGACGCTCCCGAGGCGCGCACGATCGCCGCCGCCTGCTCGGGGCCGACGGCCGGCACGGTGGCGTTCACGGGCACCCGGTCGCGCACCGGGTCCGGCCAGTCCTGGTGCGCCGCCTCGAGGGCGCTGGCGAGCCACGGCACGCACTCGGCGTCGTCGTAGTCGAGGAACGGGCTGAACTCGCCCCAGCCGGCCTCGCCCTGCAGCAGCACGCCCTCGCGTCGGGAGATGCCGCGGAACCGCACGGGCATCCCGATGGCGAAGGTGTGCACCGGCCGAGCCTATCGCCGCCGGGACGCGCGCACCGGCTCGTCGGCCGCCGGCTCCTGCGAACGGTGAGCCTGCGCACACCACGCCGTCCGGACCTGCACCCTCACCACGGGCGTGCCACCGTGGAGGCATGTCGCAGATCGCCATCGTCGGGGGCCACGGCCAGATCGCCCTCCACCTCATCGACCAGCTCCGTGCCCGCAGCCACGACGTCGTCGCGCTCGTGCGCAGCGACGCCCACGTGTCCGACGTCGAGCAGCGCGGTGCCACCGCGCGCCGCCTCGACATCGAGAAGCAGGACGCCGACGGCTTCGCCCACGCCTTCGAGGGATGCCACGCCGTGGTGTTCGCCGCCGGCGGCGGCGCCGACGGCAACATCGACCGCAAGAGGAGCGTCGACCTCGAGGGGTCGCTGAAGTCGATCGACGGGGCGAAGCTCGCCGGCATCAGCCGCTTCGTGCAGGTCTCGGCCATCGGCGTCGACCTGCCGCTGCCCGAGGACACCGACGACGTGTGGCGCGCCTACGTGGAGGCCAAGCGCGACGCCGACGTCGCCCTGCGCGGGAGCGGCCTCGACTGGACGATCGTGCGCCCCGGCCGCCTCACCGACGACCCGGCTCGCGGCACCGTGACGCTCGGCGACTCCGTGGCCCGGGGGGAGATCCCCCGCGCCGACGTGGCCGCCGTGCTCGCGGAGTCCCTCGACACCGGGGCGGGCATCGGCCGCCAGTGGGACCTCGTGTCCGGAGACACCCCGATCGACCAGGCCGTCGCCTCCGCCTGACGCCACTCGGACCTGGGGCGGGCGGCGGCTCACCCGC
>NZ_LMMY01000009.1:119790-123993 GCF_001422865.1 Aeromicrobium sp. Leaf272
GAGCGGCACCGCGTCGACGAGCACGACGTCGCGCGGCCCCCACGCCCGGGGCAGACCGGCATCCTCCAGGGCGTCGCGCAGGCGCTCGGCCCGCACGCCGTCGAGGCACGTGGCGTCGGCCGGCACCACCACGGCGACGACGCGCGTGCCCCACTCGTCGTCGGGCACACCGGCGACCGCCGCGTCGTGCACCTCGGGCACCTCGCGCAGCGCCCGCTCGACGGCGGGCAGCGGCACGTTGACCCCGCCACTGACCACCACGTCGTCGGCGCGACCCACCACGCTCAGCACACCGTCGTCGACCCGGCCGAGGTCGGCCGTGTCGAACCACGCACCGACCCGAGGCTCGTCGCCGTAGCCGTCGAACAGCACCGGGCCCGACACCTGGACGCGCCCCACGCCGTCGACGGGCTCGACGATGCGCAGGTCCACGCCGTCGAGCGGGACGCCGTCGTACACGCAGCCGCCGCTCGTCTCGCTCATGCCGTAGGTCCGCACCACCCGCACACCCGCCTCGCGCGAGCGCTCCAGCAGGGCGGGGTCGACGGCAGCGCCGCCGACGAGGACGGCGTCGAGCGACGCGACCACGTCGAGTCGTCCGGCCTGCGCCAGCCGGTGCAGCTGGGTCGGGACCAGCGAGGCGTACCGCCGGGGTGCCGCCGTCGGTGGCCGCATCGCCGCCACGGCCTGCTCCAGGTCGGCGTGCTCGTCGAGCAGCACCGGCTCGGCTCCCGCGAGCAAGGACCGCACCAGCACCTGCAGGCCACCCACGCCGGTGACCGGCAGGGCCAGGAGCCACTGGCCCGGCCCACCGAGACGCGCGGCGCTGGCGGTGGCGGACGCCAGCACCGCGTCGCGCGACAGCCGCACGTCCTTGGGCTCGCCCGTGCTCCCCGACGTGCGCACGACGAGGGGGGCGGTGTCGACGCCGTCGACCCACGGCCGGAGCAGCTCCAGGACCTCACGCGCCGGCCCCGCCACCGGGCGCAGCGACGCCGGGCCCGCTCCGGTCAGGGCTCCGTCCCCAGGTCGTCGTCGGTGATCGGGTCACCGGGCTCGCGCACCGGACGGGACTGGTACAGCGCCGCCGCTCCGGTGAGCAGCGCCCCGAACCCCGCGGCGATCGGCAGCCAGCCACCGGCCGTCGTGACCGCGAGCCACACGAACAGACCGGTCAGCCCCACGAGCACGAACGGGAACGGCGGCTGCTTCATGCGCCCAGCGTAGGCGCTGGCAGACTGACGGCTGAACCTTGCGGAGCCCGCGCGGAGAGCCCTCGACCGGAGGAGCCCCGGGCCGAGGGACCCCCGGACGAAGGAGCACGGTGACCGACAGCAGCAGCGCGACCCTCTCGCAGTGGGTCGAGGGGGCCCGTCCCCGCACCCTCCCCGCCGCCGTGGCGCCCGTGCTCGCCGGGACGGGCGTGGCCGCGTTCGTCGACGACGTGGTCTGGGCCAAGGCGCTGCTCGCCCTCGGGGTCTCGCTGGCCCTGCAGATCGGCGTGAACTACGCCAACGACTACTCCGACGGGGTGCGCGGCACCGACGACGACCGCGTCGGCCCCCTGCGCCTGGTCGGGTCGGGGCTCGCGTCGCCGGCCGCGGTCAAGGCCGCGGCCCTCGGCTTCCTCGGCCTCGGCGCGCTCCTCGGCCTCGCCCTCGCCGCCACCACCACGTGGTGGCTGCTGCTCGTGGGCGTCGCTGCGCTCGGGGCCGCGTGGACCTACACCGGCGGCTCGAACCCCTACGGCTACCGGGCCCTCGGCGAGGTGAGCGTGTTCCTGTTCTTCGGGCTCGTGGCCGTGCTCGGCACCGTGTACGTGCAGGTCGAGGCGCTGCCCTGGGAGGCATGGGCGGCTGCCGTCGGCGTCGGCGCACTCGCCTGCGCGATCCTCGTGGCCAACAACCTGCGCGACATCCCCACCGACGTCGAGGCCGGCAAGCGCACGCTCGCCGTCGTGCTCGGCGACGCCCGCTCGCGCACCTTCTACGTCGCGCTCGTGGTGGTCGCCGCGGCAGCGGCCGTCGCGATCGCCGTCGGCGCCACCCCGTGGGCCCTGCTGGCGCTGCCGGGGCTGCTCCCCGTCGTCCCCGCCGTGCGCGCGGTCGTCGGCGGGGCCGTGGGCCCGGCCCTCGTCCCCGTCCTCAAGACGACCGGCATCGCCGAGCTGCTGTGGTCGGCCGGACTGGCGCTCGGCCTCGTGCTGGGCCGGTGAGCTCGGCCGATATGCCGCCCACGGCCCGGCACCCCCGCCGGCTCCGCGTCGGAGTCGTCTCCGACACCCACGCGCCGCGGTTCTGGAAGGGCCTGCCCGAGCGCGTCGCCGAGGAGCTGCGCGGCGTCGACCTGGTGCTGCACGCCGGCGACGTGTGCGTGCCGTCGGTGCTCGACGAGCTGGCCGCGCTCGCGCCCGTCCACGTGGTCCTGGGCAACAACGACGGCGCCGACGTGGCTGCGTGGGGCGCACCGGAGACCCTCGAGCTCGAGCTCGCCGGCGTGCGCGTGGCGATGATCCACGACGCCGGCGCCAAGCAGGGCCGTGTGCGGCGCATGCGTCGGCGCTTCCCCGACGCCGACGTGGTCGTGTTCGGCCACTCCCACATCCCGTGGGACGAGACGAGCGAGGACCCCGACGACGGCCTGCGGATCCTCAACCCCGGCTCGCCCACCGACAAGCGACGCCAGCCGCACGGCACGCTGGGCCACCTCGTGCTCGCCGACGGTCGCGTCGAGTCGTGGACGCTCGTCGAGGTCAGCTGACCCCACGGTCGTTCGGCACCGGCAGGGAGCCGGTCGCGTCGTACTCCTCGAGCATCGCCGAGAACGGCGCGAGGTCGATGCCGCGCTCGGCCAGCCACGCGTCGTCGTAGTACGAGCTGAGGTAGCGCTCCCCCGCGTCGCACAGCAGCGTGACGATGCTGCCCTGCTCCCCTGCCCGGTGCATGCGGGTGGCAAGGGTCAGCGACGCCCACACGTTGGTGCCGGTGGAGCCGCCCACGAGTCGTCCGAGCCGGTCGCTCGTCCAGCGCATCGTGGCGATGGAGGCGGCGTCGGGGACGCGGAGCATGTCGTCGATGACGCCGCCGACGAACGACGGCTCCACGCGCGGCCGGCCGATGCCCTCGATGCGCGACGAGGCGCCCGTGACCACGTCGGAGGTGTCCTGCGCCCAGCCGTCGAGGAACGCGGAGTTCTCGGGATCGGCCACCAGCAACGACGTGGGGTGGCGGCGGTAGCGCAGGTAGCGGCCGATCGTGGCCGACGTGCCGCCCGTGCCGGCGCTGACCACGACCCAGGTGGGGACGGGATGACGCTCGGCCGACATCTGCTCGAAGATCGACTCGGCGATGTTGTTGTTGCCCCGCCAGTCGGTGGCTCGCTCGGCGTAGGTGAACTGGTCCATGTAGTGGCCACCGCAGTCGGCGGCCACGCGGCGGGCCTCGTCGTACACGTCGGCGGCGTTCTGCACGAAGTGGCAGCGACCCCCGTGCCACTCGATGAGCGCGACCTTCTCGGTGCTCGTGGCGGCCGGCATGACGGCCACGAACGGCAGGCCGACGAGCCGGGCGAAGTACGCCTCGCTGACGGCGGTGGACCCGCTGGACGCCTCGACGATCGTGGAGTGCGGACCGATCCAGCCGTTGCAGAGGGCGTGCAGGAAGAGCGAGCGGGCGAGGCGGTGCTTGAGGCTGCCGGTGGGGTGGACCGACTCGTCCTTCAGGTACAGGTCGACGTCGGGCGTGGCGACGGGCACCGCGTGCAGGTGGGTGTCGGCGCTGCGGTTGGCGTCGGCCTCGACGCGGCGGATCGCCTCGTCGATCCAGGCGCGGGTCTCAGTCGACGTCTTCGGCACTGCGCGACTCCTCGATGCGCGACGACATGCGCTCGGCCCGCTGCTGCACGTTCGCGGCGAGGTCCTCGCGCATCCCGGCGAGCAGGAAGATCGAGATGATCGAGGAGATGATCATGGCGGCGAGGAGGACGAGCAGGTTCGTCAGCTCGTCGAACTCCAGGAAGAACTGGCCCACGCCCCACAGGAGCAGGTAGGTGACGGCCAGGACGCTGAGCCGGGCGAGCGTGTACCTCCAGAAGGCCTTCATGCCCCGAGGTTATCGGTCGACGCGTCGAGGCAGGTCGCTCGCCCGCGCTCACGCCCTCGACGGCGGGGCCGGGGTGGTCGACCGTCGCGCGGCCCGGCCGTCG
>NZ_LMMY01000009.1:124000-133857 GCF_001422865.1 Aeromicrobium sp. Leaf272
GGCGTGGTCCTGCTCGTGTACGCGTTCTTCGACCTCATCGCCACCCCTCGCTCGCAGGTCCGCGGCCTGCCGAAGGCGGCGTGGTTCGTCGCCATCCTGGTCCCGTTCGTCGGACCGCTCGCCTGGGTGTTCCTGGGCTCGCAGCCCCGCAAGGGCCGCCCGCCCCGCGACTCCGGCTACGGCTGGCCCGGCGGCCGCCCGCCCACCCGCGGCCCCGACGACGACCCCGACTACCTCCGCGGCCTCTGACCCCGCCCCCGTCCGTCTCCCCGTTTCGGACAGTTGCGGGTGGGTCAGGCGGCTCGTCGTGCCCCGGAAGTGTCCACAACGGGAGCCCGAGTGAACCAGCGGAGCCACTGGACGCTCGTCACCGGACGCGGTCCGTCGTAGCCGCGCTCGACCAGGGCGCGATGAACGCGCCACGGAATCTGCCGTGGCTCGGCCAGGTCGGCGGCCGCAACCACGATGACCCGGTAGCCGAGCGCCTCGAGCGCCTCCCGTCGCCACCGGTCACGTGCCCACTGGCGAGCGTCGGTCTCGTGGTGCCGCCCGTCGTACTCCACCACCACCTTCCAGCGCGGGTACAGGAGGTCGACCCGCGCGACGAACCGGCCCTGTGCGTCGCGGACGTCGACGTTGACCCGCGGCTCCGGCAACCGTGCGAAGACCAGCATGAGCCGGAGCAGGGACTCCATGGGTGACTCCGCTCCCTCCCGCACCAGGGCCATCGCTCGCCGTGCGCGAACCACGCCATGGAGGTGATGGGTCCAGCAGAAGGTGTCCAGGACGTTCCTCGTCGTGGCGGTCCGCAGGAGGTGTTCCGCCGCCTGGAACAGCGCGACGATCCCGAGCCGGGTCGCGCAGTCGACGAAGGTCCGCTCCGGCGTCGTCACCCGGAGGCCGTCGCGCTCGACGGTCTGGATGGGGTGCAGTCGACGGTGCAGCACGACCCCGGGCAGACGGGTACGCAGCTCGGTGCGGGTGGAGAGCTCCAGTCCCGCTCCCCTGGTGTCGTGTCCCCAGAGGGCCAGCGCGGTGCGGTGACTCACCGCGCAGTCGTCAGGGAGCACGAGGAGCACCGCGAGCAGCCGCACCCGCAGGGTCAGCGCGACGTCGGCTCCGACGTACACGCCGTGCAGCAGTCGACGGAACCGGCGACTCCGCAGGACGTCGCGTGTCACCCCGCTCGCCGCTGCCTCGCTCACGGTGAACGGTCGGTCGGTGGGCAGGTCCATCGCCCCACCGTGGCCGCACCCCGGTCGCAGGGCAACGCACCCCTGTGGACAACCGGCACGTCCCTACGTTTCGGACAGTTGCGGGGCACTTTCACCGGCCGGAGTGCCCCACAACTGTCCGAAACGTGGGGACTGGTCGGGGCTACTTGGCGTAGGAGTGGAGGCCGGAGCCGAAGAGGTTGACGCCGTAGTAGCTGAACAGGAAGGTGGCGAAGCCGACGATCGCGATGGTCGCGGCGCGCTTGCCCTTCCAGCCGGCCGTGGCACGGGCGTGCAGGTAGCCGGCGTAGACCACCCAGGTGATGAACGCCCAGACCTCCTTGGGGTCCCAGCCCCAGTAGCGGCCCCAGGCGTAGTGCGCCCAGATCGGGCCCGCGATGAGGGCGCCGAACGTCCAGAGCGGGAAGCCCACGGCGATCACGCGGTAGGCCAGCTGGTCCATCACGGCGGCGGTCGGGAACCGCGACAGCGTCGGGCCGACGGTGCCGTTCTCCTCGGCGCGGGCGCGGACGAGGTACAGCACCGACGCCGCCGTGCCGAGCAGGAAGAAGGCTCCCGCGATCATGACCGCGGCCACGTGGATGACGAGCCAGTAGGAGTGCAGGGCGGGCACGAGCGGTCCGGCCGGCACGTACGTCGACGACGCCATCCCGAGCACGACCAGCGCGAAGCCCGTGACGATGCCACCGAGCCACTCGATGGGCGAGATCCGCGCGACGACGACGTAGACGACGAGCGCCACCAGGGCACCGCCGACGCCGAACTCGTACATGTTGCCCCACGGGACCCGCTGCGCCGCGAGCCCGCGGGAGACCATGCCGACGACCAGCACGACGCTCGCGAGCACGGCGAGGGAGTAGGCGATCGACGAGAGGACGTCGGGACGGCTCGGCGACTCCTCGGGCGAGGCAGGCGCGTCGTCGGCGACCGTCCCGGCGGGGGCACCGGCGGTGACCGGCACCTGGGCCGACGCGGGCGCGCTGCGCCGTGCGAAGCCCCACTCGGCGACGTGCGCGAGGAAGGCCAGGGCGACGATGCCCGTGGCCGAGGCGATGGCGTAGTTCGAGACCTGCGCGTAGTCGGCGAGGTTCATCGGGTCTCCTTCTGCGGATCGGTCCGGTCACCGAGCCCGCTGCGCAGCCGCTCGAGCAGCTCGTCGAGGCTCGTGCCGAGGTCGTCCCGGGGGACGCGGTCGAGCGCGGCGACCTCCACCACGGTACGTGAGCCGTCCCGACGGGCCCGGACCCAGGTGCGCCGGGGGCGGATCGCCAGCGAGAGCACCAGCCCGACGATGCCGATGCTGATGCCACCGAGGGGCAGCCACACCAACGGCGTCGACGCGATCTGGAACCGGGCGAAGAGGGTCAGGTCGACGAACTCGATGGTGCCGCCGTCGGGCAGGTCGGCCTCCTGGCCCGGGCTCAGGCTCACCCGGAAGTTCGACCCGTCGGCGTTCTTGTACTGCTCGAGGTTCTCCTTGTCGAGCACGTAGACCGACTGCGGGAGCCCGTCGTCGATGCCGAGGTCGCCGTGGAAGACGAACAGCCCGAGCAGCGGGTTGACGGCGCCGGGGAAGGCCGAGATCGACGCCTCCTCCGTGCCGTCCGACACCGCGGTCGGCAGGAAGAAGCCCTGGAAGCCGAGCTGCTCCGGCTGGGCCTCGGGCACCTTGATGACGCCGTTGGAGGTGTACGTGCCGTCCGCGGGCAGGAACGGGACCGCCCCGTCGAACACGACGTCGCCCTGTGCGTCCGTGACCCTGATGACGGGAGCGTAGCCCTGGCCCACGAGGAACACCGACGTGCCGTCGACGGCCAGGGGGTGGTTGACGCGGATCTCGTACGGCTTCTCCGCGCCGTCGACGCCGGCCCGGTAGGAGCCCGACGCCTCGAACAGCCGCGGCGCACCCCGCTGCGGGCCCTCGGTCCAGAACCGCGCGACCATCCGGTCCAGCTGCAGCGAGAACGGCGGCAGGTCGTCGGTGTCGAACAGCGCACCCGAGGAGAACTCGTCGTACTGGGTGAGCACGTTGGCGAAGCCGTCGCCCTGCGTCACGATCGCCGCACCCCGGTAGCCGAACAGCGCCCCCACGGCCACGCCGACCAGCACCGCCACGATGCTCGTGTGGAACACCAGGTTGCCGAGCTCGCGCAGGTAGCCGCGCTCCGCCCGGACCTCGGCAGCGTCGTTCGCCGCCCCGGGCCCGGCACCCCCGCCGGCGTCGTTCGCCGCCCCCGGCCCGGCACCCCCGCGCACGACGTCGATGCGCGTGGGCAGCAGGCGCGGGCCACGCAGCGTCTCGCGCGCGACGGCCAGCACCTCCTCGACGTCGGCGTCGGTCTCGAACACCGCCGACGCGGGCAGGCGCTCGAGGTTGCGCGGGGCCTTGGGCGGACGGGCGCGGACCGCCTTCAGGTACACCCGGGTGCGCGGCAGGATGCAGCCCACCAACGACACCATGAGCAGCAGGTAGATCGCGCTGAACCAGGGCGACGTGTAGGTGTGGAAGACGCCGAGCCGCTCCAGCCACGGCGTGAGGTCGGGGTGCCGGGCCTGGAACGCCTCCACCGCCCGGGCGTCGACACCGCGCTGCGGGACGATCGAGCCCGGGATCGCGGCCACGGCGAGCAGCAGGAGCAGCAGGAGCGCCGTGCGCATCGACGTGAGCTGGCGCCACGCCCACCGCAGGGTCTCGACCGTGCCGAGCGCAGGCGCCAGGTCGGGGCGCTCACGAGGTTCGCGGGCCATCAGATCGCCGCCCCGTAGCCGCCGGCCCACGTCTGCAGGTCGGTCACGAGGGCGTCCCACACACCGGTCACCAGCAGCACCCCCACGACGACGAGCAGCCCGCCACCGACCCGCTGCAGCGTCTGCTGGTGGCGGCGGGCCCAGCGGACGGCACCCATGAAGCGGCCGAAGGCGAGCGCCGCGACCACGAACGGCAGCCCCAGCCCGAGGCAGTACGTGAAGGTCAGGAAGGCGCCGCGCTCGAGCGTGCCCTCGGTGTTGGCGAGCGTGAGCACCGCACCGAGCGTGGGGCCGATGCAGGGCAGCCACCCCAGCCCGAAGAAGACGCCCAGCACGGGGGCGATGGCCACGCCCACGGCGGGCACGGCGTGGACGCGCACCTCGCGCTGCAGCACCGGCAGCACGCCGCTGAACACGAGGCCCAGCACGATCACCACCAGGCCGAGCACGATCGACATCAGCCGCCGGTAGTCGTAGAGCTGCTGGCCCACCGCGCCGAACAGGGCACCGCCGGCCACGAACACGACCGTGAAGCCCAGGACGAACAGCACGGAGCCGAGCAGCAGGCGCGACCGGCCCGACGTCTCGAGGTCCTGCACGCCCACGCCGCTCACGTAGGACAGGTAGCCGGGCAGCAGCGGCAGCACGCACGGCGAGAAGAAGGACACCAGGCCGGCCACCACGGCCACCGGCACCGCGAGCAGCAGCGACCCCGACAGGACGGTGTCGGCGAACCAGTCGGTCATGACCGGCTCGTCAGCACGTCGTCGATGACGCCCGAGAGCGTGGACGCACGCAGGTCGGGGTCGATGATCCTCGCCGCCACCCGGCCCTCGGCGTCGATGACCCAGGTGGTCGGGATGGCCTGCGACGGCAGGCTGTCGGCGAACCCGAGCTGCTGGCGACCGTCGGTGTCGACGATGCTCGGGTAGGTCGTGCCGATGCGCTTCTCGAAGGCCCGCGCCGCGGCCGTCTGGTCGCGCACGTTGAGCCCGAGGAACTGCACGCCCTGGTCTGCGTACTGCTCCGCGACACCCTGCAGCACGGGTGCCTCCTTGCGGCACGGCGGGCACCACGAGCCCCACACGTTCACCACCAGCGTCCTGCCCGCGAAGTCGGCGGAGCTGATCGTCTCGCCCTCCAGGTCCTCACCCTCCAGGACGGGCGCCTCCTCACGCTCGTCGACCGGCACGAGGCTGACGAAGCGGCTGCCGCTCACGTAGCCGCCCGTGGAACCCTCGGTGCCGCGACCGGAGCAGCCGGCGAGCACCGCGAGGGTCACGACGAGCAGCAGCACGCCACCTCGCCGGGGGAAGGATCGGGTCACGGGTCAGGCGCCTCCGACGAACTTCTTGCCGGCCTTGAGGTCGTCGGGCAGCAGGTCGCCCGCGGGCTCGGCGTAGGTGAAGCCGACGTAGTCGTCGCCGTCGAAGGTGAGGCTCGTGATGCTGGCGAGCGTGCACTGCCGCTTGCGCGGGTCGTGCACGAACGAGTTCTGCTCGAACGCCTGGCGGGCGATCCAGACCGGCAGCTGGTGGGAGACGATGACCGCCTCGTGGCCGCGGGCGGCGTCGCGCGCGTCGGCCACGGCGGCCCGCATGCGCGTCGCGATGTCCTGGTAGGGCTCGCCCCACGAGGGACGGAACGGGTTGCGCAGCAGCCACCAGTTCTTCGGGTGCGCCAGCGCCCTCGGCTCCGCCCCGACGGTGCGGCCCTCGAAGAGGTTGTCGGCCTCGATGACCCGCGGGTCGATCGTCACCTCGGCCTCGAGCAGGGTCGCGAGCGGCGCGGCGGTCTGCTGGGCGCGCTCGAGGGGCGAGGACACGAGGTGGACGATCTCGTGCTTGGACAGGAAGTCGGCTGCCTTGACGGCCATCTGGTGACCGAGGTCGGAGAGGTAGAACTCCGGGAGCCGGCCGTAGAGGACGCCCTCGGGGTTGTGCACCTCGCCGTGGCGCATCAGGTGGACGATCGTGCGTTCGCTCATGAGGGGGTCCTTGCGATGGTCGACGGCTCTACCGATGACGGAGCGGCTGCCTCCTGGGGGGCCGGCGTCGCTGCGGCAGCAGCACGAGCGGCGGCGGGCAGCGCCTCGGCCATCCTAGAGAGTGCGCGGTCGTCGTGCGCCGCCGAGACGAACCAGGACTCGAAGGCGCTCGGGGGCAGGTACACCCCGGCGTCGAGCATGGCGTGGAAGAACGCGGTGTAGCGGTACGTCTCCTGGCGCTGCACGCCCGCGAAGTCGCGCACCGGCTCGGTGAGCCCCCACACCACGCTGAACATGCTGCCGACGTTCTGCACCACGTGCGGGACCCCGGCCTCGTCGAGCGCCGACGACACGAGGTCGCGCGCCTGGGCCGACCAGTCGTCGAGGCGGGCGTAGGCCGCGTCGTCGGCGAGGCGCAGCGTGGTGAGTCCCGCCGTGGAGGCCACGGGGTTCCCGGCGAGGGTCCCGGCCTGGTAGACCGGACCGCTCGGCGCCAGCAGCGACATGACGTCGGCGCGACCGCCGAAGGCCGCCGCAGGGAAGCCGCCGCCCATGACCTTGCCGAAGGTCAGCAGGTCGGGCCGCCATCCCTCGACCGCCCCGTCGAGGCCCCAGTGCCCGGAGCGCGTGACGCGGAACCCCGTCATCACCTCGTCGCTCACGAACAGCGCACCGTGCGCCGCGCACGTCTCGGACAGGAAGCGGTTGAACCCGGGCTCGGGCGCCACGACGCCCATGTTCCCGGCCGCGGCCTCGGTGATCACGCATGCGATGTCGGCACCGTGCTCGGCGAACGCCGCCGCCACGGCGTCGCGGTCGTTGAACGGGAGCACGATCGTGTCGGCGGTGACGTGGGCGGGGATCCCGGGCGAGCCGGGGAGCCCGAGCGTGACCACGCCCGACCCGGCCTCGGCCAGGAGGGAGTCGACGTGCCCGTGGTAGCAGCCGGCGAACTTGACCACCCGGCTGCGCCCGGTGAAGCCGCGGGCCAGGCGGATGGCCGACATGGTCGCCTCCGTGCCCGACGTGACCAGCCGGACCTGCTCGACGGGAGCGCGGCCGACGATCTCCTCGGCCAGCTCCACCTCGGGCGGGCTGGGCGTGCCGAACGAGGTGCCGCGGGCCGCCGCGGCCGTGACCGCGGCGATCACCTCGGGGTGCGCGTGGCCGAGCAGCATCGGGCCCCAGGACCCCACGAGGTCGAGGTACTCGGTGTCGTCGGCGTCGCGCAGCCAGGCCCCCTGGGCCGAGACCATGAAGCGCGGGGTGCCCCCCACCGCACGGAACGCTCGCACCGGGGAGTTCACACCGCCGGGCGAGACCTGCACGGCGCGGTCGAACCACTGCTGGGACACGGGAGTGGGGGCCATGGATCCAGTGTCTCAAGCCGTGCCCGAGGAGGAGGCCCCACGCCCCCTTCCACCCCGGGAGAGGGATGCCGTCGTCCCTCGTTCGCCGTAACCTTGCGGTGATCCGTCTCGTTGGTGAGACGAGGGCCACACCTGCGGGGACGCACCAGCAGGTAACATCTGTTTACTGTGACGCGAGCCACGCTGTCACGGGAGGGACGAGACGCATGGGAGCACGCAAGCTCAGCCGCTGGCAGAAGGCCAGCGCCCTGGTGCCGATGAGCCTGCTCGTCGTCGCCTGGGGTGCCGCCATCAGCAACTCCGGTCTCGCCACGGCGGACGACCGGGTCAGCGCCGACGAGGTCCCCGACGTGCCCGCCACGGCGTTCGAGAAGCCGGCCAGCGTCCAGGCCGAGCCCGCGGGCGTCGACTCGCGCGCCGGTGCCTCCGGCACCCTGGCCACGCTGTCCACCAACGGCATCCCGTCCTCCGCGCTCTACGCCTACCGTCGCGCCGAGACGCTGCTCGCCAAGGCCGACGCCTCCTGCAACCTGCCCTGGAACCTCGTCGCCGCGATCGGGCGCGTCGAGTCCAACCACGGCCGCACCGGCGGCAACGCGCTCGACTCCAAGGGCGTGGCCAAGCCCGGCATCTACGGCATCCCGCTCGACGGCCGCGACGGCGTCGCGAAGATCACCGACAGCGACAACGGCGCGCTCGACAAAGACTCGGTCTACGACCGTGCGGTCGGCCCGATGCAGTTCATCCCCGGCACCTGGCGCTCGGTCGGCGTCGACGCCGACGGTGACGGCAAGAAGGACCCCCAGAACATCAACGACGCCGCCACCGCGTCGGGCATCTACCTGTGCTCCGGCAGCGGCGACCTCTCCGACGAGGGCGACGCGGCAGCGGCCGTGCGGCGCTACAACAACTCCTCCTCCTAC
Source organism: Aeromicrobium sp. Leaf272 (assembly GCF_001422865.1). Classification (NCBI taxonomy): domain Bacteria; kingdom Bacillati; phylum Actinomycetota; class Actinomycetes; order Propionibacteriales; family Nocardioidaceae; genus Aeromicrobium; species Aeromicrobium sp. Leaf272. The sequence goes on from NZ_LMMY01000009.1 coordinate 132,264, forward strand.
GTCGACCTCGTGCTGAGCATCAGCAAGGCCTACGCCGGCGGCGACTTCACCGCCACTCCCAACGGCACCTCCACGGGCTCGGTCCTCACCAGCCGCTCGTTCGACCAGACCCTCACGCCGGCCCAGCGCACCGACGCCGCCAAGAAGGAGAAGAAGGTCCGCCAGAGCGAGGCGTCCGGCGGGTCGAAGGGCGGATCGGGAAGCGGATCGACCGGCGGCAGCGGCTCGACCGGCGGCGGGACCGGGTCCACCGGTGGCTCCACCGGCGGTGGCACGGGCTCGACCGGCGGGTCCACGGGTGGGTCCTCCGGCGGTGGCGGCTCCACGGTCGGCGGTGCCGTCCAGGGCGCGGTCGAGAACACGCCCCTGGCACCCGTCACCAAGCCGGTGACGGACCTGCTCTCGGCCACCGAGGCCAACCTGCGCTGCGCGCTCGAGGTCTCCGCTCTCCCGCTCAGCACCCACGCTGCTCGGTTCAAGACCTGCATGGACAAGTACACGAAGGGCTGATCGCCCTGCTCGAAGCCCCCGGTCGTCCCACGACCGGGGGCTTCGTCGTTCCTGGCCCACCCGCCGCGACGGGACGGGGGCGCTGCGGAGCGCGTCGTCGCGACGACGGCACCTCCGGACCCGGAGGTCTCAGGCGCGACGGGCGAGCTCGGCGGCCCAGTACGTCAGCACGATGTCGGCGCCGGCGCGGCGGATCGACGTGATCGTCTCGTCGACGGTGCGGTCGCGGTCGATCCAGCCCTGCTGGGCGGCGGCCTCGACCATGGAGTACTCCCCCGAGACCGTGTACGCGGCGACCGGCAGGCTCACGTGCGCGCGCACGAGCGAGACCAGGTCGAGGTAGGCCAGTGCCGGCTTCACCATCACGATGTCGGCACCCTCGGCCACGTCGAGCAGGGTCTCGCGCAGCGCCTCGCGGGCGTTGCCCGGATCCTGCTGGTAGGTCTTGCGGTCCCCCTGCAGCGAGGAGTCGACGGCCTCGCGGAACGGTCCGTAGAAGGCGGACGCGTACTTGGCCGCGTAGGCCAGGATCGCCACGTCCGTGTGACCGGCCGCGTCGAGGGCGGACCGCACGACGCCGACCTGGCCGTCCATCATGCCGCTGGGACCCACGAGGTGGGCCCCCGCCTCGGCCTGCGCCACGCCCATCCGCCCGTAGATCTCGAGCGTGGCGTCGTTGTCGACCCGCCCGTGGTCGTCGAGCACGCCGCAGTGGCCGTGGTCGGTGAACTCGTCGAGGCACAGGTCGGCCATCACGAGCAGGTCGTCGCCGACCTCGTCGCGCGCGTCGGCGAGGGCGATGTTGAGGATGCCGTCGGCCGCCAGCGCCCCGGACCCCTCGGCGTCCTTGTGCTCGGGGACGCCGAACAGCATGACGCCCCCGAGGCCGAGGTCGGCGGCCTCGCGCACGGCACGCCGTGCCGACTCACGCGAGTGCTGCACGACGCCGGGCATGCTCGCGATCGGCCGCGGCTCCCGCAGGCCCTCGGCCACGAACATCGGCAGCACCAGCTGGGACGGCTCCGTGCGCGTCTCACGCACGAGCGCCCGCATGGCGGGCGTCGTGCGGAGACGGCGCGGCCGG
>NZ_LMMY01000009.1:133905-138491 GCF_001422865.1 Aeromicrobium sp. Leaf272
CGGCTCGCCGGCCTCGAGGAACTCGAGACGGCGCGCGGCACCGAAGGCGGCCAGCGCGTCGGCCAGCACCTCGGCCGACGGCTGCTCGGCCATGACGTCGACCCGCAGACCGTGCTCCTCGGCCGTCTGGGCCGTGGCCGGGCCGATGCACGCGATGATCGTCGACGCGTGCGGCTTGCCCGCGATGCCGACCAGGTTGCGCACCGTGGAGCTCGACGTGAAGAGCACCGCGTCGAACTTGCCGGTCTTGATGGCCTCGCGGGTCGGCGCCGGCGGCGGGGCCGCCCGCACGGTGCGGTACGCCGTGACGTCGTCGACCTCCCAGCCGAGCTCCTGCAGACCCGCCACGAGCGTCTCGGTCGCGATGTCGGCGCGCGGCAGGAACACCCGGTTGATCGGGTCCAGCAGCTCGTCGAACGGCGGCCAGTCCTCCAGGAGGCCCCGGGCCGACTGCTCGCCGCTCGGGACCAGGTCGGCCTTGATGCCCCAGGTGGCGATGGCCTCGGCCGTCTTCTCGCCCACGGCTGCGATCTTGAGACCGGAGAACGCACGGGCGTCGAGCCCGTACTCCTCGAACTTCTCGCGGACGGCCTTGACGGCGTTCGCGCTCGTGAAGGCGACCCACTCGTACCGGCCCTCGACGAGTCCGCGCACGGCCTTGTCCATCTGCTGGGGGTTGCGCGGCGGCTCGACCGAGATGGTGGGGACCTCCTCGGACACGGCGCCGTAGGACCGCAGACGCGCGGCCAGGCCGGCCGACTGCTCCTTGGTGCGGGGCACGAGCACGCGCCACCCGTAGAGCGGCTTGGTCTCGAACCACGAGAGCGCCTCGCGCATGGCCACGACCTCGCCCACGACCGTGATGGCCGGCGAGGTCATGCCTGCGGCGCGCGCGTCGACGGCGATGTCGGCGAGCGTGGAGACGACCGTCGACTGCTCGGTGGTGGTGCCCACGCGGGTCATGGCGACGGGGGTCTCGGCGGACCGGCCGGCCTCGATCAGGCCCGCGGCGATCTCACCGATCCGCGCCACGGCCGACAGCAGCACCAGGGTGTCGGTGCCGGCGTAGTCGGGCCAGGCGATCGACGCGTCTCCGACGCTGACGACGCGGTACTGGCGGTGCACCTTGTTGGTCAGCGGCACGCCCGCGTAGGCGGGGACGCCCGTCACCGACGAGACGCCGGGGACGATCTCGAAGGCGATGCCCGCCTTCGCGCAGGCCGCGGCCTCCTCGGGTGCCGTGGCGTACGTGAACGGGTCGCCGCTCACGAGCCGCACGACGTGCGCCCCGGTCTTCGCGTGGCGCACCACGAGACGAGCGCGCGCGGCGTGGGTGAGGACGACGCCGTCCTCACCGAGCCCGCCGTCGACGACCTCGACGCCCTCGGGCACGAGGGCAGCCTGCTCGGGCTGCTCGATGATGGCGACGTCGGCCTGCGCGATGAGCTCGGCCGCGCGGACGGTCAGCAGGCTGGCGTCGCCCGGTCCCGTGCCGACGAAGCTCACGTGCCCCAGCGGCTTGGGGCTGCGCTTCGTGGCGGGCTCCTTCTTCGCGGGTGCTTCGACGGTGGCGGTGGTGGGTGGTGTCACGGTGGTGGTCTTCTTCCTGGACTGCCGGGTGGTCATGAGGCGGAACCGATCGATGGACCGACCGCAGGGGTGGCCATCAGCTCGGCTGCGCCCTCGGCGAGCATCTCGGCAGCGAGACGTTCGCCGACCGCTGCCGGCTCGCTGAGCGAGCCGGAGGCGGACAGGCGGATGGTGGGTGAGCCGGAGGGGTCTCCGACCACGGCGCGCAGCCACAGCTCGTCGCCGTCGTCGCCCCAGACGACGTCGGCGAGAGCTCCGACCGGTGCGCTGCACCCTGCCTCCAAGGTGGAGAGCAGGGAACGTTCTGCCGTGACGGCGGCCCGGGTGTCCGGGTCGTCGAGCACGGAGAGGAGGCGAGCGGTCGCGTCGTCGTCGACGCGGCACTCACAGGCGAGGGCCCCCTGTCCGGGGGCGGGGAGGACCTGGATGGGGTCGAGGACCTCGGTGGCCTCGGACTCCCGCCCCAGGCGCAGCAGGCCGGCGCGGGCCAGCACCACGGCGTCGAGGTCGCCGGAGCGGACCTTGGCGATCCGGGTGTCGACGTTGCCGCGCACGGGGACGACCTCGACCCCCAGGCCGAGGGCGTTCAGCTGGGCCTCGCGACGCGGGGAGCCGGTGCCCACGCGCGCACCACGGGGCAGCTCGCCCAGGGTCAGGCCGTCGCGGGCCACGAGCACGTCGCGCGGGTCCTCGCGGACGCTGACCGCCGCGAGGGAGAGCCGGGGGTCGGCGGCGGTGGGCAGGTCCTTCAGGGAGTGGACGGCGACGTCGACGGTCCCGTCGACCAGGGCCTCGCGCAGCGCGGCCACGAACACCCCGGTGCCACCGATCTGGGTGAGCGGCGCCTGGTTGCGGTCGCCCTCCGTGCTGATGGTCACGAGCTCGACCTCGACACCGGTCAGCTCGGTGATCCGAGCCGCCACGTGACCGGACTGGGTCGTGGCCAGGGCGCTGGCGCGCGTGCCCAGACGCAAGGGGGTCTCACGCGCGGGATGCTGGGAGGCGGTGGTCATGCCTTCTCCCCCTTCACCTGGGTGACCGCCTGGACCGCAGCGGGGTCGAGCGCGAAGAGGTCGGAGAGCGCGTCGGCGTAGGTGAGGCCGCCCGGCCCGTCGACCAGCTGCTGCACGCGCACGGTGGGAGCGTGGATGAGCTTGTCGGCGACCCGCTTGAGCGCCAGGCGCACCTGGTCGACCTGCTCGTCCGGCAGGCCGTGGAGCCGGCCGAGCAGGCGGCTCGTCTCGGCCTCGACGACCTCGGTCGCCATGCTGCGCAGCGCCACGACCGTGGGCGTGACGCGTGACTGGCTCTTGGCGGCGAGGAAGCTGCGCACCTCGTCGTCGACGATGGCGCGGACCTGCTGGACGTCGGCCGCGAGCTCGGCGTTCTCCGAGCGAGCGGCCAGCGTGACGAGGTCGATGACGCTGACGGACTCGAGCTCGGCCACCCCGGCCTCGACGTCGCGCGGCAGCGCCAGGTCGACGAAGACCAGCTCGCCGGTGACGTTGGACAGCCCGTCGTCGAGGACACGGGACACGCGGTCGGTGGCGAACACCGAGCCGGCCGCCCCCGTGCAGCTGATGACGACGTCGGCCGCGGACAGCTCGACGTCCATGGCCTCCCACCGCACGGCGCTGACGCCGAACGTGGCGACGAGCTCGTACGCCCGCTGGAACGTGCGGTTGGCGACCATGATCCGGTGCGGGGCCACGCCGCGGTCGACGAGCGTGCGCACGGCGAGGCTCGCCATGGTGCCGGCACCGGCCACCAGGAAGCGCGTCCCAGGAGCGGTCACGACCGGGCCGACGGCGTCGAGGCCGGCCGTGACGGTCGAGGGCGCGAGCCGGTCGATGCCCGTCTCGGCGTGGCCGCGCTTGCCGATGCGCAGCGCCTGCTGGAACAGGGCGTTCAGGGCCGACCCGATCGTGGACTCGGCCTGGCCGGTGTGCAGCGCCTGCCGCACCTGGCCGAGGATCTGGCTCTCGCCGAGGATCATCGAGTCCATGCCGGAGGCCACCGAGAACAGGTGGGCCACGGCCGAGTCGTCGTAGTGCACGTAGGCGTGGTGCACGAGGTCCTCGCGGCCCATCCCGGCCTGCTCGGCGAGCAGGTGGGAGACGTCCTCGAGGGCGTTGTGGAAACGGTCGGCCTCCACGTACACCTCGACGCGGTTGCACGTGGAGATCACGGCCGCCTCGGTGACCGACGCCGACTCGAGGGCACGGTGGGCCAGCTTGACCGCCGCGTCCGTGTCGAGGGAGGCACGCTCCAGCACGTCGATGGGGGCCGAGCGGTGGGACATGCCCACGACCAGCACGCTCATGCAGTCTCCGCCTTCCGCTGCTCGTGGTAGGCCAGGATCTGCAGCTCGACGGAGAGGTCGACCTTGCGGACCTGGACGTGGTCGGGGACCTGCAGGACGGCCGGGGCGAAGTTGAGGATGCTCGTGACGCCGGCGGCGACCAGCCGGTCGGCGACGTCCTGGGCCGCGTCGCCCGGCACGGCCACGACGGCGATCGCGATGCCCTGCTCGGACACGAGCGAGTCGAGCGCGGCGAGCGGCTGCACCTGCAGGTCGCCGATGGTCGAGCCCACCCGGTCCGGGTCGGTGTCGACCACCGCGGCGACCCGGATCCCGCGCGGGCTGAAGCCCGGGTACGTGGAGAGTGCCGAGCCGAGGTGGCCGGCACCGACGATCACGACGTCCCACGTCTGCGTCTGACCCAGTCCGCGGGCGATCTGGTAGCGCAGGTACTCGACGTCGTAGCCGACCCCGCGCGTGCCGTAGGAGCCGAGGTGGGAGAGGTCCTTGCGCACCTTCGCCGGGTTGACCCCTGCCGCCTCGGCGAGCTCGACGGACGAGCACGTGGTGGCGCCGGCGTCGGCGAACGACGCGAGGACCCGCAGGTACAGCGGCAGCCGGGCGACGGTGGCGTCGGGAACGTCACGCGGGGCCTGGGCCGTTGCACGGTCAGGGGTCCCGGCGAGCCGGGGGG
>NZ_LMMY01000009.1:138531-143862 GCF_001422865.1 Aeromicrobium sp. Leaf272
GGTGGGATTCCTCACACGCGCCGTGGTAAAGGTCGCGACGCTCAGGAGCTGCCGAGGGCCGTGCGCAGCCGCGCCTCGGTGACCCGGAAGAAGTCGTGCTGCCGGCCGTCGACGAAGGTCACCGGCACCATGTCGGAGAACCTGCGGACCAGGGCGGGGTCGGCGTCCACGTCGACGCGGGCCCACGTCGCGTCGACGTCGGCGCACACCTCGGCGACCGTGGCCTCGGCGGCCTCGCACAGGTGGCAGCCCTCGCGGCTGTAGACGACGACCCGCGCGTCGAGGGCGTGCGGGACGTCGGTGTCGGCGGGACCGGTCACGGTGCGAGCAGCCCGAGGTCCTGGCTGCGGGCCAGCGCCCGCAGGCGCCCCTTGGCGACCTTGCCCGTCGCCGAGTGCGGCAGCCCCTCGACCACGACGACCTGGCGCGGCTGCTTGAACCGAGCGAGCCGAGTGGAGCAGTGCTCGACCACGCTCGCCTCGAGCGCCGCCGCGTCGACGTCCGAGGACGTGGGGACGACGAACGCCACGACCGCCTCGCCGGTGCTCTCGTCGGGCAGGCCGACCACGGCCACCTCCGAGACCTCGGGGAGCTCGACGACCACGGCCTCGACCTCGGCGGGGTAGACGTTGAAGCCGGACACGATCACGAGCTCGCGCACCCGGTCGACGAGCGTGAGGTCGCCCTCGTCGTCGAGGTAGCCGATGTCACCGGTCGGGTACCAGCCGTCGTCGCGCGGGCCGTCGGAACCGTCGGGCCAGTAGCCGGAGAACAGGTTGGCGCCACGCACCCAGATCTCCGCAGGGTCGCCGGGAGCGGCGTCGGAGCCGCCGGCGTCGACGAGGCGCAGCTCGACACCCGGCAGCGCGCGACCGACCGAGCCGGGGCGCGGCGGGACGCCGACGTCGCGACCCGACGCCAGCGTGGCGGTGATGACGGGGGCGGTCTCCGTGAGCCCGTACCCCTGCTCGACGTGGTGCCCCGACGACTCGGCGAAGACGGCCGCCAGCTCCGGGTCGAGCGCCGACGCGCCGCTCAGCACGTGCTTGACCCCGCCCAGGTGCTCGCGCAGGTCGGAGCGCCCGGCCCAGGCCGCGATCACGGGGGGCGCGAGCGCCACGTTCGTGACCCCCTCGTCGCGGATCGTGCGGAGCAGGCCGGCCGGGTCGAACCCGTCGACCATCACCACCCGCGCACCCTGGCGCACGGCTTGGCCGAGGACGGCGTTGAGGCCGTAGATGTGGAACATCGGCAGCAGACCGAGCACGACGTCGTCGGCCGTGACGATGGCCGGCTCGACGGCCGCGGTCTGCTCGACGTTGGCCAGCAGGGCACGGTGCGACAGGACCGCGCCACGGGGCTTGCCGCTCGTGCCCGACGTGTAGAGCACGACCGCCGGGGCCTCGTCGTCGCGGGGAGCTGCCGGCTCCACGGCGGGCGCGTCGCGCAGCAGGCGCTCGAAGGCGATCTCGCCCGGTCCGGGCTCGGTCCCGTCGACGACGACCGTGAGGCCGGGGCCCTCGTGGTCGAGCCCGGCGACGGCGGCGCGGACCTGCTCGATGCCCGTCTCGTCGCAGAGGACGACCCTGGCGCCGGAGTCCGCCAGCATGCGGCCGATCTCGCGCTCGGTCGAGCGGGGGTTGACGGGGACGGCCACCATGCCGCCGCGCAGGATGCCGAAGTAGGCGACCGCCAGGTCGATCCGGTTGGCCATCACGAGGGCGACGCGATGGCCGCCGCGCAGCCCCACCCCGCTCAGGCCGCGGGCCACGGCGTCGGCCGCTGCGTCGAGCTCGGCCCAGGTGCGCTCGTGACGCCCGCCGCGGTGCTCCACCAGGGCCAGGGCGTCCGGCGTGCGCTCCGCCGCGGCGCTCAGCAGCCCCGAGACGTTGGTGGGCCCCGAGACGCTGGTGGGCCCCGAGACGCTGGTGGGCCCCGGGACGCTGGTGGGAGCCGGGACGTTCGTGAGCCCAGGGACGTCCGACTCGTTCGAGGAGGTCACGATGCGAGTCAACCACAGCGCGCCCGGCCCTCGCGGGGGGTTCGAGCGACCGAGGAGCCTGGGCGAAGGACCACTCGACCGATAGCCTCGTGGCATGACCAGCCAGCGGGTCCCCCGGACCGGGCCGAACCTGCGGTCGCGCTCCGTCCTGGCCGGTCAGGCCGCCGCCGCCGCGAGCGAGGTCGAGCACTGGCTGGCACCGCGTCCGGACGCCGACGCCGCAGCGTTCTTCGACGTCGACAACACGATCATGCAGGGCGCCTCGATCTACCACTTCGCCCGCGGGCTGCACCGGCGCGACTTCTTCACGACCGGCGACATCGCCAAGGCCGCCTGGCAGCAGGTGTACTTCCGCCTCGCCGGCGTCGAGGACCCCGAGCACATCGCGAAGGCCCGGTCCTCCGCCCTGGCCTTCATCGCCGGGCACAGCGTCCGCGAGCTGGAGGAGGTCGGCGAGCAGATCTTCGACGAGCACATGGCGCACAAGATCTGGCCCGGCACGCGGGCGCTCGCCCAGCAGCACCTCGACGCCGGCCAGCGCGTCTGGCTCGTGACCGCCGCGCCGATCGAGATCGCCGCCGTCATCGCCCGTCGTCTCGGCCTCACGGGCGCGCTCGGCACCGTGGCCGAGCACGTCGACGGCGTCTACACCGGCGAGCTGGTCGGCGAGCTGCTGCACGGCGAGGGCAAGGCCGTCGCCGTCACGGCGATCGCCGAGCGCGAGGGCCTCGACCTCGCGCGGTGCTTCGCCTACTCCGACTCCCACAACGACCTGCCGATGCTCTCGCTCGTCGGGCACCCCTGTGCCATCAACCCCGACCCGAAGCTGCGCTCCCACGCCAAGGACCAGGGCTGGGACGTCCGCGACTACCGCACCGGTCGCAAGGTCGCCCTCGCCGGCGGACGGGTGGCCGGCAGCGGGGCCCTCGCCTTCGCGGCCTGGCGTGCGGCACGCGCCCTCCGGCGCCGCTGACCGCCCAGGGAGCGAGACCGATCCCGGATTTCTGCAGACACGCGCCGTCCCAGCGGCATACGATCGTCTCGATCTTCGGGAGGGATCGATGGCCGCGAACGTGGGAGCACTGCGATGGGCGCTGTCCCACGCCCTGGCGACCCCTGACGACACCCTCCTCGCCATGGCGCTGGCCGAGCCGGCGCCCGCGCCCGGCCCCTCGCTCAGCTCCGCGTTCTCGAACGGGCCGGTCGACCCGCACGGCGATCCCGAGGAGCTGCGCCTGCGCGCCCTCGTCGACCTCGCCCGCGAGGGCGACGCCGAGGCGTTCGGCCAGCTCTACGACCACTACGTGAACGGGATCTTCCGGTTCATCTACTACCGGGTCGGGTCCCAGCAGCTGGCCGAGGACCTGACGAGCGAGACCTTCGTCCGCGGCCTGCGTGCCATCCAGCGCTTCAGCTGGCAGGGCAAGGACTTCGGCGCGTGGCTCACCACGATCGCCCGCAACCTCGTCGTCGACCACTTCAAGTCCGGCCGGGCTCGGCTCGAGATCGTCTCCGACGACGTGCCGGAGGGCCCGCAGACCGCCCCCAGCACCGAGGACGACGTCATGTCGCTCCTGTCGAACGAGATGCTCTTCGCGGCCGTGGCCGAGCTGCCCACCGAGCAGCGCGAGTGCGTGCTGATGCGCTTCATCCAGGGCCTGAGCATCGCCCAGACGGCCGCCGCCCTGGGCCGGACCGAGGGCGCCATCAAGCAGTTGCAGCTGCGCGCCGTGCGCAACCTCGCCAAGAAGATGCCGGAGGGCATCCGATGAGCGGCGTCGCGCGGACCGGGCCGACGCGCCGCCTGGCCACCGGGCCCCTGATGGACGAGATGGTGCGAACCGCGTCACGAACGCGTAACTCCGACGTCTTCCCCATCGTTGGAGCTGTAGACGCCACCACAGACAGGACGACGCGATGAGACCCCGCTCGGGCCGCGACGACGCCCAGGCCTTCCACGAGGCCTGGGAGTCCGGCACCCCCGCCACCGCCGAGGTGGCCGAGCTGGTGCGCGCTGCCGAGCTGGTGTGCGAGTCCGCCGTCGCGACCCCGCGACCGGAGTTCCGCGCCGCCCTGCGCGAGCGACTCATGACCGAGGCGCAGACCGTCCTCGTGCCCGACCCGGGCGCCTCGCGGCGCGCCGTGGCCGACCGCACGCCGGCCACCGTGGCGCCGTCGGCTCCCCGCACCCGCCGCCGGATCGCCGGCCTGGCCGTGGCCGCCGTCTCCTCCCTCGGCGTGGTCGGCATGGTCGCGGGCAGCGCCCAGGCCATCCCGGGCGACGTCCTCTACCCCGTCAAGCGCGGCGTCGAGAACGTCGAGCTGGCCATGCAGCGCACCGACGAGGGCCGCGGCACGCAGCGGCTCGAGATCGCCGCCGAGCGGCTCCGCGAGGCCCGCGCCGTGCTGGGCGACGGCTCGACCAAGCAGCGGGCCCAGGTCGGCGCGCTCCTCGACGACTTCAGCACCGAGGCCGAGCAGGGCTCGGCCGAGCTCTTCGGCGCCTTCGACTCCGACGGCTCCACCGCGACGATCGACACCGTCAACGACTTCGCCGCGGCCTCCGCCGTCGACCTGAGCGTCATGTCGGCCGAGGTCCCCGCCGACGCGGCGTCCGCGTTCGACTCGGCGACGGCCGTCGTCACCGACCTGGCCGGTCAGGCCGGCCGTCTGTGCGGCACGTGCGCCAAGGCCGACGTCGACGCCCTGGTCCAGGTCGTCCAGCAGGTCGTCCGACCGGGCCGTCCCGCGTCGGCCTCCGATGCCGAGCCGGCCGCCAGCACCCGCGACGACACCGCCCCGGCCCCGGTCACGAAGGCGCCCACGTCGGACGAGGCCACGAGCGCCCCGACGCCGGCTCCGGCACCGGTCACCCCCTCGCCCTCGGCGAAGCCGCAGGGCCTGCGCGCGGTCACCGATCCACTCGTCGGCGGCCTGCTCGGCAACGAGGAGACCGAGGGGCTGGTCCCCGGCCTGCTCAACGGCCTGCTCGGCACCAAGAAGTAGCAGCGGCTCCGCCGCAGGGGGAGCAGCAGCGGCTCAGCCGCGGGGCCACGACCTGCACGTCCTGGACGGTCGCGGCCGACCCGTCCCGCCGCTCAGAAGAACGCGTTGCCGCGATCGACGAGCAGCCGGTACAGCGTCTGCTGGATGGTCTCGCGCACCTGGTCGGTGACGTTGAACAGCAGCATCGGGTCGTCCGCGGCGTCGGGCTCGTAGGCGTCGGTGCGGATGGGCTCGCCGAACTCGATGATCCACTTGCTCGGGAGCGGGATCATGCCGAGCGGGCCGAGCAGCGGGAAGAACGGGGTGACCGGCAGGTACGGCAG
>NZ_LMMY01000009.1:143916-161702 GCF_001422865.1 Aeromicrobium sp. Leaf272
ACACGAAGCCGCCGCGACCGAAGCGCTGAAGCTTGTACCGCTCGGCGAAGGGCTTGCCGATGCCCTTGAACCCCTCGGGCCAGACGCCGGCGATCTCGCCGGTGCCGAGCAGACGCTCGGCGTCCTGGGTGCAGGCCAGGGTCGCGCCGGCACGTCGGGCCATCTGGCCCACGAAGGGCAGGGCGAAGACCAGGTCGGCGCCCAGTGGACGCAGGTCGCGGCCGCTGTACTTCTTGACCGCGTATCCGGTCATCACGCCGTCGAGCGGCACCGTGCCCGAGTGGTTGGCCACGAGGAGCGCGCCACCGTCGGTGGGGATGTTCTCCGCACCGCGCACCTCGAGCCGGAACCACGTCTCGGCGAGCGGCTCGACCGCGGCGATGAGGATCTCGGTGAGCTGGGGGTCGAAGCCGAACTCGTCGACCTCGAAGTCCCCGGTCAGCCGCTTGCGCAAGGCCGCGAAGGCGAGGGCGAGCCGGTGCTCCCAGTCGGAGCCGAGGACGCGCTGGGCCGCCTGCGCGACGGCCAGGACGATGTCCTCGACCGGCAGGCCGGGCAGGGTGGCCCTCCCAGATGCCGTGCGCGTCTCGCGTGCCGCCTCCTCGGCCGCAGCGGCGGCAGCAGCCGCGGCGTCCTCCTCGGTGACCGCCCGGAGCCGAGAACCCCCGGCGGTGGACCGCGACGAGGCGGGCCGCTTGGCCGAGGCACCCGTCGCACGCTTGGCCGAGGCGGCCTTCTTCGTCGCCCCGGGGCCGGTGGCGGCGGACTTCTTGGCGCCCGACGTCGTGCCCTTCGTGGTCTTGGCTGCGCCGGACGTCACGGCCTTCGTCGCGGCGGGCGGGGTCTCCACAGCCGGGGTGTCGGCGGGCTCCACGGGCTCGGCCGGTGCCGCGGCCTTGCGGACGGGCTTGCCCGACGCCGGGGTCTTGCCGGCGAGGGAGCGTGCGCCCGAGGAGGGCGAGCCTCCTCGGGAACCGCGTCCGGCTGCGCCCTTCGTGCCGATGGTGCGGCGCTCGTCCGTCATCGGCCACCTCCCAGGAGCGCCAGGACACCGGGTCGCTGCGCGAGTCGGAACTCCTCGAAGACCTGCTCGGTCGTGGCCGAGAGCTCGTAGCCGAAGATGTCGCGCAGGGCGCTGGTGTCGACCGCGCGGCCGTACGTCAGGAGCCGGTGCAGGTCGGGGGAGATCTCGCCGCCCATGCTGCGCACGATCCGTGCCGCAGCGGCACCGAAGCCGATGCCGGGCAGGGGCACCACGGGCTTGCCCATGCGGCGCGCGGCCTGCGACAGCAGCAGCACGCCGGACCCTGCCGCGTTGAACGTGCCGGGGCGGTCCTTCACGACCGACTGCTCGATGATCGAGAGCGTGTCCTGCAGCGAGAGGAACTGCAGCCGGGGGTCGAAGCCGATCACGGCCGGCAGCAGCGGGTTCAGGAAGTAGCTGCGCAGCGGCGACTCGATCTGCGGGTGCAGCGTCTGCGCGGCCCGCACGGTCGTGATCAGGATCTCGGGCCGACGCCGCGCGAAGCCGCGCACGTACGACTCCACCTCGACGACGTCCTTGGGGAAGCCGGTCCGCACCCCGCCGCGAGCGGAGTCGGACTCCATGAACAGGGCGGGGTCGCGGGGCGACGAGCCGTAGACGGCCACCGACGACCCGACGACGAGCTTGGAGACCGTGGTGGAACGCTGGCAGGCCGCCAGCAGCTGCATCGTCCCGATGACGTTGCGCTCCTTGACGCCGGAGCCGGAACGGCCCCGGGCCGGGGCGAGGTCGAGGTGGACGACGGTGTCGACGTCCTCGACCGCGATCACCTTCGCGACGACGGGGGTGCGGATGTCGGCGCGGACGAACTTGACGCCGCCGAGGTCGCCCTCCGGGGGGCGCAGGTCGATCCCCACCACGCGGTCGATCCCGGCGGACTCACCGAGATCGGCGAGATGGCGAGAGACGCGCGAGGCGAGAGTGCCCGAGACCCCCGTGACGAGGACGACCCGCCCCATAGGTCCCTACTTGCCGAGCTTGCGACGCTGGACGCGGGTTCGCTTGAGCATCTTGCGGTGCTTCTTCTTCGACATCCGCTTACGACGCTTCTTGATGACTGAACCCACGGATATGACCTCTGCTTGTTGCGGAACTGGCGGACGCCAAGACTACGCGACGACGGACGGGACGGCTCAGCCGGCCTCGTAGTAGGACTTCTGGAGGTAGTCCTCGACCGCCTTCTCCGGCACGCGGAAGCTGCGGCCGACGCGGATCGCCTCCAGCTGTCCGTTGTGGACGAGTCGGTACACGGTCATCTTGGAGACGCGCATCTGCGCCGCGACCTCCGCGACGGTCAGGAAGGTCGTTCCTGCGGTCATGTCCTCACCTTTGCTTTCGGGGCACCCGCGCCTCCCCGGCTTCCCCTCCGGCGACGCGTCACGAGTGCGTGCTGGGAAGCGTAGTGCCTCGTGGGACGTTTGGGATAGGGGAGACGAAAGTGGCCGGGCGCGACGGGCCCGCGCAGGTCACAGGTGCGGGTCGAGACCGAGCAGCGGGAAGGTGTCGGTGCGGGCCGCGAGGATCGAGCGGTCGAGCCAGCTGGCGGGGTCGTAGCCCAGCTCCCAGGCCCGGTACGAGGCGGACCGGCCGTCGGTCATGCGCTGCGGGGCCCGCACGCCCCGGAGCCGCTCCACGTGGTCGCGCCAGCCCTGGGTCGTCGCGGTCTCGGGGTCCACGTCGTGGTCCGCCAGGATCGCGAGCAGGTGCGTCCACGCCCTGGGCACGACCTCGGTGACCGCGTACCCGCCGCCACCGGTCGCCACCCACCGTCCGCCGCAGACCTCGCGGGCGAGGTCACGCACGGCCAGGTACGACGCGCGCTGGCCGTCGACGCTGAGCATCAGGTTCGTCAGCGGGTCGTCCATGTGGGAGTCGCACCCGTGCTGGGAGACGATGATCTCGGGTCCGAACTCGCGGATCACGTCGGGGACGATCGCGTGGAAGGCGCGCAGCCACCCCGCGTCGGACGTGCCGGGCGGGAGCGGGATGTTGACCGCCGAGCCCTCCGCGCCCGGGCCGCCGGTCTCCGTGGACCAGCCCGTGCCCGGGAACAGCGACTGCGGCCCCTCGTGGATCGAGATGGTCAGCACCCGCGGGTCGTCGTAGAACATGGCCTGGACGCCGTCGCCGTGGTGGGCGTCGACGTCGAGGTAGACGACCTTCTGCGCGCCCTGCGCCAGCAGCCACGCGATCGCGACGCCGAGGTCGTTGTAGATGCAGAACCCGCTCGCCGAGCCCGGCATCGCGTGGTGCAGGCCGCCCGAGACGTTGGCGGCGTGGGTGTTGCGCCCCGTCCAGACCCGACGCGCGGCTTCCAGGGTGGCCCCGGCGATGAGCGCGCTCGCGTCGTGCATGCCGCTGAAGACCGGGTTGTCCTCCGTGCCGAGGCCGACGCTCGGGTCGGCGTGGGTGGGGTGCTGCGACAGCTTGCGCACACGCTCCACATAGGCGGGCGTGTGGACGGTGCACAGCTCCTCGTCGGTGGCGGGCTCGGCGCCCACGACCTCGAGGTGGTCGAGCACGCCGAGCTCGCCGGCCAGGACCATCGTCAGGTCGACGCGCACCGGCGCCATGGGGTGCGCGGCACCGAAGTTGTACCCGGTGAGGCGTTCGTCGAAGACGAGGCAGGGCCCAGCGGTCTCGTCGCTCGCCCCGGTCGGTTCGGTGTCCGGCATGCTGGCAGCCTACGACGCGGAGAGCTCGGCCGAACGGCGTGCCGCCGCTTCGACCCCCGCACGCAGGGCCGCGTCGACGCCGTGGTCGTCGAACGTGCTGATGGCGGCGTGGGTGGTGCCGTGCGGCGAGGTGACCCGGCGGCGCAGCTCGGCGGGCTCGTCGTCGGTGTCGGCGAGCAGGGCCGCGGCTCCCCGGATGGTCTGCTCCGCCAGGGCCCGGGCGGTGGCGCGGTCGAGGCCGGCCGCCACACCGCCGTCGATCATCGCCTCGGCCAGGTAGAAGACGTAGGCGGGTCCGGAGCCGGAGACCGCCGTGACGCCGTCCTGCTGGTCCTCCGGCACCACGACGACCCGACCGCCGGTCTCGAGCAGGGCCACGGCCTCGGCCAGCCGCGTGTCGTCGCAGGCGGCGCCCGGCGAGACGCCGAACATGCCCTCCCCCACCAGCGCCGGGGTGTTCGGCATGGCTCGCACGACGGCGACGCCGTCGGCCAGCGCGCTCTCGTAGGTCGCGATGCGGACGCCTGCGGCCAACGACACGAGGGTGGCCGCGGGGTCGACGAGCGGGGCGATCTCGGCCACGACGGACGGCACGTCCTGCGGCTTCACCACGACGAGCACCACGCCGGCGCGCTGCACGGCCGCGGCGACGTCGGTGACCTCGACCCCGTGCCGCTGCCTCAGCTCCTCGGCACGCTCGGGCATCTTCTCGCTGACGACGAGGTCGACGGGGCGTCGGCCCGACGCGATCAGGGCGGTCAGCAGCGTCTCGCCCATGACCCCGCCGCCGAGGATCGCGATGCGTGCGGGGTCGATGCCGTCGCTCGAGGTACCAGTCATGACGCCAGCGTAGGCGGGCGTAGCGTCGTGGCCGTGCGCCGTGTCGACCCGTTCCTCCTGCTGCTGCTCGCCGTGGCCGTCGCCGGCTCCGTGGTCCCGGCGACCGGGCCGGCGTTCGAGGTCGTGCGGATCGCCTCCATGGTGGGCATCGGGCTGCTGTTCTTCCTCTACGGCGCGCGACTCTCGGCGGCCGAGACCCTGCACAACCTCCGGCACTGGCGGCTCCAGCTCAGCATCCTCTCGGTCACGTTCGTGGTCCTGCCCGTCCTGGGGCTCGGCGCCCGACTGCTGACCGACGCGTGGCTGTCCCCGCAGCTCGCCGCCGGCCTCCTGCTCGCCACGCTGGTCCCGTCGACGGTGCAGGGCTGCGTCGTCTACACCCGCATCGCTCGCGGCAACGTGGCCGCGGCCGTGGTGAGCGCCTCGACCTCGAACCTGCTGGGCGTGGTCCTGACCCCGGTGCTCGTCGCCCTGCTGCTGGGTGGCGAGGCCCGCGTCGACGCCGACTCCGTGCTGCGGATCGTGCTGCAGCTGCTCGCCCCGTTCGTGCTCGGCCAGCTCCTGCGACCCGTGGTCGGCGGCTGGGTGACGCGCCACGACACCGGGCTCAAGCGCTTCGACCGGTCCACCATCCTGCTGATCGTCTACGTCGCCTTCAGCGAGGGAGCCGAGGCGGGCATCTGGTCGGCCGCCCCCGTCCTGGACGTCGTCGCCGTGGCACTGCTCTGCGCGGCGCTGCTGGGCGCCGCCCTCGGCTGGTGCGTGGCCTGGGGACGGCTCGTCGGGTTCGACCGCGGCGACCGAGTGGCCCTGCTGTTCTGCGGCAGCAACAAGAGCCTGGCGAGCGGCCTGCCGATGGCGACCGTGCTGTTCCCCAGCGACGTCGTCGCGTTCGTCGTGCTGCCGCTCATGATCTACCACCAGCTGCAGCTGGTGGTCGGCTCCGTGCTGTCCAGCCGGCTGGGGCGATCGGGGGCCTAGGTCGTCCGTCCGCGTCGTCGCAGGTAGGCGTAGCACCTCTCGGCGGTCCGAACAGGTGCGTCACCTACCTCTGGCTGCCGCGACACGTGCGTCACCTACCTCCGGTGCCCGGTGGCGGCGAGGGCCACGCCGAGCCCGATCATCGACACGCCGCCGAGGGCGCCGACGGCCTCCCCACGCCGCGGCGACCGCGCGAACAAGGACCGCAGGCCGCTGGCCACGACGGCCCAGAGCCCGTCGCTCAGCAGACCGATCGCGAAGGCCACGAGTCCGAGCAGCAGCATCTGCGCGGGCACGTGGCCCGCTCCGCGGTCGACGAACTGGGGCAGCACGGCAGCGAAGATCATGAACGCCTTCGGGTTGGTGATCCCCACGACGAAGCCCTGCCGGGCCGCCACCCGCAGCGGGAGGCGCCGCTGCGGCGCAGCCCCGTCGACGTCGGCCATGGTGAGGTCCTTGCGGTGCCGCACCGCCTGCACCCCCAGCCAGACCAGGTAGGCCGCGCCGGCCA
The DNA here is from genome assembly GCF_001422865.1 of Aeromicrobium sp. Leaf272. Classification (NCBI taxonomy): domain Bacteria; kingdom Bacillati; phylum Actinomycetota; class Actinomycetes; order Propionibacteriales; family Nocardioidaceae; genus Aeromicrobium; species Aeromicrobium sp. Leaf272. Next base: position 149,969 of record NZ_LMMY01000009.1, read on the forward strand.
GCTTGACCACGGTGAACGCGAGCACCGAACGTTCCAGGATCGCGGACAGGCCGAGCGTCACCAGGCCCACGATCACGAGCAGCCCGGCGGAGTTCCCGACGACGGTCGCCAGGGCGACGGCGCGGCCGTAGGCGAGGGCGCGCCCGATCACGAACACGACGCTGGGCCCCGGGATGGCGATGAGCACGAGCGCGGCGAGGCCGAACGCGACCAGCTGGTCCAGGGAGATCATGGCCGCATCCTGGCACGCGGTCCCGTCGTCGGGGCGCTGTTCGCGGGGTCCGGCGCGTGACCCGTCAGGGACGTCGCGCGGCGTGCAGCCGGGCGAAGGCCAGGGCCTCCAGCAGGTCGGCCTCGCGCTCGGCCGTGTCCGAGGCCTTGCGGGTGTTGATCTCGACCACGATCTCGCCGTCGAAGTCGGACTCGGCGACGAGCTCGAGGAACTCCGCGCACGGCTGCGTCCCGCGCCCGGGCACCATGTGCTCGTCCTTCGGCGAGCCGGCCCCGTCGGCCAGGTGCACGTGGGCCAGGCGGCTGCCCAGCGTGCGCGCCATCGCGACCGGGTCGTCCCCGGCGGTCGCGCTGTGCGAGAGGTCGAGCGTGACGTGCGCGTACTCCTCGTCGACGGGGTTCCAGTCGGGCAGGTACGCGTGGAACTCGCGCTTGCCCGTGCGCCACGGGTACATGTTCTCCACGGCGAACACGACGCCGTGCTCGGCCTCGAGGTCGGCGATGCCCTCGACGAAGCCCTTGGCGTAGTCCCGCTGCCAGCGGAACGGCGGGTGCACCACCACGACCGACGCGCCGGTGGCGTGGGCCATCTCGGCGCTGCGGTGCAGCTTGCCCCAGGGGTCGGTGCCCCACACCCGCTGCGTGAGCAGCAGCGTCGGGGCGTGGATCGACACGATGGGGACGCCGTGGAAGTCCGAGAGCGCGCTGCAGGCCACCGCGTCGGTGCTCACGTCGTCGACGCCGACCATGACCTCGACGCCGTCGTAGCCCAGACGCGCCGCGGCCTCGAACCCGCTGGCCGTGCTGCCCGGGTAGACCGACGACGTCGACAGCGAGACCCGCAGCTGCGGGTCGGAGCGGCGCTCGGCAGGCTTCCGGGTCGACATGGCAGGGGCAGCCTAGATCAGCGGACCATGGTCAGGGGACCGGGCCTACAGGTGCGCGAGGTGCTCGAGGAGCACCCCTTCGCGCAGCGCCCACGGACAGATCTCGAGCTCGTCGACGTCGAAGAGGTCCATGGCGGCCTCGGCCACGACCGCGCCGGCCACCATCTGGTGAGCACGGTCCTGGGAGACACCGGGCAGGGCGGCGACCTCCTCGTCGCTCAGGTGGACGATCTCGGAGATGAGCGGGCGCAGGTCGGCGCGGTGCAGCACGCGCCTCACGTACCGACCCTCGCTCGACGGCGCGGCACCGCACATGCGCGCGAGGGACCGGAAGGTCTTGCTGGTGGCGACCGCCCGGTCGAATCCACCGCCACGCAGCAGCGGCCCGGCCACGTCGGCCATCACCGAGCGTGCGTGCAGACGCAGCTCGACGTGACCGCGCTCGCGACGCGGGTCCGACGAGAGCCAGTCGCGGGTGAGACGCCCGGCACCGAGCGGCACCGAGCGGGCGACCTCGGGCTCCTCGTCGGCTCCCACGGCGATCTCGAGCGACCCGCCGCCGATGTCGAAGACGCCGAGGCGGCCGGCGGACCAGCCGAACCAGCGGCGGACCGCGAGGAACGTGAGTCGAGCCTCGTCCTCGCCCGGGAGCACCTTGAGGTCGACGCCCGTCGACTCCCGGACCGCGGCCAGGACCTCGTCGGCGTTGTCGGCGTCGCGCACCGCGGAGGTGGCGAAGGCGACCACGCTGGAGCAGCCGCGCTCGAGCGCCTCGGACTGCGCCTCGCCCACGTACTTCACGAGCCGGGCGAGGCCCTCGCCGGTGACCCGGTTGTCGTCGCCGAGCTGCTCCGCCAGGCGCAGCGGCTCCTTGAAGGAGTGCGCCGGGAGCGGGGGTCCGCCACGGTAGGCGTCGACGATGAGCAGGTGCCCGGTGTTCGACCCGATGTCGAGGACGCCCATGCGCATGGCCCCATCCTCCCACGGATGCCCACGGCCGGGGCGCGGCGTCGGTCTCCGTACAGTGGACGCATGCCGGAGGTCGACCTGGGATTCCCGCGGACGTGGGTCGAGTTCGCGAACCCGGACGACGCCGACGAGGTGTTCCGGTGCGACCTCACGTGGCTCACGTCGCGGTGGACGTGCATCTTCGGCGGCGGCTGCGCCGGCATCTACGCCTCGAGCCCGGACGCCGGGTGCTGCACCCTCGGGGCGCACTTCGCCGACGACGAGGACCAGGCGCGCGTGGCCACGGCGGTCGAGCGCCTGACGCCGGAGCGCTGGTACCGCCACCCCGACGGCCCGAACCCGTTGGACGGGTCGTGGACCGAGACCGACGAGGACGACGAGCCCAAGACCCGCGCCGTCGAGGGCGCCTGCGTGTTCCACAACCCGCGTGGCTTCGAGGGTGGCTACGGCTGCGCGCTCCACGGGCTCGCGCTCGCCGAGGGCGTGCCGCCGCTGACGCTGAAGCCCGACGTGTGCTGGCAGCTGCCGCTGCGCCGCCAGTTCCGCGACGTCGAGCGCGGCGACGGCACCTCCTACTCGGAGGTCCAGATCGGCGAGTACGTCCGGGCCGCCTGGGGCCCCGGCGGTCACGACCTCGACTGGTACTGCTCGTCCAACACCGAGGCGCACGTGGCGCCGGAGCCGCTGTACCTGACCAACCGCGACGAGCTGGTGGCGCTCATGGGCGAGTCGGGCTACGCCGAGCTGGCGCGCCAGTGCGAGGACCACCTCGACGCCGGCGGCCCCAACCCCCACCCCGCGACGGTGGGAGCGACGCCGTGAGAGCCGCTGCGGGAGCGGTCCGATGAGCACCGCGCACCTCACGCTGGTCGACCCCGGTCGTCCGGACACCTGGGCCGTCTGGCAAGAATGGCCCATGCACCTCGACCACCTCTCGTACGCCGCCGGACCCGCTGGCCTCGACGCCACCGTGGCGGAGCTCTCCGAGGCCCTCGGAGCCACGTTCCTCGACGGCGGGGCCCACCCCCGCTTCGGCACCCGCAACATGGTGCTCCCCCTGCGCAACCGTCAGTACGTGGAGGTCGTGGAGGTCCTCGACCACCCGGCCGCCGACAAGGCCGCTTTCGGCCAGGTCGTGCGCCAGCGCACCGAGGCCGGGGGCGGCTGGATGGCCTGGTGCGTGTCGGTCGACGACATGGCCGAGGTCGAGCACCGGATCGGTCGGCACGCCGTGCCGGGCAACCGACGTCGCCCCGACGGCTTCAACCTCGAGTGGCGCCAGATCGGGACCAGCGGCATGAAGGCCGACCCGCAGCTGCCCTACGTCACCTGCTGGGACGTCCCGCCCGAGGAGCACCCGTCGCAGATGGCGCCGTCCGACATCGCCCTCACGGCCGTCGAGATGGCCGGTTCCCCGCAGCGGCTCTCGGACTGGCTGGGCGAGCCCGCCGTGACCGCACTCGAGGAGATCGCCGTCGAGTGGGTGGCACCCCACGGCCTGCCCGGCATCATGAGCGTCTCGTTCTCCACGCCGCAGGGCGACGTCCGCATCTGAGCCGTCCCCACGGACTGCCCGACATCGCCGCTTCCCTCCCGACGGGCGCCGGCCCCGGCGGGAGCCGACGTGACGCGGGCGCGCCCTGTGCGTGCGGCCGACCTCCTGTCGGCACCCGCGCCTAGGGTGGGCAGCATGCCCACTGCCAAGGCGACCAAGGCCGCCAAGCCCGTCTACGCCTGCGCGGAGTGCGGGTGGACCACCAGCAAGTGGGTGGGCCGCTGCGGCGAGTGCCAGGCGTGGGGCACGGTCGACGTCGCCTCCCCCGCCGCCCGGGCCGGTCGCACGGCCCCGGCCGCCACCGTCACCCCCGCCCGTCCGATCACCCAGGTCGAGGTCGAGTCGGCACGGTCCATCTCCTCGGGCATCGGCGAGCTCGACCGCGTGCTCGGCGGCGGTGTCACGCCCGGCGGCGTGCTGCTGCTCGCCGGCGAGCCCGGCGTCGGCAAGTCCACGCTGCTGCTCGAGCTGGCCGCCCGGTGGGCCCAGCAGGGCCGCCGCACCCTCTACGTCTCGGGCGAGGAGTCGGCCGGTCAGGTACGGCTGCGGGCCGAGCGCACCGGGGCCGTCCACGACGAGCTGTACCTCGCCGCCGAGACCGACCTGGGGGCCCTGCTCACCCACGTCGAGCAGGTGCGCCCGAGCCTGCTCGTGGTCGACTCCGTGCAGACGATCGGCTCGGCCGACGTCGACGGCGTCCCCGGCGGCGTCACCCAGGTGCGCGAGGTCGCCTCGGCGGTCATCCAGCGCGCCAAGGCCGAGGGCATCGCCACCCTGCTCGTCGGGCACGTCACCAAGGACGGCTCGGTCGCCGGTCCGCGGGTGCTCGAGCACCTGGTCGACGTCGTCCTCCAGTTCGAGGGCGACCGCGCCTCACGACTCCGTCTGCTGCGAGCGGTCAAGAACCGCTTCGGTCCGGTCGACGAGATCGGCTGCTTCGACCTGGCCGACTCCGGGCTCGTCGAGGTTCCCGACCCCACCGGCCTGTTCGTCAGCCGGCACGAGCAGCCGGTCCCGGGCACGTGCGTCACGGTCACGATGGAGGGTCGTCGCCCGCTCCTGGCCGAGGTGCAGGCGCTGGCGGTCGAGACGAACGCCCCGTCACCCCGTCGCACCTCCAGCGGCCTCGACTCCTCACGCGTGGCCATGATCCTGGCCGTGCTCACGCGGCACTGCGGCGTCAACCTGTCCCGCCACGACGTCTACACGGCGTCGGTCGGCGGCGCGCGTCTGGTGGAGCCGTCGGTCGACCTCGCGGTGCTCGTGGCGGCCGCGTCGGCCCAGGCCGACCGCGTGGCGCCGCGGGGTCTGGTGGTGCTGGGCGAGGTGGGCCTGGCCGGCGAGGTGCGCCCCGTGCGGCACACCGCCGAACGTCTGCGGGAGGCCGCCCGCCTCGGCTTCACCTCGGCCATCGTGCCCGCTCGATCCGAGGGTCTCGACGACGTCCCGCGCTCGCTGCGCGTCACCCAGGTGGCCGACGTCGTCCAGGCGGTGCTGGCCCTGCCGAGCGCGCGTGGTCGCGACACCCCCGCGCGGCCCTAGACTGCTCCCGTGGCCTCCCGACCCGACCTGCGCACCGTCCTGGCAGCGATCGCGCCCGGCACCGCCCTGCGCGAGGGGCTGGAGCGCATCCTGCGCGGCCGCACCGGCGCGCTCATCGTGCTGGGCCAGGACAAGGTCGTCGAGTCCGTCAGCACCGGTGGGTTCGCGCTCGACATGCCCTTCACCGCCACCGGCCTGCGCGAGCTGGCCAAGATGGACGGCGCGATCATCCTCGACTCCGACGCCCAGCGGATCCTGCGGGCCGCCGTGCACCTCATGCCCGACCCGTCGATCCCCACCGACGAGTCCGGCACCCGCCACCGCACCGCCGACCGGGTCGCCCGCCAGACCGGGCTGCCGATCATCTCCGTCTCGGCCTCGATGCACATCATCGCCCTCTACCTCGAGGGCACCCGTCACGTGCTCGAGGACGCGGGAGCGATCATCGGCCGCGCCAACCAGGCCATCGCCACGCTCGAGCGGTACCGCAGCCGCCTCGACGAGGTCTCCGACGCCCTCTCCGCGCTCGAGATCGAGGACCTCGTGACGGTGCGCGACGTCGCCGCCGTGGCCCAGCGTCTGGAGATGGTCAGCCGCATCGCCACCGAGATCGACCAGTACGTGCTCGAGCTCGGCACCGACGGTCGCCTCCTGGCGCTCCAGCTCGAGGAGCTGATCAGCGGGGTCGACGCCGAGCGCGAGCTGGTCATCCGCGACTACATGCCATCCGGCCGTCGCGGCCGCGCCGTCTCGACCGTCCTGAACGACCTCGCACGGATCGACTCCTCCGAGCTGGTCGACCTCACGAGCGTGGCCACGGCGCTGCGCATCGGCGCCGGCGACTCGCTCGACCACCCTCTCGCACCGCGCGGCTACCGGCTCCTCGCGCGCGTCCCGCGACTGCCCCACACCGTGGTCGACCGGCTCATCGACCACTTCGGCACGCTGCAGAAGCTGCTGGCCGCCAGCATCGACGACCTCCAGACCGTCGAGGGCGTCGGCGACCTGCGCGCCCGCGGCGTGCGCGACGGCCTTTCCCGCCTCGCCGAGTCGAGCATCCTCGAGCGCTACGTCTGACCCGTCCCCCTCGTCAGAGGTAGGTGACGCACCGAACCGGGCCGTCAGAGGTAGGTGACGCACCAGATCGCGCGTCCGAGAGGTACGACACCTACCGTCGACCCCTCAGCGAGGGGGTGCGCTGCCGGAGTCCACGACGGAGGCCACCGGCCTCACTCCTCGTCGGGCGCCGGGGTGGGGGTGGTCGTCCTCGGCGACGGCGAGCCGCTCGGCTTCGGGGTGGCGCTCGCGGAGCTGCTGGCGGTGGCCGTCGGCTTCGGCTTGGCAGCGGCCTGCCCGAGACGGAACTTCGCCGACCCGGGCTCGCCGCCGAGGGTGCCGATGCGCAGCGTGTACGTGCCGGGCGAGGCCCAGCCCTCCTTGGCCGAGCAGGCGGGCCCGGAACCGCGACCGGACCAGCTGGTGGCCACCGACGTCGACCACCCGGGACTCAGCGCGACCGGATCCTCGAGCAGCGCCGACCGGCAGACCGCCGAGTCCCACACCGCCGTGTCACCGCTGCTGATGACGGCCACGAGGTCGGCATCGGCTGGGTCGAGCGTGCAGCCCTTCGCCTCGGTGGTGGACACGAGGAGCTCCACGCGGACCGCCTTCTTGGCCCGCTGGTCGGCCGGGACGGTGGGCGTGATCCGCACCGCCTCCGGGTCGCACGGGGTGCTCGCCGTGGCGAGCGCCACCTGGACGTCCGACTGCGCGGCCTGGGTGGGCGCGGGCTCGGGCGTGGGTGTGCTGCCGGCCGACGTGGACGCCGACGGAGCAGGCGCAGCGGCCGGCGGGTCGTCGTCGGCGCCACCGGGCCAGAGGGTCACACCGACCCACACCAGTGCGATGACCAGGGCCAGCAGCATGAAGCGACGACGCCAGTAGATCGCCCGCGGGACGGGGCGTCGGACCGGTCGCGAGCTCACCCTCCGACCCTAGTTCGCGCGGCACCCGTGCGAGGATCGACGCGCCATGACCTCCTCCCCCAGCACACCGGTCGAGGACCTGCCCGGACTGCACGCCGCGGTGGTCGACTGGTTCGACGCGAACGCCCGCGACCTGCCCTGGCGGGGACCCGTCCGCCGCCCACGGCCCGGCACCCCCGCCGGCACCCCCGCCGGGGGGCCCGACGACCTGCCCGATCCGTGGGCCGTTCTGGTCTCCGAGCTCATGCTCCAGCAGACCCCCGTGTCCAGGGTGCTTCCGGTCTTCGAGACCTGGATGACGCGCTGGCCCACCCCCGCGTCGCTGGCCGCGGAGCCCTCGGGCGAGGCGGTTCGAGCCTGGGGACGACTCGGCTATCCGCGCCGGGCGCAGCGCCTGCACGCCGCGGCCGTCGCGATCACGACCGACCACGGCGGCCGGGTGCCCGACGACCACGCCGCCCTCCTGGCCCTTCCGGGGGTCGGCGAGTACACCGCCGCGGCCGTCGCCTCGTTCGCCTTCGGGCAGCGGCACGCGGTCATGGACACCAACGTGCGTCGCGTGCTGGCACGCGTGGTCCTCGGCCAGGCGTACCCCTCGACCTCGATCACGGCGTCCGAGCGACGACTGGCGGCAGCGCTGCTGCCCGCCGAGGGCGCCCACCGCTGGGCCGCGGCGACCATGGAGCTGGGCGCGCTCGTGTGCACCGCCCGGGCGCCGCGGTGCGACGTGTGCCCGGTGGCGGACCGCTGCCGCTGGCTCGTGCTGGGCCGACCCGACCACGACGGCCCGCCCCGCCGAGGACAGACCTGGGCCGGCACCGACCGCCAGTGCCGTGGTCGCCTGCTGGCCGTCCTGCGCGACGCCACGGAGCCGGTGGACCAGGGGCGGCTCGACGCCGTGTGGGACGACGCGGCGCAGCGCGAGCGCTGCCTGGACGCCCTGCTGGACGAGGGCCTCGCCCAGGTGCACCCCGACGGCACGTTCAGCCTGTGAGCGAGCGCCTCGGCGACGCTGCGGCGTGACTCAGGGGCTCAGGGGCTCAGGGAGCGTTCGGCGAGCTCGCGCCTCCACGGCGGCCGATGACGAGGGCGGCCACACCCGCGCCCACGCCCGCGACGAGAAGGAGCAGCCCGGCGATCCGGAAGGGCTTCGGCGCCGACCGGTAGTCGGCGATCTCCTCGTAGCTCTCGATCGAGATCGGGCACCCACCCTGGTCCTCGTCGACGAAGCCGGACGAGGGCGTGCCCTCCTGGACGCACACGGCCTCGGGCTCACCCGGCTGCAGTGCGAAGGCGAGGACGCCTGCCACCACGAGGGCTGCGGCGACGATGAGGAGCTTCTTGGCCTTCGAGGTCATCCCCGCATCCTCGCCCAGCACGACGACGGCGTCCAATCCCGGAGGGATCGGACGCCGTCGTCGTGACTGCTGCGTGCTGCTACTCGGAGCTGCCTGCCTCGACCGCGAGCGGGTCGTGGCCCTCGGTCAGCTCGAGGTCGGCCTTGGGCGTGCCCACGAACGTGAACACGGCCTCGGCACCCTCGCCCTCGACGTCGACCAGGACGATCTCGCCGGCCCGAAGCTCACCGAAGAGCATCTTCTCGGCCAGCGTGTCCTCGATCTCGCGCTGGATGGTGCGGCGCAGGGGGCGCGCACCGAGCACCGGGTCGAACCCGCGACGTGCGAGCAGGTCCTTGGCCGCGGTCGTGAGCTCGATGCCCATGTCCTTGTCGCGCAGACGGTCCTCGAGGTTGCGGACCATCATGTCGACCATCTGGATGATCTCGTCCTGCGTGAGCGGCGGGAACACCACGATCTCGTCGACACGGTTGAGGAACTCGGGCCGGAAGTGCTGCTTGAGCTCCTCGGAGACCTTGGCCTTCATCCGGTCGTACGACCCCATCGTGTTGTTCGCGTCGGCGAAGCCGAGCGAGACGCCCTTGCCGATGTCACGCGAGCCGAGGTTCGTGGTCATGATGATCACGGTGTTCTTGAAGTCGACCACGCGGCCCTGGGAATCGGTCAGGCGACCTTCCTCCAGGATCTGCAGCAGCGAGTTGAAGATGTCCGGGTGAGCCTTCTCGACCTCGTCGAACAGCACCACGCTGAAGGGCTTGCGGCGCACCTTCTCGGTGAGCTGGCCGCCCTCCTCGTAGCCGACGTAGCCGGGAGGCGCACCGAACAGTCGTGCCACGGTGTGCTTCTCGCTGTACTCGCTCATGTCGAGCTGGATGAGCGCGTCGTCGTCGCCGAACAGGAAGTTGGCGAGCGCCTTGGACAGCCACGTCTTGCCGACGCCCGAGGGCCCGGCGAAGATGAACGACCCACCGGGACGACGCGGGTCCTTCAGACCCGCACGCGTGCGGCGGATGGCGCGGCTGAGGGCCTTGATGGCCTGGTCCTGGCCGATGACCCGCTTGTGCAGCTCGGCCTCCATGTTGAGCAGGCGGCCGGACTCCTCCTCGGTCAGCTTGACGATCGGGATGCCGGTGGCGAGCGCCAGGACCTCGGCGACGAGCTCCTCGTCGACGACGGCCACGACGTCCATGTCGCCGGCCTTCCAGGCCTTCTCACGCTCGGCCTTGGCGAGGATGAGCTTCTTCTCCTCGTCACGCAGGGAGGCCGCGGCCTCGAAGTCCTGCGCGTCGATGGCGCCCTCCTTGCGGCGGCGGACGTCGGCGATCTTCTCGTCGAACTCCTTGAGGTCCGGCGGAGCCGTCATGCGGCGGATGCGCAAGCGCGAGCCGGCCTCGTCGATGAGGTCGATGGCCTTGTCCGGCAGGAACCGGTCCGACACGTAGCGGTCGGCCAGCGTGGCGGCCGCGACCAGCGCGTCGTCGGTGATGGTGACGCGGTGGTGCGCCTCGTACCGGTCGCGCAGGCCCTTGAGCATGTCGATCGTGTGGGCGATCGAGGGCTCCGGCACCTGGATCGGCTGGAAGCGGCGCTCGAGCGCCGCGTCCTTCTCGAAGTGCTTGCGGAACTCGTCGAGCGTCGTGGCGCCGATCGTCTGCAGCTCACCACGGGCCAGCATCGGCTTGAGGATGCTGGCGGCGTCGATCGCGCCCTCGGCGGCACCGGCACCGACGAGGGTGTGGATCTCGTCGATGAACAGGATGATGTCGCCGCGGGTGCGGATCTCCTTGAGCACCTTCTTGAGGCGCTCCTCGAAGTCGCCGCGGTAGCGCGAGCCGGCCACGAGCGCGCCGAGGTCGAGCGTGTAGATCTGCTTGTCCTTGAGCGTCTCGGGCACGTCGCCGCGGACGATGTCCTGGGCGAGACCCTCGACGACCGTCGTCTTGCCGACGCCGGGCTCGCCGATGAGCACCGGGTTGTTCTTGGTGCGGCGGCTGAGGACCTGCATGACGCGCTCGATCTGGTTCTCGCGACCGATCACGGGGTCGAGCTTGCCCTCGCGGGCGGCCTGCGTGAGGTTGCGACCGAACTGGTCGAGCACGGCCGACGTGCTGGGCGCGGCCTCGGCGGGGGCGCCGGAGGTCTCGGCCTCCTTGCCCTGGAAGCCGGAGACCAGCTGGATGACCTGCTGGCGGACGCGGTTGAGGTCGGCGCCGAGCTTGACGAGGACCTGGGCGGCGACGCCCTCGCCCTCGCGGATCAGGCCGAGCAGGATGTGCTCGGTGCCGATGTAGTTGTGGCCGAGCTGCAGCGCCTCGCGCAGGCTGAGCTCGAGGACCTTCTTGGCGCGCGGCGTGAACGGGATGTGCCCGCTGGGCGCCTGCTGGCCCTGGCCGATGATGTCCTCGACCTGTCCGCGGACGGCCTCGAGCGAGATGTCGAGGCTCTCCAGGGCCTTGGCGGCGACGCCTTCACCCTCGTGGATGAGGCCGAGGAGGATGTGCTCGGTGCCGATGTAGTTGTGGCTGAGCATGCGCGCCTCTTCTTGGGCGAGCACGACGACGCGACGGGCGCGGTCGGTGAACCTCTCGAACATGGGGCCCCCTTGATCGGGTGTGTTCTTGTCAGTCTAGGTGCGGGTGCCCCAGCGCACTGCGGGACGTCCACGTACGTCACACAACTGGAACCCGGGGCCGGGTGTTCCGCTGTTCACCCTGGGCGTAACCAGCGCCACCCCCGCCGCGGGCACCGGGGCGCAGGGCTCGCCCTCAGGGGGTGCTCGGGCCGGCTCGGCGATTCCCATCACCTGATGGGAATCGCGAGCTCACCATGGCTCTCCCCCACCCACCATGGCGGACCTTCGCAGGTGAGTGAGGGAGAGCCAAGGTGAGTGAGGGCGGGGCGTCCACACTGCGAGATCGTCGCCAGGCGTCGCCGATCGGGCGCACCGTGGGAGGGACACACCCCCGACGACGTCCGGAGCGACTCCTCATGACCCTCACCGCACCCGATCCCACGACGACGGCCTCCACGGTCGCGGTGCGACAGGTGGGTGGACGCATCGGCGCCGTGGTCTCCGGCGTGCGTCTCGGTGGCGACCTGACGGCTGCCGAGGTGCGTGACGTCCGCGCCGCGCTGCTGCGCCACAAGGTGATCTTCGTCCGCGGGCAGCACCACCTCACCGACGCCGAGCACCACGCGTTCGCCGCC
>NZ_LMMY01000009.1:161715-168485 GCF_001422865.1 Aeromicrobium sp. Leaf272
TCGACTCCTCGCACGGCAAGGCCAACGCCTGGCACACCGACGTGACCTTCGTCGACCGCGTGCCCGCGATCAGCGTCCTGCGGTCGGTGACGCTCCCGCCGTACGGAGGGACGACGGTCTGGGCGAACACCGCGGCGGCCTACGCGTCGCTGCACCCCGCGGTCCGGGCGATGGCCGACCGGCTGTGGGCCGTGCACACCAACCGGTACGACTACGCCGCGGACGTCGACGAGCAGCGCATCGGCGGCATCGACGTCGCCGAGGAGACGTACCGGGAGGAGTTCGGGTCGAGGCTGTTCGAGGCCGAGCACCCGGTCGTGCACGTGCACCCGGAGACCGGCGAACGGTCGCTGCTGCTGGGCCAGTTCGTCAAGCGCCTCGTGGGACTGTCCACGCGCGACTCGGCCTCGGTCCTCGAGATGCTGCAGCGCGAGATCACCCGCCTCGAGAACACCGCGCGATGGAGCTGGGAGCCGGGCGACGTCGCGATCTGGGACAACCGCGCCACCCAGCACTACGCGGTGGCCGACTACGACGACCACCACCGCGTCATGCATCGCATCACCGTCGCGGGCACCGTTCCGGCGAGCCTCGACGGCACCCGCTCCACGCAGCGCGTCGGCGACACCTCGGCCTACTCCTCCTGACGGCCGACGCAGCCGCCGGCCGACGCAGCCGCCTACCGCGTCGGGACGGGGCCCGCCCGGTGGTGGAACGCCGCCGCGACCGTGCACCCGGACAGGACGAGCACGGCCAGACCCCGGCGCAGCATCTCGCCGCCCTCCGCCGCGTCCGGCGCGAGCCCGCTGGAGAACCAGCCGAGGAACAGCAGGAGCAGGCCGAGCAGCACGCCGACGACGGCCGAGCCGCGCCACACCAGCGCCACCCGGCGACGCGCCGTCGACGCGGGGGCGCCCGACGTCGTGACCCGCGCGACCGCCTCCTGCTCCCGCACGAGCAGCGCCACGGCGGCGAGCGCCACGAATCCGGAGAGCACGGCCGTGCCGCGGTCGGGCCAGCCGAGGGGAACGACGAGCGCGAACAGCGTGAGCACGAGCATCCCGATCGGCAGCTCCGGCGACCGCGCTGCCCGCTCGAGCCGGTCCGGGTCCGCGTCGGCGGCGGCGCGCGTGCCGGCGAAGCGTCGCCCGAGACCACCGGGCTCGCGCGACGCGACCACCGTGGCCAGCACGCAGCCGAGCAGGAGCACGCCGAGCACCAGCCCGACCGTCCACCGCGTCAGCGTCGCCCGGTCACCAGCGGCAGAGGCAGCGTCGGCACGCCGTGCGATCTCGACGTCGAGCGAGGCGAGGGACTCGCCCCACTCGACCGCCTCGGCCCGACCCCGGTCGTCGCGCGCGATGCGCAGGTCGAGCCGGTCGGGCTGCTCGGACTCCTGCGGCGGACCGCTGTCGCTGCGCGCAGGCACGTCGACCTCGACGGGCGAGGACGCCCCGCTCACCTCGACCTCGTAGGTGGAGCGGGCGCTGTAGGAGCGCGGGAGCACCTCCTGCACGCGGCTCATGCGCACGAAACGGCCCTCGACCAGCTGGGTCGTCCCCTCCCACCCGCGGGCCTGGGCGAGCTCCTCGGCCGTCGACTCGGCACGGTGCTCGACCGAGCCGACCGGCACGATCGCGACCCCCGCCGCGACCAGCAGCAGTAACCACCAGAGGGCGACCGGCGCACGGGACATGCCGCGATCCTGCCCGACGTCGCACGGCCGACGCGACCGCCGCGCGCCCCCGCGGGTCGTGCGTCCGGTCTCAGACCTCGCGACGCGAGATCGGGAACAGGATCGCCTCGCGGATGCCGATGCCCTGCAGCAGCATCACCAGCCGGTCGACGCCCAGCCCGAGCCCACCGGCCGGGGGCATGCCGAACTCGAGCGCGCGCAGGAAGTCCTCGTCGACGTCCATGGCCTCGGGGTCACCGGCCGCGGCGAGGCGCGCCTGCTCCTCGAGCCGCTCGCGCTGGACGACGGGGTCGTTGAGCTCGGTGTAGGCCGGAGCCAGCTCGACGCCGTTGATGATCAGGTCCCACGCCTCGACCAGGCCGGGGGTGGTGCGGTGCTTCTTCGCGAGCGGACGCACGGCCTCGGGGTAGTCGCACACGAACGTCGGCTGGATCAGCGTGTGCTCGACGAGCTTCTCGAACAGCTCGAGCACGATCTCTCCGGCGCCCCAGTGGTCCTGCAGCGCCACGTCGTGCCGGGCGGCCAGGGCCTTCAGCGACTCCTCGGACGTCTCGACGTCGACCTGCTGGCCGACGGCCTCGCCCACCAGCTCGTGGATCGTGGCCCGCCGCCAGGGCTGCTCGAGGTCGATCTCGCTGCCGTCCCGACCGGGGACGACCGTCCGACCGACCGCACGGGCCGCGTCGACCACGAGCGCGCGGGTGAGGTCGGCCATCGTGTCGTAGGAGCCGTACGCCTCGTACGCCTCCAGCATCATGAACTCGGGGTTGTGGGTGTTGTCCACGCCCTCGTTGCGGAACGTCTTGCCGATCTCGTACACGCGGTCGATGCCGCCGACGAGCGAGCGCTTGAGGTGCAGCTCGAGGGCGATGCGCAGCAGGGCGCTCTCGTCGAAGGCGTTGACGTGGGTGTGGAAGGGGCGGGCGGCCGCTCCACCGTTGGTGTGCTGGAGCACCGGCGTCTCGACCTCGACGTAGGCGCGCTCGTCGAGGGTGCGGCGCAGCGACTGCAGCACCTTGGCCTTCACGCGGACGGTGTCGCGGGCCTCGGGGCGGACGATCAGGTCGACGTAGCGCATCCGACTGCGCGCCTCGTCCGAGAGCGGGTTGTGCTCGTTCGGCAGCGGCCGCAGCGTCTTGGCGGCGATCGCCCACGACGACGCCTGGACGCTCAGCTCGCCGCGCCGCGACGTGATGACCTCGCCCGTGACGGCCAGGTGGTCGCCGATGTCGACGAGGTGCTTGAGCCGCTCGAGCGACTCCTCCCCCACGCCGTCGAGCGAGACCATCGCCTGCAGGCTCGTGCCGTCGCCCTCGCGCAGCGAGACGAACACCAGCTTGCCCGTGCCACGGCGGAAGATGACCCGCCCGGCCACCGTCACGACGTCGCCGGTGTGGTGGTCGGCGCCGAGCACCTCGGGGTCGTAGGCCTCGCGCACCTGCGCCAGGGTGTGGGTGAGCCCCAGGTCCGTCGGGTACGGCTCGAGGCCGGCGTCGATGAGCTGCTGGCGCTTCTCGCGGCGGATCCGCAGCTGCTCGGGCAGGTCGTCGTCGGGGTTCTGGGTGTCGGCGCTCACGGAAGGGGAGTCTAGTGGCCGGGCACGGCCCGGCTCGCCCGGCGGGCGGGTCCGGGCAACGGCCCACCCGCCGCGGTCGGGTGCCACCGACGGCAGCGGGAACAGCACGGCGAGGCCGATGGTTGGTGCACTCCGTGACCCGACTGCGAGGATGTCGCCCGTGAGCGAGACCGAGACCGCTGCCGACTCCCGCCTGACCCGGCTCCGTCGTGGGGTGGCCGGGGCCGAGACCGAGCAGCTGGGCGCCGGCATGCTGCTGGTGGCCACCCTCGCGGCCATCGCCTGGGCCAACCTCGGCAGCGGGTACGACGCGTTCTGGCACACCGAGGCGCGCGTGGCCGTGGGCGACTGGTCGATGGGCCTCGACCTCTACCACCTGGTCAACGACGCGCTCATGGCGTTCTTCTTCTTCGCCGTCGGGCTGGAGGTCAAGCGCGAGCTGACGATCGGCGAGCTCACCGACCGGTCCCGCGCCATCGTGCCCGCGACCGCGGCGCTCGCCGGGCTGCTGGTCCCCGCGCTCGTGTTCCTGCTGATCGCTCGCGACTCCGGCCAGGCGCACGCCTGGGGCGTGGTCATCTCCACCGACACGGCGTTCCTCGTGGGCGCGCTCGCCATCATCCGGCCGCACCACCCCTCCCGGCTCCGGGTCTTCCTGCTGACGCTGGCCGTCGTCGACGACATCGGCGCCCTGGGCGCCATCGCGATCTTCTACACCGACGACCTGCGCGTCACCCCGCTGCTCGTCGCGGTGGGGGCCCTCGCGCTGATCGCTCTCGTGCGACTGCTGCCGTCGGGCCGGGGCCCGTTGTACGCGGCGCTGTCGGTGGTGGTCTGGTTCGGTCTGCACGAGGCGGGGGTGCACGCCACCCTCGCGGGCGTCGCGGTCGCGCTGCTCATCCCCGTCGCAGCACCTCGCCGGCACGACGTGGAGCGCGTCGTGGAGCTGACGCGTGCATTCCGCCAGTCCCCCAACCCGGCCTACGCCGCGGCCGCGGGCCGCCAGCTGCGCGAGTCCATCTCCATCAACGAGCGGCTCCAGCAGTCGTTCGCGCCCTACGTCGCGTTCGTGATCCTGCCGATCTTCGCGCTCGCGAACGCCGGCGTGGTGCTCGACGCCGCGACCCTCGAGCGGTCGGCCTCGTCGTCACTGACGTGGGGCGTGGTGGCCGGGCTCGTCGCCGGAAAGCTCCTCGGCATCACCGGCGCGACCCTGCTCGCCCAGAAGGTGGGCCTCGGTGTGCTCGCGCCCGGTCTGACCATCGGCCGCGTCGCGGGCGGGGCCGCCCTCTCGGGGATCGGCTTCACGATCTCGCTGCTGATCGTCGGCATCGCCATCGACGACCCCGCGGCGCAGGACGAGGCTCGCGTGGGCGTCCTCGCCGCCTCCGTGCTGGCGTTCGTGCTGGGCTGGGTCGTCCTCAAGGCGCTCGACGCCCGCCGGCCCGTCGTGCAGCCCGGTGCCGTGCTCCTGCGGCCGTTCGACCCCGAGCGCGACCACTTCAAGGGCCGTGCCGACGCCCCGCTCGTGCTCGTGGAGTACGGCGACTTCGAGTGCCCGTTCTGCAGCCGGGCCACGGGCATGGTCGACGAGGTGATCGAGCACTTCGAGGGCGACCTCGTGTGGGTGTGGCGCCACCTGCCGCTGCACCAGCACCACCCGCACGCCGAGCTGGCGGCGCGCGCCTACGAGGCGGCCTACCTGCAGGGTCGGCACTTCGACTACGCCCGCCTGCTGTGGGCCAACCAGGCGCAGCTGGAGCGGCTCGATCTGCTCCGCTACGCCGACGAGATCGGCCTGGACCTCGAGCGCTTCGAGGCCGACCTCGACTCCGACCCGGTGCGCCGACGTGTGCGCGAGGACGAGGACGACGCCGACCTCATGGACGTGTCCGGGACGCCGACGTTCTTCATCGGCACCGCCCGGCACGGCGGCCAGTGGGACGCGCCCACGCTCATCGCCGCCCTCGACGCCAGCCGGGGCCGCTGAGTCCGTGCCCGCACGTGCGGGCACAGAAAAGCCCGGTCGCCGTCGTGACGGTGACCGGGCTTCGCCGGATGCTCAGCGAGCAAGGATCACTTGAAGGCGTCCTTGACGTTCTCGCCGGCGTTCTTGACCGAGCCGGACGCCTGGTCCTTCTTGCCCTCGGCCTCGAGGTCCTTGTTGTCGGTGGCCTTGCCGACGTTCTCCTTGACCTCGCCGGCGACCTTCTCAGCGGTGTTCTTGGCCTTGTCGATGAAGCTCATGATGATCCTCCTGGATCGGTGGGTGACACTTCGACGGTACGACGGCTGGAAGTCGCTGCAACTCCAACGAGCGCTGCCCGATGAACGTTCAGTGACTTCTCAGTGACACGCGTTTACTTCTTGAAGACGTCCTTGACGTCCTCGCCCACGTTCTTGATCGAGCCCTTGGTCTGGTCCTTCTTGCCCTCGGCCTCGAGGTCCTTGTTGTCGGTCGCCTTGCCGACGGCCTCCTTGACCTCGCCGGTGACCTTCTCCGCGGTGTTCTTGGCCTTGTCGATGAAGCTCATGGAACTCTCCTTCTCGGGTGGGGGAACGGGGTGGCTTACGTTGTAAACCTTACGCCGTAAGCCTGCGGCCCACAAGACGAGTGTCGTGCGACCTCGGTCACGAACGGGGGCGCGCTCGCGACCCGGTCGGCGAGCAGGTCAGTCGGCGAGACGCGAGGCGATGCCGTCGAGCATCTCCTGCAGGGCGCGGTCGAACTCCTCGGCGTAGCGGTCGGCCGCCAGACCGGCAGCCAGCCGGTGGATCGTCGGGTACGTCGCCTCGTCCACCGCGCCGGACGGGTCGAGGATCTCCAGGGGCGTCTCGGCCTCCGCCACCGCCTCCTGCTCCTCGTCGTCGCGCGTGGGGGTGAGCCCCCCGGGCACGGGCTCCGCGGCTTCGGCGCCCGCGGAGAACGATCCGTCGCCGTCCTGCGGGTCGCGCAGCGTCCGCGCCCCCGTCTCCATGAGCAGGTAGCCCAGCAGGAAGCTGTTGAATGAGCGGTAGGCGAACACCACCTGGTCGTCGTCGAAGCCCTCCGCCTGCAGCGCCTCGAGCACCGACTCGATCCAGGTCAGGGACCGCAGCGGCGGGTTGATCCACGGCGCCTCCGACGGCCGCGTGGCCACGATCGGGAAGGCGTGCGGGTGCGCCATCGCGTAGCGGCGGACACCGCGTGCGAGCCGCTCCAGGTAGTCGCGCCAGCCGTTCTCGGCCACCCGCAGCACCTCGGGGTCGGCGTCCAGCTCGGCCACCACCAGGTCGACGACCGCGTCGAGCAGCTCGTCACGCGTGCCGACGTGCTTGTAGAGGCTCATCGCCTCGACGCCCAGACGCTTGGCGATCCCCCGCATCGAGGCCGAGCCGATGCCCTCGTCGTCGATCAGCCGCAGGGCGGCCTCGGCGATCTTGCGGCGCGTCAACGTGCCGCGTCGGGAGGTCGTGGAGGCCATGGGGGGATCGTGCCACGGAGAGGCAGGGCCAACG
>NZ_LMMY01000009.1:168538-168833 GCF_001422865.1 Aeromicrobium sp. Leaf272
CCCACCGAGGCGTGGGACGGCCTGGACCCCGCCGAGGTCCGACGACTCCTCGCCGAGATCGGCCGTGCCGAAGCACGCCTGTCCGCCCACAAGATGGCCGCCGCGCGGGTGCTTGAGAAGGCCCGCAAGGCTGCAGCGAATGGCGATGGCCCTCGAACCGGGACCGGTACCTCCACCGGGGCCACGATCTCGATCGACTTCGGTGGGGACCGCGGCGGGGCCGACGCCCTGGTCAACACCGCGCAGCGGATCGAGGAGCAGACCACCCTCATCGAGAACGCGCTCGCCTCCGGGG
>NZ_LMMY01000009.1:168851-179842 GCF_001422865.1 Aeromicrobium sp. Leaf272
CCCAGAGCAGCGTGAGCGCTGCGAAGAGACTCTCCTGAAGGATGCGCAGAAGCTGACGCTCAAGGACCTGCGCCGCAGGGCCGCCCGGATCACCGACGCCTACAAGAAGACCACCGACGAGGTCGACGCCGACGAGGACGAGATCCTCCGCCGCCGCGAAGAGGAAGCCCGCAAGAAGACGTCGTTCTCGATGTGGGACAACAACGACGGCACCGTCACCGGCCGTTTCACCCTCCCCGAGGCCCAGGGCGCGATGCTCAAGACCGCTCTTGACGCGTTGGCTGCGCCGCACCAGAAGGTCGGGACCGTCAACGCCGCGACCGGCGAGATGGACGAGATCGGCTTCGGCCAGACCTACCCCCAGCGCCTCGGCCACGCCTTCGCCACGTTGATCGAGCACATCCCGGCTGATTCCCTGCCGTCCAACGGTGGCGTCTCCGCCGTCGTGACGGTCAACCTCGACCTTGACACCCTCATGGGCGGCGTCAAGGCCGCCGGGCTGTCGGACGGCACCCGCATCAGCGCCGGCGAAGCGCGCCGGCTCGCCGGCTCGGCACAGATCGTCCCCATGGTCCTCAACGGAACGCCACTCCCGCTCGACCTCGGCTCCGCCAACCGGTACTTCAACCGCAGCTCACGCCGGGCGATGGAGAAGCGCGACATGGGATGCACGACACCCGGATGCGACCGTGACGCCAGGTGGACCGAGGCTCACCACCTGAATCCGTACGCGATCTCCAAGACCACCGACATCAGGGACGGCGCACTTCTCTGTCCGTTCCACCACCACCGAGCACACGACCAGGGCTGGATCGGACGCATCAACCCCGACGACGGACACGTCGAGTGGAAGCTCCCCGGCTCCGACACCTGGCAACGCAACCAACGCTGGCGACCCTGAACCCTCACGCCCACGACACCCCGACCTCTTGGTGGGGGTGCTCGTGCTGCCCGCGCATCGCTGAGCTGCCCAGAGTGGTCTCGATACGCGGTTCCGAGCTCCTCCGTCGCCGGAACCGCTACTCGACCACCGGGCGTGAGCCGCGCTCGACCACCGAGGCCGACGTCGCTGGTCGAGCAGGACGGGCGAGCGTGCGAGGCCCGTCCGTATCGAGACCACTCACCGACGGTCTCGACACGCAGGGCGGCTACCGCTGGACCGCCCAGGAGTGGTCTCGATACACCTCCCCTCGCTGGCGCTCGTGGAGGCACTCGACCACCGAGTGCCGGCCCGGCCGGCCCTAGACTCGCGGCGACGAAGGGAGTGCCCATGTCGGGCGGGGACTTCAAGGACATGTTCGCCGCCGCCGTGCGCGGCGACGTCGAGCTGGTCCGCTTCCACCTGGAGCGGGGCGTCGACCCCGACTACGTGCACCCTGAGCTGCAGTCCACCGCGCTGGTGACCAGCATCCTGGCCGGTCAGGATGCGGTGGCTCGGGAGCTGCTCGCCCACGGGGCCGACCCGACGATGGTCTCCGAGCTGGACGAGACCACCCCGGTCGAGGCGTCCCGGGCCGCGGGGCTCACGGCGCTCGAGGCCCACCTCGTCGAGCTCGGCGCACGCCCGGCAGCGGGTGCACCTCCGGCAGGGCCCGCTCCTCGTGGGCGGGGCGACCGACGGGCGGCGTGGTGGCCCGCGTGGCTCAGTGGTTCTTCTCGTGCACCAGACGCAGACCGGTGAGGGTCAGCCACGGGTCGCGTGACGTGATCGTCGTGCAGTGGTCGAGCACCACGTCGGCGTAGGCGCCGGTCGCGATGACCGCCACGTCGTCGGGGTCGGCCTCCAACGACTCGATGATCCGGTCGACCATCCCGTCGACCAGGCCCGCGAACCCGTAGACCGCGCCCGACTGCACGGCCTCGACGGTGTTCTTGCCGATGACGTCGCGGGGGACGGCCAGCTCGACTGCCCGCAGCTGGGCGCCGCGACGAGCCAGCGCCTCGAGCGACAGCTCGACGGCCGGCGCGATCGCCCCGCCCAGGTACCGGTTCCGGTCGTCGACCACGTCGAAGATCGTGGCCGTGCCGTTCATGTCGACCACGATCGCCGGCCCGCCGTACACCTCGGCCGCGGCGAGCGCGTTGACGATGCGGTCGGCACCCACCTCGCGCGGGTTGTCGGTGTGGATCGGGATGCCGGTCTTCACGCCCGGCCCGACGATCGAGACCGGGAGTCCGCCGTAGTACCGCTCCAGCATCGCCTTCAGCTCGACCTGGATCGACGGCACGGTGCAGCACATGGCCACCGCCTGGACGTCGGCCAGACCCGCTGCGCGCACGAAGCCGTGGGCGAGCAGGTGCCACTCGTCGGCCGTGCGTTGCGTCTGCGACGAGACGGTCCAGTGCTCGACGAGCTTCTCGCCCTCGAACGCGCCGATGACCGACTGGCTGTTGCCGACGTCGAGCGTCAGGAGGGTCACGGCGCCACCGTCGCCGCCCCCGGCCCGGCACCCCCGCCGGCCGCCACGAGCGGGTTCTCCACGACGTCGCCGCGGGTGAGCCCCGACCCGGGCAGGGCCTCGGCCGGGTCGGACCCGGTGCCGATGATGCGGTTCTCGGAGTCCACGAACACGACGCTCGGCTGGTGCTCGCGTGCCTCGGCGTCGTCCATCTGGCCGTAGCCGATGAGGATCACCAGGTCGCCGGGATGCACGAGGCGAGCGGCGGCACCGTTGATGCCGATGACGCCCGAGCCGCGCTCGCCGGCGATCGTGTAGGTCTGGATGCGGGCGCCGTTGTCGATGTCGACGATGTGCACGAGCTCGCCCGGCAGCAGGTTCGCCGCGTCGAGCAGGTCGGCGTCGACCGTCACGGAGCCGACGTAGTGCAGGTCGGCCTGCGTGACAGTGGCGCGGTGGATCTTCGAGGTCATCATCGTGCGGAGCATGGTCAGGGTCCCTTCCGGAGCACCACGGGTGAGTTGTCGAGCAGGCGCGTGGTGCCGACCCTGGCTGCCACCAGGATCCGCGCCTCCCCCTCGTAGGAGTCGTCGACGTCGCCGAGCAACAGGTCGGTCACGACCAGGTAGTCCACCTCGACGCCGTCGGCGGCGTCGAGCACCTCGCGCGCGGCCTTCAGCACGGCGTCGCGTCCGACGACGCCCTCGTCGGCGGCGGCTCGCAGCGCGACGGAGAGGGCGAGCGCCTGCTCGTGCTGGATCGGCGTCAGGTAGGTGTTGCGCGAGCTGAGCGCCAGGCCGTCGGCCTCGCGGACGATCGGGTGGCCCACGACCTCGACGTCGAGCGCCAGGTCGCGCACCATGCGGCGGATCAGCGCCAGCTGCTGGAAGTCCTTCTCGCCGAAGACGGCGACGTCGGGGCGCACGAGGGCGAACAGCTTCGCGACCACGGTGAGCACGCCGCGGAAGTGCGTGGGGCGGGCGGCGCCCTCGAGCACCTGCCCGAGCGGGCCCGGGTCGACGGTCACGGCCCCGTCCAGGCCGCCGGGGTACATCTCGTCGACGTCGGGCGCGAACACGACGTCGACGCCCTCGCGCTCGCAGACGACCAGGTCGGCGTCGAAGGTGCGCGGGTAGGCGTCGAGGTCCTCGCCCGCCCCGAACTGGGTGGGGTTGACGAAGATCGAGACCACGAGCGTGTCGCCGAGCGGGCGTGCGTGCCGCATGAGGCGCGCGTGGCCGTCGTGCAGCGCACCCATGGTGGGCACGAACGCCGTGCGGTCGGCCCCCGCGAGGGC
This sequence comes from Aeromicrobium sp. Leaf272, assembly GCF_001422865.1. Lineage (NCBI taxonomy): Bacteria > Bacillati > Actinomycetota > Actinomycetes > Propionibacteriales > Nocardioidaceae > Aeromicrobium > Aeromicrobium sp. Leaf272. The sequence goes on from NZ_LMMY01000009.1 coordinate 172,548, forward strand.
CGCACGCAGCTCGGCCCGGGTACGGGCGACGACGGGGGTCATGTCAGGCCCGTCCGTGCGCGTGCTGCCGCTCGTCGGCCGATCCCGACCCGTGGAGCCCCGACCCGCGAAGCACCGACTCGTCGAGGGCGGACTCCACGACCGCCGCGGTGGCGGCGTCGAGCCGACCGTCGGCCGCGGCGCGCTCGGTGGTGGCGTGGGCCATGGCGACGTAGGCGTCGCGGGTGGAGGCGGGCTCGGTGGCGAGAGCGTCGACGTGGGCCCGCACGGTGGTGACGTCGCCGCGGGCGATGGGGCCGGTCAGCGCGGCGTCGCCGAGGTCGAGAGCGTTCTCGAGGGCCGCCTCGAGCAGCGGGCGCAGGATCTGCGAGGCCTCGGCCCCGGCACCGATGCCGTGGAGCAGCTCGCGGGCCTGGGCGACGAGCGTGACGAGGTGGTTGGCGCCGTGGCTGAGCGCCGCGTGGTAGCGGACCCGGTCGGCGTCGTCGATCCACACCGGGGTGCCGCCGAGCGTGACGGCGAGGTCCTCGGCGACCTCGCGCTCGGCGTCGCCGGCCGTGAGGCCCATGGCGCACGAGCGACCCAGGTCGACCGACGAGCCGGTGAACGTCATGGCCGGGTGCAGGGCCACCGGGCGCGCGCCGACGCGCGCCGCGGACCGGAGGGCGTCCAGACCGTGCCGCCCGCTCGTGTGCACGACCACCTGGCCGGGACGCAGCACCGTCGAGAGCTCCTCGGACACGGCCACGAGGGCGTCGTCGGGGACGGCGAGCACCAGCACGTCGCTGCGCGCGGCGACCTCGGCCGGCGACAGCACCGGCACGTCGGGCACGAGGGTGCGGGCGCGCAGGGCGGAGGCGTCGGAGCGGGCGCTGATGCCGACGACGTCGCGGCCGGCGGCGCGCAGTCGGGCGGCCAGGACGGAGCCGACCCGGCCGGCGCCGACGACGCCGTAGGTGGTGCGCTCACGCGCAGGGTCGTGCTGACGTGCGTGCGTCATGGGGAGTGCCTCTCGTTCCAGTCCCGCGAACGGGTACCAGACTGCTGACACCGTCAGTCTACGACCGTCCTCCGGCGGCGCACAGTGGCACGGAGGTGGCGAGGGTCACAGCGTGAGCCGGTGGCTCCGCAGGCCCTCGAGGTGCAGGCCCTCGGGCCCGTCGACGGTCAGCGTCAGCACCAGCTCGCAGCGCCGGGTGGCGGGGGCCGGGAAACGCAGCCGCCAGCCCGAGCCCGGGTAGCCGCGGACGGTGCCCGCCCGCGACGTGAAGGCGGCGGCGTCGTCGGTCCGCTCGACCTCGCCGGCTGCCGTGTCGCGGCCCGTGAGCACGCGTGCCGTGAGCGACGCGGCGGCCACGTCGGCGTGGGGGAACCAGGCCCGCACGTCGACCACGAGCTCGTCGGCTCCGGCCAGGACCTCGCGCACGGTCGTGCGAAGCCGCACCTGCTCGGCGGTGGCCAGGTAGGTCACGGGGTCGAGATCGTCGTCGAGGCGCCCCGGCAGGTCGATCGCCGGGCCGTCGGACGTGGGCACCAGGTCGAACAGCTGTGACTGCAGGCCCTCCGCGCGCACGAACCGCCAGACCGCGGCGAGGTCCCCGGTGGCGCGGGCCTGGTCCAGGAGGGCGTTCATGACGCGGTGCTGGGCCGGCACCTCGCGGGCGTAGCGGTCGGGGGCCACCGCCGCCACGAGCCGAGGGATCCGCTGCACGAGGACCTCGAGGTAGGCGTCGTCGGCCCGCTCGAGCTTGAGCGTGGAGTTGGGGACGTTGTGCTTGAGCAGCTGCAGCGCCCGCTCCTCGCGGACGGCGGGCAGCGGCTCGAGCAGGCGGAGTGACTCGTCGGCGGCGTCCATGCGGGCCGTCACGTTCTCGACGGTCACCTGCCCCTGCGAGGTGGAGGCCGTCTGCCGCCGCCAGGAGTAGGCCATCGTGGAGGTCACGTCGATGCCTGCGGCCTCGCGGAACGCCTGGGCCGTGAGGATCTGGTCCTCGTAGATGACCCCGGGAGGGAACGCCAGCCCGGCCGCGTCCCAGAAGGTGCGCCGGAACACCTTGGCGCAGGCGATGGCGTGGACGAGCACGTCGGGCCGTTCCGACACCGTGGTGCCCTCCACCGGCCGCGCGTGCAGCGCCCGGATCCACGGCGCGGGCCGCACCACGGTCCCGCCCTCGAGTCGCTGGTACGGCAGCACGGCGAGGTCGGAGCCGCTGCGCTCCAGCCCGCGCACGGCCGCGTCGAGGCCCTCACGGGTCACGACGTCGTCGGCGTCGACGAACGTGAGGTAGGTGCCGGTGGCCACCTCGACACCACGGTTGCGGGCCGCGCTCTGGCCCGCGTTCGGCTGCGAGAGCACGACCACGCGGGGGTCGCGCGCCGCGACCTCGTCGGCGATGGCCCGGCTGCCGTCCGTCGAGCCGTCGTCGACGACCACGACCTCGAGATGGCGGTAGCGCTGCCCGAGCACCGACTCCAGGGCCGCCGCCAGGTGCTCCTCGCCCTGGTACACGGGCATCACGACGCTGAGCGTCGGCCCGCGCAGGTCGCGAACCCGACGGGTGGCCCGGCCGACGGCACCGCGGACGAGGCGACGGACGGGCGGGCGGGGCACGCCGCGAGCATAACGTCGGGTAGACAAGCACCATGAGCACCGACGCACAGGCCGAGGCCCACGGCCTCCTGGTCACGGCCGACGACGTCGAGGCGGCCGCGGAGCGGCTGGCCGGCGTGGTGACCGCCACCCCGGTCGAGCGCAGCGCGCGGCTGAGCGAGGTCACGGGTGCCGACGTCTGGCTCAAGCGGGAGGACCTGCAGGTCGTGCGCTCCTACAAGGCGCGGGGCGCGTACAACCTCATCGCGCAGCTCGACGACGCCGCACGGGCTGCCGGCGTGGTCACCGCGAGCGCAGGGAACCACGCCCAGGGCGTGGCGTTCGCGTGCGCCGCGCTCGGTGTGCGTGGCCGCGTGCACCTGCCTCGCACGACGCCCCACCAGAAGCGCGACCGGATCGCGAGCATCGGCGGCGACGCCATCGAGATGATCCTCGACGGCGAGACCTACGACGACGTGTCGGCGGCAGCCACCCGCGAGGCGCTCGACGGCGCCACCCTGGTGCCGGCCTTCGACGACCCGCGCACGATCGCCGGTCAGGGCACGGTCGTGCAGGAGGCGTTCGACCAGCTGCAGCGGCTCGGCGAGCCCGTCCCCGACGTGCTCGTGGTGCCCGTCGGCGGAGGCGGCCTGCTCGCCGGCAGCATGGCCTGGCTCCGCGAGCGCCATCCCGGGGTCCGGGTCGTGGGCGTGGAGCCGGCCGGGGCGACGTCCATGGCGGCGGCGCTCGCGGCCGGCGAGCCGGTGACGCTGCCCGAGATCGACACCTTCGTCGACGGCGCCGCGGTGCGGCGCGCGGGTCGGCACACCCTCGACACCGTGCGCGGCGACGGCTCCACGGCCGTGCAGATGCTCGGCGTCCCGGAGGGCCAGGTGTGCAGCGAGATGCTCGCGCTGTACCAGAGCGACGGCATCATCGCCGAGCCCGCAGGCGCCCTCGCGACGTCGGTCCTGGGCTCCCTGCTGACGGTGGCGCCCGGCTCGCGCGTGCTGTGCATCCTGTCCGGCGGCAACAACGACGTCAGCCGCTACGCCGACGTCGTGGAGCGCTCGCTCGTGCACGAGGGCCGCAAGCACTACTTCCTCGTCGAGTTCGCGCAGGAGCCGGGTGCGCTGCGACGCTTCCTCGACGAGGTGCTCGGCCCCGACGACGACATCGCCCTGTTCGAGTACGTCAAGCACAGCAACCGCGAGACCGGCCCCGCCCTCGTGGGCATCGAGCTGGCCCGCGCCGACGACCTCCCGGCCCTGCTCGAACGCATGGAGGCCGCACCGCCGCGCATCGAGCGGATCGAGAGCGACAGCCCGCTGTTCCGCTTCATCCTCTGACCCTCCTCGGGCACGGCGGCGCGACCCCGCCGTCGTGAGCACGGCCTCTGACAGACTGGCGCCATGCCTCGTCTGCTGGTCCGCTCCGGCAAGGACCCGTTCACCCCGGTGGGCGCGGAGACGACCCTCACGCAGGACGTCTTCAACTCCAACTCCGGCAACTACCTCTTCCAGCACTCGGTGTGGCGGTCCCTGGCCGTCGACGGCACCGAGCTGGTCAGCTCGAGCACGCTCTCGGAGCGGCGCTCGCCCGAGCCCGGCGACGCCGAGCGGATCAACGCCGAGTTCGACCACCTCGTGGTGCCGATGGCCAACGCGTTCCGACCGCAGTTCGTGCGTCACCTGACGGCGCTCACCGAGCTCGTCGAGCAGCTCACCATCCCCGTCACCGTGGTCGGCATCGGCTCGCAGGCGCCGCACGGCGAGGGCCCGGAGTCCCTGGGCGAGATCGCCGACCCCGTGAGGCGCTTCGTCTCCGCCGTGCTCGAGCGCTCCGCCTCCATCGGCGTACGCGGCGACTTCACGCGACGCCACCTGGCACTCCTCGGGTTCGGCGACGACGTGGTCGACGTCATCGGCTGCCCCTCGCTGTTCCTCTGGGGGCCGGACCACCGCGTCGAGCGGCGCGTGACCGCCCTCGGCGACGACGCGGCCCTGGCCCTCAACTTCACGCCCGAGGTACCGGGCATCGGCGACTTCGTCACCCGGCAGGGCGAGCGGCACCCGAACCTCGTGGCCGTCGGCCAGGACGCGCACGACCTGCGGGCCATGCTCTGGGGCGTCCCGCACCCGCACGTCGACGACCCCGCCGTGCCCGTCCACCTGCACCACCCGCTCTACCAGCAGGACCGGCTGCGGCTGTACCTCGACACCTGGACCTGGTACCGCGACCTCGCCCAGGTCGACTTCGTGTACGGCACGCGCTTCCACGGCAACGTCGCGGGGCTGCTCGGCGGCACGCCGGCCGTGCTGCTGGCCCACGACTCGCGGACCCTCGAGCTGGCCGAGTACCACCGCATGCCGCACCGCGTGGTGTCGGCGTTCGACGAGGCCACCGCCGGGCTGCACGCCGACGAGCTGCACGCCGCGGCCGACCTCGACGCCTTCCACGCCGAGCTGCCGGCCGGCTTCGCCCGGTACACCGCCTTCCTGGAGCGCAACGGCCTCACCCACCGGTGGTCGCCCGGCACCGGCGCGCAGTCCTTCGACGAACGCCTCGCCGCGGTGGACCTGCCGCCGGCGGTGCACACGCTCGCCGCGCCGGGGCTCGACCAGGTGGCCGCACGCCTGCAGTGGCTGCGCGAGGGGATGGTCCTCGACATCACACGGCACCCGCAGCGGTACGAGCCGCCCTTCCCACACCCCGCGTGGCGCGGGGCGGGCAGCCGCCACGCGCGCCTGGCCGACGACGCGAAGGCCCGCGACGCCGCCAACGCCGACGCGGTCGCCGCGCTGGCGCGCCGTGTCGAGTCGTTGGAGAACACCCGGTGGCGGCGCTTCGTCGCCCGGCTCAGGAAGGCGGTCGGTCGTGGCTGACGCCTCGGGGCAGCGGGAGTCGGGGTCGCAGCGGTCGGGGCGGGTCCCGTCGGCCGTCGACGTCCTGGCCGAGGAGTGGCTCGACGTGATGCTCGAGCACGAGCCCGAGTGGCACGTCTCCCTCGGCCGGCCGGGACGCGATGGCGAGTACGCCGACCTGTCGCCGTCGGGGCACGAGGCGTACGCCGACGCGGCACGCGCCATGCGTCGCCGGCTCGACCACGTGGAGCCGCGTGACGACGTCGACGTCGTCACGCACGCGGAGCTCGTGCGCGTGCTCGACCTGCACGTCGAGGAGCACGACGCCGGCACCTGGCGCAGCGACCTCAACGTGATCGCCTCGCCCGTGCAGAACGTGCGCGACGTCTTCGACCTGATGCCGCGCGACGACGTCGACGGCTGGTCCGGCGTCGCCACCCGCCTCGCGAACCTGCCGGGTGCGCTCGCCGGGTACACCGAGTCGCTGCGCTCCGGGATCCGCGCCGGCGACACCCCGGCGCGCCGCCAGGTCGTCGAGGTCGTCGACCAGGCCCGACGCCAGGCCGAGGCCGGCGCGTTCTTCGACGAGCTGGCCGACGCCGCCGCGTCCGCGTCCGTGCCGGCGTCGCTGCAGGCCGACCTGCGGCGCGGCGCCGACGGCGCGCGGGCCGCGTACGCCGAGCTGGCGACCTTCCTGGCCGACGAGCTGGCCCCGGCGGCCCGAGAGCGCGACGCCTGCGGCCGCGACCGGTACGCCCTCGCCTCGCGCGGCTTCCTGGGCGCGGCCGTCGACCTCGAGGAGACGTACGACTGGGGGCTCGAGGAGCTCGACCGCATGGTCCGCGAGCAGGAGGCCGTCGCGCAGCAGGTCCTGCCCGGAGCGTCGGTGGCCGAGGCCGTCGCGCACCTCGAGTCCTCCCCCGAGCACCGGCTGGTGGGCACCGACGCCCTGCAGGCCTGGATGCAGGAGACGAGCGACCGCGCCGTCGAGGAGCTGGGGCGCACCCACTTCGACGTGCCCGACATCATGCGCTCGCTCGAGTGCCGCATCGCGCCCACCCAGGAGGGCGGCATCTACTACACGCCGCCGAGCGACGACTTCGCCCGCCCGGGGCGCATGTGGTGGAGCGTGCCGGAGGGTGTCACGGAGTTCGACACCTGGCGCGAGCTGACCACCGTCTACCACGAGGGCGTGCCCGGCCACCACCTCCAGTGCGGCTATGCGGTGTGGAACGCCGCCGAGCTGAACGCCTGGCGTCGCGGGGCCCTCTGGACCTCCGGACACGGCGAGGGCTGGGCGTTGTACGCCGAGCGGCTCATGGCCGACCTGGGCTACCTCGACTCCCCCGCCGACCGGCTCGGCATGCTCGACGGCCAGCGCATGCGGGCGGCCCGGGTGGTGCTCGACCTCGGGGTGCACCTCGAGCTGCCCCGTCCCGACGGCGACGGTCCCTGGACCGCCGAGCACGCCTTCGCGTTCATGGCCGAGCACGTGAACATGAACGCCCCGTTCGTGCGCTTCGAGGTGAACCGCTACCTCGGCTGGCCGGGCCAGGCGCCCAGCTACAAGGTCGGCCAGCGCATCTGGGAGCAGGTCCGCGACGCCTGGGTCCGTGAGCACGGTCCGGACCTCAAGGAGTTCCACCGCCGGGCCCTGAGCCTCGGTTCCGTCGGGCTCGACACGCTGCGCGCCACGCTGGTCTGAGCAGCACGCCCCGCCGCCCATCGGTGGATGCGCAACATCAGGACGCGACCTGCGGTTGACGATCCACCAATGACCACCACGTCCCCCGCCATCGGTGGATGCGCAACATCAGAACGCGCGCTGCGGTTGAGGATCC
>NZ_LMMY01000009.1:179855-184937 GCF_001422865.1 Aeromicrobium sp. Leaf272
GGCGGATCGGCGTCACTCCAAGGTGGTCCGCAGACCCGGCCGAGCTACGCCGCCGTCGCGGCGCCGGGAGGGGCGTCGTCGTCCTCGTCGTCGGGCTGGGGCACGTGCAGGGTGCGCTCGAGCAGGAGCGCTGCGACGAGGAGGAGGAGGCCGGAGACGGAGGCGAGGCCCCCCTGCAGCACCCGGTCCTGACCGAACATCGTGTCCCAGTCACGCACGAAGGAGAGAGCGAAGCCGCCGTAGGCGCCCACCGAGAGCGCCCCGACGATGCTGCACGCCTTCGCCATGGCGAGCAGGGTCACGGCGTGCTGGGAGGTCATCCGCTGCTTGCGCTGGTGCAGGCTCTGCCAGGTGCTCCAGGCGACCGCTGCCACGAGGGCCGCCAGCGCCAGGAGCAGCACGGCCACCAGCCAGCCGGGCCGCGGCGGCGACATGCCGAGACGCAACGAGGCGGGCCGGACGACCGATCCCAGCAGCAGCCCTACGGCGACCAGGGCGGCGACGTGGACGGCGGTCGTCCGCCCGGCGTGCATCACAGAAGGATCTCGAGATCCTCTCGCCGGACGACGCCGGACGTGTCGACGTCGCCGACGAGGTCGGCCACGAATCCCTTGCCGGGGATCTCGCCCTCGGGGTCGATCTCGAGCCACGGGACGAGCACGAAGCCACGCTCGTGCGCCCGCGGGTGCGGCAGCGTGAGGGTCTCGTCGTCGGCGATGCGGTCGCCGACGACGACCAGGTCGACGTCGAGGGTGCGCGGGGCGCCGGGCTCCGAGCGCTCGCGTCCGAAGGCGTCCTCGATGGCGTGGGCGCGGTCGAGCAGCGTGTGCACCGTGAGGGTCGTGTCGAGGAGCACGACGGCGTTGAGGAAGGCCCCCGACCCGTCGGGCGTGCCGACCGGCTCGGTCTCGTAGACCGACGACACGGACACGACCTGGACCTCAGGGGTGTCCTCGAGGGCGGAGACCGCGCCCTGGAGACGGTTCAGCCGGTCGCCCAGGTTCGACCCGATCGCGATGACGGCCTGGCGGATGGGACGCATGCCACCCGTCATGGTGTCGGCGTCCAGCACGTACGGCGTGGGCGATTCGGTCACTGGTGGCTCCGCTCTATCGTCACGCTGACGTCGGAGAACGTCACCGCGATGGGCGCTTGGGGCTTGTGCACGGTCACGCTCGCCCATTCCACGGACGGACGTGCCAGGCACCAGTCCACCATACGGAGGGCGAGGGACTCAATCAGGTCCACCGGCTCCCCGGTGACCACGGCCTGGACCATCTCGGCGACCTCGGCGTAGTTGACGGTCGCCGTCAGGTCGTCGCTCGACCCGGCCGGTCCCAGGTCGATGCCGAGGCTCACGTCGACCACGAAGGTCTGGCCGAACCGGCGCTCGTGCTCGAGCACGCCGTGGTGGCCGAAGGCCGTCACGCCGCTCAGGTCGATGCGGTCGAGACCGTCAGGACATGCCATCAGTGCTCCTCCATCAGGGCTGTTCCGTCATGCCGGGCTCCTCGGGAGCCTCGGGGTCGATGTCGAGCACCGGCGAGGCGTGCCGCGACCACAGTCGCCACACGTCGCCGGACCGGACGAGCACCGACGTGCAGATCGCCTTGCCGCCGGAGAACTGCTCCGGTGACTCGGTGCCCTCCCCCGAGAGGATGTTCTCGGTGCACGTGACGAGCGCCAGGTCGGCCTCGGAGCCCAGCGGCCAGGACACCTGGACGTCGGTGAGGAAGAACTGGATGTACTCCACGTTCGCCATGACGAGCGCCCACGAGCGCAGCACCGCGTCGGTGCCCTCGATGGCCTCGGCGCCGGGGTGCACGCACAGGGCGCTGGGCGAGTCCACCCACAGCGAGCTCATGAGGTCGAGGTCGCCGGACTCCACCGCGTCGTAGAACGCGCGGTGACGCGCCAGCACGTCAGCGGCCATGGTCGACACCCCCTGGGACGGACTCCTGCGCGATCCGCGCGACCACCCGCACGGCGTCGGCCGACGCGGCCACCTCGTGCACCCGCACGGCCCACGCCCCGGCCTGCGCGGCCAGCGTGGACAGCGCGACGGTGGCCGCCTCCCGACCCTCGGTGGGCCGCAGCGTGCCGTCGGCGTCGGCGAGGAGCTCGCCGAGGAAGCGCTTGCGGCTGGCCGCCACGAGCATCGGGAGCCCCAGCGCGGTGAAGGCGGAGAGCGCGGCGAGCACGGTCCAGTTCTGGCCACCGGTCTTGGAGAAGCCGAGACCGGGGTCGACCACGAGGCGGGACCGGTCGACTCCCGCGGCCAGGGCCTCCTCGACCCGCTCGGAGAGCTCGGCGACCACGTCGGCGACGACGTCGTCGTAGTGGGTGAGGTCCTGCATCCGGTCGGCGTGGCCGCGCCAGTGCATGAGCACCAGCGGGACGTCGCGCTCGGCGGCGAGCGGCACCATGCGGGCGTCGGCACGGCCGCCGGACACGTCGTTCACGAGCACGGCACCGGCGTCCAGCGCCGCCTCGGCCACGTCGGCGCGCATCGTGTCGACCGAGACGGCCACGCCGTCGGCAGCCAGCTCGCGCACCACGGGCACGACGCGGCGCAGCTCCTCGTCGAGGTCGACGCGCACCGCGCCGGGGCGCGTGGACTCACCACCCACGTCGACGAGGTCGGCGCCGGCCTGGGCGAGCTCACGCCCGTGCCGGACCGCGCTGTCGAGGTCGAACCAGCGTCCGCCGTCGGAGAACGAGTCGGGCGTGACGTTGACGACGCCCATGACCCGGCACCGCCCGATGGGCTCCAGCACCTGTGCGGGTGCGAGCCCCATCAGCAGGCCCCGGTCACCGAGCGCCACCGCTCGTGATGAGCCCCATCGCCTCGGCCCGGGTGGCGGGGTCGCGCAGCTGTCCGCGCACGGCGCTGGTGACCGTCCGGGCGCCGCCCTTGCGGACGCCACGCATGGTCATGCACAGGTGCTCGGCCTCGATCACGACGATCACGCCGCGCGGTTCCAGCACCTCGGTGAGGGCGTCGGCGATCTGGGTGGTGAGCCGCTCCTGCACCTGGGGCCGACGGGCGAAGACATCGACGAGCCGGGCCAGCTTGGACAGGCCGGTGACGAACCCGTCGGATCGCGGGATGTAGCCCACGTGCGCGACCCCGGTGAACGGCACCAGGTGGTGCTCGCACATCGACCACAGCTCGATGTCCTTCACGAGCACCAGCTCGTCGTGACCGACGTCGAACGTGGCCGTGAGGACCTCGCGCGGGTCCTGGTCGAGACCGGCCAGCAGCTCGGCGTACGACCGGGCCACGCGGTCCGGGGTCTCCTTCAGGCCGTCACGGTCGGGGTCCTCCCCGACGGCGATCAGCAGCTCGCGCACCGCCGCTGCGGCGCGCTCGACGTCGACGCTCATGCTGTCCTCGTCCTCACGCCGGCCCGACCGGGCCCTGCGGGGTGGGATCGTCCGGCGGCGGTGCGTCCGGGCCGGTGTCGGGACCGACGACGATGCCCTCGGTCTCGGGCTCCTTGAGCCGTGCCGCCTCCGGCGCCTCGACCGGGGGCTGGTCCGACGGCTGCCGCGTGTCCGAGCCGGTCCACGCCGGACGCACCTCGCGCCGGCGCAGCGGCTCGAAGATGCGGGCGACCTCGCGCTTGTCGAGGGTCTCCCTCTCCATGAGCTCCAGGACGAGGGAGTCGAGCACGTCGCGGTTCTCCGCGAGGATGTCGAACGCCTCCTGGTGGGCGTGGGCGATGAGCGAGGAGACCTCCTCGTCGACCACGGCGGCCACCCGCTCGGAGTAGTCGCGGGTGTGGCCCATGCCCATGCCACCACCGAGGAAGGGCTGGCTGTTGTCGCTGCCCAGCTTGATGGCGCCCACGCGCTCGCTCATGCCGTACTGGGTGACCATGGCCCGGGCCAGGCCCGTGGCCTTCTCGATGTCGTTGCCCGCGCCGGTGGTCGGGTCGTGGAAGACCAGCTCCTCCGCCGCGCGGCCACCGAGCATGTACGCCAGCTTGTCCTGCAGCTCCGCGCGCGTCTGGCTGTACTTGTCCTCGTCGGGCAGGACCATCGTGTAGCCGAGGGCGCGGCCACGGGGCAGGATCGTGATCTTGTGCACCGGGTCGCTCTGCGGGAGCGCCGCGGCCACCAGGGCGTGTCCGCCCTCGTGGTAGGCCGTGACCAGCCGCTCCTTCTCGTTCATCAGGCGCGTGCGCTTCTGCGGACCGGCCATGACGCGGTCGATGGCCTCGTCGAGCGTGGCGTCGGTGATGACCTTGTCGCTGTTGCGCGCCGTGAGCAGGGCGGCCTCGTTGAGCACGTTGGCGAGGTCGGCGCCGCTGAAGCCGGGGGTACGTCGGGCCACGCTCTCGAGGTCGACGTCGGGGCCGATCGGCTTGCCGCGGGCGTGCACCTTGAGGATCGTCTCGCGGCCCTTGAGGTCGGGGGCCTCCACGCCGATCTGGCGGTCGAAGCGGCCGGGACGCAGCAGGGCGGGGTCGAGCACGTCGGGCCGGTTGGTGGCCGCGATCAGGATGACGCCGCCGCGCACGTCGAAGCCGTCCATCTCGACGAGCAGCTGGTTGAGGGTCTGCTCGCGCTCGTCGTGGCCGCCGCCCATGCCGGTGCCGCGGTGGCGGCCGACCGCGTCGATCTCGTCGATGAAGACGATCGCCGGGGCGTTCTCCTTGGCCTGCTCGAACAGGTCGCGCACGCGGCTGGCGCCCACGCCCACGAACATCTCGACGAAGTCGGAGCCGGAGATGGAGTAGAACGGCACGCCGGCCTCGCCGGCCACGGCGCGGGCCAGCAGCGTCTTGCCGGTGCCGGGCGGGCCGTAGAGCAGCACGCCCTTGGGGATCTTGGCGCCGACGGCCTGGAACTTGGCCGGCTCCGACAGGAACTCCTTGATCTCGCCGAGCTCCTCGATGGCCTCGTCGCAGCCCGCGACGTCGGCGAAGGTGGTCTGCGGGGTGTCCTTCGTGATGAGCTTCGCGCGCGACTTGGCGAACTTCATGACGCCACCGCCGCCGCCCTGGAAGCGGGTCATGATGAACAGGAAGAGACCGACCAGGAGCAGGATCGGCAGGATCGAGCTGGCGAGGTAGG
>NZ_LMMY01000009.1:184956-188100 GCF_001422865.1 Aeromicrobium sp. Leaf272
CTCGGCCTTCTCGACGAGGCGGTCGCCCTGGCCGGCGAGGAACTTCGCGCGCACCTTGGTGCCGTCGTCGAGGGTCGCCTGGATCTCCTGGTCACCCTCGACGAAGGTCATCTCCGAGATCGTGCCGTCGTCGAGGTAGCCGACCATGGTGGCCGTGCGGACCTCCTTGAAGCCGTCGGCCCGCCCGGAGAACTGGAGGGTGACGACGACGAGGACGAGGATGAGGACGATCCAGACCCAGGGACCGCGGAACAGGCGCTTGGCGTTCATGGACACGGGCCGGCGGGGCCCACTCCTCCTCGTGTGCTCGGTCGGCGGCCCTCGCCGCCGACACAGGAACCGTACACGTCAGGACGAAGTCCGACCTGCCGATCCCGTACTGGCAGAACGCTCACGCGAACCGTGACGTTCCCGCTGGATCGGGACGTGCTCTCAGGAGTACACGTGGGGCGCCAGCGTCCCGATGCTGCGCAGGTTGCGGTACTGCTCGGAGTAGTCCAGGCCGTAGCCCACGACGAACGCGTTGGGGATGTCGAAGCCGACGTACTTCACGTCGACGTCCATCTGCAGCGCGTCGGGCTTGCGCAGGAGCGTGGCGATCTCGACCGAGGCCGGACCGCGGGAACGCAGGTTGGTCACGAGCCACGACAGCGTCAGGCCGGTGTCGATGATGTCCTCGACGATGAGGACGTCACGGCCCGAGATGTCGGTGTCGAGGTCCTTGAGGATGCGGACCACGCCGGACGACGTGGTGCCGGAGCCGTAGGACGAGACCGCCATCCAGTCCATCTCGACGTGGCGGTCGAAGCTGCGCGCGAGGTCGGCCATCACCATGACGGCGCCCTTGAGCACGCCGACCAGGAGCAGGTCGCGACCGGCGTAGTCCGTCTCGACCTGGCGCGCGATCTCGCGCAGCCGCGCGACGATCTGCTCCTCGGTGAACAGGGTCTGGTCGAGGTCGAGGTCGGACTCGACGTGCTGGATGTCCACGGACTCAGCCTGCCACAGCACCCCTCGGCACGGACGAGGACCGCCCCGATCGGATCAGGGACCGCCGCCGATCCGGTGGAGCCGGCCTGCCGTCCGCGTCAGCGCGACGTGACCGGGCAGCTCGACCCGGTCCTGGCCGTGCCAGTCGGTGACGAGACGGTCGAGCGCGGCGAGGTGGACCGAACCGAGCTCCCCTGGGACGGCGCCGGCCTCGAGCGCGAGTCGGCGGAGCACCCGGGACCGCAGCGCAGGCGGGAGAGCCACGAGCGTCGCGACGTCGGCGGCGTCCTCGACCTGGCCCGCCAGCTCGTCGAGCAGCGTCGTGTCGTGACGCAGCTGGTCGGCGGTGCGGGCGAGCGCCTCCGGCACCCCCGAGCCCAGCACGTCGTCGAGCAGGGGGAGCACCTCGTGCCGCAGCCTGGCACGACGGTAGGCGGGGTCGGCGTTGTGCGGGTCGGTCCACCAGACCAGGTCGTGGGCGCGGCACACCGCCTCGGTGTCGGACCGGCGCAGACCGAGGAACGGCCGACGCCAGCGCCCGTCGCGCGCTGCCATGCCGGCGAGCGAGCGCGGCCCCGAGCCCCGGCCCAGTCCGAGCAGCACGGTCTCGGCCTGGTCGTCCAGGGTGTGCGCCAGCAGCACCACGCCTTCGCCACCCGCGGCCTCGAGCAGGGCCGCCCGGCGTGCCGCACGCGCTGCGGCCTCGGGCCCGCCGACGGTCCCCACCTGCACACGGACCGCGCCGCCGGGCAGGCCGAGCGAGCGCACCTGCTCGACCGCGCGGGCCGCCACCGCGTCCGACCCGTCCTGGAGACCGTGGTCGACCACCACGACGCGCGCGCTTCGGTCGTCACGGTCGGCCACGAACGCGGCGCAGACCGCCAGCGCGAGCGAGTCGGCCCCGCCGGAGACGCCGAGCACCACCGGTGCGTCCGGTGCGACGTCGGCGAGGGCGTCGCGCACGCCCGCTCGACCACGCGCTTCCGCGTCGAGCAGCCTCACGCCGCGGCTCCCGGCCCGTCGCTCAGCCGTGCACCCGCGCCACCCAGGCGGCGGGGTCGAGGATCTCGGCCCGGTCGGGCAGGTTCTCCGGCCGTTCCCACACCGCGTTGAAGCCCGACAGCCCGACCTTCTCGTTGACCTCGCGGACGAACACGGCGCCGTCGCGGTACTGGCGCATCTTGGACTCCAGGCCCAGCAGACGCCGCAGCACCCGGTCGAGCCCGCCGCCGCCCTGCCGTCGCTGGTCGAACCGCTTGCGGATCGTGGCCACCGACGGGATCACGTCGGGCCCCACGCCGTCCATGACGACGTCGGCGTGGCCCTCGAGCAGCGACATGACGCCGGTGATCCGGTCGACGACGGCCTTCTGCCGCTCGTTCTGGAACAGCTCGGCGAGAGAGGCGTCGGAGGTGCCCCGCAGGACCTTGACCAGCTCGCCCACGCCCTCGGTGAGGAAGCGCTGCACGGCCTCGGAGTCGAGGTCCGTGGCGGCGGTCAGCTCGTCGATCAGGCCGCGGAGGTGGTCGCGCATCCACGGCACGGCCGTGAACTGCACCCGGTGGGTCTCCTCGTGCAGGCACACCCACAGCCGGAAGTCGTGCGGATCGACGTCGAGCGAGCGCTCCACGTGGACGATGTTTGGCGCGACGAGCAGCAGCCGGCCGCCCTCGCCGCGCGGCCCGGTCCAGAACGGGTCGAACTGGCCCAGCACCTTGCCCGACAGCAGTGCCACCAGTCCGCCGATCTCGGCACCGCTCACCCGGCTGCCGACGGCGTGGGCCAGACCGCTGCGCGGCCGCCCCGCCTCGATGCGGGCCACGACCGGGTCCATGAGCACCTCGAAGGTGCCGAGGTTCGCCTCGATCCATCGAGGCCGGTCGACCACGAGCACCGGCGCCTGCGCCTGGACGGTGTCGGGTGCGTGGAGGTCGGAGAACTCGCGGACCGGGCCGGTGGACCGGGCCGCCGCCTCCCGCAGCTCGCCGACGACGTCGTCGGCCTCCGCCGGCGACAGGTCGGGCCCCGGACGTGACAGCTTCGTCGCCGTGCCCTGCGCGACGCCCCAGTCGATCATGCCGCTCCGCTCGTCAGGAGAGGCGAAGAGTACGAGCCGCGCGGCATGAGATTTCGATGATTCACTCGCTGGCGCTC
>NZ_LMMY01000009.1:188154-216113 GCF_001422865.1 Aeromicrobium sp. Leaf272
GTCAGGTTCCTCGACCGTCGCGCCTTCGTCGTGCTGGCCCTCGTTCCGGCCGCGTCCTTCGCGTACCTGCTGCCACGGGCGCTCGACGTGAGCTCGGGCACGAGCGACCCGATCGTCGAGCGCTGGAGCTGGATCCCCTC
This sequence comes from Aeromicrobium sp. Leaf272, assembly GCF_001422865.1. Lineage (NCBI taxonomy): Bacteria > Bacillati > Actinomycetota > Actinomycetes > Propionibacteriales > Nocardioidaceae > Aeromicrobium > Aeromicrobium sp. Leaf272. The sequence continues at coordinate 188,295 of NZ_LMMY01000009.1, forward strand.
GCTCGGTGTCGACGTCGACCTGCTGATCGACCCCCTCACGGCACTGATGTCACTGGTGGTCACGGGCGTCGGTGCACTGGTGCTGCTCTACTGCGGCTGGTACTTCCGCCAGGGCGATCCCGAGATCTGGCGGTTCTCCGGCGTGCTCACCGCCTTCGCCGGGTCGATGCTCGGACTGGTCCTGTCCGACAACATGTACGTGCTGTTCGTGTTCTGGGAGCTCACGACGGTGCTGTCGTACCTGCTGATCGGGCACAACCCCGAGCGCCGGGCCAACCGCCGGGCGGCCATGAACGCGCTGCTCGTGACCACGTTCGGCGGGCTCGCCATGCTCGTGGGCCTGTTCGTGCTGCACGCCCAGACCGGGACGGCTCGGCTCAGCGAGATCGTCGCCGACCCGCCGTCGGGCCCGGCCGTCACGGCCGCGGTGGCGCTGCTGCTCGTCGGCGCGCTCAGCAAGTCGGCACTCGTCCCGTTCCACTTCTGGCTCCCGGGAGCCATGGCGGCGCCCACGCCGGTGAGCGCCTACCTCCACGCGGCGGCCATGGTGAAGGCCGGCGTGTTCCTGGTGCTGCTCCTGGCCCCCGCGTTCGCCGACACCCCCGGCTGGCGGCCCGTGCTGCTCACCCTCGGCATCATGACGATGATCATCGGCGGGCTGCGCGCCCTGCGCCAGCACGACGTCAAGCTGCTGCTCGCCTACGGCACCGTGAGCCAGCTCGGCTTCCTGGTCGCGGTGGCCGGGGCCGGCACCCGGTCGGCCGCGTTCGCCGGTCTCTCGCTCGTGCTCGGGCACGCGCTGTTCAAGTCCACCCTCTTCCTCGTGGTCGGCATCGTCGACCGCAGCACCGGCACGCGCGACCTGCGCGAGCTCAGCGGACTCGCCCGTTCCATGCCCGTCCTGTTCGTCGTCACGCTCGTGGCCGCGGCGTCGATGGCCGGGCTGCCCCCGCTGCTCGGGTTCACGGCGAAGGAGGCCGCGCTCGCGGCGTTCGTCGACCTCGGCGAGGACGCGGGCATCGGCGTCTGGGGCACGGTCTCGCTCGTGGGACTGGTGGTCGGGTCGGTCCTCACGGTGGCGTACACGGCACGCTTCGTGTGGGGCACGTTCGGCACCAAGGACGTCACCCCCACCGACGTCGCGGCACCGGGACCCTGGTTCCAGGCATCTCCCGTGATCTTGTCCGTCCTCACGGTCGCCGGCGGCGTGGCCGGTCCCCTCCTGACGCCGCGGATCGAGTCCTACGCCGAGGCGTTCGGCGCCGGCGCCCACGAGCCCGTCCTGACCCTCTGGCACGGGTTCACCCCGGCGCTGTGGCTGTCGGTCGCCGCCGTCGTCGGTGGCATCGCCCTCTGGCTGCTCCGCCGACCCGTCGCGCACCTGCAGGAGACGCTCGTGCGTCGGCTGCACCTGCCCGACGCCGAGCGCAGCTACCACGCGGTCGTGCGCGGCGTCGACCGCGCGAGCGTCGAGGTCACGGGCTTCACGCAGCGCGGCTCTCTCCCGGTCTACCTGGGTGTCGTGCTCGTGGTGCTCGTGCTCCTCCCCGGCAGCGCCGCCATCAGGGCGTGGGGCTCACCGTCGATCTCCGTCGGCGACGGCGGTGCCTTCGAGCCCGACGACGCGCTACGCATCGCCACGGCGGCCCTCGTCTGTGGCGCCGCGCTGCTCACCGTCCGCTCCCGCCGACGCCTCCGTGCCGTGCTGATGCTCGGCGTCACCGGCTACGGCACGGCCCTGCTGTTCGTGCTGCACGGCGCCCCCGACCTCGCGCTCACCCAGGTCCTCGTGGAGACCTTCGCGCTGGTCACCTTCGTGCTGGTGCTGCGCCGCTTCACGCCGTTCTTCTCCGACCGGCCGTTCACCGCGGCCCGCCGGGTGCGCATCGCGATCGGCGCCACGGCCGGCCTGGCCGTGGCCGCGTACGCCGTGGTCGCGGCGAACTCCCGCACCGCGTCGCCGGTCGGGCGGGCGTTCGAGGGTCCGGCCTACGACTTCGGCGGCGGCGAGAACATCGTCAACATCACGCTCGTCGACATCCGCGTGTGGGACACCTTCGGCGAGCTGGCCGTGCTCGTCGTGGCCGCCACCGGCATCGCGAGCCTCATCTTCCTCATCACCGACCGGGCCCAGTCCCACCGCGAGACCCGTCGGGCGCGCCCCAGCGCCACGGACGAGCGCGAGGACTGGCTGCCCGGCGCGGCCTCCCTCGACATCGAGCGCCGCTCCGTCGTCTTCGAGGTGGTGGCCCGCGCGGTGTTCCCCGTGCTGATGATCTTCTCGGTGTACCTCATGTTCACCGGCCACTACACGCCCGGCGGCGGGTTCGCGGGCGGGCTCGTCGCAGGACTGGCGCTCGCCGTGCGCTACCTCGCCGGCGGTCGCCGCGAGCTCGACGCCGCCGCGCCCGTCGACGCCGGCGTCGTGCTCGGCTCGGGCCTGGCCATCGCCGCCCTGTCCGGGCTCGTGCCACTGCTCGTGGGTGCCAACACCTTCCAGAGCGGTGTCTTCGACATCCCCGTCCCGCTCCTCGGCGACGTCCACGTGGTCACCTCGGTGGCCTTCGACGTCGGCGTCTACCTCGTCGTCATCGGGCTCGCGCTCGACGTGCTGCGCAGCCTCGGCGGCGGCATCGACCGGCACGGCGAGCAGGGCCACACCGACTCCGGGCTGTCCGAGGAGTGCACGAGCGACGACGCGAAGGGGGCGAAGGCATGAGCGAGCGCCAGCGAGCGAACCGAGGGCTCCTCATGTCGGCGCGCCCGCACCATGCCCTTCCCACGGGGGTGACGACATGAGTGTCGATCTCGCCCTCGTGATCGCGATCGCCGTCCTGGTCGGCTGCGGCACGACGCTCATGCTCGAGCGCAGCCTGAGCCGGATCCTCGTCGGGTTCGTCATGGTCGGCAACGGCGTGAACCTGCTGTTCCTCGTGGCCTCCGGACCGAGCGGGGCGCCGCCGATCGTCGGCCGCGAGGACATCACCGACCCCCTCCCCCAGGCCATGGCCCTGACCGCCATCGTCATCACCCTCGGCGTCAGCGCGTTCGGCCTGGCCCTCGCCTACCGCTCCTGGCAGCTGTCCGGCAGCGACGACGTGAAGGACGACGTGGAGGACGACCTCGTGCGCCGCCGGGCCGAGGCCGACGAGACGTCCGGGACGTTCGACGAGCCCGAGACCAGCGTCCCCGACGAGGAAGGGGCCGACTCGTGACCCAGCTCGTCGTCCTGCCCGTGCTGCTCCCCCTGCTCGGCGCCGGCCTCTGCCTCGTGCTCGGCCGCTCCGCCCGCGCCCAGCGGATCGTCAGCGTCGCGGTGCTCGCGTCCGTCGTCGCCACCGCCGCCACCCTGCTGGTGCGCGCCGACACGCAGGGACCCCAGGCGCTCACGCTGGCCGGCTGGGGACCGGAGATCGGGATCACGCTGGTCGCGGACCGGCTCTCGGCGCTCATGCTGCTGGTCTCGTCGGTCGTCACCCTCGCCGTGCTGCTGTACTCCTTCGGCCAGGGCATCGTCGAGTACGGGCGCGACACCCCGCTCTCGGTGTTCCACCCCACCTACCTGGTGCTGAGCGCGGGCGTCTCCAACGCGTTCCTCTCCGCCGACCTGTTCAACCTGTTCGTCGGCTTCGAGGTGCTGCTGGCCGCCAGCTACGTGCTCATCACGCTGGGCGGCACGGAGGCGCGCATCCGGGCGGGCACGGTGTACATCGTCGTCAGCCTGCTGTCGTCGGTCGTCTTCCTCATCGCCATCGCGTGCGTGTACGCCGCGACCGGCACGGTGAACTTCGCGCAGCTCTCGCAGCGGCTCGGTGAGCTGGACCCGGCGGTCGCCCACATGCTGCAGCTGCTGCTGCTCACGGTGTTCTGCATCAAGGCCGCGGTGTTCCCGCTGTCGGCCTGGCTGCCGGACTCCTACCCCACCGCGCCCGCCCCGGTCACCGCCGTGTTCGCCGGACTGCTCACCAAGGTCGGCGTGTACGCGATCGTGCGCACCCAGACCCTGCTGTTCCCCGACGACTCGATGAGACCCCTGCTGCTGACGGCAGCGATCCTCACGATGGTGGTGGGCATCCTGGGCGCGGTCGCGCAGACCGACATCAAGCGCATCCTGTCGTTCACGCTCGTCAGCCACATCGGCTACATGCTGCTCGGCGTCGCGCTCGGCACGGAGCTGGCGCTGTCGGGCGCGGTCTACTACATCGCGCACCACATCACCGTGCAGACGGCGCTCTTCCTGCTGGCCGGACTGATCGAGTACCGCACCGGCACCACCAACCTCGACCGGCTCGGCGGGCTGGCACGGTCGGCGCCGATCCTGGCCGTCGCCTTCTTCGTGCCGGCGATGAACCTGGCCGGCATCCCACCCTTCTCGGGCTTCCTCGGCAAGGTCGCGCTCGGACGCGCCGGCATCGAGGCGGGCGACTGGCTCGCGGTCACGGCCGTGGTGGCCAGCGTCGCGGTCAGCCTCCTCACGCTCTACGCCATCGCCAAGGTCTGGAACCGCGCCTTCTGGCAGCCGGTCGACGACGACCTGGCCCAGTCCGTGGTCGACGACGGCTCCGACGTGTGGTCGCACGGTGCGATGCACGGGGGCGGCGACGTGAACACCCGCTTCCAGGCGACGTCGGCCTGGCAGCGCCTGGCCGAGGAGCAGCGGCTCCCCCTCGGCATGGGACTGCCGACGCTCGCGCTCGTCGTCGCCTCCGTGGCGCTCACCGTGCTCGCCGGGCCGTTGTTCGGCGTCACCGACGCCGCTGCCGTCGAGCTGCTGCAGCGCACCCCCTACATCACGGCGGTCCTGGGAGGTGGCGGCTGATGCCCCGCTGGCGGGTCGTCCTCGGCCTCACCGTCGTCTGGCTCCTGCTCTGGGGCTCCGTCACGCCCACGCTCGTGCTCGGCGGCCTCATCACGTCGGTCCTGGTGCTGCTGCTCTTCCCCTTCCCGCGGGCACCCTGGCGCTGGACGCTGCGCCCGTGGCCGACGACCACCCTGGTCCTCCGGTTCGCCGCCGACATGCTGCGCGCGTCGGTGCAGGTGGCCTGGCTCGCCGTCCGTCCGTCCGCACCGCCGCCGAGCGCGGTCGTGCGCGTGCCGCTGGTGACCCGCTCGGAGCTGCTGCTCACCGCCACGGCCGAGCTGGTCTCCCTGGTCCCGGGCTCGTTGCTCGTCGAGCTCGACCCGGAGGCGCCGGCGCTCTACATCCACGTGCTCGACGCCCGCTCCCCCGAGCGCATCGAGCGGGCCATCACCGCGGTCCACGAGCAGGAGCGTCGCGTCGTCGAGGCGTGGGCCCCCCGTGACGAGCGCGACGCCTACCGCCGCACCGTGCGGGAGGCCGCCTCGTGATCCCCGTCGCCGTCGCCTGCGCCACCATGCTCGTCGTCACCGGCGTGCTGTGCCTCGTCCGGATCGTGCGCGGCCCGACGATGCTCGACCGCACCGTCGCCGCCGACGTCTTCGTCGCCGCCTGCTTGTCCGCCGTGGGGGTCGAGGCCGCCATCAGCGGTCACGTCGACACCGCCCCCGTGCTGCTGGCCCTCGCGCTCGTGGGCTTCCTCGGCTCGGTCAGCATCGCGCGGTTCGCCGCACGCGACATCGACGCACCCCCGGAGGACCCATGACCACGTCCCTGATCGTCGACATCGTGTCCGGAGCCCTGCTGCTCGTCGGCAGCGCGCTCGCGCTCATCGCCGCCATCGGCCTGGTGCGCTTCCCCGACGTGCTCACCCGCATGCACGCAGCCACCAAGCCGCAGACCCTCGGCCTGCTCCTGGTGCTGGCCGGCCTGGCCCTGCGCATCCGCGACCCCGGCGCCCTCGCCATCATCGGGCTCGTGGCCCTCTTCCAGCTGTTGACCGCACCCGTCTCGGCACACATGGTGGCGCGCGCCGCCTTCCGCACGGGCGTCGCCGACACCTCCCGCCTCGAGCGCAACGACCTCGACTAGTCCTTCCGTCTCGGACACCTCCGGGGCACCACGTCCGGTCGAGATGCCCCGGACGTGTCCGAAACGGGTGGACTGGAGCGACGTTGGTAGGTTCGGGGACGTGCGCATCGCCACCTGGAACGTCAACTCGATCCGCAGCCGCGTCGACCGCGTGACGGCCTTCCTGGAACGGCACGACGTCGACGTGCTGGCCATCCAGGAGACCAAGTGCCGCGAGGACCAGTTCCCCGCGCTCGAGCTCAGCTCGATGGGCTACGAGTACGTGCACGTGGGCCTCAACCAGTGGAACGGCGTGGCGCTGCTGTCGCGGGTGGGCCTCGAGGACGTGGCCACCTCCTTCGCCGACCAGCCGACGTTCGGCGACCCCGCGGTGGTCGAGCCGCGCGCCGTGGGCGCCACGTGCGGCGGTGTGCGGATGTGGAGCCTCTACGTCCCCAACGGCCGCGACCTCGAGCACGAGCACTTCACCTACAAGCTCGAGTGGCTCGACCGCCTTCGCGCCGACGCCGCAGGCTGGCTGGCCGCCGACCCCGACGCGCAGATCGCGCTCACCGGCGACTGGAACATCGCCCCCCAGGACGACGACGTCTGGGACATGGCGGCCTTCGACGGCAAGACCCACGTGTCGGCACCCGAGCGTGCCGCGTTCGCGAGCTTCGTCGACACCGGCTTCAGCGACGTCGTCCGCCCGCACGCCCCCGGCCCCGGCACCTACACGTACTGGGACTACCAGCAGCTCGCGTTCCCGAAGAAGCGCGGCATGCGCATCGACTTCGTGCTCGGCTCCCCCGCGCTGGCCGCGCGCGTCGAGGGTGCCTTCATCGACCGCGAGGAGCGCAAGGGCAAGGGCGCCAGCGACCACGCCCCCGTGGTCGTCGACCTCGGCTGAGGTCGTTATCGTGACGCAGTCGCCCAGCGTGACGGCACCGGACCGGCTCGTCGCCCCTCCGTGCGGAGACGCTCCGACCGCCCCGCCCCCGTCCCGAGCGCCCAGGGAGGTCAGTCGTGCCACCTCGTGAGACCACCGACGCCCCGCCGCTCGGACCCGACTCGCGTCTCGTCGCCCGCCGCGACGGCGCCCTGCTGACTCTCGAGATCTCGCTCGCACGGCCCGCCCACACCCTCGTGGTGCGCCAGCGCGACACCCTGCGTGAACGACGCGTCCCCGTGACCGACGGCACCGCGACGTTGGACCTCGACGACCTCTGGGCCTGGAGCGGTGACTTCGAGCGCTTCCTCGACCTCTGGCTCCTCGTCGGCGAGTCCGCGGACGAGGTCCGGCTCGGCGGGTTCGCCCACACCGACCGCGACGCGGCCTTCGGCCAGCACGTGGTCGTCCCCGGCGACGGGACCGAGGTCGTGCCCCACCGCGGCCTGACCTTCACGATGTCGCGAGCCGGGAACGCCGCGGTCCACGTGGGCCCACCGCGGCGGCAGGACGTGCGCACCGCCACCGACCGCATGACCACACGACGCGGCAACCTGCACGTGTCCGCGCGGTTCACCACGGGAAACAACCTGCTCGGCCGAATCCGCCTGCTGGCCGTGGTGCGTGACACCGGCGAGGAGCACGAGCTGCCGATCACCGCCACGTACGACGAGGAGTCCACGCGGCGTAGGGCCGGCAACCGGCACTACGGCGTCGACTTCGAGGTGCCGTTCCAGCAGATCGCACCCGACGGACACCTCGACGGAACCGTGCTCGACCTCGTCTACGAGATGGAGTTCGCCGACGGCGCGACACCGCTGCGTCGCGGCATCGTCATGCCGTCGCTGGTGGGCCGTCGCGGCCTGCGCGAGATGTTCGCCCGCGGACCCGAGCACGCCACGACGTTCATCCCCTACCGCACGTCGAAGGCGCACCGCGTCGCGTTCAACATCGAGACGACGACGCGCGAGCTCCTGCGGTACCGCCGGCGCCTCGCCGTCGTCGCGCCGCTGCTCAGCCTGCTGCGGCCGTTCCTGCGCGTCTGGCTCGTCGGCGAGCAGCCGTTCAAGGCCCAGGACAACGGCTACCACTTCTTCCGCTGGGTGCGGCTCAACCGGCCGAGGCGCCGCGTGTACTACGTGGCCGACCCCGGCCTGTCCAACCTCGCGGAGCTGCAGGACCTCGGCCAGGTGGTCATGCGCGGCTCGCGTCAGCACCTGCGTCTCAACCTGGTCGCGTCGCGGATCCTCTCCACCCACCACGCCGACTACCTCCTCGCCTCCCGCTCCCCCGGGTACCGGCGCTGGGTGCGCGGTCGTCGCGTCTTCCTGCAGCACGGCGTGATGGGCACCAAGAACATGGCGCACCTGTACGGGCGCCGCGCTCCCGGCTTCCGCACCGACGACGTCATCGTCAGCTCGACCTTCGAGGCCGAGATCCTGCGCAACGACTTCGGCTACGAGGCCGCTCAGGTGCACGTGACCGGTCTGGCGCGGTTCGACCGGCTGCTCGACGGCAGCGTCGAGCCCGACCGCGCACTCCTGGTCATCCCGACCTGGCGCGACTGGCTGCTGAACCCCAACGACGTGCCGGACAGCGAGTACGCGCAGGCCTGGTCGGCCGTGCTCGACCACCCCCGCGTGCGCGCCATGGCCGACGACGGCGTCGAGGTCCGGTTCATCCTGCACCCCAACATGCGCGCCCACTCGGCCCTGTTCGACCGACCCTGGGTCACGGTGCTGCCGTCGGGCGCGACGAACGTCCAGGACCTCATGAAGTCCAGCGCGGCGCTCCTCACCGACTACTCGAGCGTCGGGTTCGACTTCAGCATGCTCGAGCGTCCGGTGTTCTACCTGCAGTTCGACCGACGTCTCTACCTGGCTGGCGGCGGCTCCCACCTCGACCTCGATGCCCAGCTGCCCGGCCGCATCGCCTTCGACGTCGAGACCGCCGTGCGCCTCGTGACCGAGTCGGCTGCCGGGGGCTTCGTCGCCGACGAGGAGTCACGGGCGCGGGCGCGTCGCTTCCTGGACCACCGCGACCTGGAGTCCTCGCGCCGCATCCACGACCTCGCGATGCGGCGGTCGTCGCCCCTGGTGGCCGTCCGCCGCGTGCGCGCGAGCGTCTGGTCGATGCGCCTGTTCGAGACGTTCCGGCGCAGCAAGGCCTACGGACCGGCCATGCGGATGCTGTTCCGCATCGCACGGCTGCTCCCTCGGCAGGACGTCGTGGTGCTCGAGAGCGGCCTGGGCAAGCAGTACGGCGACAGCCCACGTGCCATCCACGAGGAGCTCCTGCGCCGTGGCACGCCGTTGCACCTGACCTGGGTCAACGACACCTCCACCCGTATCCCGGGTGACGACGTCGAGAAGGTGCGTCGGCTCTGGCCCCGGTACTTCTGGCGTCTGGGCCGGGCCCGCTACTGGGTCAACAACCAGAACTTCCCGCACTACCTGCGGCCGTCCTCACGCACCCGCTACCTGCAGACGTGGCACGGGACGCCGCTGAAGCGCATGCAGCACGACATCGACGGCATCGGCGAGCGCGACCCCGAGTACCTCGAGAAGGTCACCCGGATGACCGGCTACTGGGACGCACTCGTCTCGCCCAGCCCCTACGCCACCGAGTGCTTCCGCTCGGCGTTCCGCTACACCGGCGAGGTGCTCGAGTCCGGGTACCCCCGCAACGACCTCTTCCACTCGGCCGACGCCGCAGCCCGGGCCCGGCTCGTGCGGCAGCGTCTGCGCATCCCCGAGGACCGCAAGGTCGTGCTCTACGCGCCGACCTTCCGCGACGACGTGAAGCGCGGCAACAGCTTCCTGGCCGACCTGCGGCTCGACCTCGACCTGCTGCAGCGCAGGCTCGGCGACGAGTACATGGTGCTGCTGCGCTTCCACTCCATCGTCAAGGGCCGGCCCGAGGTGCGGGCCGAGCAGATGGACTTCGTCCGCGACGTCACGCTGTTCCCTGACGCCCAGGACCTGCTGCTCGTGGCCGACGTGCTCATGACCGACTACTCCTCGATCATGTTCGACTACGCCGCCCTCGACCGGCCGATGGTCTTCTTCACCTACGACCTCGACCACTACCGCGGGTCGCTGCGCGGCTTCTACCTCGACTTCGAGGACGTCGCGCCGGGCCCGCTCGTGCGCACCAGCGAGGAGGTCGCCGACGCGCTCGCCGACCTCGACTCCCTGCGCGAGACGTACGCCCCCCAGCGCGCGGCGTTCATGGAGCGCTTCGCACCGCTCGACGACGGTCACGCCGCCGCGCGGGTCGTCGACGGCTTCTTCGGCCCTGCGGGCTCGTAGGGCCGTCGCCCGGTCCGGGGGTCAGCTGCCCCAGGTGGGCCGCAGCGGCATGTGGGCGTCGCCGTCGGGCCCGACCTTCACGCCCAGCACCTGGTGCAGGCCGATCTCGTTGCGCTCGAAGGCGAGGCGCGAGCCGGCCATGTAGAGCCCCCACACCTTGGCGATGCCGAGGCTGACCTCGCCGAGAGCCTCGTCCCAGTGCTCCTCGAGGTTCTGCGACCAGCCCTGCAAGGTGAGGGCGTAGTGCTCGCGGATGTCCTCGACGTGGCGCACCTCGAGCCCGTGGTCGTGCATGGCCGACACGATCGTGCCGACCGGGGCCAGCTCGCCGTCGGGGAAGACGTAGCGGTCGATGAACGCGCCCGCCTTCGGCGACAGCGACCCGTCGCGCCGGGTGATGCAGTGGTTGAGCATGCGACCCCCGACCCGCAGCCTCCCCTGGAGGAAGGCGAAGTAGTCGGGGTAGTTGCGCACCCCGATGTGCTCCATCAGGCCGATGGACGACACGGCGTCGAAGTCGCTCTCGCTCACGTCGCGGTAGTCGCTGAACTGCACCTCGGCCAGGTGGTCCAGACCCTGGTCCTTGATCGCCTGCTGTGCCCACTGCGCCTGCTGCTCGCTGAGCGTGACGCCGAGGGCCTTCACGCCGTAGTGCTCGGCGGCGTGGCGCACCATGCCGCCCCAGCCGCAGCCGACGTCGAGGAGCCGGTCGCCCGGACCGAGCCCGAGCTTGCGGCACACCAGGTCGTACTTCTCGAACTGGGCCTGCTCGAGCGTGGCGTCCTCGGTGGGGAAGACGGCGCAGGTGTAGGTCATCGACGGGCCGAGCACCAGCTCGTAGAACCGGTTGGACACGTCGTAGTGGTGGTGGATCGCCTCGGCGTCACGCGCCTTGCTGTGCCGCATCCCCTCCACCACACGGCGCCAGCGCGGCAGGTGCTCCTCCGGGGGCGGCGGCGGCGGCTTGAGGTTCGACAGACCGAGGCTGCGGACGATCTGCAGCAGCTCGGCCGGGCCCGGCACCTTGAGCCGCAGGCGGCTCTGCACCAGGGTCATCAGGTCGTAGGGGTTGGCCAGCGACACGCCCTCGATCTCGAGGTCGCCGGCCACGAAGGCGCGGCCGAAGCCGAGGTCCCCGGGGGCGGTCATCAGGTAGGCCAGTCCGCGCTCGGTGCGCAGGCGGACGGTGATGTCGGCGTCCTCGGGCCCGGCGCTGCTGCCGTCGTAGGCCTCGAAGCGGAAGGGCATGCCATCGCGCATGAGGCGCTCGACGGCGCCGGCGATGGTGAGGGTGTCGGTGTCCCGCGTGATGATGCTCATGAGTTCCTCACGGCTTTCTCGTACAAGGAGCTGAGTCGCCCCTCGGGGTCGTGCTCGGCGCGCACGGCGTCGAGCGCCGCGGTGCCGTACAGGTCGGCGAAGGTGGCCTCGTCGTAGAAGGCCTCGGAGTACAGCGACTTGTGGCCGCCGAGGGTGTGCACGTGCTCCTCGATGCGCCGGTTCACCAGGCCGTCGGGAGAGCCGGCCGGCACGACGACGGTGCCCCAGAAGCCCAGGTTCACGTAGGTCTCGCCCGGACGCAGCGGGTAGCCGGGCCAGGAACGGGTGGTGCGCAGCGGGCACAGCCACACCGGCCGCATGCCGACCTCGGCGTCGAACCAGGAGAGGAACTCCGGGACCGCGGCCACCGGGACCTCCACGTCCTGGATGACCTTCTCGCGGCCGGGGACCTTCTTCACGCGGTCGAGCAGCCGGCTGACGCCGACCTTCGCGTCGAGCGCGATGATCCGGTGGTAGACGTCGGAGCGTCGCCAGCGTCGGGGCCAGACGCGACGCACCCACGGGTTCTGGGCACCGAAGGCGGCCGAGCACCAGAACCAGTCGGTGTCCCAGCGCCACAGGTAGTCGTGCATCGTGAGGCGGTCGGTCTCGCGGCGCTGGAGCGAGCGGTAGAACACGTCCTGGCCGGTGTAGTCCGACGTCGGACCGGGCTCGTCGGTGAACCGGGCCAGCGTCACGTACACCTCGTCGGGCGCGAAGGCGGTGGCGTCGAGCCCGTGGACCGGTTCGCCGTGCCAGGTGCCGGACTCGGCGACCTCGCCCAGCATCCTCGCGGCGTCGGCGGCGTCGTCGAGGCGGACGTGGCGCAGCGCGACGTAGGGCGGCACGGCCTCGAGGCGGATGCGCAGTCGCGTGGCGTAGCCGAGGCTGCCGTAGGAGTTGGGGAAGGCGTCGAACAGCGCGTCGCCGGGCTTGCAGGTGACGATCTCCCCCGCGCCGGTGAGCACGTCCATCTCCAGGACCGACTCGTGCGGGAGGCCGTTGCGGAACGACGTCGACTCGATGCCGAGCCCGGTGACGGCGCCGCCGAGCGTGATGGTGCGCAGCTGCGGGACCACGTAGGGGATCAGACCGTGCGGGAGGGTGGCGTCGACCAGGTCCTCGTAGGTGCACATGCCCTGGACGTCGGCGGTGCGCTCGCCGACGTCGAGGGCGACGACCCCGTCGAGGCCGTCGACGTCGAGGCCGGGGACCCCTGGGTCGGCACGTGGGCGGAACAGGTTGGACGTGCGCTTGGCGAGGCGGACCGGAGCGCCGGCCGGGATCGCCGCGTAGGAGCCGAGCAGCCTGTCGACCGCCCGCTGGTGCTCGCTCCAACCCTTCACCCGCCCAGACTAGAGCGGCGGGAGGGCGGACCTCCACCCGGGATGGTTGCAGACGTCAACGACCCAGGGGTGACGCCTCGTCCGGCTCCTCAGCGCGCGTCGGGCAGTCGCCAGACCAGTGCCTCGCCGTCACCGGCGACGAGGACGCGTTCGACGTCGGTCGCGCGGAGCTGGTCGCCCGGCCCGAGGCGGACGCCGTCGGCCACCACCTCGCCGCGCGTGACGTGGACGAGGACCTTCGCGGCACCGGTGACCTCCAGCGGCCTGTCGCCCCGAGGACGCGCCACCAGGAGCTCGGCGTCGGCATGGACGGGCACGGTCGGATGGAGCCCGGGCTCCTCCGGCACCTTCGCGGAGGCGTACTGCGGCGCGGCGTCGTGACGGGAGCGCAGCATCATCTGCACGAACCGCAGCGGCTCGGTCGGGGAGGCGTTCAGCTCGGCGTGCTCGGCCCCCTCACCGGCGCTCAGCCGCTGCGCCACGCCCGGCGCGATCGTGCCCGCGTGGCCGGTGGTGTCGCGGTGCGCGAGTGCCCCCTCGAGCACCCAGGTGACGATCTCGACGTCGGCGTGGCGGTGGGCGTCGTACCCGCGACCCGGCGCGACGAGCTCCTCGTTGATCGCCACGAGAGGACCGAACGCCACGTTGTCGGGGTCGTAGTGCGCGCCGTAGGAGAACGAGTGGAGCGTGCGCACGCCCTCGCCCTCGGTGACGTAGCGCTCGCCCGCGCGGCGGACCCGACTAGGCATAGCCGAGCTCGTGCAGCCGTGCGTCGTCGATGCCGAAGTGGTGCGCGATCTCGTGCACCACGGTGATGCCGACCTCGTGCACCACGTCGTCCTCGGTGTCGCAGATCGCGAGGGTGGGGTTGCGGTAGATCGTGATGCGGTCGGGCAGGACTCCCCCGTAGGCGGTGTCGCGCTCGGTGAGCGCCACGCCGTCGTAGAGCCCCAGCAGGTCGGGGTCCTCGGGCGGGGCGTCGTCCTCGACGAACAGCACCACGTTGTCGAGCATCGCCGTCAGCTCGGGGGGCACCTGCGCGAACGCGGCCTCGACCAGCTCGGCGAACCGGTCCTCGCTCATCTCCACCACGGGTCCATCCTGCCCGAGCGCTCCACGGCCGTCGGGGCGGAGCACGCGGGGTGACGGGCGCGTCCCGTCGGCCTCCGTGGCCCCGTATGCTGGGGCGGCCGCGCCCCCTTCGTCTAGCGGCCCAGGACGCCGCCCTTTCAAGGCGGTAGCGCGGGTTCGAATCCCGTAGGGGGTACCAGATCTCCCCTCGCCCGAGCCGTCTCGATGTGATCTTGGTCACTTCTGGGCTCTTTTCCAGGAATATGCCCTGACCTGCGAAAACTCGAGTTGGAAGCGTGTAGTTCTCGACCTACGATGACCCCATGGTCGCCGTCCTCCTCACCTTCGTCAGTCTCGTCCTCACTCTCGCCATCGGCGCCGTCTTCCTGCTCGGGGCCCACCAGCTCGTGACCATGATCGTGCGCCACCTCGAGACCCGTCCGACATACTCGGACGATGCCCGCCGGACGCTTCGCTCCCTCGCCGTCCGGCGACCTGCACGTCGGTAACCTCCGCACCGCGCTCCTAGCCTGGCTGTTCGCCCGCTCGACGGGACGCAGCTTCCTGATGCGCGTCGAGGACCTCGACCGCGTCCGCGCCGGCTCCGAGGAGCAGCAGCTGGCCGACCTGCGCGCCCTCGGCATCGACTGGGACGGACCCGCCGTGCGCCAGAGCGAACGTCGCGACGTCGTCGACGCCGCCATCGCCACCCTCGAGTCGGCGGGCCTGACCTATTCGTGCTTCTGCACCCGTCGTGAGGTGCAGGAGGCGGCGAGCGCACCCCACCTGCCGCCCGGTGCCTACCCGGGGACCTGCCGCGACCTGACCGCCGACGAACGCACCGCGCGCGCCGCCGAGCGGCCGGCGGCCCTGAGGCTGCGGTCCGCGACGCCCACGTGGACCGTGCACGACGAGCTCCACGGCGACGTCGAGGGAGCCGTGGACGACTTCGTCCTGCGTCGCAACGACGGCGTTCCGGCCTACAACCTGGCCGTCGTGGTCGACGACGCGGCGCAGGACGTGGACCAGGTGGTGCGCGGTGACGACCTGCTGACGTCGGCGCCGCGACAGGCCTACCTCGCCACGCTGCTCGGCCACGCCCAGCCGACGTACGCGCACGTGCCGCTCGCCGTGAACACCCAGGGCGTCCGCCTGGCCAAGCGCGACGGGGCGGTCACGCTCCGCGAGCTCGGCCGCGACCAGGCCTGGGCCATGATCACGGCGTCGCTCGGCTTGAGCGGTGACACCCCGTCCGACCTGCTCGCGTCCTTCGACCCCGCATCACTCCCGCGGCAGCCCTGGACCGTGGTCGGCTGAGGCCGCCCCTTTCCCTTCCCCCGGGCGGTAGGTGGCCCGCACTGCCGGACCACCCAGAGGTGGGAGAGCCGCGGATGGCGGCGCCGTGTCCGCGCACCACCTACCTCGGCCCCGGAGGCACCGCAGCCACACGAGCAGTCGTTCAGAAACGGGCGAGGAAGTCCTCCACCAGACGGGTCACGGCCTCGGGCTGCTCGATGGTGCTCGAGTGCCCCGCCTTCGGCACGACCTCGAGGCGAGCACCGGCGATGCCGGCCACGATCGCCTCGGCCTTGGCCACCGGCGTGGCCACGTCGTCCTCCCCCACGATCACCAGGGTCGGTGCCTCGATCCGGTCCAGCTCCGGAGCGATCGGGTCGCGATCGGTCACCCCGAGGATCGCCGCGCGCATGCCTCGGCGGTCGACCGTGGCCAGCTTCGCCATCCACGGGCCGACGACCTCGTCGCGCCGCGACGAGCCGAGCAGGTCCGGGCCGAACATGATCGGCTCGACCTTCGAGCGCACCGGCCCCATGCCGAGCCAGCGGTAGACCCGCGCCAGCGTGCGGTACTGCGCGACCTTCTCGGGGTCCTCGGGGCCGGCGCTGGTGTCGAGCAGCACGAGCGAGAGCACCCGGTCCGGGTGCCGGGCCGCGAGCCTCATGCCCACGAACCCACCCATCGACAGACCGGCGTAGTGCACCGCGTCGAGACCCAGGTGGTCCAGCAGGGCCACCAGGTCCCCCGTGAGCGAGTCCATGTCGGCAGCGCGGTCCGCTGCGGCCGGCGTGTCCCCCTGCCCGCGCCAGTCCACCGTGATGCAGCGGTACCGATCCTTCAGCGCCGCCACCTGCGGGTGGAACATCCACCCGCTGAACAGCAGGCCGTGGCCCGTCACCAGCGTCGGCGCACCGGGCGACGGCTCGCCGGAGTCGGTGTAGTGGAACGAGATCCCGTTGACATGAGCGTGTGGCACGGCTCACAGGGTGCCACATCACCAGGCGCGTCCGGGGCGCACCGAACCGGGGCCGGACGCACCACGGCCCGGCACCCACGCGGGTGCCGGGGCCGTGACGCGGGTCCGATCGATCAGATGAGGCCCTTCTCCTCCAGCCACTCCTTGGCGACGGTGGCGGCCGAGGCCTTCTCGTCGCCGTCGACCCGGCCGTTGAGCTCGATGAGGTCCTCGGTCGTCAGCTCGGCCGAGACCGCGTCGAGAGCGTCCTCGACCACGTCGCTGGACTTCGCGTCGTTGATCAGCGGGATGATGTTCTGCGCCGCGATCAGGTTCTCCGGGTCCTCGAGGGTCACGAGGTCGTTGGCCTTGATCGAGGGCGTCGTCGAGTAGATGTTCGCGACGTCGACGTCACCGTCCTTGAGCGCCTTGATCGTGGCCGGTCCACCGGCGTCGCTGATGGGCGTGAACTCCACGTCCTTGGCGCCGTAGACCTTCTTCAGGCCGGGGACGCCGTAGGGCCGGGTCTCGAACTCGGGGTTCGCGCCGACCTTGACCGTGCCGAGCTTGGCGAGGTCGCCGATCGAGGTGATGCCCTCGGACTCGGAGAGCTCCCGGGTGACGTTGTAGGAGTCCTTGTCCTCGGCCGGGGCGGGCTCGAGCGTCTCGAGCTCGTCCGGCAGCGCGTCGTCGAGCGCGTCCTCGACCGCACCGGGCTCGGTGGCCGTGGCGTTCTTGTCGAAGTAGAGCAGCAGGTTGCCGGTGTACTCGGGGATGAGGTCGATCTCGCCGCCCTCGAGCGCGGGGATGTAGGCCTCGCGCGCACCGATGCGCAGCTTCTTCTCGACCTTGACGTCCTTGGCCTCGAGGGCCTGGGCGTAGATCTCGGCGACGATCTCGGCCTCGGTGAAGTCGGCCGAGCCGACGACGATCGTGTCGGAGTCGGACGCGCCGGCCTCCGTGGGGTCACCGCCGCAGGCGGTGAGGGTGAGGGCGGCGGCCGCGAGGGCGGCGCCGATCCCGATCTTGTGCACGGACATGTCTCTCCTTGGGGGTGGTCGTGCTCAGGTGGTGGAGGTCTGGGTGGTGGAGGTCTGGGTGGTGGCTGTCTCGATGGTGTCGTCGTGCGAGGAGCCGGCGCCCCGCGTCGGGCGGGCGCTGCGGGCGGCAGCACCCTGCGCGACGGCGAACAGGCCGTCGAGCAGGAGCGCCAGGACGACGACCACCACGGACCCGCCCACCATCTGGGGGTAGTCGCGGACGGCCTGGCCGTCGAAGATGAAGCGGCCGAGCCCGCCGAGCGAGACGTAGGCGGCGACCGTCGCCGTGGCCACCACCTGCAGCGTGGCGGCCCGGAAGCCGCCGACGACGAGTGGCAGGCCCAGAGGGACCTCGACCTTGGTGAGGATCTGCCACTCCGTCATGCCTTGGGCGCGTGCGGCGTCGACCGTCTGGGGATCGACGGACTCGACGCCGGAGTAGGCGCCGGCCAGCAACGGCGGCACGGCGAGGACCACGAGGGCCAGGATCGGTGCGCCGAGGCCGATGCCGAGCAGCAGGGTGAAGACGGTCAGCACGCCGAGCGTCGGCAGAGCGCGCAGGGCGCCGGTGACGCTGATCGCGAGCCCGCGGAAGCGGCCCGTGTGGCCGATGTAGAGACCCAGCGGGACCGCGATCGCCGCGGCCACCGCGATCGTGAGGCTCGTGTACCCGAGGTGCTCGACCACCCGGTTCGGGATGCCGCGCTCGCCGGACCAGTTCGCGCCGTCGGTGAGCCAGGCTGCGGCGTCGGAGACCACGCTCATCGCTTCGCTCCGCTCGTCTGCGCCCACGGCATGAGCGTGCGTCCGGCCAGCACCAGGAGGGCGTCGATGACCAGGGCCAGCACCACGATGCCGACCAGGCCGACCATGATCTCGGTCAGGAAGTCACGCCGGTAGCCGTTGGTGAACAGCGACCCGAGGTTGGAGACACCGATGAGCGCGCCGACGCTCACCAGGCTGATCGTGGAGACGCTCACGACCCGCAGCCCGGCCAGCAGCACCGGACCGGCGAGCGGCAGCTCCACCCCGAAGCCCCGCTGTCGCGACGAGTACCCGGTGGCGGTGGCGGAGTCGAGCACCGCCGGGGACACCGACTCGAAGGCGTCGGCGGCCGTGCGGACCATGATGGCCACGGCGTAGAGGCTGAGCGCGACGACCACGTTGAGCGGGTCGAGGAAGCCGGTGCCGATGATGCCCGGCAGCGTGACGAACAGGGCCAGCGACGGGATCGTGTAGAGCACGCTGCCCGCCCCGAGCAGCGTGCCGCGCAGCCTCGGGTGCCGGCTGGCGTACCAGCCGATGGGCACGGCCAGGACGAAGCCGATGACGATCGGCACCAGGCTGAGCCAGGTGTGGGCCCAGAAGAGCTCGAGCACCATGTCGCGGTTCTGCCACGCCCACTCCACGGCTCAGTCCTCCAGCACGCCGGCGGGGCGCCCCGTGGCGTCGACGACGACACGGCGGCCGTCACGATCCTCCACGCGCAGGGACCGGCCCCCCTTGTCGAGGCCGACGAAGCTGGCGACGAAGTCGTCGGCCGGCGCGGCGAGGATGTCGGCCGGTGCGCCGACCTGCGCGATCTCGCCGCCCTTCTTGAGGATCACGACCTGGTCGCCCAGGGCAAAGGCCTCGTCGATGTCGTGGGTGACGAAGACGATGGTCTTGTCCAGGTCGCGCTGCAGTCGGCGCAGCTCGCCCTGCAGCTCGAGCCGGACGATGGGGTCGACGGCGCCGAACGGCTCGTCCATGAGCAGGATGTTGGGGTCGGCCGCGAGCCCGCGCGCCACCCCGACGCGCTGCTGCTGCCCCCCGGACAGCTGCCCGGGGTACTTGCGCGCCTGGGACTCGTCGAGCCCGACCGTGCGCAGCACCTCGAGCGACCGCTCGCGCGCCGCCTTCTTGTCGGTGCCGTTGAGCCGGAGCACGGTGGCCACGTTGTCGACGACCTTGCGGTGCGGCAGGAGGCCGGCGTGCTGCATGACGTAGCCGATGCTGCGGCGCAGCTGCACGGGCTCGGAGGTCGCGACGTCGACGTCGTCGATGAGCACCTGCCCGGCACTCGGGTCGACCATGCGGTTGACCATGCGCAGCAGCGTGGTCTTGCCACACCCCGACGAGCCGACGAACACGGTCGTCGTGCGCGACGGGATGGTGAGGTCGAAGGAGGCGACGGCCTGGGTCCCGTCGGGGAAGGTCTTGCCGACGGACCGGTACTCGATCATGGGACGACAGTCTTCACGGCCGCACCGACATCGGCAATCGGAAACGTGTCGACGGGCAGCCCGGCGGCGCGCCACGCGTGGATCCCACCGACCACGTCGGTGGCGTCCAGACCCAGGGATCGCAGCGCTGCAGCGGCGAGCGAGGACGTGTAGCCCTCGGTGCAGAGCACGATCCACTCGGCGTCCCACGTGGCCTCCGCCAGGCTGGCGCCGGACTCCGGGTGCAGACGCCACTCGAGGTGGTTGCGCTCCACGTGGAGGGCGCCGGGCACGATGCCGTCGGACTCACGCTGCCACTGCGGGCGGATGTCGACGAGCCGGGCGCCGGCCCTCGTGCGGTGCGCCGCCTGGTGAGGACTGACCCGGACCAGCCGGCTGCGGGCGTCGGCCAGCAGCGCGTCGACCGAGGCGAAGCGTGCCGCCCTGCGGGGCGGCTCGGCCGCGAGCGCGCTCACGAGGCGGCCTGCCGAGCGTCCCGTGCGGGCGCCTCGATCTCCGGGTCGTCGGTCCAGACGTGGGCGAGCCGGACGAGTCGAGCCGATCCGTCTCCGTCGGGCTCGACGTCGAAGAAGTCCATCCGCTCCAGGGGCGGGGAGTAGACGTGGACGCTGACCGCCGTGCCGGGGAGGACGTTGCGCACGTCGTGCACGTACCCGGGGCCGAAGGCGACGACGTCCCCTCGCGTGCGAGTGGCGCCGTCGGCCTCGCGGACGGCGGGGTCCCACACGGTCTCCTCGAGCTCGCCGGACACGACGGTGAAGGCACCGCTCGACCCGCCGTGCCCGTGCAGCTGGGTGCCCTGCTCCCGGGTCCAGGAGATGAGCCAGACGTCGACGTCGTCGTCGTGGTGCAGGCGCACGTGCCAGCGCTCGTCGGGGTCGGCGTGCACGGAGTGCAGCTCGGCGCGGACCTCGTCGGCCACACAGGTCGCGCGCTCGACCAGCTGGGCGAGGGGCAGTGCGCGGCGGTGACGGCGAGGCTTCATGGGTCGATCGAACCGCGCCGCGACCGTTCGCGGGCGGGGTCCCGGCATGCGGACGCACCGCTGGGCGCCGACGTGCGGTGGTAGGCGAGCCCCCGTTTTGTGGTCGCCCGACCCCATGGGATAGAGTGACCGTCGCGGTTACGCCGCACTGCAAGGCCCCGTGGCGCAGTTGGTTAGCGCGCCGCCCTGTCACGGCGGAGGTCGCCGGTTCGAGTCCGGTCGGGGTCGCAGAGGAACGAGAAGAGGGCCCGCGCCATCAGGCGCGGGCCTTCTTCGTGCTCCGGCGCCGGTGTCCGGTGCGTCACAGTCGGAATGGTCAGCGGCGTAGAGGTGGTTGAACGTTCCATGACTTCCACGACCACGAGTGAGTACGTCCTCGACGACACGGCCCTCGACACGCTGTTCCGCGAGGCACGCACGGCGAACACCTTCACCGACGAGCCCGTGACGGTCGAGGAGATCCGCGCCGTCCACGCGCTGACCAAGTTCGGCCCCACGGCCATGAACAACCAGCCCCTGCGGATCGTCCTCGTGCAGAGCCCCGATGCCCGCGCCCGTCTCGTCGAGCACATGAGCGGCAGCAACAAGGCCAAGACCTCCACGGCCCCGCTCGTCGCGATCCTGGCGGCCGACACGGACTTCCACGACCACCTGCCGGAGTTCTTCCCGCCCTTCCCCGGCGCCCGCGACATGTACGACGCCGACGAGGCCATGCGCTTCCAGCAGGCCGAGTTCAACGCGGCCCTGCAGATCGCCTACTTCCTCATGGGGGTGCGCGCGACCGGCCTGGCCGCCGGACCCATGGCGGGCTTCGACCGCAGCGGCGTCGACCGTGACTTCCTGGGCGGCACGAGCTGGCGGTCGCAGCTCGTGGTGAACCTCGGCCACCCCGGCCCGGACGCCTGGCAGGAGCGCCTCCCGCGCATCGAGTTCGACGACGCGGTCCGCGTCGTCTGACGTCCGGCCCCCTTGCCGCACCCACCCAAACCGGTTTCAGGTCCGCGGATCCTGTGCGATAAGGTGGCGGTCGCCCGTTCGCGGGCGACGGTCAGGTAGCTCAGTTGGTAGAGCGTCCGCCTGAAAAGCGGAAGGTCAGCGGTTCGACCCCGCTCCTGACCACCAGAGCGGTCCCGGTGATCGGGACTGCTTTCCGGGGTAATTGTTTCCCCTCGAATCCCAGACTCAGATCGAAGATGGCCCGCGGAAGTCGCGGGAGGGTTTGATTTCTCAAACCTGCCCGATCAAGGAGNNNCTGGGCCTCCGCGTTGCTGCGTGTCGCACTGAACTTGGACTGAGCCTGGCGTCTGTCGCCGAGGCCGTTGGGGTCCACCACTCCACGCTGTCGAGACTTGAACGCGGCCAACAGGACCTCGGCGCGAGTCATCTCCCGATGCTTGCCCAGGCCCTCGACGTCAGCGTCCGTGTGTGGTGACGTGTGACGCAGCGATCTAACTTGAGGACGCGTATCTTCGAAGTGTCTGGCGGCTCGGGCGGCGCTTACCACCTCGATAGGACTAACGCCATGGGTGACACCGCCGACATCCCGTACGACGAGCAAGCACCAGAGCAGCGGGCCGTGACCCGGCACCAGTGGGATGTCGACATCAGGGNAGCCTCCGATGAGTCCGTAATTCGTCGCAGCGGGGCGCGCTAGCCGATGGAAAGCCGATCAGCCGCGCCTATGCCTGGCTGAATTCTTGGCAGCGCAGTCATACATTTGCGCAAGCGCAGCAGGAGGCCCACTCACGACATTGGATCGAACAGAGGAGGTCACGCCTCGGGGCAAGTCTTTCCGGCGACGATCTGAAGGCTATAGCGAACCTCTTGCTGAAGTTCTTGCCCGTCGTGCAGATAGTTGACGCGCACGGCCCCAGACGAGCCTGCACCGGTCCGCGCGCGGACGCCGACCCAGAGAAACCATGTCTGGGCCGGCTTGATAACCGCGCCGGGAACAGACTGACCTTCCTCCTTTAAAGTCTCTTCGGCCCCGGGATAGGCGGGTGGCCACTGAGACCAGACCAGCCCATTCGCTTTCTTGTCGCTAGGCACGATCGCTGCGCCAACGATCTCCAGTCCCTGGGCATCGATCAGTTCTGCGGACTCGAGCGTGACGTCTGACTGAGTAGTGTTCTTGAGTAGTGCCTGCCCGAACGTCTTCGGCTCGCTGCCATTCGCTTGGCAAAGAGTCCACGCCGATCCGACATCGAGCGCCTCGCCGGTCCGGACTCCATTGCTCGAACAGCTCGCCGTGGCCGCGACCAACAAGGCAACGGCTAGGACCGCCGCGACCCGTCGAGACTGGGACGAAACCCGTACAGGTGAACCTCTCACGTGAGCCCTTGCATGGCGATGACTCGGGCGTCACCACCGGGGAAGTCGGCGCTGCCGCACAAGTTTCCAGCCGTCGTGAAACTCCATTTCTGCTCAGCCGCGGTCGTGANNTCGTGCCTGACGAGCCCGCGGCGTAGGGAGTGCAGTTGGGTGTTGCGAGCGTGCTGCGACCCGTTCGGGTTCGCGTACCGCCCTCGTGCTTGATGGGGCGCACAGTCACTTCGCTGACGCCCCTCGTGGGGTAGAACGTGCAGTACTTGCCGTACGAGAACTGAGTGTCGAAATTCAGGTACTGCGGAGTAGTAATCTTCGGGAACTCGACCTTCAGGGTGTGTTCGCGAGTTACTGCATCAGAAGCGGTGAAGATGCCGTCGACCTCGATAGCGGTCCCGAGCGACGTCGACGCCAGAGTGCTGTAGACGAACTCTGATTCTTTCCCGCTCACCCTGATGAGGGCGTTGCCGACGTTGACCCAACGGTTTCCGAGATTCTCGATCAAGGTGGTGCCGGTGGACGGGCAGACCTCGTCCTGACTGGCCTTGGTGCTCGTCGGCGAAGGCACGTCCGTCAGCGCTTCCGCTTGAGACTTCGACTCTTCGTCGGACTCACCCACGGTCTGGCCAGTCGCCGAGTACGACCGCTTGCCGGCTGTAGCCGTCGTCGAAGGCGCATTTAGAGCGACTTCGGAGCCGCGCAAAACGTCGCCCGTCCTGCTGTCGACCACGGCCGCAGATTCAGGCACACCGTCAGCCACACGGGAGTCCGCGAGCGTCACCGTCCGAGTCACGATGCCTTCTGACCCGAGGTCGCCGACGACGTCAATGTCGAGGTACTTCTCGCCATGCATGAGGTTCGTGATGTCGGCGATGTCGCTCGCAAGAATGTCGACCTGCCCCGTCCGTGAGGTCGCGCGTCGCGCGATCTCCACGCG
This sequence comes from Aeromicrobium sp. Leaf272, assembly GCF_001422865.1. Classification (NCBI taxonomy): domain Bacteria; kingdom Bacillati; phylum Actinomycetota; class Actinomycetes; order Propionibacteriales; family Nocardioidaceae; genus Aeromicrobium; species Aeromicrobium sp. Leaf272. Next base: position 211,984 of record NZ_LMMY01000009.1, read on the forward strand.
ATCAACTTGCTGTCCCACCCTCACATCGGCAAGGTCCTTTGCCGATGGCCACGCGTAGAGGGTGACGGGGACATGTGCTGCCGGGTCGCCTTGCGCATCAGCGACCCCGACCGAGACGACGACCTCGTCGTCAGCAGAGGCGGTTGCGCTCTGCCAAGTCAGTCCCACAACTGCCACCGCGCCCACGACTGCGCTGACTCCGATTTTTTGTGCGCCCAACAAGCTTGTACGCATGCCTCGACCCCCCGAGATTGGTTCCGCTCAAGCAAGCGGTGCCCGCAGTTTCGGCGTTCAGGTGGCCGCCGTCAAGGATTCAGTAGATGGCCACACCGTTTCGAGACGAACGTAGGTACTTCTCGACCTTGTTGTCATTATTCGGCTTCTGCCATGTTATCGACGCCGTTATTGCCTGACTGTCACACGATGTCGAGGTCGCCCGACTCCGCCGAAGAGGTTCGCCTCGAGGACGACCGTCGGATTGGCGCGCTACCGGCCTGGCGCGACGGATCTCCCGCGCCGCGTCCTCCCGTCCGGAGGCACGAGCGCACCCTCAGCGGTGCGCGGTGGCCTCGAAGAGGTGGACCGCCGCGTCGACGATGTCGTCGGGCTCCGCCTCGACGGCACCCTCGAGCCAGTCGGTCACCAGCTGGGCGATCCCGCCGATGAACATCGTGGCGGCCAGCCGACCCTCGGGCTCGTCCCAGGCGCTCGGCCCGTGCAGCGACCGCGACTCCTGGGCGGTGAGCGCCACGAAGTCGCGCAGCAGCTCGGCGCGGCGTGCCCGCAGCGCCGGCAGCGCGACCGACTCGATCATCGCCACACGTCCCTTGCGGGGGTCGTCGGTCAGGATGCGCACGAAGGCCGCGAGACCGGCGCGCACCCGCTGCTCGGCGTCGCCCTCGGCCTGCTCGAGCGCCGAGACCGACGCGGACGCGATCTCGGCGGCGACCGCCTCGAGCACCGCCGTGAGCGCCGCCTCGAGGTTCGTGAACTGCTCGTAGAAGTAGCGCTCGGAGAGTCCGGCGGTCGTGCACACCCGGGTCATCGTCACCGGTCCGGCCGCCTCGGTGCCCCACACCTCGAGGGCAGCCTCGAGCAGCCGTTCACGCCGCTCCCGCCGTCGCTCCTCGTGCGTCCGTCCGCCGTAGACCCCTGCCTTCACCGCCATGTCGACATCATACGTGGATATTGACAGGACGCCCTTCCTGAATCAGGATGACCCGTGATGCAGGTCACTCCTGGAGGTCCCATGACACAACCGGTGGACGCCCCGTACCGACGCGGGCTCCCGTGGGTCGGGCAGACGCTGCGCTACGTACGCGACCCGCTCGCGATGATGCGCGACCAGCACGACCGCTACGGCCCCGTCAGCGAGATGGACTTCATCGGCGACCGGTGGACCGTGCTGCTCGGCCCCGACGCCTGCGAGGCAGCGTTCCGCAACGCCGACAAGGCCTTCGCCAGCGGACCAGGATGGGGGCGGCTGGTGGGGCCGTTCTTCGACCGCGGGCTCATGCTGCTCGACTTCGAGGAGCACCACCGCCACCGCCGGATCATGCAGGCCGCCTTCACGCGCGACCACCTCGCCGGCTACACCGCCGCCCTGCAGGAGCCGGTCCGCCGGACGATCGCCGCCTGGGAGCACGGGCCCGACGTCCAGGTGTACCCGGCGCTCAAGTCGCTCACCCTCGACGTCGCGACCGAGGTGTTCATGGGCGGCGTGGAGCCCGCCGACCCCGGCGAGCTCGACCGCGTCAACGCCGCCTTCATCGACTGCGTCCAGGCCGCGACCGCCCTCGTGCGTCTGGACGTGCCGTTCACCCGCTGGGGCCGGGCGCTGCGCGGACGGCGACTCCTCGAGGACTTCTTCGCCCGCCACCTGCCCGGCCGCCGCGACGGTGACGGCACCGACCTGTTCTCGGTGCTGTGCCGCCTGCGCGACGAGGACGGCAGCACGTTCAGCGACGACGACGTCGTCAACCACATGATCTTCCTGCTCATGGCCGCGCACGACACGTCCACCATCACCAGCTCGACCATGGTCCAGCTGCTCGGCCAGCACCCCGAGTGGCAGGAGCGCTGCCGGGCCGAGGCGATGGCCCTTCCGGAGCACCCGACCCTCGACGACCTCGACACGCTCGTCGACATCCCGCTGGTGATGAAGGAGGCGCTGCGGCTGGTCCCGCCCGTCCCCGTGGTCGCCCGGCGCACCGTGAAGGAGACCGAGGTGCTCGGCCGATGCATCCCGGCCGACCGGCTCGTCGTCGTGATGATGCACCTGTCGCACCACCTGCCCGAGCTGTGGCCGGACCCGGAGCGCTTCGACCCCGAGCGCTTCGCCGAGCACCGCCGCGAGGACAAGGCCCACCGGCACGCGTGGGACCCGTTCGGCGGCGGGGTGCACAAGTGCCTCGGCCTGTTCTTCGCCGGCGCCGAGGTGAGCTCGATCCTCGTGCACCTGCTGCGGCACCACCGCTGGAGCGTCGACCCCGACTACCGGGCTCCGCTGAGCTACCTCTCCCTCCCGTTCCCGAAGGACGGACAGCCCGTCCACCTCTCACCCCTCCCCCAAGGAGCGACATGGCACGCACGCACCAGCTGACCGGCAGCACCGTCCTCGTCACCGGCGCCGCGCGCGGCATCGGTCTGGCCACCGCCGAGCGGTTCGCCGCGGCCGGGGCCCGCGTGGTCCTGGGCGACCTCGACGACGACCTGGTCGACAAGGCGGCGCGCTCCGTCGGTCGCGGCGCCGTCGGCCACCGCCTCGACGTGAGCGACCGCGCGTCCTTCGCCGCGTTCGTCGCGTTCGCCGAGGCCGAGGTCGGGCCGGTGGACGTGCTCGTCAACAACGCGGGCATCATGCCGATCTCCCCGCTCGTGGACGAGACCGACGACGCCACCGACCGGATCCTCGACGTGAACCTGCGCGGGGTCATCACCGGCACCAAGCTCGTCGTGCCGGGGATGATCGCGCGAGGTCGCGGTCACGTGGTCAACGTGGCGTCCGGCGTCGGCCGCATCGCCCTGCCGCACGGCGCCACCTACAGCGCGAGCAAGTACGCCGTCGTCGGCTTCACCGAGGCGATGCGCACCGAGCTCGCACCCCAGCGCGTCGACGTCTCGGCGATCCTGCCCACCGTGGTCGCCACCGAGCTGGGCTCAGGCATCCAGGCGACGCGCGGCATGCGTCCGTGCCGCCCCGAGGAGGTGGCCGACGCCGTGGTGGCGGTGGCGCGGAAGCCGCGCTTCGAGACCTGGGTGCCGCGGCACGCCAAGGCGATCTACTACGGGGCCAACCTGCTCCCACGACGAGCGAAGGACACGCTCGGTCGGGCCCTCGGCACCGACGGCGTGCTGGCCGACGCCGACGAGGAGATCCGCGACGCCTACGAGCAGCGCGCCGCCCACTCCTGAGTCCCCGCGTCTCGGAGCGTCATCGGCCGATCCGCCGTCACTCGGACGACGGTGCTCCGAGGCGCGAGGGGTCGGGGTAGCGCGCCGACAGGGTGTCGCCCGACGAGGTGCCCGTGAGGCGGCGCTTCACCCACGGGGCGGCGTGCGTGCGTGCCCAGTCGAGGTGGTCGGCCCGGGCTTCCCGGGGCGTCCGTGCCGGCGGGTCCACGAGGGGCAGCGGCTCGAGGTCGTGCGGCACGCCCAGCTCGTCGAGCACAGCGATGGCCATCCGCTGGTGGCCGGCCGACGACATGTGCAGCCGGTCGTCGGCCCACATCCTCGGGTCGCGGTACTCACGCATGCGCCAGAAGTCGACGAGTCGCGTGCCGTGCCGGTCGGCCACCTCGCGCACCAGCTCGTTGTAGATCGCGAAGCGGCCGCGGCCGGCGGAGAAGATGGGGAAGCCCGCAGGGTCGAACGCGGTGAACAGCACCACCGTCGCCCCCGTGCCCGCCAACGTCCCGACAGCGTCGTCGTACCGGGACACGAGCGCGTCGATGTCGACCTTGGGGCGCATGATGTCGTTGCCGCCCGCGTACAGCGAGACGAGGTCGGGCCGGGCCGCCACGGCGGGCTCCAGCTGCTCGTCGAGCACCGCGGCCAGCTTGCGACCGCGGATCGCGAGGTTCACGTAGCCGAAGCCGTCACCTCCCCCGCCGACCGCACCGCGGCCGAGC
>NZ_LMMY01000009.1:216167-217435 GCF_001422865.1 Aeromicrobium sp. Leaf272
TAGGCTGACGACATGGACCTCGGACTGGCAGGCAGGACGTACGTCGTCACCGGTGGGACCCGCGGACTGGGTCGCGCGACGGCGGAGGTGCTCGTGGCCGAGGGCGCGAACGTCGTGCTCTCCTCCCGCTCGCAGGAGTCGGTCGACGCCGCCGTGCGGGAGCTGGGCTCGGCCGGTCCCGGCGGAGCGGTCGGCATCGCCGCCGACAACGCCCACGAGGACACCGCCACCTCACTGGTCGCCGTCGCGCAGGAGCACTTCGGCGCTGTGCACGGAGCCCTGGTGAGCGTGGGCGGCCCGCCTCCGGGCACCGTGCTGGGACGCACCGACGCGGAGTGGCGCGGCGCCTTCGAGAGCGTCTTCCTCGGCGGCCTGCGCATCGCCACCGCGGTCGCCGAGGCGATCGAGCCGGGACGGGGCGGCTCCATCGCGCTCGTCCTGTCGACGTCGGCCAAGATGCCCGTCACCGGGCTGGGCATCTCCAACGGCCTCCGCCCAGGGCTGGCCATGGCGGCGAAGGACCTGTCCGACGAGCTGGGCCCTCGCGACGTGCGTGTGAACGCGTTGCTGCCCGGACGCGTGGACACCGAGCGCGTGCAGGAGCTGGACGCGCTGTCCGGCGACGCGGCGGGCTCCCGCGAGCGCGCCGCCGCCGCCATCCCGCTGCGCCGCTACGGCCGACCCGAGGAGTTCGGTCGCGCCGCGGCCTTCCTGCTCTCCCCCGCGTCGGGCTACCTGACCGGCGTCATGCTCCCGGTCGACGGCGGCCTGTCGCGCGGTCTCTGACGCCCCCGCGTCAGCGCCGGGGCAGGACCGTCTGCTCCGGTTCCGAGTGGTCGGCGGGCGTCCAGCCGGGCGGGCCGAACAGGTAGCCGAGCTTGTCGCGGAACCCGTGGGCCGAGCGCACGTCGCGCACGATCTCGACGTAGTCGCCGTACTGCAGCTTCAGCAGGTTGTACGTCTCGACCTTCTTGGTCAGGCCGTAGGTGGGGCGCTGTCGCTCCTCGGTGAACGAGCCGAACAGCCGGTCCCACACGATGAGGATGCCGCCGTAGTTCTTGTCGAGGTACTCGGGGTCGCTGCCGTGGTGCACCCGGTGGTGGGACGGCGTGTTGAACACGTACTCGACGGGCCTCGGCAGCTTCGTGACCAGCTCGGTGTGCACGTAGAACTGGTAGATCAGGTTGAAGCCGAACGCCACGTAGAGCGTCCACGGCGCGAAGCCGAGCAGCGGCAGCGGCAGCCAGAAGAAGAACTCGAACCAGGGG
>NZ_LMMY01000009.1:217447-219399 GCF_001422865.1 Aeromicrobium sp. Leaf272
CGGCCCACGCGATGCGGACCCGGTGGCTGAACCGGTGGTGCCAGTAGTAGCCGAGGTCCACGCCCAGGATCACCAGGACCCAGTACCACCACGTGTCCGTGGGCAGCTGGAACGGCGCGACGTAGGCGTAGACGGCCACGAAGCCGAAGAACGTCACGACCTTGAACGCCGTCAGGAAGACCAGGGAGAGGACGCCCATGGAGATCGACGTGCGGGCGTCCTTGAGGGCGTAGCCGGTCGTGTTGTCGTCGTGGTCGAGCCACTTGAGGGCCGCGAACTCGATGAGGATGGTCAGCACGAAGAACGGCGCGGCGTAGGTCACCGGGTTCTTCAGCGGGTCCAGCAGGTCGTCCATGCGTCCTCCGACGTCGACGTCGACCCCGGGCGTCACCGTCCGGGCATATGACTTTTGGGTAAGTTACCACGTGTTCATACTCGTCCGCTAGAGTTCGGGCATGGCCGTCCGACCCAACGCCGGCACCAAGGGGGTCCCCCGTGCCGAGCGCGAGGAGCAGATCCTCGACGTCGCCTCCGTGGCCTTCGGGACCGACGGCTTCGCGGCCACCAACATCGCCGACGTCGCGCGCGCCGCCGGGATCTCCAAGCCGCTCGTCTACAACTACTTCGGCTCCAAGGAGGGCCTCTACGCCGCGTGCCTCGACCGCGCGGGGACCCTCCTGGGCGACGAGATCGAGCGCATCGCGCGGGAGGACGTCGTGGGCATCGAGCGCGGCGTCCGCACGCTCGCGGGGATGTTCGCCGTGCTGGAGGACCGCCGTCACGTCTGGCGGCTCCTGCACGACCGCACCGCGCCTACCGCGAGCGAGGTCGTGGGCGTGGTCAGCGCACACACCGAGCGTCTCGACAAGCTGGCCCACGAGGGCGTGAGCGAGCTGCTCGCCCTGGGAGGCGTCACCGACGAGCTCGACGTGTCGGCCATGACCGCCACCTGGCTCGGCATCGTCGACTCCCTCATGGACTGGTGGGTCGACCACCCCGAGCAGACGGCCGCCGACATGGTCGACCGCGTGGGCCGGCTCATCGGCGCCCTGTTCGTCGACGCGTCCGCCGGGGCCACGCGATGAGTCCGCGGGCCCGACGGACCAAGGTCTCGGTCGTCACCGGCTCCTCGAGCGGCATCGGCGCCGAGGCGGCGCTGCAGCTCGCCGAGCGGGGCTGGACCGTGTGCCTGCTGGCCCGTCGCGCCGACGAGCTCGACACCGTCGCGGCTCGCGTGCGAGAGGCCGGCGGCACGGCTTGCACCTATCCCGTCGACCTCACCGACGACGCCGACACCGCCCGGGTCGTCGAGCAGCTGCTGGCCGAGCACCCACGCATCGACGTGCTCGTCAACAACGCCGCCCGGTCCATCCGACGCTCGATCCGCGACTCCACGGACCGCCTGCACGACTACGAGCGCACCGTGGCGATCAACTACCTCGGCGCGGTGCGGCTCACGCTGGCCCTGCTGCCCCGCTTCCTCGAGCAGGACCGCATCGACGGGTCACGCGGACACGTCGTGTTCTCCTCGACCATGTCGTCCCAGCTGCCGATCCCGCTCTTCTCCGCCTACCTCGGCAGCAAGGCCGCCCTCGAGTCGTTCGCGCGGTCCCTGCTCGCCGAGCACGGCCACGAGGGCGTGACCACCACCGTCGTCTACTTCCCGATGGTGCGCACGGAGATGTCCGGGGCCACGAGCATCTACGCCGCCATGCCGATGATGACGCCCGACAAGGCGGCTCGCTGGCTGGTCAAGGCCGCCACCGAGCGGCCGACGCGGGTCACCAGCCTCGGCGGCGCCGTCACCGAGGCCGGCATGTCGGTGCTGCCCGGGGCGCTCACCAAGGTGATCACCCCGAGCATCCGCCGGATGGACAAGCGCCTCGCGCGCCGCACCCGCGACTGATCGATCCGTGCGTCGAGCGTCCGGACGGGAGTAGCATCCGAGGAGG
>NZ_LMMY01000009.1:219419-221001 GCF_001422865.1 Aeromicrobium sp. Leaf272
GGAGCACTCCGTGACCACGTCCGTCTTCGCCCATCCGCACGAGCAGGTCGTCTTCTGCCACGACGAGGCCAGCGGCCTGCGGGCCATCATCGGCCTGCACTCGACCGCCCTCGGCCCCGGCCTCGGCGGCACCCGCTTCCACCCCTACGCGAGCGAGGCCGACGCCCTCGCCGACGTGCTCGCGCTCAGCCAGGGCATGGCCTACAAGAACGCGCTCGCCGGGCTCGACCTCGGCGGCGGCAAGGCCGTCATCATCGGCGACCCGCGCACCCAGAAGACCGAGGCCCTGCTGCGCGCCTACGGTCGCATGGTCGAGTCGCTCAACGGTCGCTACTACACCGCGTGCGACGTGGGCACCTTCAGCCCCGACATGGACGTCATCGCCCGCGAGACCTCCTACGTGACCGGCCGCACCGTCGAGCACGGCGGCGCCGGCGACTCCTCCGTGCTCACCGCCTTCGGCGTCTACCAGGGCATGCGCGCCAGCGCCCAGCACGCGTGGGGCAGCCCGTCCCTCGCCGGCCGTACCGTGGGCGTGGCCGGCGTCGGCAAGGTCGGCAAGCATCTCGTGGAGCACCTCGTGGCCGAGGACGCCTCCGTCGTCGTCACCGACGTGGACACCGCCGCGATCGAGCTGCTCACCGCGCGCTTCCCGCAGGTGCGCGTCGTCGCGTCCACCGAGGCCCTCGTGGCCGAGCCGCTCGACGTCTACGCGCCGTGCGCGCTCGGGCGGGCCCTGTCCGACGACGTGGTCGACGTCCTGTCGGCCCGCGTGGTCTGCGGCGGCGCCAACAACCAGCTCGCGCACGACGGCACCGCCAAGCTGCTCACCGAGAAGGGTGTCGTCTACGCCCCCGACTACTGCGTGAACGCCGGCGGCGTCATCCAGGTGGCCGACGAGCTCGACCCGCAGGGGTTCAGCTTCGAGCGCGCGAAGGCCCGTGCCACGGGCATCTTCGACACGACCCTCGCCGTGCTCGACCGGGCCGCCTCCGAGAGCATCACGACCGCCGAGGCCGCGGACCGCCAGGCGGAGCAGCGCATGCGCGACGTGGGTCGCCTCGGCCAGATCCACCTGCCACGCTGACCCTCTCACCGTCGGTCAGGGGTCCTGCGCGCGCGGTTCCTGGGCGTCGATGACGTCGATCATCGCGCCCAGGAACCGGCGCACGACGGCGAGCTCCTCGTCGTCGAACTGGTCCATGGCCGCATCCATCGACGCGGCCATGGGCCCGAACATCGCGCGGGCCGCCTCGCCGGCCGAACGCGTCATGGCCAGGCTGACCCGACGGCGGTCGACCTCGTCGTGGGAACGCTCCACGTGGCCGGAACGCTCCAGGCGGTCGAGCAGCGTGGTCGTGGCCGACGGGCTCAGCGCGAGGGCGCGGGCGAGCACGCCGGGGGTCAGCGGGGCCCGCCCGTCCTCGTGCGCGCGAGCCAGCACCGACAGCGCCGTGAGGTCGGACCGGTGCAGTCCGTGGGCGGCGCCGGCGCGCTCGGCGTAGCGCGTGGACCGCTCGGACAGGTCTCGGAGCTGGCGCACGACGTCGGCCCGGTCGCCCTCGGGGGGTCCATGTTGCGC
>NZ_LMMY01000009.1:221052-225405 GCF_001422865.1 Aeromicrobium sp. Leaf272
TGCTCTCGGCAGCCGTTCTCATTCTGGCCCCCGGGCCCACGGAGAGCACCGACGCCTCCGTGAACCTGCCCGACAACGCCGAGTCCGCGGTTGCGCGCGACCGGCTCGCCGACCTGCCCGGAGGCCAGGACGCTCCCGCGATCGTCGTCGTCTCCAACGGCGGCGAGCGCATCGACCGCACGCAGCTGGCTGCCCTGGGTCGGCTCTCGCAGGACCTGGGATCGTCCTTCGACAGCGAGGTCGCCGGACCCGTCCCGTCGCAGGACGGCACGGTCGCCCTGCTTACCGTCCCCTTGCCCGGAGGCGTCGGCACCGACGAGAACTCCGAGCGGATCGAGGACCTGCGGGCCGACGTCCGCGAGGCCCTGCCCGACGGCCTGACCGCGGAGGTGACGGGCGCCCCGGCCGTCCAGGCCGACCTCGGCGCCGTCTTCGAGGGCGCCGACTTCCGCCTGCTCGCCGCGACCGCGATCGTGGTGGCCCTGCTGCTCATCGTCACGTACCGCAGCCCGTGGCTCTGGCTCGTCCCGTTGATCGTCATCGGGCTCGGCGACCGCGTCGCCGCGAAGGTCGTCGAGGCCATCTCGGGCCTGACCGACATCCCGATCGACGGCTCGACCACCGGCATCACGTCGGTGCTCGTGTTCGGCGCCGGCACCAACTACGCACTCCTGCTCATCGCGCGCTACCGCGAGGAGCTGCGCCGCCACGAGGATCGCCGCGAGGCCATGCGTCAGGCCGTCGGCGCAGCCGCACCGGCCATCCTGTCGAGCTCCGGCACGGTCGTGATCGGCCTGCTGGCGCTGCTCCTGGCCGACGCGCCGTTCGTCAGCCGCATCGGCCTGTCCGGTGCTGCGGGCATCGTCGTGGCCGTCTTCTTCGCCCTGGTCGTCCTCCCCGCCGCCATGACGCTGCCCGGACGCTGGCTGTTCTGGCCGTTCGTGCCCCGCGTCGGCGACCCCGACCCGTCCGAGCGTGGGCTCTGGCGTCGGGTCGGCACGACCGTGACCCGTCGTCCCGTCGTCGTGACCGTCAGCGGCCTCGTGATCCTGGTCCTGATGGCCCTCGGCACGCTCGGGCTGCGCACCGGCCTCGGCCAGGACGAGCAGTTCCTCGACACCCCGGAGTCGATCACCGCGCAGAAGACGCTGTCGTCGGCCTTCCCGGCCGGCTCGTCGGCGCCGACGAGCATCGTCACCACGCCCCAGCGGGCCGAGCAGGTGGCCCGTGCCGCGGGCGACGTGCCCGACGTCCGTTCGGCCGAGGTGGGCCGCGAGGGCGACGGGATCGCCGAGGTCAGCGTGGTGCTGAGCGACGAGCCGTCCAGCGAAGCGGCCCTGCGGACGGTCGGGCTGCTGCGCACCGCCGTGCAGGACGTCGACCCCGACGCCCTGGTCGGCGGCCAGGACGCCGAGGCCCTCGACGAGGCCGACACCGCAGCCCGGGACCGCGGCGTCATCATCCCGGTCGTCCTGGCCGTCGTGCTCGGCATGCTGCTCCTGCTGCTGCGCTCCGTGGTCGCGGCCCTGCTGCTGGCGTCGACGACGGTGCTGTCCTACCTGTCGGCCCTCGGCGTGGGGTGGCTCGTGTTCGACCACGTGCTCGGCTGGTCGGCGATGGACGTGGGCACCCCGCTGCTGGCCTTCGTCTTCCTGGTGGCGCTCGGCGTGGACTACAACATCTTCCTCACCGCGCGCGCACGGGAGGAGATGCGTCGGACGGGGGACGCGACCGGGTCGATCGTCACGGCCCTGGCCGTCACCGGTGGCGTGATCACGAGTGCCGGCATCCTGCTGGCTGCCGTGTTCGCCGTCCTCGGTGTCCTGCCACTGGTGCTGCTGGCCCAGCTGGGCGTGCTGGTCGGCTTCGGCGTGCTGCTCGACACCGTGGTGGTGCGTGGCCTGGTCACGCCGGCCCTGGTCGCCTGGTGCGGCCGCCGGTTCTGGTGGCCGAGCCGGCTGTCGCGCCCGGCCTGACCCCGCGGGGCGCCGGCTCCCCCACCCAGGGCACAGCGGGTGAGAGGTAGGTGGCGCGCGGAATGAGCACGTCAGAGGTAGGTGAGGCGCGGATAGGCACCTCGTATCCGCGCGCCACCTGCCTTCGACGGACGGATGACGCGCGCCACCTACCTCTGACGGCCCGAACCGAGCGCGCACCCGTCCGACGGCCGAGGCTCCGCTCGGAGCGCAGGTCGACGCGGAGCCGCGTCGTCGCAGCCTCAGGACAGGACCCAGCCGCGCAGACACATCCGCAGTGCACGTCGGGCCGCCTGAGCGCACCGCCGGACCCGCCCTCGCGGGCAGACGCCAGCCCACGACCGCCCCACGACGACGGCCGCGGAACCACGGCCGGACCGCGTCAGCTGGCGGCTTCGTCCCCGTACTTCTGGGCGAGATCGGCGTACTGGTCCGGGATCGGGTCACCGGAGTCGTGGTGGAGTTCCTGTTGCAGATCGTCGAAGTCCGGATCAAAGGTCCGGTACTTCAGGTCGCGTGCGACCTTGGTCTGCTTTGCCTTTGCACGGCCGCGCCCCATGGGTCCGACCCCCTCGCAGAAAGAAATCGTCAGTATGTCGTGGGGCCCACCCTACCCAAACCCCGCCAACGTCGCTGGCACCGGGTCGAAGAGTCAGGCGTGTGTCCCGGCGAGCGTGACGCTGCCGCCCGGTCCGTGCACGCCTGCCTCGGCGACGTCGCCGGCGATCCAGGCCTCCACGCCGTGCTCGCCCAGCAGGCGCACGGCCGCGTCTGCGTCGTCGGGCGCGACCAGGGCGACCATCCCCACGCCGATGTTGAGCGCCTCCTCGAGGTCGCCCTGCGAGACGCCACCCAGGTCGGCCACCAGGTCGAAGATCGCCGGCCGCACCCAGGTGCCCCGGTCGACGCGCACCGAGACGGCCTCGGGGACCACTCGCTCGAGGTTGGCCGCGAGCCCACCGCCCGTCACGTGCGACATGGCGTGCGTCTGCGTGCGCCGCACGAGGTCGAGGCACGGCAGCGTGTACAGGCGCGTGGGCGTCAGCAGGGCCTCGCCGAGCGTGGCACCCAGCTCGGGCACGTCGCGGTCGAGGGACCACTGCGCCGTCCCGAAGAACACGTGGCGCGCGAGCGAGTACCCGTTGGAGTGCAGGCCGGAGGACGCCATGGCGACGACGACGTCGCCCGGGCGGACGAGCTCGGCGCCGATCAGCGCGTCGGCCTCGACCACACCGGTGGTGGAGCCGGCCACGTCGTACTCGTCGGGGTGCAGCAGTCCGGGGTGCTCGGCGGTCTCGCCGCCGAGCAGCGCGGTGCCGGACTCGGCGCACGCCTGGGCGATGCCCTTCACGATGTCGGCGATGCGCTCGGGCACGACCTTGCCGCACGCGATGTAGTCGGTCATGAACAGCGGCTCGGCACCGCAGACCACGAGGTCGTCGACGAGCATCCCGACCAGGTCGAAGCCGATGGTGTCGTGCACGTCCATGCGCTGGGCGATCTGCACCTTCGTGCCCACGCCGTCGGCCGACGTCGCGAGCAGCGGCCGGCGGTAGTCCTTCAGGGCCGACGCGTCGAACAGGCCCGCGAAGCCGCCGATGCCACCGACCACCTCGGGGCGCCGAGCCTTGTCGACCCACTCCTTCATCAGCTCGACGGCGCGGTCGCCCGCCTCGATCGAGACTCCGGACGCGGCGTACGCGCTCGGCTCCGTGGTCGTGGGATCGGCGGCACTGGTCACTGGATCACCTTCAACGGCGTGACGTCGGACTCGAGCAGGTGCTTGCCGATCAAGTCGTCCTCGGGCAGCGGCACGGGGTAGATCCCGTCGAAGCAGGCCCGGCACAGCTTGTCCTTGGGGACGTTCGTCGCCTCGACCAGCTGGTCGAGCTCGACGTAGGCGAGCGAGTCGGCGTCGATGGAGCGGCAGATCTCGTCGACGCTGATGCCGTTGGCGATGAGCTCGGCGCGCGAGGCGAAGTCGATGCCGTAGAAGCACGGCCACTTGACCGGCGGGCTCGAGATGCGCACGTGCACCTCGGCGGCGCCGGACTCGCGCAGCATCCGCACGAGGGCGCGCTGCGTGTTGCCGCGCACGATCGAGTCGTCGACCACCACGAGGCGCTTGCCGGCGATGACGTCGCGCAGCGGGTTCAGCTTGAGCCGGATGCCGAGCTGGCGGATGGTCTGCGACGGCTGGATGAACGTGCGGCCCACGTAGGAGTTCTTGACCAGCCCGTGGCCGAAGGGGATGCCGCTCTCCTCGGCGAAGCCGATGGCCGCAGGGGTGCCCGACTCCGGCACGGGGATGACCAGGTCGGCGTCGACGGGGTGCTCACGGGCGAGGCGGCGTCCGATCTCGGCGCGGACGGAGAAG
>NZ_LMMY01000009.1:225430-226085 GCF_001422865.1 Aeromicrobium sp. Leaf272
TCTCGTCGATCGCGATGAACTCGCCGGGCTCGATCTCGCGGATGAAGGACGCACCGACGATGTCGAGGGCCGCCGTCTCGCTGGCGACCACCCAGCCGCGCTCGAGGCGACCCAGCACGAGCGGTCGGATCCCCTGCGGGTCGCGTGCGGCGTACAGCGTGGTCTCGTCCATGAACACCAGCGAGAACGCGCCACGCAGCTTCGGCAGGACCTCGATGGCCGCCTCCTCGACCGAGCGGTCGCGGTAGGAGGCGAGCAGGCTGGCCATGACCGACGTGTCGGTGGTGGCGGTCTCGCCCTTGCCGCGGCGGTCCGGAGCCTGCTGGGCGGTCCGCTCCTCGAGCATGGTCACGAGCTCGGCGGTGTTGGTGAGGTTGCCGTTGTGGGCGAGGGCGACCGAACCCTGCGCCGTGGGCCGGAACGTCGGCTGGGCGTTCTGCCAGACGCTGGCGCCCGTGGTGCTGTACCGGGAGTGCCCGATGGCGACGGAGCCCTTCAGCGACTCCAGCGTCGACTCGTCGAACACCTGGGAGACCAGGCCCATGTCCTTGTAGACGAGGATCTGCTTGCCGTTGCTCACCGCGATGCCGGCGGACTCCTGGCCGCGGTGCTGCAGGGCGTAGAGGCCGAAGTAGCTGAGCTTGGCGACCTCCTC
>NZ_LMMY01000009.1:226128-238342 GCF_001422865.1 Aeromicrobium sp. Leaf272
GACCGTCTCCGCGTGCCACCGCTCCAGTGTAGGGGCCTGCGCGAGGCCCCGGAACCGTCCTGGGCGTGACGTGGTCGGCAGTGGGAGGTAGGTGGCGCACCGAACCAGGCCGTCAGAGGTAGATGGCGAACCTCGAAGCGTCGAGATGAGGTACGAGCCCTACCCCCGGGCGAGCCGCAGCCCGAGGACCCGACCCGAGGACGCCTCCCGCCGCTCGGTCGGGGCCCTTCGGAGGCCACCCCCGGCGCGAGCCGAGCCAGCGCGGCAGCGGGTTCCGAGCTCCCACACCAGCGCACCCGCAGAACGTCAGGACCGGGCCACCGACGGGCACGACCGCGCCACCGGTCCTAGCGTGGACGGGTGCTCACCGCTGCTCTGTACGGCGCCGCCACGGCCGTCCCGCTGGTCGTCGGAGCCGCAGCGGGCCTGCGGTGGCGGATCCCCCGGGCAGCCCTCGCCGCCCTCATGGCGTTCGGGGCCGGCACCATGATCGCCGCAGCCTCCCAGGAGCTGTTCGGGCCGGCCTTCCAGGCCCTCGACGCCGTCCGGGCCGGGATCGCCCTCCTCGGCGGCGCCGGGCTCTACGTGGTCCTCAGCCACCTCCTGGACCGTCGGGCGGGCACCTCGGCCGTCGGCATGGGCCTGCTGCTCGGGGCCTTCCTCGACGGCGTGCCGGAGAACACCGCGCTCGGGGTCTCCCTGGGCGAGGGCGGTCTGGCCCTGCTGGTCGCGATCGCCGTCGGCAACACGCCTGAGGCCATCGCGAGTGCTGCGGCCCTCCGCGACGACGAGCGACTCGGCCCTCGCCGCGGACTGGCGCTGTGGGCGGCCGTCGGCGTGCTGCTGACCCTCGTCACCGTCGGTGCGCACGCCGCAGGCGGCGCGGTCTCCCCGGCCGCCGTCGCGGTGGCCCAGGCCGTGGCCGGCGGCGCGACGCTGGCCGTGCTCTCCGACACGCTCCTCCCCGAGGCCTACCGCGAGGGCGGATGGTGGGTCGGGATCGCCACCGCACTCGGCTTCTGGCTCGCGTTCGTGCTCGGCTGACCCGCGCACCCCTGCTTGGCGTGCGGGCACGCCCCACCTCCGCCACGATGAGCCCATGTCCACCGACCAGGTCACGGCCGAGCGCCTCGTCGCCGCCCCCGCCGAGCGCATCTTCGCCCTGCTGTCCGACGCCGCACGGCACCGTGAGATCGACGGCTCCGGAACGGTCCAGGGCACGAGCAACGAGAGCGAGCCGCTGCACATGGGCTCGGTGTTCGGCATGTCGATGAAGATGGGTCTGCCGTACTCGACGAAGAACGAGGTCGTCGAGTACGAGCCGAACCGACGCATCGCGTGGCGCACCACCGGCCTGTTCGGCCTCATCGGCGGCCGGGTCTGGCGCTACGAGCTCGTCGACCAGGGCAGCAGCACGATCGTCCGCGAGACGTGGGACATCAGCCGCGACCGCCAGCGCGTCGCCCTGCGGCGCGGCAATATGCCTCGCTCCACGAAGCGCAACATCGAGCGCACGCTCGAGCGGATCGCCACGGTCGTCGAAGGCTCCTGAACGGTTGTCCCAGTACTCACGACGGGCCGAATCCGGTACCGGGAAGCTGCTTCACCGTGGGGTCAGGAGCCCCTAGGCTGGCGTGACCCACGCCACAGAGGAGACGCCGTGCCCGACCTGCCCGACGCCACGTACCTGACCGACTTCCACGCGTACCGCGCCGAGCACGACCCGGACGGCCGTTGCTGGACCTACCTCGAGCGCACGTGGACCTGGGGCGAGGCCTGGGACGACGTCCGACGCTTCGCCGGGGCGCTGCAGGCGGAGGGCATCGTGCGCGGCGACCGGATCGCCTTCCTCGACAAGAACAACCCGGCCATCCTCACGGCGACCCAGGCGTGCTGCCTGCTCGGCTCGGCCAACGCGATCGTCAACTGGCGGCTGGCCGGCGACGAGCTCGACTACGTCATCAACGACGCCGGGGCCCGCATCCTCTTCGTCGGCCACGAGCTGGCCCCGTCGATCGACCTGATCCGCGACCGCCTGGTCGGCGTCGAGCGCATCGTCGTGGTCGGGGGCGACGACGACGAGCTCGAGGCGTGGCTCGCAGCGGCGACCCCCGTCGAGCGCCAGCCCGGCGTCGACCCCGACGACGTGTGCCTGGTCATGTACAGCTCGGGCACCACGGGCCGGCCCAAGGGCGTCATGCTCACCCAGCACAACATGGTCGTGCACACGCTCAGCGCCATGGGCGACATCGAGTACGGACCCGACGACACCATGCTGGTCGCGATGCCGATGTTCCACGTGGGCGGTTCGTCGTACGCCCTGTTCGGTCCCGCGACCGGCACCCACGGCTACATCATCCGCGAGGTCGATCCTCAGCTGCTGGCCGGCGCGATGATGGCCGGGGCCACCCACGCGTTCCTCGTCCCCGCCGTCGTGGCGGCCCTGCTGCACGCCGGGCCCCAGGCCATGGCGTTGTTCAGCCGGCTGAAGGCGTTCTCCTACGGCGCGGCCCCCATGCCCCTGCCGGTGCTGCGCGGTGCCATCGAGCACTGGCCCGACACCGCGTTCATGCAGGTCTACGGGATGACGGAGATGGGCGGCGTCGTCACCATCCTCGACGACGCGGCACACCGCGACGCCGAGCACCCGGAGCGCCTCGTCTCGGCCGGTCGACCCATCCCCGGGGTCGAGCTGCGCGTCGTCGACGTCACCACCCTCCAGGACGTCGAGCCGGGCGGATCGGGTGAGCTGTGGTGGCGGACCGAGCAGAACACCGTGGGCTACCTCGGCCGCCCCGAGGCCACCGCCGAGCTGCTCGTCGCGGCCGACGACGGAGGCGGCCCCTGGCTGCGCTCGGGTGACATCGGTCGGGTCGACGACGGCGGGTTCGTGTTCATCGAGGACCGCGTGAAGGACATGATCATCACGGGCGGGGAGAACGTGTACTCCCCCGAGGTCGAGCGCGTACTCGCCGAGCACCCGGCCGTGCTGGAGACCGCGGTCATCGGCGTCCCGGACGACCGGTGGGGCGAGACGGTCAAGGCCGTCGTGGCGTTCCGGCCCGAGCACACCGTGGACCCGCAGGAGCTCATCGACTTCGCCCGTGAACGGCTGGCCCACTACAAGGCCCCCCGCACGGTCGACGTCGTCGAGGCCCTGCCCCGCAACCCCTCGGGCAAGATCCTCAAGCGGGACCTGCGCAAGGGCTACTGGCCGAGCGACGGCCGCCAGGTCTGACTCGATCCCGGCCACCACACGGGAGAGGGCATTAAAACGGTCCCGACCCTCCAGGGGTGTGGGCCGGGACCGTTGTGCCTCCAGGATACATGCCTGAGCGGCTTTCGTCTCCCTCGCGGTCGGATGAACTCTGGTTACGAATGTTTTACGCCACGAACCTGCCGCTCGGACGCCGCGGCGAGAATCCCTCGTGCACCTGACAGGACGCCACACGTTCCGTAGCCTTCGGACCATGCCTACGGTGACTTCCCCCCCGTCTCACCTCGGCGCAGGGCGGCAGGCCTTCACCCTCGCCTGCGCGCTCCTCGCGTCCGTCCTCGTCACGCTCGCCCTGCCCGGGCCCGCCTCGGCGGCCACTCCGGCGGCGCCCGGTGACCGGACCGCCTACGCCTTCGACGCGTGCGTCGCGCCGAGCACCACGGTCATGGACGCGTGGATGCGCGACTCGCCCTACTCGGCCGTCGGCATCTACGTGTCCGGCAACTCCCGCTACTGCGGGGACCGCTACCAGCCGAACCTCTCGAAGTCGTGGGTCCAGCACAACGCCGACGCCGGGTGGGGCTTCATGCCGATCCACGTGGGCTACCAGTCGCCCTGCTTCAAGAACAACCCGCAGAGCCGCGTGCAGAAGAAGAGGATGTCGACGTCGCAGACGACGGCCCGCAAGCAGGGTGCCGCCGACGCGCGCGAGGCCATCGCCGCCCTCAAGAAGTACGGCTTCGGCGCAGGCTCGGTGGCCTACCTCGACATCGAGTGGTACGCCCGCACCACGACGTGCGACAACGCCGTCCTCGCGTTCTCCGACGCCTGGACCGAGACCCTGAAGGCGTCGAAGTTCCGCTCCGGGATCTACTCCAGCGGCTCGGCCGCCATCAAGCTCGTCGACGACGTCCGCTCCGGCGCCAAGAAGTTCTCGGGCTTCACGCAGTTCGACCAGGTGTGGTTCGCGTGGACGAACAAGGTGGCGAACGTGGACGGCGGTCCGTACCTGTCCGACACCGGCTGGAAGAACGCCCGCATCCACCAGTTCCACAACAACGTGAACGAGACGTACGGCGGGCACCGCCTCACGATCGACCGCAACCTGATGCGCGTGGGCACGGGGTCCGTGGCCACCACGGAACCGCGGTCCTGCGGTGTCGACCTCACACTCGCGTCCTACCCGACGCTGCGTGCGGGCTCGAAGGGCAAGGCCGTCGAGGCCCTGCAGTGCCTGCTCCAGGAGCGCGGCCTCAAGAAGTCCGTGACGGGCGAGGTCGGGTCCGGCACCGTCTCGGGCATCAACGCGTACCGCGCGAGCAAGGGCTGGAGCCGCAACGGCGTCGTCAGTCGTCCGGTGTGGACCGCACTCCTCGCGGAGGGCTCGACGCCGAAGGTCCTGAAGTACGGCTCGACGGGCTCGGCGGTCTGGCGGCTGCAGCGCTCGCTGCGCGCCGCCGGCTACGCGCCGTCGGTGAAGGGCGTGCTCGACACCGCCACGGTCAGGGCCGCCCAGCAGCTGCGCCGCGACAACAAGCAGGCCGCACTGCAGACGGTGACCTCGTCGCAGTGGTCGCTCCTGCGCCGCGGCAACTTCTGACGGCTGCGGCTCGGTCCCGGTCCGCGCCGGCCCGTCCGACCCTGCCCCCCCGACGGGGCGGCTACGCGTCGTCGAGCGGCAGGTGGGGCGAGAGGTCCGAGCGCTGCCCCGAGGCCCGCACCCGCGTCCGGTCGGCCGACGCCTCGCTCCACGCCAGTGACCCGCGGGCCAGGGCGATCCAGGTGGCCGCGTCCATCTCCACGACGGCCGGCG
Source organism: Aeromicrobium sp. Leaf272 (assembly GCF_001422865.1). Taxonomy (NCBI): domain Bacteria; kingdom Bacillati; phylum Actinomycetota; class Actinomycetes; order Propionibacteriales; family Nocardioidaceae; genus Aeromicrobium; species Aeromicrobium sp. Leaf272. Next base: position 231,159 of record NZ_LMMY01000009.1, read on the forward strand.
GCGTGCCGCGGGTGTGCGTGGAGCCCTCGATGCACTGGACGGCCGCGAAGGGCGGGACCCGCACCTCCACGCTGCGACCGGGCGCCCGCTGGGCCAGTGCACCCAGGTAGTGCTTGACCAGGGGCTTGACCACCTCGCGAGCGTCGTCACCGTCGTCGAGCCGGGCCAGCAGGCCGTCGACGACCTCCGGCGTGAGCAGGGTGGACGGGCGCGCCACGCGGCTCAGCCGCCGAGGACGGGGCCGAGCACCGCGGGCAGCGTGGCGCTCCACGCGTCGCGCAGGTCCTCGAGGTCGATCGTGAACTGACCGGCCACCTCGTAGGCCGAGCCGCCCGTGCGACCGATCGACGTCAGCTCGACCCCGTGCTCGGCCGCGATCTCCGCGACCTCGTCGTGGTGGTGCTCGGGAACGGCCAGCAGGGCGCGCGCGGCGGACTCGCTGAACAGCTGCACGAAGGGGTCGTCGTCGAGCACGACCCGCACGCCGACACCGTGCGCGAACGCACCCTCGGCCAGCGCCATGGCGAGACCGCCGTCGGACAGGTCGTGCGCCGACGTGAGCAGCCCGCGCCGACCGGCCTCGCACACGACCGCGGCGAGCGCCTGCTCGGCGGCGAGGTCGACCGTGGGGGGCAGCCCGCCGAGGTGACCGTGCACGACGTCGGCCCACGACGAGCCGGACAGCTCCTCCCGCGTCTCGCCGAGCACCAGCAGGTGGTCGTCATCGCGGGTGAAGCCCTGGCGGACGCGCTGGCGCACGTCCTCGATGACACCCAGCACGCCCACGACGGGGGTCGGCAGGATGGCCGTCTCGCCGGTCTGGTTGTAGAAGCTCACGTTGCCGCCGGTGACGGGGATCCCGAGCTCGGCACACCCGTCCTTGAGTCCGTGCGTGGCCTGCTCGAACTGCCACATGACCGCCGGGTCCTCCGGGGAGCCGAAGTTCAGGCAGTCCGTGACGGCCAGGGGCAGGGCGCCGGTGACCGCGACGTTGCGGAACGACTCGGCGAGCGCCAGCTGGGCCCCCGCGTACGGGTCGAGCTTGGCGAAGCGGCCGTTGCAGTCGGTCGAGACGGCCACGCCGAGGTTGCTCCGCTCGTCGACGCGGACCATGCCGGCGTCCTCGGGCTGGGCCAGGACCGTGTTGCCCTGCACGTAGCGGTCGTACTGGTCGGTGACCCACGACGGGTCGGCGAGGTTGGGGCTCGTGACGACCCGCACCAGCTGCTCGCCGATCTGTTCGCCGGTGGCCGGACGTGGCAGCGCCTCGGCGGTGTCGGCCTGCAGGGCGTCCTGCCAGTCGGGGCGCGCGTAGGGGCGCTCGTAGGTGGGTCCGTCGTGCGCGACGGAGCGCGGGGGGACGTCGACGATCGTCTCGCCGTGCCAGTCGATGACCAGGTGCTCGCCGTCGGTGACCTCACCGACGACGACGGCCTCGACGTCCCACTTCTCGCAGATCGCCATGAACGCGTCGAGGTGCTCCGGCTCGACGACGGCCATCATGCGCTCCTGGCTCTCGCTCATGAGGATCTCCTCCGGCGAGAGCGACGGGTCGCGCAGGGGCACGGTGTCGAGCTCGACGTGCATGCCGCCGTCGCCGGCGCTGGCCAGCTCGCTCGTGGCGCACGACAGACCGGCGCCGCCGAGGTCCTGGATGCCGTTGACGACCTTGGCCGCGAACAGCTCGAGGGTGCACTCGATGAGCAGCTTCTCCATGAACGGGTCGCCGACCTGCACGCTGGGCCGCTTGGCCGGGCCATCGGCGTCGAACGTCTCGGACGCGAGGACCGACACGCCGCCGATGCCGTCGCCGCCGGTGCGGGCGCCGTAGAGGACGACCTTGTTGCCGACGCCCGAGGCGAACGCGAGGTGGAGGTCCTCGTGGCGCAGCACGCCCACGCAGAGCGCGTTGACGAGCGGGTTGCCGAGGTAGGTCTCGTCGAAGACCACCTCGCCACCGATGTTGGGCAGGCCGAGACAGTTGCCGTAGCCGCCGACGCCGGCGACGATGCCGGGCAGCACACGGGCGGTGTCGGGGGCGTCGAGCGGGCCGAAGCGCAGCGGGTCCATGACCGCGACGGGGCGCGCTCCCATGGCGAGGATGTCGCGGACGATGCCGCCGACGCCCGTGGCCGCACCCTGGTACGGCTCGACGTAGCTGGGGTGGTTGTGCGACTCGACCTTGAACGTGACGGCGTAGCCCTGGCCGATGTCGATGACGCCGGCGTTCTCGCCGATGCCGGCGAGCGTCTTGCCCAGCGGGGTCTCCTGCGGCAGCTCGCCGAACTTCTTCAGGTGCACCTTGGAGGACTTGTACGAGCAGTGCTCGCTCCACATCACCGAGTACATGGCCAGCTCGGCGCCCGTGGGACGCCGCCCCAGGATCTCGACGATGCGGTCGTACTCGTCGGGCTTGAGCCCCAGCTCGGCCCACGGCAGCTCACGCTCCGGCGTCTCCTGCGCGTGGGCGACGGTGTCGAGCTGGCGCGTGCTGTCGGGCGATGCGTCGGTCACGGACTGAATCCTATCGGCGGGGCGGCCCCGGTCGTCGGGCATGTCCGTGCGACCGGCTCATCGGACGCCCGCCAGGTAGAGCGCCGTCGCGAAGGGGACGAAGGTGACGCCCCCGAAGCCCAGCAGACCACCGAGGACCGCAGGACCCCCGCGCCCTCCGCCGGGACCCCGCGGACGCAGCCACCACGAGCCCGCTGCGCAGGCGACCAGTGCCGCCCCGTACAGCAGCAGGGACCACAGCGCGAACGTCCGGAACCCGTCGCCCATGAGCACGTCGCCGACCGCAGCGGGATCCTCGAACGAGGGGGCGAGCCAGACCACCACGCCGCCGGCGAGCACCACCGCCAGCAGCGAGGCGCACAGTCCACCCAGCGACCCACCCCAGACCAGGTTCCGCGCCACGCCGTCCTCGTCGTCCATGGGAGGAACCTAGCCGCGCAGCAGCACGCTAGTCCGTGACGACGCGCAGGGTGAGGACGGCGTCGTCGCCGTCGTGGACGTCCTCGGCCGTCCGCACCGCCTTCTTCACCGGGAGCACGTACGCCCGGTGCTGCGTCGACGGGAAGACCGAGGTGCGCCACGTGGAGGTTCCGATCGTCACTTCCACGCGCACCGACCCGAAGCCGGCGGCCGTGGCGCCGAAGCGCTCCTCGACCTCGTCGGAGACGTCCTCGGGGACGGTGACGAAGTGCCAGGCGCCGTCGCGCCACAGCGGCCGCTCGAACGTCCAGGTCGCGTCGTCCACGGACCCATCCTCAGGGCCGACGCGCCGTCAGCGCCAGGTGCCGCGCTCGTACTGCAGCGGGTAGAGGCCGTCGGGCGCGTCGCCGAGCTCGTGGGCGGCGCGCTGCGGCCAGGCGGGCTCGCGCAGCGCCGCGCGGGCCAGCAGGACGAGGTCGGCGTCGCCACGGGTGAGCACGTCGTCGGCCTGCTGCGGGTCGGTGATGAGACCGACGGCGCCCGTGGGCAGCCCGGAGCCCTCGCGCACCTCGCGGGCCAGCGGCACCTGGTAGCCGGGACCCACGGGGATCTCGGCCGGGAGCAGACCGCCGCTCGAGACGTCCACGACGTCGACGCCGTGGTCGGCCAGCAGCCGCGACAGCCGAGCCGTCTCGTCGACCGTCCAGCCGTCGTCGAGCCAGTCGGTGGCCGAGAACCGGACGGCCAGCGCCTTCTCGTCGGGCCACACGGCGCGCACGGCGTCGACGACCTCGACCACCAGGCGGGTGCGGCCCTCGAACGAGCCGCCGTACTCGTCGTCGCGCTGGTTCGACAGCGGCGACAGGAACTGGTGCAGCAGGTACCCGTGGGCGGCGTGGACCTCCACCAGGTCGAAGCCGGCGGCATCGGCCCGACGGGCCGCGTCGGCGAAGTGACCCGGGATCGCCCGCACCTCCTCGAGGTCGAGGGCCCGCGGGGTGGCGTATCCGGGGAAGGCGAGCGCGGACGGGGCGACCGTCTCCCAGCCGCCCTCGTCGAGCCCGACGCTGCCCTCGCCCGTGGTCGCGGCGCGCGGGTGCGCGAAGGGGGCGAACGTGGAGGCCTTGCGGCCGGCGTGCGCGAGCTGCACCCCGATCGGCGTGCCCTCCGCGTGCACCACGTCGACGATGCGCGCCCAGGCCTCCTGCTGCTCGTCGTTCCACAGCCCCGTGTCCTCCGGGCTGATCCGACCCTCGGGCACCACGGCGGTCGCCTCGGTGACCAGCAGGCCGAAGCCGCCGGTCGCGCGGGCGCCCAGGTGCACGAGGTGCCAGTCGGTCGGCACGCCGTCGCGGGCGAAGCACGAGTACTGGCACATCGGTGCGAGCCAGATGCGGTTGCGGGCGGTGACGCCGCGCAGGGTGACGGGTTCGAGGAGAGCGCTCACGTCAGGTGGCCAACGCGGCGCGGGCGGCCGATGTTCCCCGCCCCGCACCCCACGGCTCAGAGCTCAGGGCTCGACGGTCGGCCAGGGCTCGTGGATCGGGTCCTTGGGCAGACGCTTGACCTTGCGGGTGCGCCGGCGTCGGCTGGGGATCATCGAGCGCATCTCCTCGAGCTTGCCGAAGCACAGCAGCCGGTCGCCCGCCTCCAGGACGTGCGAACGCCGCGGGTTCGGGATCACCTGGGTGCCCCGCTGCAGGGTGAGCACCGAGATGTCGCGGTCGCGCAGGCCGCTCTCGCCGAGCGGCTTGCCCACCATGTCGGAGGCCGCCTGCACGAGCAGCTCGGCCACGCCGTACCCCGTGGAGACGGTGAGCCGCTGGCGCACGTCGATCTCGGGGAACGCGACCTGGTTGTCGATGTGGTCGATGATCGCGCCCGCGACGTCGAGGTTCGTGGCCGACTCGATGCCCTCGAGGCCCGGCGAGGAGTTGACCTCCATGACCAGGGGGCCGTCGTCGCCCTCGAGCATGTCGACGCCCGCCACCCGCAGGCCCATGATCTGGGCGGCGCGCACGGCGACCCGCTCGTACTCCGGGTCGAGCGAGACCGCCTCCACCGAGCCACCCCGGTGCACGTTGGAGCGGAACTCGTCGCCCTTGGCCACGCGGCGCATCGCCGCGACGACCCGGTCGCCGACCACGAGGGCGCGGATGTCGCGGCCCTTGCTCTCGGCGACGAAGCGCTGGATGAGCACGTTCTGCCGCGTGCTCTGGAGCGTCTCGATGATCGCCTCGGCGACCTTGATCTCGGGCGCCAGGATCACGCCGATGCCCTGGGTGCCCTCCAGCAGCTTGATGACGACCGGCGCCCCACCGACCCGCTCGATGGCCGCGATCACGTCGGCCCGGTCGCGCACGAAGGTCGTGGCCGGCATGCCGATGTCGTGGCGCGACAGGATCTGGCTGGCGCGCAGCTTGTCGCGCGAGTTCTGGATCCCCCACGACGTGTTGGGCGTGAAGACGTCCATCTGCTCGAGCTGGCGCACCACGGCCGTGCCGTAGTACGTGATGGAGTTGCCGATCCGGGGCAGCGCCGCGTCGTAGTGCGACAGCGGCTTGCCGCGGTACTGCAGGTCGGGCTCGGGCCCGGAGAGATCGATCGCGAAGCGCAGCGTGTTGAGGACCTTGACCGTGTGGCCCCGGTCGAGCGCCGCGGTGCGCAGGCGCTGCGTACTGTACGAGCGAGGCGCACGTGACAGGATCGCGAGTTTCATGGACTCCCCGAGCTGGAAGGACGGACGATTGACGCACCCACCTTCCTACACCCCCGCCCCAGCCGCAGGGCCGGACGGCGGTCTGCTCGACCAGACCCTGGTCGGCTGGCGGGAGTGGGTCCGTCTCCCCGACCTCGGCGTCCCGTGGATCAAGGCCAAGATCGACACCGGCGCCCGGACGTCGTCGCTGCACGCCTTCGACATCGAGCCCGACGACCACGGCCGGGTGCGGTTCAGCATCCACCCCTGGCAGGGCACCGACGAAGATCCCGTGCAGGTGGAGCTCGACGTGCTCGACCTGCGCGAGGTCCGCTCGTCGTCGGGTCACGTGGAGGAGCGCTACGTGGTGGTCCTCGACCTCACGCTCGCCGGCCGGGTGGTGCCGTCCGAGGTGACGCTGTCGCGGCGCGACGAGATGGGCTTCCGCATGCTGGTCGGCCGGGAGGCCCTGGCGCAGGGGTACCTCGTCGACTCCAGCGAGTCCTACCTCGGTGGCCGACCGCCCGTGCGGGTCCGTCGCCGGAACCGGGGTCGATGATGGCGCGTCCGTCGTTCGAGATCGGGCCGATCCGGGTGCGCCCGGGGCAGGCCAAGGCGGTGTCGCTGCCCATCACCCGGCTCGTGACCGGCGCCGACGTCGACCTGCCGGTGCGGGTGGTGCACGGCCGCGAGGACGGTCCCACGGTGTGGGTCGACGCCGCGATCCACGGCGACGAGGCGGTCGGCGTCGAGGTGATCCGCCAGGTGCTCGCCGACATCGACCCCAAGTCGATGCGGGGCACGCTCATCGCGATCCCCATCGTCAACGTGCTCGGCTTCATGACCGGTGACCGCTACCTGCCCGACCGCCGCGACCTGAACCGCTCGTTCCCGGGCTCGGCCCGCGGGTCGCTCGCCTCCCGCATCGCGCACCTGATGATGACCGAGGTGGTGGCCAAGTGCGACGTCGGCATCGACCTGCACACGGGGTCGGACCGGCGGACCAACCTGCCGCAGATCCGCGCCGACCTGGAGGACGACCGCACCCGTGAGCTGGCCGAGGCGTTCGCCGCACCGGTGATGCTGCACGCCAAGATCCGTGACGGGTCGCTGCGGGCGGCCGCGCGCGAGGCCGGTGCGACCGTGCTCCTCTACGAGGCGGGCGAGGCGTGGCGCATGGACGCCTGGGCGATCGACGCCGGCGTGCGCGGCGTCCGTCGGGTGCTCGCCGCGCTCGGCATGACCGAGCCGGTGGACGAGGATCCGCCCGCCCCCAGCCAGGCGTCGTACAGGAGCAGCTGGGTGCGGGCCCGCGGCACCGGCATGCTGCACCTGGAGGTCGCCCTCGGCGAGCACGTGACCGAGGGCCAGCGCATCGGTGGCCTGTTCGACTCCTTCGGCAAGCGGGTGCGCCTCGTCCACGCCGAGCGGTCCGGCGTCGTCATCGGCCGCACCGAGGCCCCCGTGGTCAACAGCGGCGACGCCGTCGTGCACGTCGCCGAGGTCTGAGCCGGATCAGCGATTCCCATCAGGTGATGGGAATCCCCCACTC
>NZ_LMMY01000009.1:238356-241767 GCF_001422865.1 Aeromicrobium sp. Leaf272
GATGGGAATCACGAGCACGGTGGGACCGACCGGGCGAGCCCGGGTCAGGCGAGGTCGGCGAGCTCGACGTTCGGGTCGGCGAGGCGCTCGGCCGACACCTCCTGGCCGACGAGGGCGCGCAGGTCGTCCTGGACGTCCCAGATGTTGACGTTCATGGCCGCGGTCACGACGCCGTCGCGCTGCCAGAAGACGATGAACTCGCCGTCCCCGGCGCCGTCGTCCAGCTCGCCGCGGACCACCACGTCGTCATCGCCCGACCCGTGGCCGACGTACTCCATGCCCAGGTCGTACTGGTCGGTGAAGAAGTACGGCTCCCAGTCGTACGCCGCGTCGTGGCCGAGCAGCACCGACGCCACGGCCTCGCCCTGGCGCACCGCGTCGTCCCAGTGCTCGACCCGGACGGCCTCGCCGCGACCCGTGTGGAGCGTCGAGGCGACGTCGCCGATGGCATGCACGTCGGGGTGGCTGGTCGCGAAGTGCTCGTCGGTCACCACGCCGTCGTCGACGAGCAGCCCGGCCGCCTCCGCCAGCTCGACGTTGGGCGTGGCGCCCACGCCCAGCACGACCACGTCGGCCTCGAGCACCTCGCCACCGCCGAGGCGGACGGTGCGCGCGGTCACGGCGTCGACTCGCTCGCCCGTGCGCAGGGTGACCCCGTGCGACGTGTGAACGTCCGCGAAGTAGCGGCCCAGGCGTTCGCCCATGACCGACGCGAGCGGCACGTCGCCGCGGAGCACGACGGTGGTGCTCAGGTCGTGGTGCCGCGCGGCGGCGGCGACCTCGAGACCGATCCAACCGCCACCGACGACGATCACCGACGACGCATCCGCGAACGCGGCCGTCAGCCTCTCGACGTCGGCCGCGTTGCGCAGGAAGTACGCGTCGGCCCCACCGGCGATGGAGTCCGGGACGGCGGGCCGCGCGCCCGTGGCGAGGACCGCCTTGTCGTACGGGACCACCTGGCCGTCGGCGAGGTGCACGCGGTGCGCCTCGACGTCGATGCGCTCGGCCGCCACCCCGGTGACCAGGCGGACGTCGTGCTCGTCGTACCACTCCTGGGGCTGCACCGTGGCGTCGTCGAGCGGCACCTCGCCGAGCAGGACGTCCTTCGACAGGGGCGGCCGTTCGTAGGGCAGCCGGTCCTCGTCGCCCACGATCGTGAGTGCTCCGTCGTGCCCGTTCTCGCGCAGGGCGGCGGCCGCCTTGGCCGCGGCGAGGCCGCCCCCGATGATGACGATGTCCATGCTTCGAGCCTGCCACGGCTGGTCTCCACGGCAACCCGGGTCGCGGCGTGCCACGATGCCCCTACGCCACCCAGGGGGAACGACTCATGCGCCGCTCGGTTCGACTCGTCACGACGGCTCTCGCCGTCCTCGCCGTCCTCGCCGGATGCGGCCAGGGGGGATCCGACCCGGAGCCGACGGCGTCCGCGTCCAGCCCGGCACCGCTGCCCACCGAGGAGGCCGCGATCGAGGGCGCCCTGCCCACCTTGGACCAGGTGCCGGGCGCCTCGGAGGTCGACTTCCAGTGCCCGAAGGACGAGGAGAAGTGCGCCGGGTCCGACGTCGGTCATCCGTTCTGGGCGTTCTCCGTGCGCCTCGACTCCGTCGGCAACCCCGTGGACATCGAGCGCAACGGCACCACGAGTGCTCCCAACGACGTCGCGGTCGTCAACCTCAACCTGCTCGACGACGCCGAGGCGGCCCGCACCTTCATGGCCGGTCTGCGCAAGGACCAGGAGCCCTACGACGGCACGTTCGACATCCCCGCCAAGCCCGTCGGCGGCGGCCGTGAGGTCCCGGCGAGCTCGGGCGAGGGGTCGCTCGACGACGTCACCGTGCAGGGGCTCGACGGCTACCTGAGCTCCTACCGGCTCGACTCGGCCGAGACCGGCGACCCGGCCCAGCGCGTCGTGAGCCTGCTGGTGGGCGAGGGCCGCGTGGTGGTCGGCGTGTTCGTCAGCATGTCCGCACCGGGCCGCGACGCCGACGCCGCGGAGCAGCTCGCGCAGCGCCTCGCCCGCGACACCGTCGAGCGTCTCCGCAAGGGCGCGGCCACGTTCACCCAGTGACGTCCGACCGGCTCAGTCCGGGTCGGTGAGCAGGACGCCGAGGTCGGTGCCGTCGGGTCCGACGGCGCGCAGGTGGCCGTCGTCCCACACGAAGGTGGTCGCCTGGCCGAGCCAGGTGTCGACGTCGGGGCAGGCCATCAGCGTCGAGACGCGTGCGCCGCTCGTGACGACCTTCTTGCCGTCGAGCGACCACTGCTGGCCGCCGAAGCGGTTGCAGCCGTCGTGCCCGGCGAGGTCGCCGTTGTCGCGCAGCTCGAGGAACGCGCGCGGCGGGCCGCCCTCGGGCAGCCACCGCCCGACGACGTCGGTCCGTGCCGGCGTGCTCACTCGCTGCCGTAGAGGTCGTCGGAGGTCGCCGTCGTCGGTGACGACGGCGATGCGGAGGCGAGCACGCCGCGTCGACGTCCACCGGGAAGTCGCTGCGCGAGCGTCCCGAGAGGCTCCACGGCTCCGCTCAGCACCGCGACCGCCTGGTTGAGGTTGGGGATGGCGTTGCCCAGCGCCTCGAGCCGCGGCACGATCGCGTCGAACGTCGCCCCCAGGGAGACCAGCTGGTCGAGCGTCCCGCCCGGCATCAGCAGGTTCTCGAGGATGCCCTCCTCCTCGAGCAGCTTCTCGAGCAGGCCGCCGGGCTTCAGCACGTTCTCGAGCGTGCCGTCCTGCTCGAGGATGCGGTCCAGCGGCCCGCCGGGCACCAGCATCCGCTCGATAGGCCCGCCCGGCGCCGTCAGCCGCTCGAGCGGCCCGTCCGGTGCCAGCAGGCGGTCGAGCGAGCCTCCGGGCGCGAGGAACCGGTAGAGCGGTCCGTCCTCGGCCAGGGCGCGGTCGAGCGGGCCGTCGGCCTCGAGCAGCCGCACGAACGGGCCCTCCTCTGACGCCATCCGGTCCACGAGCCCGTCCCGCTGCAGCGCCTTGCCGACGGGCCGGTCCTCGGACGTGATGTCGGCGACGAGGTTGCCGAGCGCGATGATCCCGCGCTCGTCGGCCAGCAGCTTGGCGAGCTGCTCCAGCAGGCCGTCCTCGCCGATCAGCACCGCGATGCGGGTCCCGTAGCCGCCCTCGCGCAGGATCGGACCGTCGGGTGCGGCCAGCTGTCCCAGCGCCAACGTCGTGCGCGTGGCCGAGATGGTCACGCGCAGGGGCAGGGTGGCCAGACCGACGAGGTTCATGCTCGCAGCGTAGGACCGTGACAGTGGCGGTGTCACGTGGTTGTCCGACCCGTCCTCGAGCGTCGCGAGGGTCCGTCAGGACCGCACGAGCCGGACGGCCCCGTCCCGGCGGGGATCGGCGGCCGCCTCCAGGTGCAGCTCGCCGGCCGCGTCACGGCGCAGCAGGGTCGC
>NZ_LMMY01000009.1:241806-260234 GCF_001422865.1 Aeromicrobium sp. Leaf272
GGTGCACGTGGACCCGCGGATGGTTCACCGCCTGCTGCAGCCCCATGCCGCCGTTCGTGAAGCCCGCGACCACCTGGGCGACGGCCGTGGAGATCCGGTCCGCGCCGGGCGAGCCGATCGCCAGCGCCGCACCGTCGCGGTGGTGCGCGACCGTGGGCGCCATGTTCGACAGCAGGCGCGTGCCCGGCTCCAGCCCGTGCAGGCCGCGGGGGTTGAGCTCCTGCTCCCCCAGGCAGTTGTTGAGCCAGATGCCGGTGCCCCGCGCGATCATCCCCGAGCCGTAGCCCGACGAGACCGTGACCGAGCAGGCTCCGCCGTCGCCGTCCGTCGCCGAGACGTGCGCGGTCGAGCCCGCCGACCGCACCTCGTCGTCCACCGACGCCAGGTAGGCCAGCGCGTCGGCCACCAGGTCGTGGCTGTGGTCGAGCACGTCGAGCCGGTGGCCCAGCACGGCGCGCTGCACCTCGACGAGGCGGGCGACGTCGGCCTCGGACCAGCGGCCGTCGACCACGGCGTGCGGTGTGCCGTCGAGCAGGCGCAGCATCGCCGCGACGCACACGCCACCCACCGCCGGCGTGGGGTTGGTGCCGAGCGTCCAGTCCCCCAGCTCCACCCGCAGCGCCGGACGCACGACCGGGCGGTACGCCGCGAGGTCCTCGCGGCCCAGCAGGCCACCGCGGGCCTGCACGTCGTCACAGATCAGTCGAGCCAGGTCGCCCGTGTGGAGCGCCGACGCACCGTCGGCCGCGATGACCTCGAGCGTCGCGGCCAGGTCGGGCACCACCACCAGGTCGGTCGTGACGGCACCGGAGGCGTCGTGCACGCAGGCCCGGCTCTGCTCGTCCCACCCGAAGATGTCGTCGTGCACGTACTCCAGGTAGTACCGCGACGCCGACCCCAGCCGGAACCCGCCGCGCGCGACGTCGACGGCGGGCGCCACGATCTCGCGCCACGGCACCGACCCCCAGCGCGCGTGCGTCTCCTCGAAGGCCGCCACGGCGCCGTGCGCGGCCACCGAGCCCGGCCCGATCGTGACCGTCACGCCGCCGCCGTAGTCCGTGCGGACGTCCCAGGTCCCGGTGTCGGGATCGGTTTCGGTGTCGGGCCGTGCCGGCGTCGAGGGGCCGGACCGTGAGCCGCGGCCCGGCATGTCCATCCACCCGTCGACGGTGACCGGCGCGGACCCGTCGGCCGGCTGGACCGTGACGAACCCGCCCGAGCTGAGCGAGACGATGCCGACCTCGTTGACCATGGTCACGAGCGCGGCGGCGAGGGCGGCGTCGACCGCGTTCCCACCGGCCAGGGCCACCTGCTCCCCCGCGTCGGCCGCCGCCTCGTTGGGTGCGGCGATCGCGACGTCAGGCATGGACGCAGGCTAGTCTCCCGCGCCCCGACCCCGCGATCCGACGGGTCGATGACGATCGGGAGCGAGGAGGACGTCACGATCCCGTCGAATCGCGTCGTGGGGGCGGCCGCCGGTAGAGTTGGTCGCGGTGTGCCGGGAAGTCTGGTCGGCGTCAGTTCATCGACCCCATTGGAGATCGTGACCCCATGACCACCCCCCGCCGTCGCCTGCTCACCCGCGGTTCCTGGCTCGAGACCCAACGCATCGGCGAGCTGGTGCGCGCCGAGACCTTCGGCGGTGCGCTGCTGATGATCGCGGCGATCCTCGCGCTCATCGCGGCCAACACCACCGACACCTACGCCCAGGTCCGCGACACGGTGATCGGTCCCGCGTCGCTGCACCTCGACCTCTCCATCGGCGCGTGGGCCGCCGACGGCCTGCTGGCGATCTTCTTCTTCGTCGTCGGCCTCGAGCTCAAGCGCGAGTTCGTCGCCGGCGACCTGCGCGACCCCTCGCGGGCCGCCGTCCCGATCGTTGCCGCCATCGGTGGCATGGCCACGCCTGCGCTGATCTACGTGGCGATCAACAGCATCAACGACGCCGGCCGACCGGTCGGCTGGGCCATCCCGGCCGCCACCGACATCGCCTTCGCCATCGCCGTGCTCGCCGTCGTCGGCTCGTTCCTGCCCACCGGCCTGCGCCTGTTCCTGCTCACGCTGGCGATCGTCGACGACCTCCTGGCCATCACGATCATCGCGATCTTCTACACGTCCGACCTCGACGCGATCTGGCTGCTGCTCGCCCTGCTGCCCATCGCGGCGTTCGGCGCCCTCGTGCAGCAGCGCATCCGCTCGCCCTGGCTGCTGATCCCGCTCGCGGTCACCGCCTGGGCCCTCGTCCACGCCTCCGGGGTGCACGCCACCGTCGCCGGCGTGCTGCTCGGCTTCACCGTCCCGGTCCTGCGTCGCGACGGCCAGGAGGGCCCGGGCCTCGCCGAGCACCTCGAGGAGATCGTGCGGCCGCTGTCCTCGACCGTGGCCGTCCCGGTCTTCGCGTTCTTCTCCGCAGGCGTGGCGATCGAGGGCGCCTCCGGGTTCGTCGAGGCGCTGCGGGACCCGGTGACCCTGGGCATCATCGCCGGGCTCGTGATCGGCAAGCCGCTCGGCGTCCTCCTCTTCACCTGGCTCATGGCCCGGTTCACGAAGGCCGAGCTGGACGACGACCTGGAGTGGATCGACCTCGTCGGCGTCGGGCTGCTCGCGGGCATCGGGTTCACCGTCGCGCTGCTCGTGGGCGAGCTGGCGTTCGGTGTCGGCAGCGAGTCCGACGAGCACGTGAAGGTCGGCGTGCTGCTCGGCTCGCTCACGTCGGCCCTGCTCGCCGTGGTGGTGCTGCGCCTGCGCAACCGCACGTACCGGCTCATCCACGAGCGGGAGACCCGCGACGACGACGCCGACGGCATCCCCGACGTCTACCAGGGCTGAGACGCGGGCGTCAGGACGCCGGCACGAGGGGCCGCGACCACGCACGCTCGACGTCGAGCTGGCCGGTGCGGGCGAACAGCTGCACCTGCTGCGTGGTGGCGAGTGCCCCGGCCAGGTCCGCGAGGTCGGCCGGCACGAAGCCGAGGCCCTGCCAGAACGGACCGGACCGGCGGCTGAACAGCCAGGCCGTGGTGGCGCCGGACTCGGCGGCCCGGTCGAGAGCGAATCGCGCCAGTCGGGTCCCGTGGCCGCCGGAACGACGCTCGGGGGCCACGGCGACGCTGCGGACCAGCACGTGCGCCCCGTCGTCGCCTGCCTCGTAGCCGGTGCTCCCGACCACGGCGCCGTCGACGTCGCGCTCGATCCAGCAGCGCAGGCCTGGGGCGTCGAGCCCGGCGACCGTCAGGTCGGCGTCGCGGAGGAAGCGAGCGAGGTCCGGCACGTCAGCGGCACGCACCGGCACGAGCACCGTGGTCAGTCCCCGTCGGGCTCGTTGTCGAGCGAGCTCCAGTCGCCGTCGGACTCGAGCGTGCGGCTGCCGTTCTCGGTGGACACGACGATCGAGCCGTTGCGGCCGACGATCTCGTAGAGCGTGGAGCCCTTCTCGCCGACGAACGCGTCGTTGCCCGGGTCGTAGTCGCCGGCCATGTCGACGACGTCGTCGCCCGCGGGCTTCACGACCACACGGAACCGCTCGCCCGAGGAGTTCCGCCCGCACACGGACGCCTTGGAGCCGTCGGTGGTGGTGGTCTTGTAGAGGATCACCGGGTAGGTGCCGCCGCAGCCAAGGTCGAGTCCCGACGCCTCCTGCTGGCGCACGTTGACCACGCGGGTCCCGCAGTCGGGCAGCAGGCTGTCCTGCTCGACGCCCTCGACGTTGAACTGGGTGTCGGCGTCCTCGCAGCTCGTAGTGGCCGACTCGGTGGGGTTCGGGGTCCCGGTCGGCGACGGCGAGGCCGAGGGGCTGCTCGTGGCCTCCGGCTCAGAGCTGGGTGAGGCGAGCGGCTCGGCGTCGTCGCCTCCACCGCCGATGAGGGCCCAGCCGCCGAGGCCGGCGAGCACCACGAGGACCAGGCCGACGAGGACCAGCCTCAGCTTGGGGTTCACGCGCGGCACCTCCCGAGATCGACAGCCGGTCCGGGATCGACGACCAGCACAGCCCTCGACACTAGCAACACGTCCCGATGGAGTGGGGTCGGACGCGTCCGTGGTGAGATCGGGGCATGGAACCGGCGCAGCTCTCCCACCGCTACCTCGAGGCACTCGAGGCCGGCGACCTCGCCGGCGTCCTGGCGCTGTTCGCCCCCGGCGCGACGGTGGTCTCGCCCCTGTACGGCACCCTCCCGGCGACCGAGTTCTACCCGCTCCTGCTCGCCGACACCGGGCAGTCGCGGCTGACGCTGCGGACGACGATGACCGGCGAGGTCGACGGCCGCACCGTCGTGAGCCTGTGGTTCGACTTCGACTGGACCCTGGCCAGCGGCGAGCCCGCACCCTTCACCGTGGTCGACGTGGCAGAGCTCGACGCGGACGGACGGATCGATCGGCTGCACATCGTGTACGACACCGCCCCGATCCGCGCGGCCTTCGACCGTCAGCGCGGCGCCGGACCGGCCTGAGCAGCCCGAGCTTCCCGGTCACGTCACGCGCGGGTCGCGAGAATCGCTCCGTGCGACCGGGCGGGGCGATCGGTTCGCGACTCGGTGTGCGTGACGGCGAAGCCGGCCCCCTCGACCTCGGACGACAAGAGGTCGACGGGCCAGTAGTAGGCCGTGGTGATCGCGTGCTCGAACGGTTCCAGCGTCGGCCCGGTGAAGAACCCCAGCGCGAGACCGCCGCCGGGCCGGATGCACCGGGCGAGCTCGGTCAGGGCTGCGCCGATCTGCTCGGGGGCAGTGTGGATCAGTGAGTACCACGCGAGCACACCGCCGAGCGAACCGTCGTCGACGCCCAGGGATTCGGCTCGCCCGACCCGGTAGCGCTGGTCGGGGTAGGCGGTCTGCGCCCTCTCGATCAGCTCGGGCACGGGATCGACGCCCTCGACATCCGTGCCGAGTCCGGCGAGATGGTGCGTCCACTGTCCGGGGCCGCAGCCGACGTCGAGCACAGGCCCCTCGATGCGGCGGGCCCATCTCTCGACGAGTGCCAGGTCGGGGGCGGCCACGTGCTCGATCCGGCCGACCGCCTCGACGTACTCGTCCGCTCTCGCTCCGTACGAACCACGGACGGACTCGAGTGACATGTCCCCAACCTCTCGCACCGGACGACCGTCCACGCGACGGGTGCTCGCAGGTCAGCCCGCCCGGCTCACTCCCACTCGATGGTGCCCGGCGGCTTGCTGGTGATGTCGAGGACGACGCGGTTGACGTCCTCCACCTCGTTGGTGATGCGGGTGGAGATCCGCTCGAGCACCTCGTAGGGCAGGCGGCTCCAGTCGGCGGTCATCGCGTCCTCGCTGGAGACGGGGCGCAGCACGATCGGGTGGCCGTAGGTGCGGCCGTCGCCCTGCACGCCCACCGAGCGGACGTCTGCGAGCAGCACCACCGGGAACTGCCAGATGTCACCGTCGAGCCCGGCCGCCGAGGTCTCCTCGCGCACGATCGCGTCGGCCCGACGCAGGATCGCGAGCCGCTCGGCGTCGACCGCGCCGACGATGCGGATCGCGAGGCCGGGACCGGGGAACGGGTGCCGGCCGACGATGGCCTCGGGGATGCCGAGCTGGCGGCCCACCTCGCGCACCTCGTCCTTGAAGAGTGTCCGCAGCGGCTCCACCAGCGAGAACTCGAGGTCCTCGGGCAGGCCGCCGACGTTGTGGTGGCTCTTGATGTTGGCCGCACCCTCGCCGCCACCGGACTCGACGACGTCGGGGTAGAGCGTGCCCTGCACCAGGAACTTGACCGGCGGGCCCGGGGTGGCCAGCACCTCCCGCTCGGCCTCCTCGAACACGCGGATGAACTCGCGGCCGATGATCTTGCGCTTGGTCTCGGGGTCGCTCACCCCCGCCAGGTGGCCGAGGAACCGGTCCTTCGCGTCGACGACCTTGAGGTCGACCCCCGTGGCCTCGACGTAGTCGCGCTCGACCTGCTCGGCCTCGCCCTCGCGCAGCAGCCCGTGGTCGACGAAGACGGCGGTGAGCCGGTCGCCCACCGCGCGCTGGACCAGAGCGGTCGAGACGGCCGAGTCGACGCCGCCGGACAGTGCCGAGATGACCCGGGCGTCGCCGACCTCGGAGCGGATCTTCTCGACCTGCTCCTCGACGATGTTGACGCTGGTCCACGTCTGGCGGCAACCGGCGATGTCGACGAGGAACCGCTCCAGCACCTGCTGGCCGTGCTCGGAGTGCAGGACCTCGGGGTGCCACTGCACCCCGGCCAGTCGGCGGTCGGTGTTCTCGAACGCCGCCACCGTCGCCCGCGGGGAGCGCGCGTTGACGGTGAAGCCGTCGGGTGCGCCGACGACCTCGTCGCCGTGCGACATCCACGAGGTGATGGGGCCGGGCAGTCCCTGGAGCAGGGTCCCGGGGTCGAGCACCTCGACCGAGGTGCGTCCGTACTCACGCTGGCCGGTGCGGGCGACGTCGCCGCCGAGCGCCGCGGCCATGGCCATGAAGCCGTAGCAGATGCCGAAGACCGGCACGTCGGACTCCACCATGGTCGGGTCGAGCTGGGGGGCGCCCGGCTCGTACACCGACGACGGGCCGCCCGAGAGGATGATCGCGGCCGGCTTGCGGGCGAGGATCTCCTCGACGGGCATCGTGTGCGGCACGATCTCGGAGTAGACGCGCGCCTCGCGGACCCGCCTCGCGATCAGCTGCGCGTACTGGGCGCCGTAGTCGACGACGAGGACGAGGTCGTGGTCTGGAGTCACCCCGTCATCGTATCGGTCGAAATATTTCTCCAGACCCTCGTAACCCCCTCTGGGGAGCGTCGTTGATCAGGACGGATCTCACTACACTCCCTCCCGTGAGATCCACCGTGCCCGCTCCTCGTGGCACATACAGGACCCGGCCCGTGAGCTCCCTCCAGGCCGGGTCCTGTGCTGTCCGGCACTCCCCCGCCCCAGCGCCGTAGATTGGCTGCGATGTCCGTCCTCGAGATCGTCCTCTCCGTCACCTGCGCCGCGCTGGCCGTGTCGCTCGTCGTGGCCTGGGGCCTGCTGCTCGGCGCACGCCGCCGCATCGCGCAGCTGAAGCGGGCGATCCGGACCGAACGGCCGCGCATCCGGCTGGTGCCCACGCCGTCCGACGCCGTCCGCACCGTCGTCGGCACCGCGATCAGCCTGAAGGACAAGGGCTTCAGCGGAACGCTGCGCAGCTCGATCGACGACCTCGCCCGCTGGGCCGACGTGGAGCGTCCCGACCTCGCCCGCATGGCCTCGCGCGACGGGACCGTGGCGATCCTGTTCTCCGACATCGAGGGCTCGACTGCCCTCAACCACGCCCTGGGCGACCGCGGCTGGGTGCAGCTGCTCTCGCGGCACGACGCTGTCGTCAACCGGGCCGTCAGCCGCAACGGCGGCTACGTCATCAAGACCCAGGGCGACGGATTCATGGTGGCGTTCACCGACGCCGCGCAGGCGGTGGCCGCCGCGGCCGAGGTGCAGCGTCGGATCACCCGTGCGCGGCCCGGGTCACGCCTGAGCGGGGTGGCGGTGCGGATCGGCGTGCACCAGGGCTCGGCGGTGCACCGCGACGGCGACCTGTTCGGCCGCAACGTCGCCTACGCGGCACGCGTGGCGGCCCAGGCCGAGGGCGGCGAGGTGCTCGTGAGCGATGGTGCGCTCGAGTCGCTGGAGGAGACCCACGGCGAGGACAGGCCCGCCGTGCTGGAGAGCCGCGAGGTCGACCTCAAGGGGATCCCGGGCACGCAGGTCGTCCACGCGATCGACTGGAAGGTCTGAGCGCGAGCGCTCGGCCCCCCGCTCGGCCGGTGCGGATTCCACCGTCTCAGCGCTGAGACGGTGGAATCCGCACCGCGCGGGGCGTGGCCGCCCGATTCGGTGGAGAACTCACCGCTCGGGGGGGATCAGTCGAGGCGCTCGGTGGCCTTCTGCTGCAGCTTGGAGGCGAAGTTCGGGTCGTGGTCGAGCAGCTCGGCCACGTCGGAGTCGGTCAGGTGCAGGGCCTTGACGGGCGTCTTCGCCACGACGGTCGCGTTGCGCAGCTTGCCGTTGACCAGGGCCATCTCACCGATCACGTCGCCGGCCTCCAGCTCGGCGATCGGCTGCTTCTGGCGCCGCACCTCCATCGTCCCCTCGAGGATGATGTACGCCTTGTCGGCGGGGGTGTTCTCGATCATGACCGCCCAGCCCTCGGGGATGTTGACCGGACGACCGACGCCGGCGAGCTTCTCGACGGTCTCGGCGTCGAAGTCGGTGACGCGCGTCAGTGCGTCGATGGTCTCGCGGTCTGCCTTGCGTGCCATGGCTTCCTCTCGGTCGTGCGACACCGGGGTGGGAGGGCGCCGCAACTCGTCCAACGACTCGAGCGGAGGGAGGACACGCCGCGGCATGCTGACGGTACGCTGCCGCACGTCCCCACCGCCAGCCCTGGAAGGTCCGACGTGGACGATCGTCCCTCCCGCTCGGCCACCCGGTCCCGGCGTGCCTTCGGGTCGGTGCTGCTCGGTCCGGCCGAGCAGGACCCCAGCCGGCTGAGGTTCCGCATCCAGCTGCTGCTCACCCTCTTCCTGGTGAGCACCAACGTCATCGGTGCCGGCATCGTCTTCGTGCTCTCGGTCTTCGTGGTGCCCAGCCCCGCGCCCACGCGGGACATGGCGTACGCGCTCGCCGTGGCCGTGCCCTGCTACGTCGGGCTCGCGGTGCTCGTCGGCGCCACCTGGGGCACGTCGGCCACGCTCAAGGCGCAGCGGTGGGCCATCGAGGGACGTGAGCCCGGGCCCAAGGACCGACGCCGCGCGCTGCGCGCCCCCCGCATGTTGACCCTGCTGCAGGCCGCGCTCTGGATCCTCGCGACCATCCTGTTCACGGTGCTCTCGCTGGTCGTGCAGGAGGAGCGCGCCCTGTCGACCGGTCTCACGGTCGGCATCGCCTCCATCGTCGTCACGACCATCGCCTACCTGCTCGCGGAGTTCGCGATGCGGCCCGTGGCCGCACGCGCCCTCAGCGGCGCGGTCATGAAGAAGCCGCGCGGGCTCGGCGCCGCCACCCGGGTCCTCATGTTCTGGTGGCTCGGCACGGGCGCACCCGTCGTGGGCCTGGTCGTGGTGGGCATCCTGGCCCTCTCCACCGACCAGCTGACGCTCAGCGAGCTGGCCGTCGTCGCCCTCGTGCTCGGCAGCGTCGTGCTCTGCTTCGGCTTCTTCGTCATGTGGTTGACGGCGCGCGCCGTCGTGCAGCCGATCACGGGGGTCACCGCGGCGATGCGCGAGGTGGAGCGCGGCGAGTTCGGCACCACCATCGAGGTGTTCGACGGCTCCGAGCTCGGCATGCTGCAGTCCGGCTTCAACCAGATGTCCACGGGCCTGCTCGAGCGGGAGCGGCTGCGCGACGCCTTCGGGCGGCACGTGGGACGCGACGTGGCCGAGGCTGCTCTCGGGGAGATCCGGCTGGGCGGTGAGACCCGCGAGGTCTCGGTGCTGTTCACCGACCTCGTCGGCTCCACCACGTACGCCGAGCAGCGCGACCCCGACGAGGTCGTGGGCATGCTCAACGACTACTTCGGCGTGATCATCGCCGAGGTCGACGCCCACGGCGGTCTCGTCAACAAGTTCATGGGCGACGCGGTGCTGGCGGTCTTCGGCGCACCGCGCCCGCTCGACGACCACCCCGGGCAGGCCCTCGCGGCCGCTCGTCGCATCGGGGAACGGCTCGAGACCGAGCTCGTCGGCGTCCGCGCCGGGATCGGGGTGGCCACCGGCCGCGCCGTCGCAGGCTACGTCGGCGACGAGTCCCGCTACGAGTTCACCGTCATCGGCGACGCGGTCAACGCCGCGTCGCGCCTCACCGAGCTGGCCAAGGACGTCGACGGCGGGGTGCTGGCCGACCTGCAGGCCGTCGAGGCGGCCGGCTCCGAGGAGTCGGCACACTGGGCGTCGCACGGCAGCACCGTGCTCCGCGGCCGCTCCGACGAGACGCGGACCGCGGTGCCGCGGCGCACCTCGTCCACGTCCTGAGGCCACGAGCCGGCCACGCCTGTCCCACGATTCCCATCAGCTGATGGGAATCCCCCACCCACCTGCGGGTGCAACCCGTGGTGAGTGAGGGGAAGCCATGGTGGGCTCACGATTCCCATCACCTGATGGGAATCGTGAGCCGACGGCCGAAGCCTCAGCTGACCCCGACGATGGGCAGCCGGAGGGCGCCGGGGGCGTCGTCGGGGACCACGGGGCTCTTGGGTGCGATCGGCTCCATGGACCGGAAGCCCTCGCCCACGGCGGGCCGGACGTCGGTCTCGCCACGGTTGGGCCAGTAGGCCATGGCCCGCTCGGCCTGGGCCGTGATGGTCAGCGACGGGTTGACGCCCAGGTTCGCGCTGATCGCGGAGCCGTCGACCACGTGCAGGCCCTCGTACCCGTACAGGCGGTGGTACGGGTCGATGACGCCCGTCTCGGGCGAGTCGCCGATGCAGGCGCCGCCCATGAAGTGCGCCGTGAGCGGCACGTTGAACGGCTCGCCGATGGTGCCGCCGGGGGTGCCCCCCATGTGCTCGGCCATGCGCTGCACCGCCACGTGCCCGGGCTCGATGAACGCCGGGTTGGGCGCACCGTGGCCCTGGCGCGACGTGAGCACCTTGCGGCCGAGCAGGTTGCGCTTCGTGTACGTGGTGATCGAGTTGTCGTGCGTCTGCATGACGAGCGCGATGATGGTGCGCTCGGACCAGTGCCGCAGGTCGTACAGCTTGAACAGGTTGCGCTTCTGGTTCCACATCTCCTTGAGCCAGGTCTTCCAGCGCTTCGTCGGCAGGCTGCCGTCGGTGAGGACGGTCTGCAGCAGCGACATCGCGTTGGAGCCGCGGCCGTAGCGGCACGGCTCGATGTGGGTGTACTCGTCGGGGTGGAACGAGGAGGTGATCGCCACGCCCTCGGAGTAGTCGATGTCCTTGCCGTCGGAGATCGAGCCCAGGAGCGCCTCGGAGTTGGTGCGCGTGAGCAGGCCCAGGCGATCGGAGACCTTCGGCAGCACGCCGCGGTCCTTCATGCGGTGCAGCAGCTTCTGGGTGCCCATCGAGCTGGCGGCGAAGATCACCTGCTCGGCGGTGATGACCTTGTGCTTGCGGAAGCGCTTGTTGGTGCCACGGGTCTCGACGGCGTAGCCCCCGCCGGGCAGCGGCGTGACCGACACGACGGTCGTCAGGGCCTGGATCTCGGCGCCGTTCTGCTCGGCCAGGTGCAGGTAGTTCTTGACGAGCGTGTTCTTGGCGTTGTGCCGGCACCCCGTCATGCACTCACCGCAGTTGATGCAGGCGTTGCGGTCGGGTCCGGCGCCGCCGAAGTACGGGTCGGCGACCTTCGCGCCGGGCTCGTCGCCGAACAGCACGCCGACGGGCGTGTGGTGGAACGTGCCCTCCACGCCCATGTCGGCCGCGACCTTCTTGATGATCCGGTCGGCCGGGGTCTCGAAGGGGTAGGTGGCCACGCCGAGCATCCGCTTGGCCTGGTCGTAGTACGGCGCCAGCTCGGCCTTCCAGTCGGCGATGTGGCCCCAGGCGGGGTCCTTGTAGAACGGGTCGAGCGGCTCGTAGAGCGTGTTGGCGTACACGAGCGACCCGCCGCCCACGCCGGCACCGGAGAGGATGAGGACGTCCTTGAGCTTGTCGATGCGCTGGATCCCGTAGCAGCCCAGCTGCGGCATCCAGAGGAACTTGCGCAGCCGCCAGGACGTCTTGGCGAAGTCCTCGTCGCGGAAGCGCTTGCCGGCCTCGAGCACCGCGACCTTGTAGCCCTTCTCGGTCAGGCGGAGCGCGGACACGCTGCCGCCGAAGCCTGAGCCGATGACGATGACGTCGTGGTCGAATGCCATGGGATACCTCTCGTCGTGCTGCGGGGTCGTGCTGGGTGGGGTCGTGCGGGAGCGAGACGCTGCGGTGTCGTGCTGGGGGGGTCGTGCTGGGGGTCAGGCGCGCCGGGTGCGTCGCAGCACCTTGAGGCCGAGCGTGAGGGCCCGAGCGTAGGTCTTGGCGGGGACGAACGCAGGGCCGGCCATCGGCACGGCGCGCTGGACGGCCACCGACTGCGGCTCGGTGTAGCGCAGGATGCCCTCGGCGCCCTGGCGGCGGCCCACGCCCGAGCTGCGCATGCCGCCCATGGGGGCGTCGATGCTGCCGAACGTGGCGGCGAAGCCCTCGTTGATGTTGACCGTGCCGGCCTTGATGCGCGGCGCGACGAGGCGCGCCTGGCGGACCGGGCCGAAGATGCTCGCGTTCAGGCCGTACTCGCCGGCGTTGGCGAGCGCGATCGCGTCCTCGACGGTGCGGTAGCGGTACAGCGAGACGAGCGGGCCGAACGTCTCCTCGGCGAAGCAGGCGGCCGCCTCGGTGACGCCCTCGAGGACGGTGGGCTCGTAGAAGTAGGGGCCGAGGTCGGGCCGGGCCCGCCCACCGGCGAGGACGGTCGCGCCGTTGGCGACGGCGTCGTCGACGTGCTTGGTGACGGTCTCGACCTGGCTCTGGGAGATGAGCGAGCCCATGTCGGCGTCCCAGTCGAAGCTGGCGCCGAGGCTGAGCGCGCGCACTCGCCGCACGAAGGCGTCGCGGAAGGAGTCGTAGAGCGCCTCGGGCACGTAGATGCGCTCGATGGACACGCACAGCTGGCCCGCCGAGGAGAAGGCGGCGTTGACGGCGCCGGCCGCGGCGCGCTCGACGTCGGCACCGGGAAGCACGATCATCGGGTTCTTGCCGCCGAGCTCGAGCGAGCAGCTGACCAGCCGCTCGGCGGCCTGCTTGGCCACGAGGGTGCCGGTGGCGGTGGAGCCCGTGAAGCAGATGTAGTCGGCGCGCTCGATGATCGCGGTCCCGACGACGGAGCCGGCCCCGCTGACGACCTGCCAGACGTCGGTGGGGATGCCCGCGCGGCGCAGCAGCTCCACGCCGGCGAGCGCGATCAGCGGGCTCTGGCTGTCGGGCTTGTGCACCACGGCGTTGCCGGCGGCGACGGCGGGCAGACCGTCGGCGATGGCCATGGTCAGGGGGTAGTTCCAGGGGCTGATGACGCCCACGACCCCCTTCGGCACCTGGTTCACGTGCACGCTCGTGAGCCCGGGCAGGGCGCCGTTGCGCCGACGCGTGCGCAGCTGGCTGCGCAGGCGCCGGGCGTAGAACCGGGCGGTGAGCGCCAGGTGGGCCACCTCGTCGAAGGCGTGCGCACGGGCCTTGCCGGACTCCAGCTGGATGAGGTCGAGCAGCTCGTCCTGGTGGGCGAGCACCAGGTCGTGCAGGCGCAGCAGCGCGGCCGACCGGGCCTCGAGCGGCGTGCGGGCCCAGCGCTCCTGGGCGATGCGGGCGGCGTCGAACGCGGCCTCGACGTCGTCGATCGAGGAGACGGGGATCTCCGCGACGGCCTCGCCCGTGAGCGGCGTGCGGGTGGTGCGGGTCTCGCCGCTCGTGCTGCGGATGAGGGCGGTGAGGCTCGTGACGCGGGAGGCGGGGACGACGCTGGCGGCGGACATGCTGCTCAGGATACCGCCGGTATGTGGAACGCGACAGGGCTTGTGTCACATCGGGGACGTCACACGTCAGCCGAGCAGGCCCTCGCCCCAGAACCCCTTCGCCCCGAGTCCGGGCGGGCACGCGAACAACCCGGAGCTGCGGTGCACGATGTACTCGTTGAGCGCGTCGTTGGTGCTGCCCGCGAGGGTGCGCTGGATGCGCACGAACTGCTCGGGCGAGCGCTGGAAGCTGATGAAGAACAGCCCCGCCGCCAGCTGGCCCAGACCGTCGGTCCCGTTCACGAAGTTGTAGCCGCGGCGCAGGATCTTGGCGCCGCCGTTGGAGTCGGGGTGCGCCATCCGCACGTGCGAGAGGGTGGGGATGGCCGGCTCGCCGTCGGCGCCCTTGGCGGCCAGGTCGATCGCGGCGTGCTCGTCGCCGCCCGACAGCGGTCCGCCCGACCCCTTGGCCCGGCCGATGATCGCCTCCTGACCGGCCAGCGGCTCGCGGTCCCACGTCTCGATGCGCATGTCGATGCGTCGGGCCACCAGGTAGGACCCGCCCACCAGCCAGTCCGGTCCGTCGGACTCCTGCACCCACACGACGTCGTCGACGTCGCGGTCCTCGGACTTGACGTTGGCCGTCCCGTCCTTGAACCCGAAGAGGTTGCGCGGCGTCACCTGGGCGGCCGAGGTGGACGACGTGCGTCCGAAGCCCAGCTGGGTGTAGCGGACCGACGCCCGACCGAAGGCGATGCGCACGAGGTTGCGGACCGCGTGCACGGCCACCTGCGGGTCGTTCGCACACGCCTGGATGGCGATGTCGCCACCGGTGAGCGCCGGGTCGAGCCGGTCGCCGGAGAAGGCCGGCAGGTCGACGAGCTCGTCGGGCCGTCGACCGTCGAGGCCGAACCGGGCCTTCCCGTCGCGCTCGAAGAGGCTGGGGCCGAAGCCGATCGTGAGGGTCAGGCCCGACGCGGGCAAACCCAACGCCTCCCCGGTGTCCTCCGGCGGGGCGAGCGGGGTCCCGGCGACCGCGCCGTACACCCCGACCTCGTTGCCCTGCGTGAGGCGGCGCGCGGCCTGCGTCCACTCCTTCAGCAGCGACACCAGCTCGTCACGGCTCTCGGTGGTCACGTCGAGCACCACGAAGTGCAGACGGTCCTGGGCCGGGGTGAGGATCCCCGCCTGGTGCCGGCCCTCGAACGCGACCGGGACCGCGTCGGGGTCGGGCGCGACCGGCTCGTCGCGGGTGGCGGCCACCGCGTAGCCACCGGCGGCCCCCGCAGCGAGCGCGCCGACCCCGGCCGCCCCCAGCAGAGAACGACGGGAGACACCGCTGCGCTCGGTCACGACGGCCATCCTGCCGTGCTCGAGCCCGTGGGGCAGGTGGTCACGCCGAGGCGGCCACGACGGCCGCGACCTTGCTGATCGGCTCGCTCAGGGCCGCGACGGCGTCGGAGAGCTTCTTGACCTGTGCCTTCGTGAGCGTGTCGTAGCCGACCCACTCGCCGGTGTCGGCGTCCTGGTGCTGGTCGAGCTCGGTGTCGAGCGCCTCGAAGCGCTGGTCGATGAGCGTCACCAGCTCGGGGTCGGCCTTCTCCAGCACGGGGCGCAGGGCCGCGATGGCCGCCTGGGACCCCTCGATGTTGGCCTTGAAGTCCCACAGGTCGGTGTGGCTGAACTCGTCCTCCTCACCGGTGATCTTGCCGGTGGCGACCTCGTCGAGCAGACCCTTCGAGCCCTGGGCCAGCTGCAGCGCGGTGAGCGGCTGCTCCTTGCTGAGCTCGACGACCTTCTTCACGTTGGCGAGCAGCTCGTCGGCGTAGGGGTCCATGCCCTTGGTGTCGCCCTCGACCCACAGCTGCTTCTCGATGCGGTGCCACCCGGTGAAGTCGCGACCCTCGGCCTTCGCGTCGGGCTCACGACCGTCGGTGATCGGGTCGAGGTCGCCGAAGATCTCGGCGACGGGCTCGATGCGCTCCCAGTAGGTGCGGGCCCGCGGGAACAGCGCCTTGGCCTCGTCGACCTCGCCGGCCTTGACGGCGTCGACGAACTCGGTGGTCTTGTCGATGAGGGCGCCGGTCTGGCTCTCGACGTAGCGCTCGTAGCTCGCGGCGGCGGCCTTGAGCTCCTCGGAGTCCGACAGGTCCTTCGCCGGCGCGCCCGTCACGGACAGCGTCTGGCGGATGCCGTCGCCGACCATGCCCGGCTTGCAGGCGCCCTCGTACGAGCCCTTCGGCAGGTCGACGACCAGGTCCCGCGACAGGCCGGGGCCGACGTTCTCGACCTCGCCCATGATGCGGTCGCCCTCGGCGTAAACGTAGAACTCGGTGACCTTGGAGCCCTTGTTGGTCACCTGGAAGGTGGTCGGGCCGGCGTCGAGCTTCGTGGCGGACACCTCGCATGAGGAGTCCGATGCGGCGACGGCGACGGTCCCGTCGCCCGCGGCCGGCTTCTCGGCGCAGGCGCCGAGCAGGGAGAGGGAGACGGCCACCAGGCCGGTGGCGGCGAGACTGCGGTGCATGAGGATCCTTCGGGAACGGGCGTCCAGGTGAGGACAGCCTCACCATGGTAGTCCCGCACCCGTTCCCCCACGCAACGATCCGGAGTGTGACGTGCGCCGGCCGCTCACCCGCCCCCTCGACCCGCCCCCTCGACCCGCCCCCTATCGGTGGATCCTCAACCGCAAGGCTGCCGCTGCGGTTGAGGATCCACCGATGGGGGGCAGGGGGGGCACGCGGCCGACGGATCTTCACACGATCTCCAGGTCGCTCCCCCACACCGGGACGCGCAGCGAACCTAGGGTCGGGTCCATGACCGCCGAAGCCCGTCGCACCATCCTCGTCGTCGAGGACGAGCCGCTCATCAACCAGATGGTGACCGACCGCCTGCGCGCCGAGGGCCACGACGTGGTCCAGGCGCACGACGGGCCGGGGGCCGTGGTCGCGTTCGAGGAGCACGACCCCGACCTGGTCGTGCTGGACCTCATGCTCCCCGGGTTCGACGGGCTGGAGGTGTGCCGACGCGTGCAGGCCCTGCGTCCGGTCCCCGTGCTGATGCTCACCGCACGCGACGACGAGACCGACGTGCTCGTGGGCCTCGGCGTCGGCGCCGACGACTACGTGACCAAGCCGTTCCGCCAGCGTGAGCTGGTGGCCCGCGTCCACGCCCTCCTGCGCCGCGTCGACCGGGCCGCCGAGCTGGTCGCGCAGGCAGCGCCGACGCGCACCGTCGGCTCGCTCGCCGTCGACGGCGCCACGCGTCGGGTGAGGGTCGACGGTGCCGACGTGCACCTCACGCCGCTGGAGTTCGACCTCCTCACGGCACTCGCCGCCGAGCCCGGGTCGGTGCGCAGCCGCGAGGAGCTCATGCAGGAGGTGTGGGGCTGGTCCGACGCCTCGGGCACCCGCACGCTCGACAGCCACGTGAAGGCCCTGCGCGCCAAGATCGGCGCCGACCGGGTGCGCACGGTGCACGGCGTCGGGTACGCCCTGGAGGAACGATGAGCCCCCGACCTCCCAGCACGAGTCCGACCAGCACTGGACCGACGGGCGCTCGACCGACGGGCGGCGCGCGTCCGCTCGACGCGGTCGGCTCGATCAAGGCCAAGCTGGGCCTGCTCGTCGGCGCGAGCACGGTGGTCGCCGCACTCCTCGCCCAGATCGGCGACCGGGCCGGCCTGCCCGTCTGGGTCTCCCTGCCGGTCACGGTGGGGGCCGCGCTGCTCGTGACGCAGTGGCTCGCCCGCGGCATGACCTCGCCGCTTCGCACCATGACCGACGCCACCGCGCACATGTCGGCGGGCGACTACGGCGTCCGTGTCGGCGTGACGTCCGACGACGAGGTCGGCCGGCTCGCCCGCGCGTTCGACGCGATGGCCGCCGCGCTGGAGTCGACCGACCGCGAGCGCCGCCAGCTGGTCGCGACCGTGGCGCACGAGCTGCGCACCCCGCTCACCGCGCAGCGGGCGCTGCTGGAGAACCTGGCCGACGGCGTCGTCCAGCCCGACGACGCGGCGCTCGGCGCCGCGCTGCACCAGGCGGAGCGCCTGAGCGACCTGGTGGCCGACCTGCTCGACCTGTCGCGGATCGACGCGGGTGTGGCGCCGCTGCGCCTCGAGGACGTCGACGTCGAGTCGCTCGTGCGGTCCGTCGTCGACGAGAGCCCCGACCGGGGGCGCGACACGTCCGTGACCGTGGAGGTGTCGCCGACGGGTCTCGCCGTCCGCGCCGATCCCGGTCGACTCGCCCAGGTGGTGGCGAACCTGGTCGACAACGCCGTCCGGCACAGCCCGACCGGGCGCTCGGTCCGGGTGAGCGCCTCGGCCGAGGACGGCCGGTGGCACCTCGACGTCCGCGACGAGGGCCCGGGCATCCCGTCCGACCTCGAGGACCGCGTCTTCGAGCGGTTCGGCACCGGCCCCGACGCAGGGGGTGGCACCGGCCTCGGGCTCGCGATCACCCGCTGGGTCTGCGAGCTGCACGGCGGCACCGTCGACGTCGTGCCCTCCACCGCGGGAGCGCACTTGCGCGCCACCCTGCCGCGCGACCCCCGTCCCACGCCCCGTCCGACCGCCGCCCAGGCATCGACCCTCCCGACGATCGACCCGAGGAGCACCCCCATGACCACGAGCACCCCTCCCCAGCGCCCAGGCACGACCGCACCGGCGCCGGACGTCGCGGTACCACCCTCCACCGGGCGAGCCGACGACCTGCTGGCCCGCCTGTGGCCCGAGCGCGCGCTGCCCCCGCAGGTGCCGCTGCTCCTCGCCTCGGCCGGCGTGGGCGTGCTCGGCTCCCTGCTGATCGTCGACCAGCCGATCGGCGTCGGCTCCCTGCTGCTCGCCCTCGCCGTCGCTGCCGTCGTGCTGACGGCGGCACGCGGTCGCTCCCGCGGTTCCGCCGACCCGTTCACGGTCGTGGGCGTGGCACTCGGGGTCGCCCTCGCCTCGATGACGGTGCTGCGCGCGAGTGAGTGGGTCGGGCTCCTCGGGG
>NZ_LMMY01000009.1:260277-260566 GCF_001422865.1 Aeromicrobium sp. Leaf272
CGGTGCCGTCGTCGCATGGATCGCGTCCGCCGCCCGCGGGCTGCCGCTCCTCGGTCGGACCCTCTCGGCCACGAGCCGCTCACGCCTGCTGTGGCCGGTGCTGCGCACGACGGCCCTGGCCGCGGGCGGCCTGGTGCTCTTCGGCGGGCTCTTCGCCTCGGGCGACGCCGTCTTCGGCACCTGGGCGTCGAGCATCGTGCCCGACCTCGCCTGGGACTCGGTCGTGGCTCGCGGGTTCGTCTGCTTCTTCGTCGCCGGCGTCACCCTGGCCGGCTGCTACCTGGCCCTC
>NZ_LMMY01000009.1:260599-270135 GCF_001422865.1 Aeromicrobium sp. Leaf272
GTGCCGCTCGGCACCGTCGTCGCCCTGTTCGTCGCCTTCCTCGTGGCGCAGTCCGCGGCGATGTGGGGTGGCCGCGACTACCTGCAGCGCACCACCGGCCTGACCTACGCCGAGTACGTGCACCAGGGCTTCGGCCAGCTGACGACGGTGACGTTCCTGACCCTCGTCGTCATCGGGGTCGCCGCCCGCAAGGCCCCGCGCACCGACGAGCGGGACAGGCTCGTGCTGCGACTGGTTCTGGGGCTGCTGTGCGTGCTGACGCTCGCGGTCGTCGTGTCCGCCCTCTACCGGATGGATCTGTACCAGGAGGCCTACGGCTACACCGTGCTCCGCCTCGCCGTCGTGGGCTTCGAGCTGTGGCTCGGGCTGCTCGTGGCACTCACCCTGGTCGCGGTCGGCCGGCTCACCGGGACCTGGCTGCCGCGGGCCGCGCTGCTGTCCGGCGCCGGCGTCCTGCTGGTCCTCGGCCTGATGAATCCCGCCGGCTGGGTGGCCACCCACAACGTGGAGCGGTTCGCCGAGACCGGGACCCTCGACGTCGACTACCTGCGCTCGCTCGGCGACGACGCCGTGCCGTCGATCGTGGCGGGCCTGCCCGAGCGGACGGCCGCGTGCGTCCTGGACGATCCGTACGGCCCGACGGAGACCGACGACGGCGGTGCCTGGTCCTGGAACCTGGGCCGGGAGCGCGCCGACCGGGCACGGGCCGAGGTGGCCGCGGTCCCGTCCGACAGGTCGTGCCTCACCATCGCGCGTGAGTGAGGTCAGCGCGTGAGGACGACCATCCAGCCGATCATCGCGGCACACCCTGCGACACCGACGACAAGGCCGACGAGAGGCCAGTGCCACGTGCGTCTGCGCCGGATCGCCCCGCGGACGATGAGCAGCGCCGAGCCGAGGACGGCGGTCGCCAGCACCAGCCAGAGGACGGCGATGCCCAGGAAGAACAGCAGTCCTCCCCCGTCGCCGCACAGCAGTGCGCCGTCGTCGGAGGAGGTTCCGCAGCCGTCGGCCGCCATGACCAGCAGCAGCGCCATGACGCCGGCGACGGCGGACAGGGCGGAGAGCCCGAGCCACAGGACGGTCGAGACCACGACGTCGGCGGCGCGCACGGGGCCGAGGTCGGCCGGAAGCGACGGCAGCCGGCTGGCGGTGCCGTCCGGCGCCGACCCGTCGATCACGCGACGACGACCTCGACCCGCTGGAACTCCTTGAGCTCGGTGTAGCCCGTGGTGGCCATCGCGCGGCGGAGGGCCCCGATGAGGTTCATCGTGCCGTCGGGCACCGACGACGGGCCGAAGAGCACCGACTCGAGCGAGCCGACGGTGCCGATCTCGACGCGCTTGCCGCGCGGCAGCTCGGCGTGCCACGCCTCGGCACCCCAGTGGAAGCCGCGGCCCGGGGCCTCGGTGGCACGGGCGAACGGGGAGCCGATCATGACGGCGTCGGCCCCGCACGCGACGGCCTTGGCGATGTCGCCGCTGCGGCCGATCGAGCCGTCGGCGATGACGTGCACGTAGCGGCCGCCCGACTCGTCGAGGTAGTCGCGGCGGGCCGCGGCGACGTCGGCGACGGCCGAGGCCATGGGCACCGCGACGCCGAGCACCGACCGCGTGGTGTGCGCGGCTCCGCCGCCGAAGCCGACGAGGACGCCCGCCGCGCCGGTGCGCATGAGGTGCAGGGCGGCCTGGTAGGTGGCGCAGCCGCCGACGATCACGGGGACGTCGAGCTCGTAGATGAACTCCTTGAGGTTGAGCGGCTCCGTCTGGCTCGAGACGTGCTCGGCCGAGACGGTGGTGCCGCGGATGACGAAGAGGTCGACCCCGGCCTCCACGACCACGTCGGAGAACTGCTTGGTGCGCTGCGGCGAGAGCGCGGCGGCCACCGTGACGCCGGCGTCGCGGATCTCGCGGAGGCGGTCCTTGATCAGCTCGGCCTTGATCGGCTCGCCGTAGATCTCCTGCAGCCGTGCGGTCGCGGCGACGGCGTCGAGGGACGCGATCTCGGCGAGCAGGGGGGTGGGGTCCTCGTAGCGGGTCCACAGACCCTCGAGGTCGAGCACGCCGAGCCCACCGTGGCGACCGAGCGCGATCACGGTCTCAGGGCTCATCACCGAGTCCATCGGTGCGGCGATGACCGGGAGCTCGAAGCGGTAGGCGTCGATCTGCCAGGCCGTCGAGACCTCCTCGGGGTCGCGGGTGCGCCGGCTGGGCACGATCGCGATGTCGTCGAAGGAGTAGGCGCGGCGGCCGCGCTTGGCGGCGCCGATGTCGAGCTCAGGCATGCGTCCCACCCTAGTGGCGACGGACGTCACGTCTCGCCGGGCGTCGTCGCGCGTCCCACCCAGGGTCCTCGTCCTCAGAGGTAGGTAGCGCGCGGAATCGGCGGGGCGGAGGTAGGTAGCGCGCGGAAACGGGCCTCGTATCCACGTGCCACCTACCTGCGACGCGCGAAATCCGCGGGTCACCTACCTCTGACGGCGATTCCGCGGGCTACCTACCTCTGACGGCCGCGCGCCTCGCGCTCGGCGAGCGCCTTGAGGTTGAGCAGCTGGCGGCGCGCCATCGGGAGGTCGCCGAGCGACAGCAGGTCGACGAAAGGCCGACGGCCCCGGGAGACGAGCTTGAGCAGCAGCCGGGTGCGCCCCCGCTCCACGGGCTCGACGCGGTAGCTCATGACGGCGGGGCCGATCCGGGCCGTGAGCTCACGGCCCGGCTCCACCGCGAGCACACGCCCGACCTGGCGTCCCATCGCCGTCATGAACACCTCGCCGACGACGGGGTCGGGCAGGTCGGCGCGCACCCGCGGCGAGCGTCGGCCGAGGTTGTCGACCCAGTCGTAGGAGTACGGGGCCAGCCTCAGCTGGCGCACCCACGCCCACACCACGTCGGCCGGCGCGTCGACGGTGACGCCCCGCCACGCCTGCATCGGCGCGTCCGACAGCACGTCGTCGCAGCCGTACTCCAGCGCGACCTCGGCGTCGGTGACGCCCCAGCGGTCGCCCAGGACTCGAGGGCGCACCACGGCGGGGCCGTCAGCGTCCGGCGTAGTTGGGGGCCTCGACGGTCATCTGGATGTCGTGCGGGTGGCTCTCCTTGAGCCCCGCCGACGTGATGCGCACGAAGCGACCGCGCTCCTGCAGCTCGGGGATGGTGCGCGAGCCGACGTAGAACATCGACTGGTGCAGACCACCGACGAGCTGGTGGGCGACGGCACCGAGCGGACCGCGGTAGGCCACCTGGCCCTCGATGCCCTCGGGGACGATCTTGTCGTCGCTGACCACGTCGGCCTGGAAGTAGCGGTCCTTGGAGTAGGACTTCTTGCCGCGCGAGGCCATGGCGCCGATGGAGCCCATGCCGCGGTACGTCTTGTACTGCTTGCCGTTCATGAAGATCAGGTCCCCGGGGCTCTCCTCGCAGCCGGCGAGCAGCGAGCCGACCATGACCGAGTCGGCACCCGCGACGAGCGCCTTGGCGATGTCGCCGGAGTACTGCAGCCCGCCGTCGGCGATGACCGGCACGCCCGCCGGCCTGGCGGCGAGCGAAGCCTCGTAGACGGCCGAGATCTGTGGGACGCCCACACCGGCGACCACGCGGGTGGTGCAGATGGAGCCGGGCCCGACGCCGACCTTCACGGCGTCGACGCCGGCGTCGACGAGAGCCTGGCTGCCGGCGCGGGTGGCGATGTTGCCGCCGATGACCTGGATGCCGTCGAAGGCGCGGTCGGCCTTGATGCGGCGCACCATGTCGAGCAGCAGGCGGGCGTGGCCGTGGGCGGTGTCGACCACGAGCACGTCGACCCCGGCCTCGCGCAGGGCGTTGGCGCGGTCCCAGGAGTCGCCGAAGAAGCCGACCGCGGCACCGACGAGCAGACGGCCCTCGTCGTCCTTGCTGGCGAGCGGGTACTGCTCGGACTTCACGAAGTCCTTGACGGTGATCAGACCGGCGAGCCGGTCGTCGGCGTCGATGATCGGGAGCCGCTCGCGCTTGTGCTGGCGCAGCAGCGACGAGGCGTCCTCACGACTGATGCCGACCGGCCCGGTGACGAGCGGCATGGGCGTCATGACGTCGCCGACGATCGTGGTGGACCACTCCGCGACGGGCGTAAAGCGCAGGTCGCGGTTGGTGATGATGCCGAGGAGCCGGTTGTCGGGGTCGACGACGGGCAGGCCCGAGACGCGGTACTCGCCGCAGATCTCGTCGAGCTCTTCGAGCGTGGCCTTCGGGCCGATCGTGACGGGGTTCGGGATCATGCCCGTCTGGGTGCGCTTGACCAGGTCGACCTGGTAGCTCTGGTCCTCGATGGAGAGGTTGCGGTGCAGGATGCCGATGCCGCCCTCGCGCGCCATGGCGATGGCCATGCGCGACTCGGTGACGGTGTCCATCGCGCTCGACAGCAGCGGGATCCGCAGCGTCAGGTCGCGCGTGAGCCGTGCGGTGGTGTCGACGTCACTCGGGACGACGTCGGTCTCGCCGGGAAGCAGCAGGACGTCGTCGTACGTGAGGCCGAGGCTGGCGAACTTGTCGGGGATGCCCTGCTCCATGCAGCCATGGTACGGCCGCCGACCCCGGGACCCCAGGGGCCCGGACGTGACGTGCCCCGCTACAGCCCCGGCCTCCCCTCGGCCCAGTAGGGCTGCGTCTTCACGGCCTTGCGGTCCAGACCCACGACGTCGCGCAGGAGGGTGCGCTGACGCTGGATGGCCGGACCGTTGCCGGCGAGGTAGGCCACCGGGTCGGGCAGCACGCGCAGCGCCTCGACGTTCGCGCGGATCCAGGCGTCCAGGACCGCACCCGGCGTCTCCACCGCCGGGAGCACCGTGGCCTCAGGCACGAGCGCCCGGGTCGCGTCCACGTCGGGCTCGGGCACCTCGAGCACGGTGACCAGGTCGCGTCCGTCGCGGCCCGCACGCTCGGCCATGCACAGCGCGAGGCTGATCACGGTCGCGTCGCCGAGCAGCACGACGGGTCGTCCGTCACCGGTCGCCGTCTGCCGCCCACGGCCCGGCACCCCCGCCGGGTCCCAGGTGAAGGCTCGCGCGGACGACCACCGGCAGACCTTCACCGCGTCACCCTCGGCCCACCCCTCGACCAGGTCGTGGCCGGGCGTCGGCCCGGGATGGTCGTGGCGCTGCACGATGATCGTCAGGGCGTCGCCCTCGATCAGTGCCGGCGTGTAGTGCCTGAACTCGTTGCGGGACACGCGGAACGCAGTCACGTCGCACGGCTCGATCGTGGCGGACGCGAAGTCGGGACAGCGCAGGACGAGACGGCGCAGGCCCGGCGAGATCACCTCGTTCGAGCCGACGGTGGCCTCGTGGGCCTGGGCCTCGACGTAGTTCGCGAGCAGGGTGGGCGTCTTCGACACGGTGTGCTCCAGGTCGGCCGGATCGGGCGACGACGGCCCCGACCCCTGGGTCGGGGCCGTCGCTGCCCGAGGTGTCAGGACGTGAACGTCTCGAGACCGTCGGCGAAGCGGTCGAAGACGTCGGCGTAGGCCTGCGCCGACGGCGGCGCCACGGACGTCCACGGGATGTAGGCGTCGTCCTCGGCGGCCGTGGTCTTGCCCCAGACCGGCTCCTTCTTCAGCGCGGCCAGGCCGGCGCTGCCGATGCGGTCGTCCCAGTAGGCGACGTCGGCGTCGTAGGTGTCGGCCTTCTCCCAGCTGAGCGACTCGAAGTAGCCACCCTCGTCGGGGTTCTTCGGCGTCACGATGTCGAGGCCGATCTCGTCGCGGTAGTACTTGAGGTCGGGGCTGACCTCGGGGTTGGAGACGTAGAACAGGTCGGGCGAGTACGAGACCGCGAGGATCGACGGCTTCGCGCCCTGCGCGACCTTCTCGAGCCGCGCCTGCGCGGTCTCGAAGGCCTCACGGCCCTCGGCGAAGTCGGCCTCGTCGGCACCGAGCGCCGTGGCGGCCTTCTCGGTGGAGTCGATGATCTGCGGGAGCGTCTTGCCGTCGAAGCTGATGACGAGCGTCTGGAACTGCGCGTCGAGCTTCTTCTTGACGTCGGCGTTGACGTACCAGAGGTCGGGCTCGAGGTAGCTGCTGGTGACGACCAGGTCCGGCTCGAGACCGGCCAGCTTCTCGAGGTCGATGTCGCCGTACTCGCCGCCACCGGTGACGTCCTCGACGGCGTCGGCGTCGAGTCCGGCGGCCTGGGAGTCGAGCTCGCCGTCGGCGTTCTTCACCGGTCCGAAGACGCCGACGATCTTGTCGCCGAGGCCGAGGTCGGTGAGCGCGGCTGCGACCGACGACTGCACGACGAGGCGCTCGGGCGCGGCGTCGAGCTCGAGCTTCGTGCCGAGGTCGTCGGTGTAGGTCCAGGCCTGGTCGGAGCCGGAGTCGTCGTCGGACGAGCCGCAGGCGGCGAGCGGGAGCGCGAGGGCCAGGGCGGCGGCAGCCACCGTGCGGCGGAGCAGGGGGGAACGTCGTGTCATGCAGGGCAGCCTAACTTAAGGTTGCCTTACCTGAGCAAGAGGTCAGATCACCCGGTCGGCGTGAGGTGCACCACGCCCGCCGCAGGGTCGGCGGCGACCACCCGGACCTGGCGCCGCTCGCCCTCGCGCAGCCGGGCCGACCCCGCGCCGGCGTCGGTCGCGACCAGCACGGCGGGCTCGAGCAGCATGACGTCCGCGTCCTGCCCGTCCACGTCGACCACCAGCGCCTCGAGCTCCTGACCGACGAACGGGGCGAGCATCGACGCCTCCACCCGGTCCAGAACGCCGCGGGTGGCACGGGACGCGAGGGCGTCGGAGGCCCGCATCGCATCGGGGACCGACGGCAGCGCCTCGCGCAGCGCCGTCGGGACCTCGCCCCCGCTCGACACCGCCAGGCAGACCTCGCTCGCGAACCGGTCGGCGAGCCGCCTCAGCGGTGCGGTGACCTGGGCGTACGGCGCCCCGACGCCCGCGTGCCCCGGGGTCGCGGGCGGCTCTCCGTCGAAGGCGGCGAACGAGGCTCCGCGCAGCAGACGGGTGGCGTCGGTCATGACCGCCAGGTGGGTGACGTCGTCGGCGTCGAGACGGTCGAGCAGCGCCGCCGGGTCGTCACCCGCGTCCACGCCGAGGGCGCGGGCGCGGGCGAGGAACCGATGCACGTCGCGCGGGTCGGGGTCGGGCAGGGTGCGCAGCAGTCCGACCAGCGCCTCGAGCATGATCGACGCCGCGACGGTGCCGGTGAGCAGCGAGATCTCCGCGTTCCAGTCGTCGGCCTCGCGCCGGACACGCCACACCGCGCGCCACCCGCCCGAGGTCGCCTCGTCGGGCACGACCTCCTGGTCGGGCAGGCCAAGCTCGAGCGCACCCGCGGCCACGCGGGCCGCGCGCCGCAGCCGGCCGACGTCGGGCAGCGCCTCGATGCTCGGATGCAGACGTCCGGCGTCGGCGTCGGCCTGCACGGTCGCGTAGTCGAAGCGGGCGACCGACCGCACCAGGGCGCGCTCGACCTGGTGGCCGACGACGGCACCGTCGGCGTCGAGGTCGATGGTCCACAGCACGGCGCCCCGCACCTGATCGGGCAGCAGGCTCAGTGCACCTTCCGAGAGCACCGGCGGGTGCAGCGGCACGCGACCGTCGGGCAGGTAGATGGTCTGCCCGCGTCGGCGGGCCTCCGTGTCGATCGCGCCGCCCAGCGGGACCACACCGAGATCGGCGATGGCGTAGTGCACCCGGAACCCGCCGTCGCGACGCTCGAGGTGGACCGCCTGGTCGAGGTCCATGGCCCCCGGCGGGTCGATGGTGACGAAGGGCAGGCCGGTGCGATCGGTCGTCGCGAGCGGGCCGCGGGCCGCGACCTCCTCGGCCTCGGAGAGCACGTCGTCGGGGAAGTCGTCGGAACGCTCGGCGGCTGGCAGGTCGAGCTCTCGGCGCAGCGTCTCGAACACGTCCGCGACGCTACCAGCGCACCGCACCGACGCGGTTGCGCCGACCTCGGTGGGAGGCAAGGTGGAGACATGGACACGCACATCACCGCCACCCGCACCATCGATGCACCGGCCGGCGAGGTCTTCGCGATCCTGTCCGACCCCCAACGGCACCACGAGATCGACGGCTCCGACATGGTGCGCAGCGACGACCGCTCGGACCGCATCACCGCGGCGGGGCAGTCGTTCCGGATGAACATGCACCACCCGAGGGCCGGGGACTACCAGACCGACAACCACGTGACCGGCTTCGAGCAGGGCTCCCTGCTGGCGTGGCAGACCGGAGCGGTCGACTCCGACCCGGCCGGCTGGGAGTGGGTGTGGCGGCTGACCCCTCTCGGGCGCGACTCGACCGAGGTCAGCGTCACCTACGACTGGTCGAAGGTCACCGACCCGGCCGTCCTGAAGCGGCTGCACTTCCCCGTCGTGCCGCACGAGGCACTCGAGTCGACCCTGGCCAACCTGGCAGCCGCGGTCGCCTGAGTCGGCTCGCCGCACTCACCGTCCGGCGGCGAGCAGGTCCTCGACGGTGGTCAGCTTGACCCGCGGCCGTCCGCTCGCGAGGCCCGCGTCGATCTCGCGGCGCTCGATGGCCCGCACCCCCGCACCGCGGACGAGCTGCGGCTGACGCCGCTGCACCAGCCGGGACAGTGCCCGCTCCGACCGCGACGGGGAGCGAAGTCGGCCGTCGGCCGCATCGCCCAGCAGCGTCGTGACGGTCTCGCCCGCGCACACCCGGTTGGCGCCGATGCCACCGGTCGACCCGCGCTTGGCCCAGCCGACGACGTAGGCGCCGGGAACGGGCTCGCCGGTCGCCGGGTCGACGACCCGGCCGTCGTGGTTCGGGATCAGGCCTCGCTCCTCGTCGAACGGCAGCCCGGGGACCATGCGACCGCGCCGGCCGATCGAGCTGACCAGCAGCTGCGTGGGCGCCTCGGCCTCGCCGTCGGGGCCCGCCACGATCACCGACGCCAACACCCCGTCCCCGTGCGCGGCCGTGACCCGGCGACCGAAGGCCAGCACGAGCCGCTTGCCTGCGCCGGCACCCCCACCGGGCTCGGACGTCCAGTCGCTCCGCACGCGCGGGAACCCGGCCAGCAGCGCGGCGTTGGTCCCCGGCTCCGGGGCGGCCAGGGCCGTCGCGACCGCCTCGTCGTCCTCGACGCAGAGCTCGATGCCGTCGGGCAGCGTCAGCAGCTCGGGCCGGGTGAAGGCGGCGTGCTCGGGACCGCGACGCCCCAGCAGCACGACCTCGCGCACGTCGGCCCGACGCAGCGCCTCCAGGGCGTGGTCGGCGATCTCCGTGCCGGCCAGTCGACCGGGATCACTGAGCAGCAGGCGCGCGACGTCGAGCGCGACGTTGCCGTTGCCCACGACGAACACCCTCGCCCCCTGCACGCCGACGGCGTCGCCCGGGACGTCGGGGTCGCCGTTGTACCAGGAGACGACCTCGGTGGATCCGTGCACGCCCTCGAGGTCCTCCCCCACGATGCCGAGCCGTCGGTCCTCGGGGGCGCCGATGCCGTAGACCACCGCGTCGTGGTGCTCGAGCAGCTCCTCGTGCGAGAGGTGCCGACCGACCTCCACGTTCATGAACAGGCGCGCGCGGGGG
>NZ_LMMY01000009.1:270172-272022 GCF_001422865.1 Aeromicrobium sp. Leaf272
CGCCGCGCAGCAGACCGCCCGGCACCGGGAGCCGGTCGAAGAACGACACGTGCGCGTCGGACGCCGCGAGCAGCTCACGTGCGGTGTAGGTCGCGGCCGGGCCGGTCCCGACCACGGCGACCCGCAGGCCCGTGGGCACGCCCGGGCGCACGCGGGCGTGGGTCTGCTGCTTGGCGACCTCGCGCTCGGGCCGCTGCTCGTAGTAGGCGGCGTTCAGCTCGGCGAACACGGCCTCGCCGCCGCGCAGGATCTCGATCGGCTTGATCGCCGACGCGGGGCAGGCGTCGGCGCAGGCGCCGCAGTCGATGCACGAGCGCGGGTCGACGTAGAGGATGTCGGTCGTGCCGAAGTCGGGCTCTCCCGGCGTCGGGTGGATGCAGTCGACCGGGCACACCTCCACGCAGGAGGCGTCGGAGCAGCAGCTCTGGGTGATGGCGAAGGGCATGGCGGCCTCAGAGCATGTGCACGCGGCGGTACAGCCGCTTGGCCGTCGGCGTCAGCAGCCCGGCCTCGGCCAGGAAGTCCATCAGGTGCACGCACGACAGACGCATGAGCGCGTGGTGGTGCTCGTTGTTCTTGGCCGCCTCGACGGCCTCCTTCACGTCGAGCCCGGCCTCGGCGTACACCTCGGGGCGGACGAGGCTCTTGACGATGAAGTAGCCGACGCTCGCGATCTGCAGGGCGCTGGCGCGGCGGCGGGCCTCGGAGATGCCCTTCATGGCCTCGAGGGTCTCGTGGCGCGCGAACTTCATGTGCCGCGACTCCTCGACCACGTGGATCTTGCAGATCGTCTTGACCTGGGGCGAGACGGAGGCGCCGCGCATCCAGTCACGCTGCATGACGTCGAGGACCTCCTCGGCCACCAGGATCGACGTGTAGGCGACCTCGCCGCGCGCCGTCAGCTTGAGCAGCTTGGCGGCCTTGTGCAGCAGCGGGTGGGGCAGGTAGGAACGACCGGCGATGTGCTGGGCGCCCTTGGCGAACATGATCGAGTGGCGGCACTCGTCGGCGATCTCGGTGAGCGCGAACTGGAACTCGCTGCTCGCGTAGTCCTTGTCGTAGATGTCGACGAGCAGCATCTGCTGCAGGAGCATCTCGAACCAGATGCCGATGCTCGCGACGCTGGCCGCCTCGTGGCGCGTGAGCGTGGCGCGCTGCTCCGGCGTCATGCGCTCCCACAGGTCGGTGCCGAAGAGCGTGCACCACTCGGGGTTCACGCCGTCGTGCAGCGGGTCGAGCGGCGCGTCCCAGTCGACCTCCTTCTCGGGGTCGTAGGACAGCTGGGCCGACGACGACAGGAGCCGCTCGAGCACGCCGTCACGCTCGACCTCCGCACGGAACGCGGCGGCGTCGGGGGTGGTGGGGCGGGTCTCGGTGATCGTCATGGCAGTCTCCTCGGCTACTCGACAACGGTGATGTGACATCGGGAGTGTCGCATCCATACCCACGGTATGGCGAGTCGGTCGCGAGCGCAAGAGATGACCGTCACGCGGCCCCTCGACGGGACGTCGGAGCGCGGATGCACCCGTGCGGTCGGGACGCGGACGTCCCGAACCCCGCGGGGCAGGGTGGGAGATTCCCAGGTCGACCTGGGAAACCTGCAGAAGCACAGGTTGCTACCCGTGCAGTCGTAGGGAAAGCCGTGCAGTCCGGAAGATTCCCAGGTCGACCTGGGAATCTGCGGCACGGGTCAGGGGCGGTCGGCGAGCCAGGACTCGGCCAGGCGGGCGGGTGCGCGCGCGAGCCAGGCGTCCTCGACCGCGGTCTCCAGCCGGGCGGGGTCCACCATGTCGAGCTCGACCAGGAAGCCGGGGTGGTTCGCCAGGTGCTCGATGGTGAAGAAGCCCGGC
>NZ_LMMY01000009.1:272035-279124 GCF_001422865.1 Aeromicrobium sp. Leaf272
CCTGCGGCACCGGGTCGTCGCCGAACCGCCTCAGGTCGGCCTTGCTGAACGGTCGCACCCAGCAGAACATCGCCTTCTCGACGAACCAGGCGCGGTTGCCCCAGCTGGTGCGCTCGGCGACCTCCGGCAGCGCCAGGCACAGACGCTCGACGTCCTCGACGGTGGCCATGGGATCACGGTGCGGGTTGGCCGGCGGCGCGTCAAGCACGGGCGGGAACGACGACGGCGCCCACCCCCGAAGGGGCGGGCGCCGTCGACAACGCGTCGGTGCGACGACTCAGTGGTTGTGCCCGGCGTGGGCGTCACCCTCGTCGTCGGCCGGCTTCTCGGCCACCAGGGTCTCGGTGGTGAGCAGCATGGCGGTGATGGACGCGGCGTTGGCCAGCGCGGAGCGCGTGACCTTGACCGGGTCGAGGATGCCCTGCGCGAGGAGGTCCCCGTAGGTGTCGGTGGCGGCGTTGTAGCCCTCACCGGACTCGCGGACCTTCGACACGACGACCTCGCCGGAGACGCCGCCGTTGCGGGCGATCCACTCCAGCGGGGCGTCGGCACCCTTGCGCACGATGCGCACGCCGACGGCCTCGTCGCCGCTGAGCCCGAGGTCGCCCTCGAGCACCGAGACGGCGTGGACGAGGGCGGAGCCGCCACCGGCGACGATGCCCTCCTCGATGGCCGCGCGGGTCGCCGAGACGGCGTCCTCGATGCGGTGCTTCTTCTCCTTGAGCTCGACCTCGGTGGCCGCGCCGACCTGGATCACGCACACGCCGCCGGCCAGCTTCGCGAGACGCTCCTGGAGCTTCTCGCGGTCCCAGTCGGAGTCGGTGAGCTCGATCTCGGCCTTGATCTGGTTGACCCGGCCCTCGACCTCGGCGGTCTCGCCGCCACCGTCGATGATCGTCGTGTCGTCCTTGGTGACGACGACGCGACGGGCGGTGCCGAGCACCTCGAGGCCGACCTGGTCGAGCTTGAGCCCGACGTCGGGCGTGACGACCGTGGCGCCGGTGAGCGTCGCGATGTCCTGCAGCATGGCCTTGCGGCGGTCACCGAAGGCGGGCGCCTTGACGGCGACCGAGGTGAACGTGCCGCGGATCTTGTTGACGACCAGCGTGCTGAGCGCCTCGCCCTCGACGTCCTCGGCGATGATGAACAGGCTCTTGCCCGCGCCGATGACCTTCTCCAGGAGCGGGAGCAGCTCGGCGACCGAGCTGATCTTGCCCTGGTTGACGAGCACGTAGGGGTCGTCGAGGACGGACTCCATGCGCTCGGTGTCGGTGACCATGTACGGCGAGAGGTAGCCCTTGTCGAACTGCATGCCCTCGGTGAAGTCGAGCTGCGTGCCGAGCGTGTTGGACTCCTCGACGGTGATGACGCCGTCCTTGCCGACCTTGTCGAACGCCTCGGCGATGAGCTCGCCGATGTGCGCGTCGCGCGAGGAGACGGTGGCGACGTCGGTCATGTCCTTGATGTCGTCGACGTCGCGGGCGATCTCGTGCAGCTTCTCGCTGACGGCCTTGACCGCGGCCTCGATGCCCTTCTTCAGGCCGACCGGGTTGGCGCCGGCGGCCACGGCGCGCAGGCCCTCGTGGACCATCGCCTGGGCGAGCACGGTGGCCGTGGTGGTGCCGTCACCGGCGACGTCGTTCGTCTTGGTGGCGACCTCCTTGGCCAGCTGGGCTCCGAGGTTCTCGAACGGGTCGTCGAGCTCGACCTCACGGGCGACGGTGACACCGTCGTTCGTGATCGTGGGGGCGCCCCACTTCTTGTCGAGCACGACGTAGCGGCCCTTGGGGCCGAGGGTGACCTTGACGGTGTTCGCGAGGGCGTCGACGCCCCGCTCGAGGGCGCGGCGTGCGTCCTCGTCGAACTCGAGGATCTTGGGCATGTGATGCCTTCCTACGCATGGATCAGATGGGGTGCCCGGCGAGTGCCGGACAGAGTGCGCCGGGAGACCCGGCGGGTGACGTCAGGCGGTTCTGACGTGCGTGGCGCCCGACTGGCAAGGCGCCGTCGCGACGGCGACCTTGGAGCGGAGCGGTCGCCG
Organism: Aeromicrobium sp. Leaf272; assembly: GCF_001422865.1. Lineage (NCBI taxonomy): Bacteria > Bacillati > Actinomycetota > Actinomycetes > Propionibacteriales > Nocardioidaceae > Aeromicrobium > Aeromicrobium sp. Leaf272. Next base: position 274,077 of record NZ_LMMY01000009.1, read on the forward strand.
AGCGACGAGCAACGCCGCCAGCCGGGATGCCACGTGCGTCAGAACGCGTCAGGAGACGACGGCGAGGACATCGCGGGCGGAGAGGATGAGGAACTCCTCGCCCGAGTACTTGACCTCGGTTCCGCCGTACTTGCTGAAGATGACCTTGTCGCCGACGTTGACGTCGAGCGGGACGCGGTTGCCGGAGTCGTCGATGCGACCGGGGCCCACGGCCACGACCTCACCCTCCTGCGGCTTCTCCTGGGCGGTGTCCGGGATGACGAGTCCGGATGCGGTGGTCTGCTCGGCCTCGACGGCCTTGATGACGAGACGATCCTCGAGCGGCTTGATGGTGACCGACACTGGTCGACCTCCCCTTCAACGTTGGTGGAATGACGGATGGAACGTGATGGGTGTGCACGCCGTCGCGGGGGTCGTGCACGGTTGGCAGTCTCGGTACCCGAGTGCCAGTTCCGAATCTAGCACTCACCCCTACTGAGTGCTAAAGGGTGTTCGCCGTCGGCGGACGCACGATCGTCCGCCGACCTGCGAGGAGGGAGCGCCGTTCGTGGCGGCTGGTTGGATGGGCGCGTGGACCTGGCGACGTTCGAGCGGCTGCAGACCGACGAGGGACGGGCGCTGGTGGCCGAGGTGCACCAGCGGGCCGGGGTCGAGTCCGACCTCGCCCTGGGCACGCGGCTGCGCCGCGCCCACGACGTCGAGCTGGTGGCGGCGGCCGTCACGCAGAACCACCTGCGCGGGCTCGCGCGCACCAAGCTGGGCGACGAGGCGGCGCGGATGTTCTTCACCCACGAGGCGCTGCAGCAGGCCACCCGTGGCTCGGTGGCCCGGCTGCGTGCCGAACGCCTCGCCGGCACGGGTGCCACGGCGGCACTCGACCTGGGCTGCGGCATCGGCTCGGACCTGCTCGCGCTCGCCCGCGCCGGCCTGCGGGTCCGGGGCGTGGAGCGCGACCCGGTGCGTGCCGCCATCGCCCGCGCCAACCTGGCCGCCCTCGACCTCGACGGCGAGGTGCTCTGCGCCGACGCCGCCGACGTTGACCCGACGGACGACGAGGTGGTGTTCCTCGACCCGGCCCGCCGCGACGACCGTGGCCGGGTGTTCGACCCCGAGGCGATGAGCCCGCCGTGGTCGGTCGTGGCGACACACCTGGCCGGTCGCGCGGTCGTGAAGACCCTCCCGGGCATCCCGCACGCGCTGGTCCCCACCGGCGTGGAGGCGCAGTGGGTCAGCGACGGCGGCGACCTGGTGGAGGCGTGCCTGTGGGGCGCCGGCCTCGACCTGACCGACCGCGCGCCGCGTCGCGCCACGGCCCTGCCCGGCGGTGACGACCTGGCCGGCGACGGCGCACCCGGCGACGTCGGCGAGCTGGGAGGCTGGCTGCACGAGCCGGACGACGCGGTGATCCGCGCCGGTCTCGTCGGAGGCCTGGCGGAGCGGATCGACGGCCAGCTGGTGGACCCGCGCATCGCATGGGTGACCACGGACGTCGACGTGCGCCATCCGCTCGCCCGCTCCTTCCGCGTGGTGCAGGAGCTGCCCTACCGCGAGAAGCAGCTCAAGGCGGCGCTCGTCGCGCTCGACGTCGGCACCCTGACGATCAAGAAGCGCGGCGTCGACGTCGTGCCCGAGCAGCTGGTCCGCCGCCTGCGGCTCAAGGGGTCCGTGCGCGCCACCGTGGTGCTGACCAGGGTGGACGACAAGGCCGTCGCCCTGCTCGTGGACCCGCTCCCCCGCTGAGCCGTCCGGCACCCCGCGCGGGTCCTAGGGTGGAGGCGTGCGGATCGACCTGAACGCCGACGTCGCGGAGTCGGCCGACGACCTGGCCCTGCTCGACGTCGTCACGAGCGCGAACGTGTGCTGCGGCGCCTACGCCGGCGGCGAGGAGCTCATGCTCGACGCGTGCGAGCGCGCGGTCGAGCGTGGCGTCGCGATCGGTGCGCAGGTGGGCTACCCCGACCGCGAGGGCTTCGGCCGACGCCCCCAGGAGCCGGCCACGGACGAGCTGGTCGACGAGCTGCGTGCCCAGATCGACCTGCTCGCCGAGGTGGCCGACGCCGTGGGTGGCCGCGTGGCCTACGTCAAGCCGCACGGCGCGCTGTACAACACCGTCGCGCACGACGAGCGGCAGGCGACGGCCGTGGTCGAGGCCGTGGGACCGTACGGGCTTCCGCTCCTCGGGCTGCCCGGGGCCGTCTCGCTGCGGCTCGCCGCCACCGAGGGGCTCCCGACCGTCGCCGAGGGCTTCGCCGATCGCGCGTACACCGCCGCCGGGACCCTCGTCCCGCGTGACCAGCCGGGCGCGGTGCTGGGCGACGTCGACGAGGTCGTGTCCCAGGCGCTGCGCCTCGCCGGCCAGGTCGACTCGCTGTGCGTGCACGGCGACTCCCCCGACGCGCTCGCCCTCGTCCGGGCCGTGCGCGCCGCCCTGGCGGAGGCCGGGCACGGGGTCGGACCGTTCGTGTGAGGGTGCTCGCGTGCGGGGAGGACGCCGTGCTCCTGGACTGCGACGACCTCGACGAGGCGCGCCGCCGCCACGCGGCACTGGTCGACCACCCCGACGTCGTGGAGGCCGTGCTGGGGGCGCGCACCGTGCTCCTGCGCGGTCGACCGTCGACGATGCGAGCGCTGGCCCGCAGCGTCCCTCCGGCGCCCACGGCGTCGACGTCCGGCGCGCGTGAGCACGTGGTCGACGTCGTCTACGACGGGCCCGACCTCGACGCCGTGGCCGAGGCGACTCAGATGAGCGTCGAGGCCGTGGTGGGCGCGCACACCGCAACACCCTGGACCGTCGCCTTCGGCGGGTTCGCCCCCGGCTTCGCCTACCTGGTCGACGGCGACCCGCGGCTCACGGTCCCCCGCAAGGACACGCCCCGGCCACGGGTTCCCGCCGGCGCCGTGGCCCTGGCCGGCGGGTTCAGCGGCGTCTACCCGCGGGAGTCGCCCGGTGGCTGGCAGTTGGTCGGACGCACCGACGTGGTGCTCTTCGACGTCGAGCGCTCCCCTGCGGCACTGCTCGCACCGGGCGACACCGTCCGCTTCCGCGCCGCCGGCCCCGGGGCCTCGCCGTGAGCCTGGTCGTCGTGCACCCCGGGCCCCTGACGCTCGTCCAGGACGACGGGCGACCGGGGCTGGCCGCGCAGGGGGTCGGCGCCGCGGGGGCCTTCGACCGGCGAGCCCTCCACCAGGCCCGGACCCTCGTGGGCGACGCGTCCGGCACCGCCGTCCTGGAGGTGCTCGGAGGCGGCCTCGAGCTGCGGGCCACGTCCGAGCACGTCGTCGCCGTGACGGGGGCGGTCGGGCCGGTGCTGGTCGACGGTGCTCCGGTCGAGCACGGTCGGGCGGTGCGCCTGGGCGCCGGGCGGCACCTCGCGGTCGCCGCGTTCGGCCACGGCCTGCGCGGCTACGTGGCGGTCGCCGGCGGCATCGACGTGCCTTCGACCCTGGGTTCGCGCAGCGCCGACACCCTCAGCCGGCTCGGACCACCGGCACTGACCTCCGGCGACGACATCGCCGTCGGGGAGACGCTCCAGGATCCGCCCGACGTCGCCCCCGTCCCGAGCCTGCTGACCCCCGGCACCACGACCGTCGAGGTGGTGCTCGGTCCGCGCGACGACTGGTTCACGCCCGACGCCCTGGCCGCGTTCCTCGGCACCGGCTGGGTCGTGTCCGAGCGGTCGGACCGCATCGGCGTCCGGCTGGACCACCCCGCTCCCGGTCGCACCGGCCTCGAGCGGGCCGTCGACGGAGAGCTGCCCAGCGAGCCGTGCGTGCGCGGCAGCGTGCAGGTGACGTCGGCCGGGCTCCCGGTCGTGCTCGGGCCCGACCACCCCGTCACCGGCGGCTACCCGGTCATCGGGGTGGTCACCGGCCGCGGCCTCGACCGCCTCGCGCAGGCTCGCCCGGGCGAGACCGTGCGCTTCCGCCGGCACACCCTGCCCTGACCGCGGCGCGGCCCGACCCGCGCCTGGGGCACCATCGAGGGCATGAGGCCCACCCACCGACCCGTCGAGGACGGCGTCGCCACCGACCTGGCGGGCGAGTCGACGTACGGCTCCTACCTGCGCCTGGACCTGCTGCTCGCCGCACAGCAGCCGGTCACCGACCACCACGACGAGATGCTCTTCGTCGTCCAGCACCAGGTGACCGAGCTGTGGCTCAAGCAGCTGGTGCACGAGCTGCGCTCGGCCATCGCGCTGATCGACGCCGACGAGCTCGCCCACGCGCTCAAGCGGCTGGCCCGCGTCAAGGCCGTCCAGCGACAGATGTTCGAGCAGTGGGGCGTGCTCGAGACGCTGACCCCCGTGGAGTACCTGCAGTTCCGCGACGCGCTCGGCAAGGCGTCGGGGTTCCAGTCGGCGCAGTACCGGACGGTGGAGTTCCTGCTCGGCAACAAGACACCGGCGATGGTCAAGGTGTTCGAGCACGAGCCCGACACCCAGGCGCAGCTGGCCGCCGACCTCGCCGCGCCCAGCCTCTACGACGCCTTCCTGGGCCACCTGGCCCGCCAGGGCCACGACGTGCCGCCCGCGGTCCTCGAGCGCGACCTCACGCAGCCCTACGAGCCGCACCCCGGCGTCGTGGAGGTGTTCCGCCGCGTCTACGCCGACCCCGAGCGCCACTGGGAGGTCTACGAGACGTGCGAGGAGCTCGTCGACGTCGAGGAGGGGTTCCACCTCTGGCGGTTCCGCCACCTCAAGACGGTGCAGCGGATCATCGGCCACAAGCGCGGCACCGGAGGCTCGAGCGGCACGTCCTTCCTGCAGCGCGCGCTCGAGCTGACGTTCTTCCCCGAGCTGCAGGACGTCCGCACCGCGCTCTGACCGCGGCCGCGCTCCCGGGCCAGCGCTCCCGTTTCGGACACGTCCGGGGCACTGTCCGGGGTGCAACTGCCCCGGAACTGTCCGAAACGGCGGTCGCCGGGCCCTACCGCCGCAGCACCTTCCGCGCCCAGGCGTTGCCGGCGAACTGCAGCACCTGCACGATGACGATGACCAGGAGGATCGCCGTCCACGTGACGTAGCCGTTGAACTGGCGCAGCCCGAAGG
>NZ_LMMY01000009.1:279146-286641 GCF_001422865.1 Aeromicrobium sp. Leaf272
CGCCACGACGGCGAACGTGAAGCCGAGGATGAGCGGGCCGAACGCCTCGGGCAGCAGGACGGTGAGCACCACCCGCAGCCGGCTGGCCCCCATCGCGCGGGCCGCCTCGAGGACGCCCGGCTGGACGCTCACCAGGTTCTGCTCGACGATCCGCCCGATGCCGAACATCGACGCGACGACGATCGCGATGATCGCGAACTCGTTGCCGATGCCGCGGATCCCGACCTCGCGCACGAACGGCTGCAGCGCGATCGCCAGGAGGATGAACGGGATCGGGCGGAAGAAGTTCACCACCACGTTGAGCAGCGTGTTGGCCACGGCGTTGGGCCAGATGCCGCCCCGCCGGGTCACGTACAGCGTCGTGCCGAGCACCAGCCCGAGCAGCCCACCGAGCAGCAGACCGGCCCCCGCGAGGTAGAGGGTCACGAAGAACTCGGAGACGAACTCCCCGCGCAGCTCCAGGACGCGATCCATCAGGCCACCTCCCCCGTCGAGCCGGCGACCGCGACGCGGGCCTCCGCCTCCGGCACGTCGGTCACCGTCACGAGCTCGCCGATGCGTCGCACGGCGTCCTCGACGGCGGCGTCCTCGCCGCGCAGCTCCAACGTGAGGTGGCCGAACGCGCGACCCTGGACGTCCTCGATCCCACCGAAGACCAGCTCGAACTCGACGTCACGCCGCACCAGCTCGGCAAAGACCCGCGACTGGCTGACGCTCTCGTCGCGGAAGCTGACCGTGATGAGCCGCCCGTCGTGACGTTCCCGCAGGTGCGCGACGGCACGCGCGTCGGGGACGTCGTCGACGAGCGTCCGCACGAAGCGCTGCGTCGCTGGGTGCGACGGCTGGGCGAAGACGTCGAACGTCGATCCGGCCTCGACGACGCGGCCGCGCTCCATGACGACCACGCGGTCGGCGAGGCTCTTCACGACCTCCATCTCGTGGGTGATCACGAGGATGGTGACGCCCAGCTCGGCGTTCACCCGGCGCAGCAGCGCCACGACGTCGGCCGTGGTCTCGGGGTCGAGTGCGCTCGTGGCCTCGTCGGCCAGCAGGATCGCGGGGTCGGTGGCGAGGGCGCGGGCGATCGCCACGCGCTGCTTCTGCCCGCCGGAGAGCTGCTCGGGGTGCTGGTGCGCCTTCTCGCTCAGCCCCACGAAGTCGAGCAGCCGCTCGATCCGCGCGTGGCGCTCCGCCTGCGGCACGCCCGCGACCGCGAGCGGGTAGGCCACGTTGCCGTAGACCGTGCGGGAGTGGAACAGGTTGAACTGCTGGAAGATCATGCCGATGCCGCGCCGAACCCCCTGCAGCTGCCGCTCCGACAGCGTCGTCACGTCGGTGCCGTCGACGCGGATCGTGCCGCTCGTGGCCGGCTCGAGCGCGTTGACCAGCCGGACCAGGGTCGACTTCCCGGCGCCGGAGTAGCCCACCACGCCGACGATCTCCCCGGCCTCGACGTGGAGGGTGACGTCGTCGACGGCGTGCACGGGCTCACCACCGCGACGGGTGGGCGGGTACGTCTTGCTGACACCCTCGATCTCGATCAGGGCCATGGTCTCCTCCTGGACGTCGGACGCGCAGGCCCGTGCCCGACGACCAGGTCGTGGTCGTCGGGCACGAGCGGCGTCAGGACTGGTTGGCCTTCGTCTCGGCCTCGGCCCGCTCGTACACGTCGACGAGCTCGGACCGCGGCGCCTTCACCAGCTGGGCGGTTCCGCCGGAGACCTGCTGGAGGCCGTCGGTCACGGCCTTGGTGTCCTGGAAGATCTCGACGAGGCGCTGGTAGGTGGGGTTGTCGGCGTCCTCGGCGCGGGCCACGAACACGTTGACGTAGGGCTCGGCCGTCGGGTCGGCGGCGTCGTCGGTCGCCAGGGCGTCGTCGAACGACAGGCCGGCCTTCTCCACGAAGTCGTTGTTGATGACCGCCGCGTCGAGGTCCTCCAGGCTGGTCGCGGTCACGTCGGCCGCGAGCGCCTCGACCTTCACCCGCGAGGCCCCGGTGTCGACGTCGGAGAGGTCGGTGAAGATCGACGGCTCGCCGTCGAGCTCGATCAGACCGTTCTTGGCGAGGATGCCGAGGGCGCGGGCCTGGTTGCTCACGTCGTCCGGGACGGCCACGGTGCCGCCGTCCGGGATGTCGCCGACGGCGTCGTGCTGCGAGGAGTACAGACCCAGCGGGTACACGGCGGTGGAGCCGACCGGGGTCAGGTCAGCGTCGTTGGCCAGGTTGTAGTCGGCCAGGTAGACCAGGTGCTGGAACTGGTTGAGGTCCAGCTCGCCCGCACTGACCGCAGGGTTCGGCTGCGTGTAGTCGGTGAAGTCGCGCAGCTCCACGTCGATGCCCTCCGCGGCGGCGGCGTCGACGAAGACCTCCCAGTACGGGTCGCTGGCACCGACGACGCCGATGGAGACCGTCTCGGCGTCCTCGCCGGCGGCGCTCGTCGCGTCGTCGCCGCGGGTCAGGAAGAACGCGACGAGGGCGATCACGACGACGGCCGCGACGGCCGCGCCCGCGACGAGCGGACCTCGCCGCTTCGGGGCCTCGATGGTGGTGGGCTGCTCAGACATGGCGGGGTCCTTCTCTCGGCGATCGGCCGACACGGGGGCAGGGGACGTCGTCCGGGTGAGGACGACCCCTGCACGCTACGAACTCCCGTCACGACACCGTGACCACGCCCAGCATGCGAGAACGGGCCGAGCAGGGGCCGCGGTAGTGGTACGACTCAGGCCCGGTCGTCGTAGGACCAGACCACGTCGTCGCGGACCACCCTCGCCGGCACCCCGGCGACCACGCTGTGGGCCGGGACCTTCTGACCACGCACCACCGACCGCATCGCCACGACGGCGCCGTCGCCGACGTCGGCGTGACCGGTCACCACGGCGTCCTTGCACAGCCACACGTGCCGGCCGAGGCGGATGTCGGCGCCGAACGGGTTGATCCGCTCGCCCGTGACGCGGTCCTCGAGCCGGTGCATGTCGTCCGTCGCGACGTACACGTCGGAGGCCCACAGCTGCTCGGGGCCGGCCACGATGCTCCCCCCGTTGCGGGCGTCGACCACGGCGCACCGCGTGGCGATGAGCGGGCCGTGCAGCACGATGCTGGACCCGCCGCCGCAGAACAGCTCGCCGGCGGTGATCTCGCAGCCGGCGTCGACGAACACGGTGGCCTCGTCGCCGCCGACGAGCAGGGTCGACACGGTGCGCAGGGCGGACCCGACGGCGATCACGACGTCGCGGACGGGGAACAGCGTCAGCTGGGCGAGGACCTTCTCCGGCAGGCAGGCGCCCTCGGCGAGGTAGAGGGCGTTGTCGCAGTCGTGCCACCACTGCGGGACACCCTCGGTCGCACGGTGCCAGGTGAGGGCGTCGATCGCGCCGGCCTCGGCCCCGGCCGCGCGCAGACGCTCTCGGTGGCCGGGGTCCATGCCCGGGCCCATCGCGTCCTGCGTCGGCGTCGTGATCACCCGTGCATCCTGCCAGCCGCGCCGACCTCAGTGCGCGGGACGCTCGACCTGCGCGACGAGCTCCTGCGGGGCCTGCACGCAGTACGACTCCGTGAGCAGCTCGCGCAGCTCCGCCGGCTCGACGCCGGGACCGTCGTCGAGCACCAGCCCCACCACGTCGCCGCTGCGCCCGACGCGGAAGTAGGGGTGGCCGAGGTGCTCGAAGGCGGCCACCTCGTCCATCGGCGCCCGGAAGGTGACCCGCACGAGGCCGTCCTCACCCCCGAACACGTGGGCGACGTTGTGTCCTCGCACCACCCATCGGGTCCCCGTCCAGGCTCGCTCGCGGCGCGTCTCGGGCAGGTCGTCGAGGACGGCGGCCACCTGCGCCAGCAACGCCTCGGGTACCGGTGCACGTGCCACGCGGAGCAGCCTGCCACGCCCCGCCGACACGACCCGCCGCACGTGCGAGGGCCCCGACCACCTCGCGGTGGTCGGGGCCCTCGTCAGGGGTGGTGCGGGTGGGGGCTCAGAAGCCCATGCCGCCCATGTCGCCCATGTCCGGCGCGCCGCCACCGGCGGCAGCCGGCTCCGGCTTGTCGGCCACGACGGCCTCGGTGGTGAGGAACAGCGCCGCGATGGACGCGGCGTTCTGCAGCGCGGAGCGCGTGACCTTGGCCGGGTCGATGATGCCCGCGGCGATGAGGTCGACGTACTCGCCCGTGGCGGCGTTCAGGCCGTGACCGGCGTCGAGGCCGGCGACCTTCTCCGCCACGACGCCGCCCTCGAGGCCGGCGTTGATCGCGATCTGCTTCAGCGGGGCCGACGCGGCGGTGCGCACGATGTTGGCACCCGTGGCCTCGTCACCCTCGAGCTCGAGCTTCTCGAACGCGGCCTTGGTGGCCTGGACGAGCGCCACGCCGCCACCGGCGACGATGCCCTCCTCGACGGCCGCCTTGGCGTTGCGCACGGCGTCCTCGATGCGGTGCTTGCGCTCCTTGAGCTCGACCTCCGTGGCCGCGCCGACCTTGATGACGGCCACGCCGCCGGCCAGCTTCGCGAGGCGCTCCTGGAGCTTCTCGCGGTCGTAGTCGGAGTCGCTGTTATCGATCTCGGCGCGGATCTGGTTGACCCGTCCGGCGATCTGGTCCTGCGAGCCGCCACCCTCGACGATCGTGGTCTCGTCCTTGGTCGTGACGACCTTGCGGGCCGTGCCGAGCAGCGAGATGTCGGCGTTCTCGAGCTTGAGGCCGACCTCCTCGCTGATGACCTCGCCACCGGTGAGGATGGCGATGTCGGCCAGCATGGCCTTGCGGCGGTCACCGAAGCCGGGGGCCTTGATGGCGACCGACTTGAAGGTGCCGCGCATCTTGTTGACGATCAGGGTGGCCAGGGCCTCGCCCTCGACGTCCTCGGCGATGATCGCGAGCGGCTTGCCCGACTGCATGACCTTCTCGAGCACCGGGACGAAGTCCTTGACCGAGCTGATCTTGCTGTTGACGATGAGGATGTAGGGGTCCTCGAGGACCGTCTCCATGCGCTCGGGGTCGGTGACGAAGTAGCCCGACAGGTGACCCTTGTCGAAGCGCATGCCCTCGGTGAGCTCGAGGTCGAGGCCGAACGTGTTCGACTCCTCGACCGTGATGACGCCCTCCTTGCCGACCTTGTCCATGGCCTCGGCGATGATCTCGCCGACCGTGGGGTCAGCGGCCGAGATGGACGCGGTGGAGGCGATCTGCTCCTTGGTCTCGACATCCTTGGCCATGCCCAGCAGCTGGCTGCTGATGGCCTCGACGGCGGCCTCGATGCCCTTCTTCAGGCCCATCGGGTTGGCGCCGGCGGCCACGTTGCGCAGACCCTCGCGCACGAGCGCCTGGGCCAGCACGGTGGCCGTGGTGGTGCCGTCACCGGCGACGTCGTCGGTCTTCTTGGCGACCTCCTTGACGAGCTCGGCGCCGATCTTCTCGTAGGGGTCCTCGAGCTCGATCTCCTTGGCGATGGAGACACCGTCGTTGGTGATCGTGGGCGCGCCCCACTTCTTCTCGAGCACGACGTTGCGACCCTTGGGGCCGAGCGTCACCTTGACTGCGTCGGCAAGCTGGTTCATGCCGCGCTCGAGGCCGCGACGGGCCTCTTCGTTGAACGCAATGGTCTTGGCCATGTGGAACTCTCCGGTTCGACGTGGTGGGTGTGACCGGTCGGTGCCCGCGACGGACGAGCCCTGCGCCGCGGCGAACCCTTCCCGCTGCGGCCGTGACCCTCACCGGGCCGGTCTGATGTCTAGCACTCTCACTATAGGAGTGCTAACCAACGACTGGCAATCGGGTCCCGAGAGTGCCAACCCGCCCCGCGGGACGACCTGTCAGTCCTCGTCGCCGATGACGAGGCGGGGGAGGCGGTCGCGCCAGGGCCGGCCGCGGGTCTCACCGCGAGTGGGATCGACGGCGGCCACGGGGACCGGCACGGGCAGGACCGGAGCGACGGGGTCGCCGGCCTCGTGCTCCGCGGCCTCCGCCAGCCGGTCCTTGCGGGCGATCCACAGGACCGTCGCGACGATCACCACGACCGGGATGAACGCGGGGATGGCCAGCACGGCCACCGGGTGCGTCGTCAGCACCTCTCCCGCGACCGTCGGCTCCATCCGTCGAGCCTAGACCGAGAGGAGCAGGTAGATGCCGGTGAACGTGTAGCCGACCATGAGCACGAGCATGGCGAGCTGGCCGGTGAGCCGGTGCGCACGCGGCAGCAGCGCGAGTGCCCGGTCGTGCGCCGCGACGACGGCCACGACGTGCCCGGCCACCACGAACCCGACCTTGTAGACGGCCAGCACGTCCGGGTGCTCGGACAGGAAGTACGAGACCTCCAGCCCGTTGCCGACCCCCAGGAGCTGGAGCAGGTCGATCGCCGCGGCCTGGCCGCGCTCGAGCAGGTAGGTCAGGTAGTGGGCGAAGATGTAGCCCACGACGATCGGCACCAGCGAGTGCGCCATCAGTCCGGGCAGCGCCCGGCGCTCGTGTGGCGTGACCCCGCCCGTGGCCACCGACGCCGCGACGAACGCCACGCCGACCACGACGCAGAACAGCAGCAGCACCAGTGACGTCGTGAGCGTGGAGTGCGAGCCCGACTGCCACCGCTCGGACGCCGAGAAGCTGTCGAAGGCCGTGGACCCCAGCAGCACCGCGATCGCGGCCACCAGGCCGGGCGCGACGGGCAGCAGCGGCAGAGAGCGCAACGGGTCGTGCGGGTCGAACCTGCGGTCACGCACGAGCGGGGCGAGGCGAGCCACGAAGGCGCTGTAGACGTCGAACGGGTCGGCGCGGTCGAACCAGCGCGGGCCGAACAGCACACCGCCCAGCACCGTGACGACCACGTAGGTGGCCACCCAGGTGCGCACCGTGACGACGTCGCCGGCGTCGGGCGAGACCAGCTCGAGCCACACGAAGGCGAACAGCCCCACCGCCGCCGGCCAGTAGCCCCAGACGTCGCGGTAGGCCACGAAGCCCTCCGGACGACCGGTCGCGCGACCCACCAGCCACTGCAGCGACCGCCACGGCGACAGGTCCTTCCACACGTGCCCGGCGAGCAGCGCCAACGGCACCAGCCCCACCCACACGAGGATGTAGAAGGCGGCGATGCCCGGGTTCGTCGCGTCGTCGGGGCCGAGGAACAGGGCACCCAGGAACCAGGCGGCGAGCAGCGCACCCAGCACGGCGAGCCACGGCCGCCGCGACGGCTCGTCGAGGACGACGTGCCCGGCCGGCGGCTGGAGGCGCGGCTCCTTCCACGCGAACGCCAGCACGGCGAAGGAGATGGTGAGCGCCCACGACGCACCGACGATCGCGTACAGGAACGGGATCGGCAGGTCCGTCGAGCCGCCGACGCCGTGCATCGGCAGCGGCAGCACGGCTCCCACGAACGGATCGAGCACGGGTCAGGGCCGGACGACGAGCTGCACGATCACGGCGTGGGTGGCGTGCGACTCCACCGCCACCTGGCCGGGGCGGTCGATCGTGAACGTCCTCGACGTCTCGTCACCGGCCTCGACGTCGATGCTC